>NZ_CAJLKP010000057.1 GCF_905207245.1 uncultured Bacteroides sp. | reverse complement strand
TGGAACATCCTGCAACGCTATACCGACTCCACGCCTTTCCTGCTCAGCGGTGGCATCAACCCTTATAGCGTCAAAGCCCTGAAAGAGTTCCACCACCCACGTCTTGCCGGCATCGACATCAACAGTCGTTTCGAGACTTCTCCGGGCATCAAAGACGTGGAGCGGATAGAACGTTTTTTGAGAGAATTGAAAATTAAAAATTAAAAATTGAAAGCATCATGAATCGTATAAATAAACTTTTCCAGGACAGCCCTCAAAACTTGCTGTCCATCTACTTCTGTGCCGGTTGTCCTACTTTGGAAGGCACTGCCAACGTTATCCGCACCCTCGAACGCAATGGCGTTCACATGATTGAAATCGGTATTCCTTTCAGCGACCCTATGGCCGATGGCATCGTCATCCAGAACGCCGCCACCCAAGCCCTCCGCAACGGCATGTCCCTGCGTCTCCTCTTCGAGCAATTGCGCGACATCCGCAAGGATGTCAACATACCTCTCGCCTTCATGGGGTATCTCAATCCCATCATGCAGTTTGGTTTTGAATCCTTCTGCCAGAAGTGCGTGGAATGTGGCATCGACGGCGTCATCATCCCCGACCTCCCCTTCAAGGATTATGAGGAAACTTACAAGCCCATTGCCGACCGCTATGACATCCGTGTCATCATGCTCATCACCCCCGAAACCAGCGAAGCCCGCATCCGCGAAATCGACGAGCATACCGACGGTTTCATCTACATGGTGTCCAGCGCTGCCACCACCGGTGCCCAGAAAGATTTCGATGCCCAAAAGCAAGCCTATTTCAAGAAGATACAAGATATGAACCTGCGCAATCCCCGCATGGTCGGCTTCGGCATCAGCAACAAGCAAACCTTCGACACCGCCTGCGCCAACTCCTCCGGTGCCATCATCGGCAGCCGCTTCGTCACCCTGCTGAACGAGAACGAGGGAGATGCGGAAAAGGCAATTACACAACTGAAAGAAGGGCTGAGATAAGTGATTAACGGTTAGTGATGAGTGATTAGCAAGCTGCGCAAAATACCGCATGGCACTAATCACTCATCACTAATCGCTAATCACTATATTTTTCGTATCTTTGCAGCGCAAATAATCCAATCCCGATTATGTTTATGAAAAATGACTATCCATCCGTATTGCTGATTTATACCGGTGGCACCATTGGTATGATAGAAAATCCCGAGAGCGGCGCGCTCGAAAACTTTAATTTCGACCAACTCCTCAAGCATGTCCCCGAACTGAAACGCTTCAACTACCGCATCTCCTCCTACCAATTCGATCCCCCTATCGATTCCTCCGACATGGAGCCTTCACTCTGGGCAAAAATCGTCAAGATAATCAACTACAACTACGACTACTTCGACGGCTTTGTCATCCTCCACGGAACCGACACCATGGCCTATACCGCTTCCGCTCTCAGTTTCATGCTCGAGAACCTCGCCAAACCTGTTATTCTCACGGGCTCCCAGCTCCCCATCGGCACCCTGCGAACTGATGGAAAAGAAAACCTCATCACCTCCATCGAGATAGCTGCTGCCAAGAATCCGGACGGTACTCCCGTTGTCCCCGAAGTATGCATCTTTTTCGAGAATGAGTTGATGCGTGGCAACCGTACCACCAAGATAAATGCCGAAAACTTCAACGCATTCCGTTCCTTCAATTATCCCTCGCTGGCACATGCAGGCATCCACATCAAGTACGACGCCCACATCATCCGCCGTCCCGACCCTACACGCCCCATGAAACCCCATTATTTGTTCGACACAAACGTCGTCATGCTCACCCTCTTTCCCGGCATCCAGGAAAGCATCATCAACTCCGTTCTCCACGTCCCCGGTCTGAAAGCCGTCGTACTCAAAACCTTTGGTTCCGGAAACGCCCCTCAGAAAGACTGGTTCATCCGTCAACTGAAAGAAGCTACCGAACGTGGCATCATTATTGTTAATATCACCCAGTGCCAGCGCGGCGCAGTTGAAATGGGACGCTACGAAACCGGATTGAAACTTCTTCAGGCAGGCGTTGTCAGCGGCTATGACAGCACCCCCGAATGTGCAGTGACCAAACTCATGTTTCTCCTTGGTCACGGTCTCAACCAAGCGGAAATTCGCTACCGTATGAATTCCGATCTTGCGGGTGAAATCACAAAATAGCACTTTTTAACTCCTTAAAAAAAGATAAAAAATAGCTTAAAAATGTATTTTTAGCAAATAAAAGATAAATCTAACAACACTGGAGCATCATTTACAACTAAAAAGTTGAAGAATTTGTTATCTTTGTTGCAGATTAAACAAATCAAATATACATTTTTAAAGAGTAAAAACATGAAGACTCTAAACCGCTATTTTGTAATCACTGCCATTGCAGCGCCTTTACTATTAACGGCTTGCGCAGACAATGACGTGTACGACCCTGATAAGGTTCGTCCCGTCGCCCCGGTCGAAAACCCTTTGGGTGATGATTTTGTTGCCCCCGACGGCTTCGACTGGTCATTGATCACAACTGTCAAGTTAAACATCGAAGTTAAAGATGAACTGAATGGGCAGTACAACTATTTGGCAGAAGTGTTCACTACGAATCCATTAATTGACAATACAGCGACTCCAATAGCCGCAGGTTATGCCAAGGGAGGGAATAATTTTGTAGTAGAAATCAGCATTCCTAAGTCCACTGAACAAATCTTTATCCGCCAAACCGACCCCAAACAACGTAAAGCAGTCTATCAATACGATGTACCTAAAGATGGAAGTACATTAAATTGTAAGTTGTACTACACGACCACCGGAACTCGTACGCTTGGCACTACAGGATCTATGGGATGGAATAAAATCACTGTGGGCGAATATAATGAAGAACAGGAGACTGACATTAGCGGCCTGGTTGAAAACTACGAGTTTGAAGGCAGCAGTACTACACAACTGAAACCCGGTTCTGTTTTTGTTATCAAACAAGGAGAAACCCACGAAGGTCTGCTTACCTTACAACAGAATTCTAACAAAGCCACAGTCATTGTCAGAGGTACATGGAACATGACCGGAACAAAGGAATATCAAGGCTTAGACATCTACGTGACAGATGGTGGAAAGATTACCGGTGGTCCTATATTGGGAGTGAATACCACTCTGGAGATACAAAAAAACAGTTCAGTTGATTCTGAAAGCTTTATTGCTAAGGTCTTTGCTCCTGTTAAGAATTTCGGAACCTTCAAAGTCAGCGGAGAGACGAAGTTTAACACACATTCAACTCTCTACAATGCAAAGAATGCAAAGGTGGAAGTTGCAGATTTTGACTTTGGACAAGCTAGAATTGAAGTTACGAATTTCGGTACATTCTCTGTACGAAATGTTAAAAGAAACAATTCCGGAGTACTGTATAATGCAGAAGGTGCCATATTCAATATAGCCGAAAGTTTAGAGATTACAAATACCATGATTTTAAATCATGGAAAACTGGATGTTGGCGGAACCATCAAAACAAACAATAACCCGAATGCCATTATTGCTAATTACAGCACCGGTACAATTACTGCCGACAACATTACGGGTGGCGGTTTAGTCATCAACGATAATCTTATTGAAGTTGATGTATATAATTGTGGTACTTATAACACATCCGAACTTTACAACAATTGTACTTTCATCGTTAGGTCAACCTTAACCATTGCCCATATAGTAATGGATAGCGGCTCCCTTACTGGTGGAAGAATAAGTGAAAAGGAATGGAAACCTATTCCTACTGTTAACATTCTCAATAACACAAAGCAGGAACTCTTCAATGGTTCTATGATTAAGGCTACAAACTTTACCTCCGGAGCCCCGTGTACCATCGTAGGTAGCACAACAGAAGAAGCCTCCATGGTTCAAACTCAAAAGTTTGTATATAAAGGTCATGTTTACATGCAAAAGAATTTAATTTTTGACAGAGAAAGCGAATATTACAATAATGCCCCCGTACCCGAAAAAAATCCTTGGATGGTACATAAAGACCCATCAGTAGTTACAACAGCATATGGCGAAGCTTCTCAATCCATTAGAAACTGTAGCGGAACCGTTTATCAAGGCAACGATGGTGATCCCGATCCCGAAGATCCCGAAAAACCGGACATTGGTGACAACACCGTTTATACTTATGCATTCGAAGACCAATGGCCTGCTTATGGTGACTTCGATATGAATGACATCGTTGTCACTATCGACAAGATGACTGCAACCGATGATAACAAAAAGCTGTCTATCAAGGGGCATATTCGTGCAGTTGGTTCCAGCCGTAAAACCGGTGTAGGTATCCAGTTCCTGAATGTAAGCAGTAGCGGAGTGGCTCTTGCCGGAAATGTACAAAACGGTACTCCTGTTTTTGAAAGCGGTCAAAGTAATCCGGTTGTAATTATTAGCACCAATGCACACAAGCATTGCAACCCTAATATTGCAGATGATGACTTTTCATTCTATAATACCATTCCAAGTGCTGGTAGTCAATATAATGGCAATGGAGCTGAGTTTGAAATCATAATGACATTCCCAACTGCTGAAGAAACCACTAAAGCTATGAATGCCCAAAATCTGGATGTATTCATCATCAGTAAAGAAGCCCAGGGAAATGTAGGTCGCACAGAAGTACACATGGCCCATTATGCTCCTACTAATCTAGGCACTACGGCATTATTTGGAATGAGCAATGATGCCTCTGCAAACAACAGCATGCTCAATGTTTCAAAGAAAGGCTACTATGTCAGTACTGAAGGCTTGGCATGGGGTATTTGCATCCCAAACACTGAAGTATGGAAATGGCCCAAAGAATACATGATAATTACAAGTGTTTATCCTGGTTTTAGAAATTGGGTAATAAATGGCGGACAAGCAGAAGATTTAGATTGGATATCTAATCACACAAATGACATTTTCGTCAACCCCTGATAGCCAATATTAGAAAATCCTCATATTAAAGCCGGAAGTTAACTTCCGGCTTTTTTTTTATTCAGAAAACAACTACGACAAACTTTACTTCACAAATAATTCTAAAAAGCCATAAAAGTTGAATTTTCTATTTATCTTTGTTGCGTAAAAGGCCCAACTAATATTACACGATTTAAAAATGTATAATTATGAGAATTTTAAAACACGATTACTTAATTATTGCCCTTGCTGCTCCCCTACTATTTATGGCTTGCGCAGACAATGATGTGTACGACCCTGATAAGGTCCGCCCTGTAGCACCGGTAGAAAACCCCTTAGGCAGTGATTTTATTGCTCCCGATGGCTTTGACTGGTCAATGATTACTACTGTTAATTTAAGTGTTGAAATAAAAGACGAATTTAATGGACAGTACAATTATTTGATAGAAGTATTTACTACCGATCCATTATTTGACGAAGCAGTAGCACCAATTGCAGCAGGATATGCCCCAAAAGGAGAAAATTATATAGTGGAAATCAGTATTCCCAAAACAATAAAACGTCTTTTTATTCGCCAAACCACACCCAACCAATACAAAGAAGTTTATGAATATGCAGTACCCGAAAATGGTGGTAGCTTAAAATGTAAACTGTACTATACTGAAGAAACAACAAGAGCCAATACACGCGCAGATAATGCACCTGGCACATCCGGGTGGAATTTAATCACAGATCCGGGCTATATAGAGGAAGAAGTCAGCGTTCCGGCAAATGCAGAAGCCATCAGCGGTACTAAGTACAATGGAAATTGGCTCTCAGGAGGAGTATTTGTAATCAAAGAAGGCGATACTTATGAAGGAAGTTTCTCAGCCAACAATTCGTCCACTCTATATGTAGCGGGTATATGGGCTCCCCAAAAGGTGGATATGCAACGTGTCAATATCATTGTTTTAAAAGGTGGTAAAATCCAATCAACCGGGAATTTCCAAGTAGCAGACAATTCTTCTCTCACTATCCAGAGTGGTGCCAGTGCAGAATTTAACACATTCAGTACTGCGACAGGCATCGTTATTAAAAATTTCGGTAAATTCAACGCTAAAAGCGTCAATAGTTTCAATACCGGCACTACACTTTACAATGGCGAAAATGCCTCATTTATAGTAGAAGAATATATTAAATTGAAAGACACTAAGGTCTTTAACCATGGTAGGATTGAAATAACAGATGAAAATGGTATTTTAGAACCAGATCAGAACAGCAGCACCATTGCCAATTATGCCCAAGCCATTATCAAAGTCTCCACTTTACAAAACTTCGGATGTATTGTCAATAGTGGTACGATAGATACTAACATCTGCACAAACAAATCAGGCGGTAGTCTCTACAATAACTGCTTACTGATTGCCAGAAATAGTTTCCAATATACAAAAATAGAATTAGATCATGGCTCTATCATCGGAAGTCGAAATGAAACTAAAAATGAATGGTTATCAGTGAATGAATTCAAGATAGGACAGCCTACAACTATCACAATGAAAAATGGTTCTATCATCAAAGCTAATACCTTTTGGATAGCCAATTCTGTGAATGATATCACTGGCACCGGCGATAAATCAATGATAAAAGTTGCCGATTTTAAAGTAACAAATGAAGGAATAACTAACATAACAGGTAATTTAGTATTAGAGGGATGGAATAACGTGCCTGACTGGATTAAAATAGACTCAAACATATCCAGAACCGGCTATGATGAATCAAAATACACAATTGAGAACTGTGCCGGCATTGTCAACGAAGGTAATCCCGGCAAACCCGATCCGGAGGATCCTCCCAAACCAGATACAGGAGACAACACAGTCTACACTTATGCATTCGAAGACCAATGGCCTGCTTACGGTGATTTTGACATGAACGATGTGGTAATCACTATCGATAAGATAAACACGACCAATAATGACAGGCAAGTCTCCATTCAAGGTCGTGTACACGCTGTTGGCGCCAGCCGAAAAACCGGTATAGGAATCCAGTTTTTAAATGTACGTAGCAGTGGAGTGACTATTAGTGGAAAAGTACAAAGTGGCAATCCTGTATTTGAGGCAGGTCAGAACAATCCTGTGGTAATCCTCTGCACGAATGCCCATAAATTCTGCAAACCCAATATCGCAGATGACGATTTTGCCTTTTATAGCACTGTCCCCGGCAATAACAGTGAAGGAGACGGGGCCGGGTTTGAAATAAAAATGATATTCCCGACAGCAGAAGAAGCAGCTCAAGCTGCTAATATCAAAAATATAGATGTATTCATCATAACTCAGGACGGTCATGGAATTATAGGACGTACAGAAGTACACATGGCACACTATGCCCCTACTAATTTAGGAGCTACGGAATTGTTTGGGATGAGCAATGATGCTTCTGAATACAACAACATGCTTAAGCTCCCGAAAAAAGGCTACTACCTCAGCACCGAAGGACTGGCATGGGGTATTTGTATTCCGAATACCGAAGTATGGAAATGGCCGAAAGAGTACAATCCAATAACTGATGTATACCCCAAATTCAAAAACTGGGTAGTAAATGGTGGAAAAGCAGAAGACCTAAATTGGATATCCGACCACAATGATAACATCTTCGTAAAACCTTAAACAACGAATAAAATAAGTTTCCAAAAGCCGGAGTTTATTTCCGGCTTTTGGGATTTATCCGAATATCAACCCACTGACAAAGCATATTTTCTATCATCAAGAGTCTAAAGACTAAGAATCCATTATTTGATGATTTTAAAGATAAACTTGCTTCATCTAACCTCAAGAAAGCGTTAAATAGAGTTAACCCACAAGTAATTATTCCCCTATACAAATATTATTAGCGCAAATAAGCGTATTTTTGCTTAAGATCAAACTTAATCAATATATTTATGGAAAAGAATAAGATTCAGTTGATTTCATTGCTTGTAAAATCTGCAAAGAACGCAGTTTCATGACAAGCAAATAGATTTACAACCATATAACGAACAACAGGTATAGAATAATATAACTTACAATAATGAAACAGATATTATTAGTAGATGATAAAGCCTCCATAGGCAAAGTGCTCTCTATGTACTTAGGAAAGGAGTATGATTTCGTATATTGCGAAGACCCTTTAAAAGCTATCGACTGGTTACACGAAGGTAATGAACCGGACTTGATTATATCCGATATCCGTATGCCGAAAATGACAGGTTCTGAGTTTCTTCATTATCTTAAAAGCAATGAGTTATTCAAGCACATTCCTGTTATGATGCTTTCCAGCGAAGAAAGTACAACCGAACGTATTCGCCTACTTGAGGAAGGAGCAGTAGATTACATTCTCAAACCTTTCAATCCCATGGAATTGAAAGTACGCTTAAAGAAGTTCATCTAATTAACACAAAACACGTAAAAGGACATGTTATACTACATTTATATCGGAAGTAACCGGATTATCATTGATCACCTGAGCAAAGTTACAGGTGGTATGTTCGTAGCCGTCTCTTCATCTCAGAAAGCGGCAAAAGTGATTGACGGTATCCGTGAACGGTATAACATATCTATCCTTTACGAACAAACGGATGTACGCGAAGCGGACTGTATTGAGATTACTTATTTGCGTAAGCGTTATCCCCGGGTTTATATTACCCTCATAACCGAAGCTCTAAAGTCTGAAAACAGGAAAGCTTATTTGCAAGCCGGAGTTAATAATACGCTTCCACCACATGCAGAAGAAGATAGCATTCAGCGCATGAATGCATATCTCAAGACACGTAAGGAAAGCAAGCTAAAAGAATTTAGCGAGACGCACCGCAAGATATTGAATACATACCACCTCCCTATGTGGAAGCGTACATTCGATGTACTCTTTGCGGGTACCGCTGTTATTATTCTTTCTCCTATTTTAATTGGTACCGCTATTGCTATTCGCATGGAAAGCAAAGGAAAAGTTATTTACAAATCGCAGCGCGTTGGCTCTAACTATCAGATTTTCGATTTTCTGAAATTCCGTTCCATGTATACCAATGCAGATAAAAGATTAAAAGAGCTGAATGCCCTCAATCAATATCAGATTGAAGAAGTGGAAAGTTCCGATGAAGGTCCTGAAATTCGTTTTGATGACCTTGCCGGAACACCGGATGAAGAAGAAAGTTTGTTGATTTCAGATGATTTTGTTATCTCTGAGGAAGATTTCATCAAAAAGAAAGAGAAAACAAAGGAAAATACATTCGTTAAACTTGAAAATGATCCACGCGTCACTCGTGTGGGACGTATCATCCGTAAATATAGTATTGATGAATTGCCACAGTTATTCAATATACTGAAAGGTGATATGAGTATTGTAGGTAATCGCCCTCTCCCACTCTACGAAGCGGAATTACTGACCAGTGATGCCTACATTGATAGGTTCATGGCTCCGGCAGGATTGACAGGATTATGGCAGGTGGAAAAACGTGGCGGTGCAGGTAAAATGTCTGCTGAGGAGAGAAAGCAATTGGATATAAAATATGCAAGAGACTTCTCGTTTTGGCTGGATATAAAGATTCTCTTCAAAACGCTAACAGCGTTTATACAGAAAGAAAATGTTTAATCATGACGATAAAATGTAAATCGTAAAATTGCAAATAAGAGAAATGATAAGAAAGTACACTAAAATTATAATTTGCTGCATATCCTTGATTGGAGTATGCACATTTTCGTCATTTGTATCAGCACAAGAGAATATGACACGCGAAGAACGTATCAAAGCATTAGAGAGATTGAAGATGGAAGATGAAAAAATAGAGGCCAGTACAATGGGATTAATTACTAAAAATGCCCCCATAGAAATAGAGAAATTGGAACTGCCTCCACTTTCTGTTTTTTTAGATGCTGTAGTTGAAAATGCTACTGTGAAAAGAGCCCAGTCGCAAGTAGAACAAGTTAAGACTAAATACCGATTAGAGAAACGAAATTGGTGGAACTATTTCCGTCTTAGTGGTATGTATTCATATGGTCGATACAATGTCATTGGTAATGCCAGCGACGAGTTTACCCCTATGTATCAAACAACGATGTCAAGTGCACAACATAACTTTAATGTAGGAGCCAATGTTGGCATTAGCCTTGGTGATATTATAAATCGCCCATTAAAATTAAAAGATTATCGTTACCAGATAGAGCAGTTACAATATACCCGAGAAGAGGTTATGGAAGATCGCCGTTTACTCGTACTAGAAGCATACAATGCAGTAACAGAGCAATTAGCAACAATTAGAGCAAAAGCTGAGACCGCTGCCTTATACAACGCACAGATGAAAATCTCTGAAAATAATTTTATACAAGGGAAAATGGATATCATTTCCCTTTCTTTAGAGCGTTCACGACGTGCAGGTGCTGTTACTAGTTACGAACAAAGCCGAGTTGCCCTTCACAATTCAATAGTATTATTAGAGATGCTAACTAATGTAAAAATTATAAAAGAAAAAAGATAGAGCCCTATGGATATAATGCTATTCATATCACAGTTCCTATACCGCATTCGCTACTGGTTATTATGGGGAACTCTTTTTGTAACAGGATTGGTTATTTATTTCACCCAATTCCTGCCGTATAGTTATACTGTGACAAGTAGTATCTATGCCGGTGTGACCAATTCAACATCCCTTGATGGCTCTTCTATTAATTATATGGTCATAAATAGTACTTTTGATAATCTAATCAACCTTGGCAAGTCACGTGGAACATTAGAAAAAGTATCTTTACGTCTATTAGCAAATTCGTTAACATTTGGTGAAGAATGGAAAGACAACCAATATATCCAAGCCAAGCATTATCGACAATTACTTCAAATGACTCCAAAGGAAGTACTGGCATTAGTCGACCGAAAAGATGTTGAAAAGACGTTAGCCAACCTAACTGCCTATCGTAAACCAGACAACAATAATTTCATATATTCAATATTCAATCGTCCTGTTGCATTTTATAGTGCAATAGCATTGGATGGCATTAAAATAAAACGCGTAGGGAATAGTGATATACTTGAAATAGAATATACGTCTGCAGATCCTGGCATTACCCAGAAGACTGTTGCCATTCTAATAGACGAATTGATTAAGGCTTATGAAATACTTCGATATAAATCAACGAATGATGTTATAGCTTATTTTGAGGAACAAGTGCGTATTGCAAAAGCGAAGATGAATGAGGAAGAAGACGATTTAATGCATTACAATGTTCAGGAACGCATCATTAATTATCCAGAGGAGACAAAAGCTTTAGCAGGAACTCGTTATCTAGTTGAAGATCGTTTAGAAGAAGCTGAACGTACATATGAATCCGCAGTAAGTTTGCGCAACATGCTGGAAGATAAAATGGATATACGGGCTCAGATTATTCGCAATAATACAAATTTATTACAAGAGCTAAATAAGGTTAGCGCTTTGAACCAAAGCATCATGGAAAGGGAAATATTTGCTTCTGACGATACTATGGTCTCAGATACAAATCTGCAAAAGGAAAAAGATGCCTTGAAAAAGGCAGAAGATAACATTAGCCATATATCTGACAATTTAAGCGAATTTAATTTTACAAAAGAAGGCGTTGGCATTCAGGAAATGGTTGTAGAATGGCTGACAGCCTGCATTAATGAGGCTAAAGCTAAAGCCGAACGTGAAGTATTGATAAAACGGCAACAAGAAATATTTGATCAATATAGCCACATGTCCCCAATCGGAACACAGGTTAATAGAAAAGAACGTGCAATAGGCATTGCAGAGGACAATTACCGTACCCAATTAAGAGGACTGGCTGATGCAAATCTGCGCCTGAAAAATATAGAGATGAGTACTAGTAATTTGCAAACTGTAGCTCCACCCGATTTTCCGTTAACAGATAATGGACGCAGCCGCATGCTTTATATTCTATTAGCCTTTATAGGAAGTATTGTATTTATCATAACTTATTTTTTGCTAATTGAGTTATTAGATCGTACTCTGCGTGACCCAATTCGCAGTAAACGCCTCACTGGCTTACCTGTAATTGCTGCTTTCAATGGCATTAGTAATTTAAAATTCCGTGGCTTCTTGAAAGTATGTAATCGTATTGCTGCTGCTTACAGTTGTCATCGGTTAAACCAATATTTATCCCCTAATCGTCCTAACGTTATCAACTTGATTAGTGTAAACAGCCGTGAGGGCAAGTCTTTTCTTTCTAAATACTTTATGGAATATTGGAAATCAGAAGGCTTGCGTGTACGTTTAGTATGTTATGATGTTGACTTTGAAGCAAGCAGTAGTAAGTATGTACAAGCAGAGCAATTATCAGACTTTTGGAATTTGAACGAAGCAGAACAAATACCAGATATTATCTTAGTAGAATACCCTCCTATCAAAGATGCTGCTATTCCTTTACCTGTGCTTCAAAAGGCTGATGTGAATCTGTTAGTGGCTAATGCTTGTCGTTTATGGCGTAATAGTGATAAAACAACGATTGCTCCTATTAAAGAAGCATTGAAAGATACTCCATTTGTGCTTTATCTGAATAATGCTGATCGAGATGTAGTGGAGTCTTTCACTGGCGAATTGCCTCCCAAAACTCCAACTCACTCATTCTTCAGCAGGTTGGCTCAACTAGGTCTGACATCTAAGAAAAATGAAGTAAAATAACAATTTAAAAGAGAATAGAATAATGGCATACGACAGTCGATATCCCATCCGAGAGCTTCCTCCACAAGCAGTACTTGCTTCTGTACTATTGATGGGGTTAGTAGCTATCGCCTATGCCATCATTGCTCAAAAAATGTTAATTGCTGCTATTATTATCAGCCTACCTTTAGCAGCGATTATATTATTTTATGGACTTCAGATTCCTCGTTTCGGTTATTTGCTATATGCAACATATGCGTTCTTTTTTATTGCAATTATGCGCTACACCCATACTACGGGACTTAGTGTTATCTTGGATATATTATTAGTCTATATAACGATATCCATACTTTTTTCATTTCTCCGAAACAAGGCAGATATAAAATTAACAAATGCTGTAAATATATTGACCATTAGTTATGTTCCTTGGATCCTATTCATTTTATTCCAGTTTCTCAATCCGGGAATACAAGCTGAAGGTATTACAAAAGGAATCCGTATCATGATATTGGAGACATTTGTTCTTTATATAGTCTCATCTTTATTGGCCGACAAACCTAAGACGTTAAAAATAGGATTAATAACAGTAGGAGTATTCGTATCAATCGCATTCTTCAAATTATGGTGGCAAAAACATTTTGGTTTTGATTACGCCGAAAGAGAGTGGCTTGTAAGTAGTGACAGCTGGCGAACCCATATTATAAATACAGGAATACGCTATTTCTCCATATTCACTGATGCCAGCAATTTTGGAGCATGTATGGGACTCATAACACTTGTATATACCATTATCGGCATACATACACGTAACAAACGATTATTATACTATTACTTAGCGGTAGCCCTAATGGGGCTAATCGGCATGTTTATGTCTGGCACTCGTGGTGCTATTATTATTCCTATAGCTGGGACAGCACTCTACTGCCTGCTCTGTAAGAATATAAAAATATTCACAACAACAGCATTTGCCGGTATATTGGTATTTTCATTTTTTGTATTCACTAATATTGGAGAAGGAAATTCTTCTATACGACGTATGAGGACTGCTTTCCGTCCTACAGAAGATGCATCTTTTAATGTCCGTGTCGAAAACCGAAAAGAGATTGCAGCATATTTGGAAAAACATCCATGGGGAGTTGGTATAGACGAAAGCATTCCTAAGTTATGGAAGAAAGGAGATCTATATGAGGAAGGAACTCTCCCACCCGACTCTTACTATGTAAGAATATGGATACAAACCGGTTATGTGGGCTTGAATCTTTACCTTGCCATATTAATTACAGTGGTACTCCGATGTTGTTACATTGTCATGTTCCGCATCAAAAACAAAGAGTTACATCATATATTAGCAGCCTTAACTTGTGGTGTTTTCGGGGTATGGGTCAACGGATATACAGGCGAAGCTATGAATACCGCCCCTACTGACTTCCTCGTTGTTGCTTCATTAGCATTCATTATGAACGGCCCTTATATAGACAAACAGATTACTCAAGAAAAATCAATATAAAAACAAGTAATATCATATCATGAGCGAGATTTTTTCCATATTCAATCCCGATTGGTGGGTAGATGAAAACAACAATGCTTTACAAATTGCAGATGCCATTTTGTTCTTGTTGCTAAGCATTCCAGTGTTGTATCTTTTTGTTTGTGCACTTTTTTCGTTAGGGAAATACAAAAATCCCTATCCTCCTGCTAAAGTACACCACCGTTTTCTTGTATTGTTTACAGTATTACGTAATGGCAAAGAAGTGATTCACTCTATAAATAGTTTCTTAGATACTCAACTTTATCCACGTGATAAGTATGACATAGCCGTTGCAGCGACTCAATTACCGGAAGAGGATTTAGTAACTCTACTTCAGATGCCAGTCAACATTGTTGTTCCCGATAAAGAACAATGTACGAAAGTTTATGCTATCCAGCAAGTTATGGAGCGTTATTCTCCTGCAGAATACGATATGGTTATTATTTTTAATTCTGATAATCGAATTGTTCCTAATGCATTAAATTTGTTCAACAATGCATACTATTCCGGATGCGATGCTATCCAGGCGCACCGAATGACCGAAAATCTAACTACCAGTATTGCCGTATTAAATGCCACCAGTGAAGAAATTAATAATAATATCTTCCGTAAAGCGCATACACGCATGGGATTTTCTTCTGCATTAATAGGCTCAGCTATGGCATTTGATTTTCCAATGTTCCATGAAATAGCACCCAAACTGAAAGGTTCTGATTTAAGTAAAGCGATGGAAACAGCACTGTTGCAACAGAACATCTACACGGAATATATGGAAGAAGTAGTATGTTACAGCAAGAAAGAAGAAAGTGCCAATGGATATGAGGCCCAACGCATTGGTTGGCTCCGTTCACAATATAGCAGTACTATCCTCGCACTAAAAAAGCTACCGATAACTCTGCTTAAAGGCGAATGGGACTATGCGCTCAAACTTTTCCAATGGTTAATGCCATCACGTTTTCTACTTATAGCTCTTATCACCTTATGTGCCATTGGTATTACCCTCCTCGATTGGACACTTAGCTTTAAATGGTATACCCTTTTAGGTGTCATTATTATTACATTTATAATGGCGCTACCGGATGGAGAAGTAAACAAACGGTTCAAACACTCCATTTGGGCATTGCCAATCTTAGTATTTGCAAGTCTATTTAGTCATATTACACGTTTCTTCCAAAAAAAGAAAACTCCCAAAGACAAAAAGACAGAAGAGTCAGAAAATAAATAGAAAACATGAAGATAGCTATTGAAGCGCAACGTATTTTTCGCCCCAATAAACACGGTATGGACTTTGTTGCATTAGAAACCATACGTGAATTGCAGAAAAGGGACGACGGTAATGAATATTACATTATTGTCGCTCCCGGGGAAGATCGCTGCTTGGAAGAGTCGACTAATCTATCCATCATAGAGCTAAAATGTCCGACCTATCCTCTTTGGGAACAGGTTGCATTACCTCGTGTACTAAAACGTTTAAAAGTCGATTTACTTCATTGTACTTCAAACACAGCTCCCTTGTGGTGTCCCGTACCTCTGGTTCTGACACTGCATGATATAATCTACTTGGAACCGAGACAACGCCGAAGTCCTTCCCTTTATCAGGAATTAGGTTGGCATTATCGTCGAATCGTAGTACCACGTATTTTAAAGAAATGCAAAAAAATAATAACGGTCTCACATTTTGAATGTAATCGTATCCGTAAAGCATTAAATATTCCAACAGAACGTATTACAGCAATATATAATGGATATAATACTCATTTTTTTCCACAGGATAAAATTGATATGCGTATAGTCCACCAATATATTCCAGAAAAGGACTTCCTGTTCTTTCTCGGTAATACCGATCCTAAAAAGAATGCTGTGCGTACTTTGAAAGCATATAGTCTATATCTGCAACGGTCCAGCATAAAGCGACCGCTCCTAATCGCTGATTTGAAAGAAGAATATATTGATAACTTGCTAGAGCAAGAGGGAATCTCTGATATTAAATCATATCTATATTATCCAGGTTACATTGCCAACCATGACTTGACAACACTTTATAATGCAGCTTTTGCATTCCTCTACCCATCACTCCGTGAGAGTTTTGGTATTCCAATGATAGAAGCGATGGCGTGTGGAGTGCCCATCATTATCGGAAATACTTCCGCAATGCCCGAAGTTGCCGGTCCAGGTGCATTAGCTGTTGATCCGTACAAACCGGAAGAGATTGCAAATATGTTATTAAAATTAGAGATAGATAAGACATTATATCTAAAACAAAAAGATTACGGATTGCTTCGGTCACAACAATTTTCATGGGCAAAGACTGCTGATGAATTAGTCCAACTATACCGCAACCTGAGATTATAAACCAATTGAATCAACCAAATATGAAAGCTCTTTTTCTCGTTTTTTACGGTTTTCAAGAGTATAACGGAATCAGCAAGAAAATCAAATATCAGGTAAACGCTTTAAAGAAATGCGGTTTGGATGTCCAAACCTGCTATTATGAAGTTACGCCCGATGGGAGCAGACAATGGTTAATAGACAATAAAATATTGGCGGATCTTGGCAAAGGAGTGATAGCCAAACTTAAAAAGCGTATTTCATTCCGTCCCATCATCCGATATGTGGAGAAAGAAAATATCTCATTGATATACATACGCTCCTACCATAACGCTAATCCTTTCACGATACATTTTGTGAGAGAACTTAAAAAAAGGAATGTAAAAATCCTCTTGGAAATACCTACCTATCCTTATGATCATGAGTATTGTTCTGTGAAAGAGAAGATACAGCTATATACCGATAAATTATTCCGCCGTGCATTTTGCAGATATATCGATGCCGTTATCACTTTCTCTAACGATACAGAAATTTTTGGCTGTCGTACCATACGGATTTCCAATGGCATAGATTTTAGCCAAATTCCGCTAAGAACAAAAGTAAGTAGCTTAAATTATGAACTGCATTTAATCGGTGTAGCCGAAATACACTTTTGGCATGGTTTTGATCGTTTAATCAAAGGGCTTGGAGAATATTACAGTAATCATCCCGAATACAAAGTCTTTTTCCACCTTGTAGGTAATATAACTGGCGAAAGAGAATATCAAGAAATTATGACGCCCATACGTGAATACGGATTGGAACCATATGTCATTCTATATGGAGCGCAACATGGTGAAGCACTAAATACTCTTTTTGAGCAAGCAGATTTTGCAATTGGCAGTTTGGCTCGTCATCGTAGTGGAATATACAATATTAAGACATTAAAAAACAGAGAGTATGCTGCACGAGGCTTTTCCTTTATCTATTCAGAGACAGATGAAGATTTCGATCAAATGTCTTATGTACTGAAAGCTGCTGCTGACGAAAGCCCCATCAACATTCCACAATTAATCTCTTTCTGTCATTCTCAATCCATATCTCCACAGATGATAAGAGATTCTATCCGACATCTATCGTGGGAAGAGCAAATGAGAAAAGTGTACGAAGACCGGATATTCCGAATCTCACAAAATATATAGTTATGGCAAGCATCAAGCAACAAATGCTCTCGGGCGTATTCTATACAGCAATTGCCAGATATTCCGGCATTATCATCTCTTTGATAGTAATGGCTATATTAGCACGTCTGTTAAGTCCAGACGACTTTGGTATTGTTGCTATTGCCACTGTTTTCATCAATTTTTTTAGTATATTTACAAACATAGGAATTTCTTCTGCCATCGTTCAAAACAAAGAATTATCGTTGCAAGACATCAATAATATCTATATGTTTACAATATGGATAGGGGTAATACTGAGCGTATTGTTCTTTTTGTCTGCGAGCTTCATCGCCGATTATTATAAAGATAACCGCCTGCTTCCCATTTGCCAACTATTATCAGTAAACCTGTTCTTTTCATCTGCCGGAACCGTCCCCAATACACTTTTTTTCAGAGATAAAAACTTTAAATTTATCGCTTGGCGAACTCTTATCATACAAATATCAGTAGGAATTCTTGCCATTATGGCAGCTTGGAGTGGAGCAGGCCTTTACACATTACTTATCCAGCCTATATTATCGAGTGCTTTGATTTACTTTATCTCTTTAAAAAAATATCCTCAAAAGTTTCTCTGTACATGGGGAATAAATAGCTTAAAAAAAATATGGGCGTATTCCATGTATCAATTCCTTTTCAGTATAATGAGCTATTTTATCCGTAATCTAGACAAAATGTTGATAGGAAAATATATTGGTATGGCACCATTAGGCTATTATGAAAAATCCTATCGTTTAATGTCCTTACCAATACAAAATATCACTTATGTCATCACTCCAGTACTGCATCCTATTTTGAGCGATTACCAAAAAGAAGAAGAAAGATTAGCCTCCATCAACGAACGAATGGTACGCCTCCTAGCTTTTATTGGTTTTCCTATAAGCATACTTCTCTTTTTTTGTGGACGAGAACTGATACTTTCCGTATTTGGTTCTCAATGGTCACCCTCCATACTCGCCTTTCAAATACTTTCACTAAGTGTTGGACTACAAATTATAATGTCATCATCCGGTTCATTTTTCCAGAGTAGTAATGATACACGCGGGCTTTTCATCTGTGGCATCTTTACAGCCTTTGTCACTTGTACCGGATTTTTAGTCTGTATTCTATTCTTCCGTACTTTAGAAGCTTTTGCTTACAGTATACTGATATCCTATCTCTTAAGTTTTACACAATGCTACTGGCAACTCTATCATTATCTGTTCCGTCGCAATATAAAACATTTATACAAACAAATTATTTCGCCACTGTTTATCACACTACTTATTGGGGGCGTACTATATGTTCTCTCACTCTATTCCTCCAATTGGAATATATTAATAAGTTTATGTGTGAAGAGTATTCTAACACTATTTTTATGGGGAGGCTATATACAATGGCGTAAAGAATATGACATCATAGCCAAGATTAAGAAAATCTTTCACAAGCATTAATATTGCATCTCAGTATCCAGATAGCAGAGTAGAGATTGTTATAAAAATATTATGTTTTTTGTTTTCTATATTTAAAATAACATTTAGGAGGGAATACAATAAAAAGCAAGGCCCCAATGATACTTAATCCACATTTTTCATGATATTTAATCAATATTCTCTTATGAGAGTTTATGTATTCAAATGCTTGTAAATAATAAGGCAAAATATCTTTATACTCAAACATGGCAGCTCTTCCTATCATTAAATTATAGTATTGGAGGCAATGAACTGTGCAAATTTCATCTAAAGCAGGAAAAACCTTTTTTACCTTATCATCTGTCAATTTTAGTCGGAAAGTCATATTACAAAGAAAATTCTGTATATGAGATATATGGTATTCTCGCGATAGAGAAGATGTCCTATGAGTGTATATATAAAGCGGTTTATCAATTATTGTAGTCAAGTGCCCCTTCATAAATACCTCTAAGTTAAAAATAAAATCCTCTTCGGTCTTGAGTCCATCAATAAAACGAATATTATATCTGTCTAAAAGACTTTTCTTATAGATTTTTGTCCAGCATTGAGAATAAATCATTTTTTTTTCCAATAAATGCCGTAATCCATCTTCTTGATTCAAAATATAACCTTTACCAGTACAATCTTCATGAGATTTATTCCCAACTTCATCAATTTGCAGATAAGAACAACAAGCCACATCCGCATCATTGCGTATCGCATTGTCAAGTAGTAAAGCATACATTTCTGGTTTAAGTTCATCATCACTGTCTATAAACGAAATATATTCGCCTTGAGCCAGTTCATACCCCTTATTCTTTGCTGTAGCAGGACCAGAATTTTCTATATGAATACATTGGATAAAATCGTATTTCAATTCATAATTACTGCATATTTCGGATGAGGAGTCTTTTGATCCATCGTCAACCAAAATAATTTCAAAGTCTTTTTCATCTTGAGCCAAAACGCTTCCAAGACATTTATCAAGATACTTTTCCGTATTATATACTGGAATTATAACACTCAGTTTCATAATAATATACTTTAAAATGTTTGATTCAAAATTTAGACTAAACACATCAAAGAATGATGCATCTATAACAAAGATACACCTTTAAATCAAAAAATGCAACTATAGGTTATCACCTTAAATAATATTTTTGTTACCCTCCTCCAAACAAACTCTTAAAAAGTCAGGTCACCTCTATTTCTGTGGTTCTCCTTAGGCTTCTTCTTATTTTCAGCCCATCATTCAAGGAATATTCAGTAATTCGGACAATATCACGCACATCACTCTTACGACCGGGCAACTGACTAATAAAATAGGCATTGACCAATGTTATCTCTTCCAATTCAGGAGTTAAAACTCCAGATTTAAATCCATATTTATCGCCATTCTCGTTCTGTATAAAAACAAATACACTATCTTTGTGAATGGAACATCGAAACCACATGTTATTTTCAAAGACAGTGTTTACCAACTTACATAATAAACAAATCTAAGAATGAATAATTGTCATACTAATAATGGTTTACTTCCAAAAGTATCTGTTATTATGCCCATCTATAATACAGAAGTCTACTTATGTGAAGCTTTAGACAGTATCTGTAACCAAACATTAAGAGAATTAGAAATCATTCTTATCAATGACGGTTCTACAGATAGAAGTCAAAGCATAATTGAAAAATATGCAGCCCATGATTTTCGGATACAATGGCACACACAAACCAATCAAGGACAGAGTGTTGCACGTAATCATGGTCTACAATATGCTACTGGGAAATATATTTATTTTATGGATAGCGATGACATATTGGACATTGTGGCATTACAACAATGCTACGATGCCTGCGAGCAAAAAGATTTAGATTTTGTATTCTTCGATGCGGAAACAATTATGGAAGCATCCGCCTACTTACCGGATTATAACAGAAAAAACAAAATTAGTGACAAAATATGGAAAGGCACAGAACTTTTAGAATATGAACTACAGCAATACATATTTTCTGCTTCATGTTGGTTATGTTTCACCCGTCATTCATTCATCCAGAAATATTTCACAGGATTTCCTGCCGGCATAATCCATGAAGACCATATTTTCGTAATACAAATTCATTTGAATGCACAAAGGGTTGCGTATATCAACCAAACATTCTTTAAACGCAGAGTACGTTCAAACTCAACTATGACCAACAAATTTAGTATGCGAAATATAGAAGGATATAGCGTCGTATGTTCCAAAATGCTATTGCTACGCCAACAGCATCCTGAATGGACTTCCATAATAGACACCTACCTATGGCAGACTCTAAATGCCATTGTATGGAATGCCCATAGAATGACTTTTTTAGAGAAAATAGAAACAGTCTGTCGTTTCCAACGCTTATCTTTCAACAAATACATTACTTTCAGGCATTGGTTGGTATTCTGGTTTAAACCTTCTCATACTCCCTCAAAAACATAAGAAAAAAGAATGAAAGCAATTGTCTCTATTATCACAGTCAATTATAATGGCTTCGTCGATACCTGTGAAATGATAGAATCTTTTCACAAATACGAAACATATCCATACGAAATCATTGTTGTGGACAATGGATCGCATATGCCAGAGGGTGAAAAATTACAAAAAAAATTTCCTGACATAAAAGTGAAACAAAACACAAATACCGGCTTTGCTGGTGGAAATAATGCAGGATTGGCTATGGCAAAAGGGCAATACCTGCTTTTTATTAACAACGATACGCTCATCAAGGCTCCTATACTGGATACATTAATAAAAAGATTGGAGACAGATAAAAAAAATGGCGGAGTGTCTCCTATGCTAAAATATGCCTATGCCCCTGACATTTTACAATTTGCCGGCTTCACTCCATTTTCATATATAACCCTGAGAAATAGTGCAATAGGATTTAATGATAAGGATCAACCGTGCTATCATAAAGCATGTGAAACGGCATCATTACATGGTGCTTCAATGATGATTTCCCGCGAAGTGCTCCAAAAGGCAGGTCCCATGAGTGAAGATTATTTCCTTTTTTATGAAGAATTCGACTGGTCTGCCAGAATACTGCATGCAGGATATAGGCTATGGTATGAACCGGCTGCCGTAGTTTATCACAAAGAAGGTACGACTGCTAAAAAAGGATCGCTATTAAGAGAGTTTTATCTCTCACGTGCCCGGATACTTTTCGCCCGCAAGAATTTTACCGGTATTAGGAAACTTCTGTCCTGTCTATATATTTTCAGCATTGCTGCTCCTAAAAAGGCAATATTATATTTGCTTCACGGAGAATTAAGTTTAGCAAAAGCCGTACTAAGTGGTACATATAATGGTATAACATCAAAATATAAGAAATCATAAATATGAAACAAGCTTATCCCTCATTTATAATATTTTGCATTCTATTTATATTAAACACCTTAACGGCAGTCATTTATAATCTTTGCAATGAGATATGGCTAATGATTCCTATACGACTTGGAGCTGCTCTCATCAATGGAGCAGGTGTAACGTTATTAATGGTACTGGCTATACACTATATACATAAATTGTTTCATATCAATCTAACAAAAATTGTTTTATTCATAGCTTATTTCTTTTTTGCTATAGAAAGTTTCCTATTACTAAACTTTTATTCTTTAATAACTCCTTCCATCATTATGGTTACTATGGAAACAAGCCAGTCAGAAGCATCCGAATTTTTTACTTCCTACTTTGATATACATACATGCATGGTATTATTTTCTATATTAATCGTTGGTATATTACTTTTCTATTATTATAAAAAGCTATTGAATATCCCTCTCCCTGCATGGTTGCACAAAAAAGCAATCTTAATACCAACCTGTACCCTAACTCTCCTAATATACGCCGGTCTCACCTATTACATCACGCATATACGTCACATGACTTCTTACCAGGCATTGACCGGTATAGAACGCGTCTGGCATTCATCACAAAATGCAATACATGACAGAGCCGAATACAGTAAATATCTTCAATTGGTAAAACAAGATGCTCCAGTTCTCATAAGTAATTCCTCTGAAGTGCCTTATGTAATAATAATATTAGGAGAATCTCTTTCCAAGCTCCACATGGATGCTTACGGTTATCATTTACCCACTACCCCAAAGTTAAGCCAACAGATAAAAGATGACAAAACTTTAAAATTTGACAGTGTAAGAACTCCCCGCACTGTTACATCAGAATCCATTCGACAAATAATGACTTTCTTCGATGACAAATCAGCAGCACCCTGGTACCAATATCACACACTTCCGGCTGTAATGAAGCAGGCCGGTTACTATACTTGTTGGCTTTCCAATCAAGACAGTTTTACTGCAGGTGATGACAACTCTACCGCTGGCATTGCTTCTACTTCTGATTGTGTCAGGTTTCCTCACCAACGGCACGCTTCAGAAGAGCGATATGGCTATTTTGATGGAGAACTACTAACATTATTAGATCAAGAGCTCAGAAGACCTCATGAAAAAGCCTTTTTTTGTTTACATCTTATGGGATCACATCGTCGCTATACTAATAGATATCCCACTGAATTCAATAAATTCAGTATCCATGATATCGCAAAAGACATAAGTAATGAAAAAAAACGCACTATCGCCGAGTATGATAATTCAGTATTATACAATGACTTTGTCTGTGACCAAATAATACAACGATTCCAAAATAAGGATGCCATAGTTTTTAGCTTTCCCGATCATGGTGAAGAAGTCTACGATACCCGCAATATGTGTGGCCACGGATTATACAATCCAAGCTCCCCTATGCAAGAAATACCTTTTCTGATATGGACATCTGAGATATTCAAAAGGAAACATCCCAACATAGTCGAACAGATGAAGAATGCAACAAACAAGCCTTTCAATACAGCAAATATCATTCATACAATTATGGATATTTGCGGTATCCAGACGAAGGACTACGAAATCCAAAAAAGTTTATTATTCAACTAAGACCGCAACCGTTCGAACAAATCTTTCCACTGCCACATGATGTTCTCTTTAGAGTAGCGCAGGACATTTTTTCTTGCGCAAGCTCCCATTTGTTGCCTCAGAGCATCATCTTGAATCAGACGACCTATTTTTTGTGACAACAACTGTACATTCCCGTTTTCAACCAACAAACCATCCACCTCATCTTTAATGATATCCGATGGCCCATGCGGACAATCAAACGAAACACATGGAAGCCCGCAAGCCATTGCTTCTATCAATACCATACCAAATCCCTCAAAACGCGAACTCATGACATACATGGAACTTTCCAGATATTTCTGTTCAATATCTTTCACCGGAGCACATAAAAACAGGCTTTGTCCAAGCTGTTTCTGTTTAATACGATTTTCAAAGTTCTTTTGCAGAGCACCGTTACCATAAATGTATAAATTCCAATCCGGATAAGTCTGATGTACAATTTCCCACGCATCAATCAGCATATCATAGCCTTTCTGCTCATCATAACGGCCTACACTAATAATCTTCTTCGACGTGCAAGTACTGCCTACCGGGGGATAGAAAGGCATAGAATTGGGTATCACAACAGCTTTTTTTATTCTTTTCCAACTTTCCGAATCATATTCAGTCAACACAACCAATGCATCAAAGTTTCTTATGGTCCGTTCCAGTTTATAAGTCCAAATTTTACCTATCATTTTATATACGAGTCCTTCATTTGCCATTCTATGTAAATTACGGATAAATGGTTTAGCAACATGCGCCTCTGCTATTTTCTTGCTTCCATCATGTATTGAGCAAAGAAAATCAATATCACGGCTAATAGTTGTAATAGTAAAATCCGGATGAATAGTAAACAATAGCTTTTTTAGCTTTCGCTTATACTGATGCAATAACTTAAAATAAATAAATACACGCTTCCATATGGGTAGTCCATATTGTTGATGGAAATTCACATCCAAATCAATATGCTTTACTTTGGAAGATAACGGAAAGAATAAGGGGGCATTATTCTGATGTGCAGTTACTACATACATTTCATAACCAAAATTCTCTGCAAAATAGTTAACTTTTTCAGTAATAACCCGGTCAGCTCCTCCCACAGTATTCAAAGCAGGAAACACATAGACAATTTTCATACCCACTTTTTCTTTTTATTTTTGATTTGATTGCTGATTATCTTGTTCAGTCATGTTAGATGGAGTGTCTGCATAATGTTCCTGCGCATGAAACAAGCCCGCAAATTCCTTGGTGCTTTTTCTCAGGCGAAATAAAAAATTCTGCCAAAGAGAACCTTTGCCATCAAGCGTACTATTACAAGTCACCGCTCTTGCTTTCCTACTCCTAATAAATACAAGTTTACCATATTTCTTCAAGCCTAATGCCATCATGCCATCTTCACCACGAATTATATTGGTGCGAAATCCTACTTCACGAGCAGGCTCCGTATGAAAAGCCAAAACCATACCACGCACATTCTTTTCCGGACGTTTGATATTCTGAATATTCAGATAGATATCTCTCAGAAATTCGTAACCCAAGAGCCCCCAGAATGAATGGTTTTCATCCGGTAAGAAACTCCATAAAGAATAAGTACAAACAACATCTTTTCGCTGCAACTGCCTGATATGCGTATCAACATAATGCGGCGGGTATAAAGTATCAGAATCTATACACAGATGATATTTACCACGGGCATGCTTGAGCCCGCAAGCCCGGGCGAAACCCGGACTTTTTCGTTGCTCCTCAAAATAAGTCACACCCAAATCAGAGAGTACTTCAACGGTATGATCTGTAGACATATTATCTACTACAATAATCTCTGCCGGAAAATGGCAGACATTGTTACACAGTGACCATAGGCAAGCAGCAATATGCTTTTCCTCATTATGCGCAATAAGTACAATGGACACTAACGGTTCTGCCGGATAAAAGTGTGACACCTTTTCTCTAATTTCATCTTTGATGCCTGCCAAAACATCCGTCCACTCCTTATCAAAAATTGCCAGATAAGGTTTATACCACATTCCCATACTCCTGTTTTTCTTATAAAATTACTACTTTTCGTTTTTTTTCTCATTCACTAATTTCTCAAATAAATCGTGCCATTGGTTCCCAACAGCATCCATACGATAACGTTGAACAGATTTTGCAGCCTCCTGCCCCATCCGCTTACGCTCATCCTCATGCTCAATCAAATAGCAAATTTTTTCAGCAAGTTCATCTATATTTTCCTTCTCTACTAAAAGACCGTCAACCCCATCCGAGATTATATCACGTGGTCCGCAAGGACAGGCAAACGACACTACAGGTACTCCGCAAGCCATAGCTTCAACTAAAATCATCCCCCAGCCCTCAAAGCGGGAACTACATACAAGGATAGAACTTTCCTGCATTTTTTCTTCTATATTGGAAACTGGTTCTTCCAACACACATTGATTGGTCAGGCAACGTTCATCCACCATATTCTGAAGCAGAGGACGCATCGCACCATCTCCATAAATACTCAACACCCAATCGGGATGGATTTTGACCACTTTTTCCCAAGCCGGAATCAATAAATCAAAACCTTTCTGCTCAAAATAGCGTCCGACAGCAATCACACGCTTTGCCTCGCAGGTAGATTTTACTTGTGGCAAAAAAGGTACAGGATTAGGAATATTGCACACATTCTTCACTTCAGTCCACATTTGTTTATCTTCTTCTGTCAACACAACAAAAGCAGAAAGTTTGCGCAATTCATTAACCAACTGTGCAATCCAGTAATTTTCCACCCATTTACCAATCCACCTTGGTAGATAATTTTTAGGAACCTTTCTATAATGTAACTTACAAATATGCAATTCGCCCACCTTAATACTACCGTCTGTCAGGGAATTCAGGAAATTGATTTCACGTCGCAGCATAGAAATTGTGATATCTGGTTTGTATTCTTTTAAAAAAGCTTCCAACCGTTGCTTATATAGATTCTGTTTTTTCCTATACAATCCAAAACGTCTCCAGAATGGATAACGATACATTTCTTCAAAATTTATATCTAACTGCTTAACTTTTATGGAAGGATTCAAAGGGAAATAGGGCTTCTTGTCCCCACCATCCGTAATAACAATAGTAATTTCATATCCTGGCAACGTTGCTAAATAATTTGCTTTCAGTGTTAAAACGCGTTCCATGCCACCGGAAATGTACAACGTGGGAATACAATATACCAATTTCATAAATATAACCCTCCTATTCTGTTTTTTTGAGATATGAGTACAAATATAAGATTTCTTCTCGAATATACCTTATTCTAAAGGTATTTCTAAACTTATAGCGAATGAATGTCATTAAAAAACATCCAAAAGTTGGAATATACCGACTGACAAACACTACCTTTGCCGCGTTCAAAAAAAAATGATTATTATGGAAAAAAATTCAAACTTACCATCCAGGTTGAAGACAGTAAACCATGGACATTCGATGGCGTAACCACACACACAGACCAAAGATTAGTTTTAACCCAAATCTTTAAAAAAGTTCTCAAGACTTTATACAAAAGAGACAATGACGCCAGTTTTCGGGAATTCAAGGAGTTAGATCCCATTAAGAATATGATCAAAAGAATAGAAAAAGCTCTGAAAAATAAGAAAAAGAAAAAAAACAGCTCTCATTAACATCATTTAGCAGAAGTACGTTTTTTGACTGTTCAGAAAACGTACTTTGCTATGTATCAATACAAAAATCAGAGAAACACCGTACCTAAATTGGCATATTGGGGATTATCGAATGCTTATCTTCGCACCGTCAAAAAAGGAAAACCCTACGAAAAAACGCCGTCGCCGCCACAAGCAACCCCGCTTTACGCAAGAATTTTTCCATAATATTTAATCTAATCAAAGGTGTAAAAATGAAAAGAAACTTTTATCTACAGCATTCGCTTATGGCCATGAATGATCCCCGAATGCGGAACCTGACCGAAGAAGAGGGTTTGAAAGGCCTCGGCGCTTACTGGATTATTATTGAAAAACTGGCACTGCTGCCCGAACCCAGAGCGCAACTGGAATATTTGCGCCCTTTCTGTAGCAGCAAGAAAATATCCTTTGCCTACCTTACAAAAATCATTCTGGAATACCAACTTTTCAAACTCGAAGAGAACGGATATTTCTCCGCCGAAGAACTGAATCCTGTGAAAAAGAGAGAGAAAAAAGCGGCGGAAAATGACGGAAAATCTACCGATTCCAAGCCAAAAAATGACGAAAAACAGCAAAAAACGTCCGGAAATGATGCAGAAAATCAACTCGAAAAAGCCGCTAAATCACTGGAAAACAACGAATCTGCAAAACAGGCACTTGATTCATTTAAAGAGAATATAAAAGATATAATAACATCATCAGCAAAAGAAAAAGAAACTGCTGCTGGTGATGATGCTAATTTTCCAATCGTCCGCCACGATTCGCTGACCGTCTGCGACGGTTCCGGTCGTCCGCAACCCACGTTGCAACCCATACGTCCCTGGCAAGAGTTGGTGGACGAACTGGCGGAAAGAACACCCTGGTTGGAAGCGGTCTGCATGCAAAGTGACTACGGAACACTGCTGATGCGCCACATCAAGGAGGCTGTAGGCTGCTTCAAACAGCATATCGAAATCTACGACAAATGGCACAACCTGCTGACGCAGAGCGATGCACGCCGCTATTTCGTCAACTACACAAAGACTGCACAAACCTCGCAAGCCCTGCGTGCAGCATTGCTTGCCCTCGACGCCAAGCAGCAGTCCGCCGCCCCACCCGACCCTCACCGCTACGAACAGCTCGTCAACGGCAAACGCAGCTATCTGGGCTGCCCCATCCCCGACGACGCCCCGCCCCGACCGGACGCGACTGCTTTCTGGAACGAAGCAACGCACTCGTGGAGCTCGCCGAACTCCACACCTAAGTCCCCCAAACGCCACACTTGAGCGGGGTAAACTCCACACCTGAACGCCTCCAATGCCACACTTCAGCAAGACCGATGCCACACTTCGTGGTCATCCAAGTGTGGCATCGGCACCCGCGAAATGTGGCATCGCGGACGTTGAAGTGTGGCATTAGCAAACGATTAAAAAAATGAACTTAAAACAACCCAACGAACAATGAGAAATTTTCACCAGTACGGAATAGACACCAAAGGCCGCAACAGCGGCAATATCAAAACCATCTGCCCCCAGTGCAACGGCACCCGCGGACACAAAGGAGACAAATCGCTCTCCGTCAACCTGAGCGAAGGACTTTGTTACTGCCATCACTGCGGCTACAAACTCTACGTGCCCGACGATGCCGAAGAACGCCAACGCCAACAACGCCGGGAGCAACGCCGGAAAGCCAGCCAACTGCCCTCACACTTCCGCCGCCCCACCTTCGACCCTGCAAAGGCAAAACTTAGCGAGAAACTGGAAAAATACTGGACGCAAAAACGCTGCCTCGCCCAGAGCCTGCTCGCCGAACTGCGCATCACCGAAGAATGCATCAAACTGCCAGGCAGCAACGAAACGGAGAATTGCCTCTGCTTCAATTACTTCGAGAACGGTGTACTCATCAACACCAAATACCGCAGCGCACTGAAACACTTCAGGATGGTGACCGGCGCCGAACTCATCCCCTACAACATCGACGCCATTGCCGACACCCCGGAGTGCATCATCACCGAAGGCGAATTCGATGCCTGCGCCTTCATGACTGCCGGGCGGAAAGACGTCATCTCCGTGCCCGCCGGTGCGCAGAGCAACCTCACGTGGATGGACAGGTTCGTGGAGACGCACTTCGAACCCAAGAAAGTGATTTACATCGCTGCCGACGAGGACGGAGCCGGACAAGCGCTGCGCCATGAACTCGTCCGCCGCCTGGGAGCGGAACGTTGCCGCCTGGTTCACTTCGGTCCCGGATGCAAGGACGCCAATGAACATTTGATTCTTTATGGCGCTCAAAGTCTTCTCATCACTCTGGCGCAAGCCGAAGAAATCCCGTTGGAAGGCGTATTCACTGCCGAGGACTACCGGGAAGACCTGCGTGCGCTTTTTGAAAACGGGCTGTGCCGTGGTGCCGATACGGGTTGGGAAAACTTTGATGCGAACTGCACTTTCGAGACCGGGCGGAACGTTGTGATATCGGGAATGGCGGGACACGGCAAATCCGAATTCGTCGACGAACTTGTCCTGCGTCTCTGCCTGCGCCATGAGTGGAAGATAGCCTACTTCAGCCCCGAAAACTTGCCGGTCAATTACCATCATGCCAAGCTGATTGAAAAGTTGACCGGACTGCAATTTGGCCCCGGTCCGGGCATGACGGAAGAGCTGTACAACCACGCCGTGAACTGGCTGACGGCCAACGTGACGCACATCTTGCCGGGCACCGATGCCTGCACCATCGACCATATTCTGGAGAAAGCCCGCCAACTGGTATACCGCCGTGGAGTGCGCATCCTCGTCATCGACCCGCTGAACCGCCTGGACCAGCAATTGGAACCGGGGCAGACGGAACTGATGTACATCACCTCGCTACTGGGCAAGCTGGGACGCTTCGCCGCGCAACATAAATGCCTGGTCATTCTCGTGGCGCACCCGCGCAAGATGAACCGCAACACCGCCACCGGAGAACTGCGCCGGGTGGAGATGAACGACATCAACGGTTCGGCCAACTTTGGCAATATGTCCGACTACTGCCTCTGCGTGAGCCGCGACGATGCCAAGCAACTCGTCACCGTCTACATCGACAAAGTTCGTTTCAAGCACCTGGGCAGTGCTAATACGAATGCCAAGTTCGTCTACAATCGCTTGAACGGCCGCTACTGGCCTTGCGAGGAAGACATTGTTCACGGTCCGGACGGAGATAAACCGGGACCGGTAAATACAAAATTCGACAATGAAAATTGGTTGAAAAACACTTCAAAACAAAGTTGTTTATTCGATTAATTATCAGTATATTTGTACATGCTTTAGAGCAGTAAACAACCTAAACTTTAACATATGAAAATAGAAGATGATTCCACCCTCGACGCCCACTTCCCGATACGTACTTACGGAAAAGGAGAATTGGCACTTTGCTACATTCACGAAGTTTGCCAACAATCTGCGGTCAACCAGTTCAACGACTGGATACGCACAGCCCCCGGACTGGAGCAACGCCTGCTGGACACGGGCATGAAACGTACAAGCAGGCATTATACGCCTGCGCAAGTGCAACTCATCGTCAATGTTTTTGGGGAACCTTAGGGTTCCCTTTTTTTTATTCACAGTCACCGGATTCCCGGCAAGTCCTTGTTATCTTCCGTTATTCTCCCCTATTCCCTGCTATTCTTCCATAGCCTCTGCAAACCTCCTTCAACTTCCGTCCGCCCCGCTCCCACGCCGTATCTTTGTGCCATCAACGTTGAGAAATTAATTATTAACCATTAAAACATTATTCAACATGTCAAATGCTTTAGTAGTGCGCACAAAGCGCCACAAGAAAATCGGTGACAAAGAATCTCCCATGGTCTACACCCTGAAACGCAAGTCGAAAGATGCCAAAATCTTTAACCTTGAGCGCATTGCCCAGGATATTGAAGCTCTGGGTGGGATGTCGGCTGAGGACGTAATCCATGTCGGTAAAGCTATCGTGCGCCAGATGCGCCAGACCATGACCGACGGCAACAGTGTCCGTCTGGACGGTTTCGGAATTTTCCACACCACCTTTAAATGCCGCGCCACCGAAGTGGCCAAGGATTGTACGGTGAAGAATATTGAACGTGTCAACATCCGCTTCAAAGTGGCAAATACCTTGCGGCTGACCAATGACAGCAATGCCACCACCAAAGGAATGCCAAACAATATTGTCTTTGAACTGGTGACGGAAGATGGCAGCTCGTCCACCGGCGGCGGTTCTTCTTCCGGTGGTAGCGGAGAAGGGGGACTGGAAGAAGACCCGCTGGGATAGGTTCTAACGCCTCTGGCATTAGAAATTAAAAATTAAAGAATTAAAAATTAAAGGCTGCGCAGCCCATTAATCACTAACCATTAATCACTAATAACTAATTTACATGAAAAAAACGACTTGGGACAAGATTTTGAAAGTAATTATCGCAGTGGCTTCGGCTATAATAGGCGCTTTTAGTGCGAATGCGATGAATTTGTAAACACGTATGAGGAAGATCGATTTAATCGTCATCCATTGTAGTGCCACCCGCGAGGACCGCCCCTTTACCGAGCACGACTTGGACACCGCTCACCGCCTCCGTGGTTTTGATGGCATCGGCTATCATTTCTACGTTCGCCGTAACGGTGATATCAAGTCCACACGCGCGGTCGAGAGGGTCGGTGCCCACGCGCGTGGGTACAATGCTCACTCAATCGGTATTTGCTATGAGGGTGGACTGGACAGCCATGGATTGGCAAAGGACACCCGGACGGAATGGCAACGACATTCGTTGCAGGTATTGGTACGGGCGCTGAAGATGGATTATCCGGAGGCACGGGTTGTGGGACACCGGGATTTGAGTCCGGACCTGAATAGGAATGGGGAGGTGGAACCGATGGAGTGGACGAAGGAGTGTCCGTGCTTTGAGGTAGAGAAAGAGGGGTGGTAACCCCTCTTTTTTATTATCCCTCTTCTTTATTAAGAGAAATAAAACATCCTGTATGTAAACCCAACAGAGAGTAAAGTGCAGAATAGCCTCTAATATTCAACGAATTAAGTAGAATAACCTCTTATGAATGAAATGAAATCGAATGGTTATACCGAACTATACTATTATTGCGAAATGCAGAAATAAGCAAAAAGAGGATAAGGATGCGGAAATACCATAAGTGTTAAATAGGGAGTTGAGGATACTGTTGGGGATACTCGGTTGGGAATACAATGATGTCTCGAACAATTACCAAGACTGAGGTTGGGGATACTTTTTATCGTTGAAAAACAAGACATCCTTGAAGTGATATTTCTTTCGACATGGCATCTTTAAACGCTTTAAATGGACTTTCACAGGGGGATAATACAGCTCTGCAAGAGAATAAATGGGACTACAAAATGATATAATTGGTTGAGCTTTAGTAACTATACCCGTTTTAGATGGTATTATTGCGACGAAGATGTGCGCGCGGCTGCATAGTTACTAGCTCACAGGGGATACAAGAAATACAGATTAATTATCACATGAATCCGTAATTGGCTTAAAAGGACAATGACAAAATCGGCAGAGTCGGAGTCGGCTGCAAAATATTACTTTATAGTAACAGGTCTCACAGTCTCCGACGAGGTTAAAACCGGATGCCGCTCCTTATACTTTTCCGGTTGGGACTCATATTGCGATAGCTCGGATTCAAGATGCCGGAGACGTTCTTTCAAACCTCCAAGCTCTTCAATAAGGGATTTGTTCTCATCGTCCTTCTCTTTATACATCCTATATAAAAAAGAATCACCTTCAGGTGCAGACAAATAGGCTGCTTGAAAAGAACCCGCTGCATTTCCTGTTTCTTCACTACCACGAAGCATACAGCCACGACCGGTAAGAAGCCAATCCGAATCAATAGGAAAGACTAATACAGTGTTTTGGATAGCCGTTAATCCAACATTACTCCTTCCTTTTGAAATTTCCGTAATCAGAGAAGCGCTGACTGATATTTTAGACGCAAAGTCTTTGTTATCAGATACATATTTTCTATCAATCAGGTATTCCAACACCTTCAGAAAGCGTACAGAGAGCTCATTTAGCATATAATAATACAGTTTACTGTAAAAATAAATATCATCTCCTTTTGTTTGGTACAGAATACTGTATACCTTTGCATCAGGTTAAACGTTTACAACGCACAAAGAAACGAAAAAAGGCGCATAAAAACAATAATCAAAGAGCAGAATATGAAGAGGAAAAGGGCGGTTGATAGAAGATATTTGCCATGGGAAAATAGGAAAATGACCCCATGACAAGAAAGAATAATGACAAACGAACAATTAAACTATTTTATAGTATGAAAAAAATAGAATGGGAAAATCCGAAGAAAAAGGGTGAAGCTTATACTCACCTTATGAAGGTGTTCAAAGTGAGCAGACCTACCGTCAGTCTGGCGATGAGTTTCAAACGAAACAGTTTGGAGGCGGCACGCATGAGGCATGTGGCACTGACGCAGCTTGGAGCGAAGTTGCTGAGTGACGAGGAAAAGAGTCCGCAGACAGTCAAGATACTGAATGCGAAGGGAGAAACAGTAAAGACAGTGGTAATGGAAGAAATGTGATATGAACAGGAAACTGACAGGTAAAGAGCGGGCATTTCTCGCGGATATGGCGGCATTGTTGCAACAATATGACTGCCTGATGCATGTAGAGGATAATGAAATCTGTCTCGATATGGAAGACGAGACGGACGATGAACGCAAGGCGATGCACCTGCCGGGAGTGTACGCTTGGTTCGATATTGAATATTTCATGAATAAGAACTCTTGAAAGATAAAATCTCTGACTATGGAAATGTTTGGAAAGACACTGTGTGTGACGTTTGACGAGCTGGTAGGGAGCGGAATAATGAGCCAGGCGAATTACAAAAAACATGTTCGCGACGGAAAGTTCCGCGTACTCAGAAGAGGAGGTAACGGGCGGAAAGCCCAGATTGCCTATGAAAGTCTGCCGGAAGCCATCCGCACTGCTTATGACGCAAGAAATCCCCGAGCCAAAGAGCAACTCATACAACCACAACTGCCTATGAACGAACGTATGAAGCTGTGGAGTTCTTCAAAAGGCACATCCCGAAAATCACACTGGAACGGCAGGTGGAATACACACTGAACGCCAAAGTATTGAACGCCATGAGGGCCAAAGAAGCGGATATGACCTCTCGGCACAGCACTTGTGGGTTCAGAAATAAGAAGCTGGTGCGCAACACTCTCCTCGCCCTTTGTGAGCATCTGCGACGGCGATACGGGCATACACTGCCCCGGAGCACACCACGCCTGCTGGAGAAATACGATGCATACAAACGGTATGGTTATCAGGTGCTTGTGAATGGCAATTCGGGCAACCAGTCCGCCCGCAAAGTCGGCGCACGCGAAGGGCGCCTGCTACTGAAGCTGAAGCGCAGCAGGTTTCCGGTATATACTGATATGCAGATATTTGAAGAGTACAACCGACAGGCGGAAATAAGAGGGCTAAACCGGATTGAATCTCCGCAGACGGTGAACAATTACCTCTACAAGACCAGCATCAAACTGTGGTGGTATGCCGCAGTTCATGGTGAAGTGGCTTTCAAGAATGAGTTCATGCCGCAGTTCGACACCAAGCTGCCGGAAATGCCGAACACGCTGTGGTATGGCGACGGCACAAAGCTCAACCTTTACTATAAGATGTACGACAAAAAACAGAAGCGCATGGTGGCGCGCACCATCGATGTGTATGAGGTGATGGATGCCTGCACGGAGGTCTTTCTGGGCTACGCTTTCGGTGCGGAAAACTTCCTCACCCAATATGACGCCTACCGCATGGCACTGGAAACCTGGAAGGTGAAGCCGCACGAGATAGTGACCGACAACCAGGGCGGCCACAAGAAGCCCGAAGCACAGGCTTTCTTCAGTAAGATATGTCATCTGCACAAGACGACCATGCCCCACAACGGCCAGTCCAAGAGCATAGAAAGCGCCTTCGGGCGTTTCCAGCAACAGGTGCTCCACAAACTGTATAACTTCACCGGGCAGAACATCACCGCCGTGAAGGCAAACAGCCACGTGAACCTCGACCTTGTGATGGCTAACATCGCCCAACTGCCCACGCTGGAAGAGATGAAAGAACAGTATATCCGTTGCCGTCGGGAGTGGAACGACATGGAGCATCCTACTTCGGAAACCGGAATGACGCGCATGGAGATGTACACCACCTTCAACAGCCCGAATGCCGAACAGTTGGATGCCTACGAGGTGCAGGAACTCTTCAAGCTCGTCAGCCGGAACAGCGTAAAGTACAGCAAGCAAGGGTTTATCTTCGAACAGAACCGCCGGCAATACCGCTATATGGTGTATGCCGAAGACGGACTGGTGGACATGAACTTCCATATTCAAAACGTGGGCAACAATTTCCACTACCGCTACGACCCGCAGGATATGACGATTATCGAGCTTTGGCAGTCCACTCCCTCCGGGCTGGTTTATGCTGCCACCGCCACGCCGAAAGTTGTCATCCACCGTGCCACGGCCGACCGCACGCCGGAGGAGAACACGCTCCTGTTCACCCAGATACGCGAAAACGAACGCGCCCGCGCCGCACACCACATTGCTTGCGAAGAGCTGATGCTGGAAGAGTGCATCAGCGAGGCTTATGTCCGGCTGAGAGTACCGCGTCCCGTAGGCATCTCTCAGAAAGGCATGGAGCACTATCGCGAAGAGTACGCAGACGAAAGATTAATCCCGCCGGTAGAATTTCCTGAGGGGATGGGACCCGGAACGTATGTAGAGGAAGAGCCGTATGGAGAGGAAGAAGAGAGTGAGAAAGAAGGGACTCAAGGAATCGCCTCCGTGGGCGAATACACCAAAGCAACGTCTCAACTGACGGAAGCGGACTTTTACCAAAGTTTTTTCAACAATTAGATATCATTCAGTAATCATTTAAATATCATTTAAACCATGAAAGAACTTACCAAACAGGATAAGGACTCTATCCGCGACGCCCTGATGGAATATTGTAGTAACTACCCCTCGCAGAATCGTGCCGGCGAGAGCCTGAACGGAGTGAGTACCGCCACGGTATCACAAATCTGCCATTCGAAGTACGCCAACATCAGCGACGACATGTTCAGCCGGATAGCCACACAGATAGGCCTCAACCTTGAACGCTGGACGCTGACCGAGAGCAGCACCTTTTCGCGCATCACCTTTGCCATGACCGACGCGCAGGCCTACAAAAACACCACCTGGATAGTGGGCGACGCAGGTTGCGGCAAGACCACCGCCGCCATCGAGTACCGCCGCGCACACCGCAACGTCTTCTACCTCCTTTGCAGCGAGGACATGAAGAAGAGCGACTTCGTGCGCGAGATAGCCCGCCAGGTGGGCGCCCCCACCGACGGAACCAATCTGAGGGACACGCTAGACTATGCCATCTCCCTCATCACCTTCCTCAACAACCCGCTCATCATCTTCGATGAGGGCGACAAGTTGACCGACTCCGTATTCAGCTACTTCATCAGCATCTACAACCGGCTGGAGAACAAAAGCGGCATCGTCTTCCTCTCCACCAACTACATCAAGCGCCGCATAGAGAACGGCCTGCGCTACAACAAAAAAGGGTATAAGGAGATACACAGCCGCATCGGCCGCAAGTTCTTCGACATAAACGTAGCCACCGAACAAGACGTCTACGCAATCTGCCGAGCAAACGGACTGACGGACATGGCGGAGATAAAGCGGGTGCAGCGTGAAGCGGCACAAGGCGAGTACGACCTTCGACGGGTGAAGCGTGTGGTGCATGCCTGCAAGCGCATCCTCGAAGCCAAACAGACGGAAGGAGGACAAGCATGAGCAAAGAAGGGAACAGCGCCAAGACCTTTGCACGCAACGCCAAAGGTGTACGCGAAGTGTTGAGTATGAAGTTCAACACACTTGCCTTCGAGGGTGCATGGCACGATGCTTTCGGCACTCCCGAACGCCGGGGCGTGTGGCTCGTGTGGGGCAATACCGGAAACGGGAAGACTTCCTTCGTGATGCAGCTCTGCAAGGAACTGTGTCGCTTCGGCCGCGTGGCCTACGACAGTCTGGAGGAAGGCGCCTGCCTGACGATGCAGAACACGCTGAAACGCTACAATATGCAGGACGTCAACCGCCGCTTCCTGCTGCTGGATGCCGAGCCACTGGATGAACTCAGTCTGCGCCTGAAACGCCAGAAAGCGCCTGACTTCGTAGTGATAGACAGCTTTCAATATACGCAGATGACGTATGCCCAGTACATTAGGTTCCGCGAGCAGCACCGCAACAAACTGCTCATTTTCATCAGCCACGCCAGCGGCCGGAATCCGGACGGGCGCAGTGCCAGAAAGGTGGCATTCGATGCCTCGCTGAAGATTTATGTGGAGGGATACCGTGCACACTCCAAGGGGCGTTTCATCGGTCCGAAGGGGTACTTTGACATCTGGCCCAAAGAAGCGGCTAAGTATTATGGAGAAGACTTGAACGATTAACAATATAAAAAAGGAGGTTTATCATGGAATTTGTGAAACGTTACGGCAATGATGCCGATTATCGCCGCCGGCTGGAGGTGAAGTTGCAAAAGAGCACCGAGCACATCGAAGAGTTGGCCGAGTGGCTGTATGTGCACACGTCGGATATTGAAAGCACAGAGTACGAACGGCGATATGCCGAGTATAATTCGGAACTCCGCCGTCACGACATCTTCTCCGACGAGCTGGAACACTATGACAACCCCGCCCAAGCCTGGCGGGATAATCCGGAACGATGGCAAGGGTTGAACTGGGATTGCAGGAACAAAATCAGATATTAATCGCCCTGCAAGAATTTACCCGGTAGTAGTGAATTCACTACTACCGGGTAAATTCTTGTGCCTTCCTCTTGCAGGCGTACATCATTTCCGGTATTTTTGCAATAGAGAGCTAACTAATAAAAATAACATCAACTTTCAGATTATGAAAAAGAGACGTAACATCATCGGAATGAGCTATGCGCATAGAGTGACGGAAGTGCTGCGTATATACGAAGAACACGCACGTAGCGGATTGTCGAACCGCGAAATCCTGCGCCGCTACATCTGGCCTGTGTATCCTATCTGTGAAAAGACATTCTACAACATCATCAATGCCAGTGCCGACCCGCGCATCAAAGCCCGGCAAAACGAACTGGACGCTCAACTCACGCTGTTCTGACTTCTCTCTCGATGACCATGACAGCATATTGCTGTTCGTACACTTTGACATTACCCGGTTCCACCGTCTGCACACTCTTGGTACGCACCGCCGCCGACCGGCAACCTTCAAAGCCCCATCCTTGTACCGCATCGTTCAGGCGCTTCACCAACTGATAACGCTGCGTCGCACGCTCCACAGCCGTGCTTCCGTCGGCAG
>NZ_CAJLKP010000056.1 GCF_905207245.1 uncultured Bacteroides sp. | reverse complement strand
CGTAGCGAGTTTGAGCCCCGTCTGCGAATGGCAGTACCGGAGTAGCACCGTAGACTGAGCCCGGGCCCTTTCTTTTTGATACTTTTTCTTTCGGGCAAGCGAAAGAAAAAGTATAAGCCTTTTGCAACCCGGTTGCACTCCCCATCCCTTACCTTTGTACCGGACAAAATAATAAGATTAAGATTATGGAAACAAAATGTCAGTGTTGTTGTGCACATACACATACTTCTCCGCAGAGCAAAGAGAAAGAGCAATCTATAATCCGTAAGATAGGAGCTCCGGTGCTATCAGGTATATTCCTTATCACGGGTATCATTTTCCAGCATCAGGAATGGGTAGGATTCAGCCATCCGGTGGTTGAATTCTGCTGGTTCCTGTTGGGCTTCCTGCCCGTGGGACTTCCTGTGATGCGCGAAGCATGGGAGGGCATCTTGCGGAAAGACTGGTTCAATGAATTCTCCCTGATGGCCTTAGCCTCCCTCGGAGCATTCTATATCGGAGAATATCCGGAAGCGCTTGCCGTGATGCTACTCTATACCCTGGGAGAGATGTTGCAGGATAAAGCCGTGAACCAGGCTACCCGCAATATCCGTGGCCTGCTCGATGTGCGCCCCGAACGGGTGGATGTATATCGTGAAAACACGCTCCGCACAGTCTCTCCCCGCGACGTCAATGTGGGAGAAACCATTGAAGTAAAACCCGGCGAACGTGTCCCTCTGGACGGAACTCTGCAAAACCCGCAGGCCGTTTTCGATACTTCCGCGCTGACCGGGGAGAGCATGCCCCGCAATGTTTCCGCAGGCGGTGATGTCCTTGCCGGTATGATTGTCAGCGGACAGGCAGTGCGCATACTGGTGACGAAACCTTACGACCACAGCACGCTGGCACGCATCCTTAACCTTGTGCAGGACGCAGCAGAGCGCAAAGCGCCTGCCGAACTGTTTATCCGGCGGTTCGCTCGCATCTATACACCGATAGTCGTGCTTCTGGCTGTCCTGATAGTAGCCCTTCCCGCACTTGTTGCGGCGGTGCATCCGGGCTTCGACTATGTATTCAACGATTGGCTCTATCGTGGGCTGGTGTTCCTCGTAATATCCTGCCCGTGCGCACTGATTATCAGCATCCCGTTGGGCTATTTCGGAGGAATAGGGGCGGCTTCCCGTATGGGTATCCTGTTTAAGGGAAGCAATTATCTGGATGCCATCACCCGCGTGAATGCCATCGTCTTCGACAAAACAGGCACGCTGACCACCGGTAGTTTCCGCGTGACGTCCATACAGGCGGCCGGTCTGCCGGAAGATGAATTGCTGCGACTGGTGCTGTCCGTAGAAAAGAAGAGCACCCATCCTGTGGCACAAGCCGTTGCCCGCTTCGCAGCCGAACGGGGTGTGGAACCTCTGGAAGTAACTACATTGAATGAACTGGCAGGCTATGGTCTGGAGGCCGAAGTAGGGAGCCGCAAAGTCCTTGTCGGCAACATCCGCCTGTTGAAGGACCGCAAGATATCCGTACCCGGAGAACTTACGGACTGTGTGGCCACTGTCGTTGTCTGTGCCATCGACGGGCAGTATGCCGGTTGCCTGCTGCTTTCGGACACTTTGAAGGAGGATGCCACGGATGCTATAAAAAAAATAAAGGCTTTAAAAATAGATAATATTCAAATGTTATCCGGTGATAAACAAGAGATTGTTGATATCTTTGCCGCAGAATTGGGCATTGACAAGGCTTACGGTGACCTGCTTCCCGAAGATAAAGCCGTCCATCTGGAACAGCTCAATTCTGCCCCGGACGTGTCCGTAGCCTTTGTGGGCGATGGTATGAATGACGCTCCCGTACTGGCTCTCAGTGATGTGGGGATTGCGATGGGAGGGCTGGGTTCGGATGCCGCTATCGAAAGTGCAGATGTAGTTATCCAGACCGACCAACCGTCGCGGGTGGCGACAGCCATTTCCATCGGACGGGCCACAAGACGGATTGTGATGCAAAATATTATCGGTGCTATCACCGTGAAAATATTGGTTCTGATTGCGGGCGCCTTTGGCTTTGCCACGCTATGGGCGGCGGTGTTTGCCGATGTCGGAGTGGCTTTGCTAGTTGTTCTCAATTCGGTCCGCATATTAGGTAAGAAGTTCTGAGTAGTATGAAAGACGTATATCTACATAAATTGTCCCTTCGGGATATCAAACCTACAGCGATGAGGCTGTTGATTCTCCGCACCATGATGGAGATGAGGCGGGCTGTGTCCATGGCAGATTTGGAAGAGAAACTCGATACGGTTGATAAATCCACTATTTTCCGGACACTGACCCTGTTCCTTTCCCACCACCTGATACATGGTGTGGACGATGGAAGCGGTTCATTGAAGTATGCCGTTTGCGAAGACTGCTGCATGTGTACGGTGGAAGACCAGCACATGCACTTCTATTGCGAGCGTTGCCATAAAACCTATTGCATCCGGAGTGTGCACGCCCCGTCAGTCTCGCTTCCGGAGGGATTCATGCAGACGGGAATTAATTATGTAATCAAGGGGATTTGCGCCGACTGCGCAGTCCATAAGAAAATAGACACAGACGATTGAGCGTATGAGACATTTCTATATATGTCTCCTCTTGTTAGGCTTTCTGTCAGCATCTGCCTTGGCAAGCGGAGATAAAGAAACAAAGGATATATATACGGAACAGTATATCACGGACATCTATATGGATGAACCGGAACGCGCGTTGCAACTGCTGGATGAAGCTGAAACAAAGCAAGCGTTGCCCATATACATGGTGGATGATTTGCGTAGCATGGTCTACTCATACCTGTATCAGGATAAATCGGCATTCCACTATGCCCGCCGGGCTTATGTATATGATTCTATCTCCGGGAACCATCCTGACCACTTGTTGAAGATGACCATAACCCTGGCCGACCTCTCCCATACCCTGAGCGAATATAAGGAAAGCAACCGTTACGCGGTTGAAGGGCTGGAACTGGCACGCAGGCTCGACGACCGGCAGTCGGAATGTAAGTTACTCTTCTGTATGGGCGAGAACAAATGGATGCTGTCATTGAAAGAGGAAGGGTATGAGCTTTTCGATAAGGCAATCGCCCTGCTGGATGGCAGGAAAGATAAACTGAGCAAGTCGATGCTCTCCTACTTCTATGGGGTAAAGATGGGATATCTGATTAATGATAACCGGCTGAAAGATGCCTTGCAGGTAGGTTTGCAGCGTGAGAAGCTGTTGGACGGAATGAAAGGCAATCCGGAAGTGCGTGAGGCTTTCCTCGACCAGCAATACGGATATGTCTATTCCAAATTGTCTCGCATCTGCCATTTGCTGGGAGATGTGGAGCGTGGGAAGGAGTATCATAAAAAATACCAGTCCACCCATGCCTATAACACTCCTGCCGGCAAGCGTGATGCCACCCCGTACCTGCTCGTAACCAAGCAGTATCAGGCCGTACTCGACCATTGCCGCGACTTCAAGGAGCTGATGCGCCGGCAAGATACCTTGAATATCCAGTACGTTGGCGTTCTGCAACGGGAGATAGACGCCTATCTTGCCCTGAAAGACTATGAGAAAGTCGCCGCGCTGCGTGCTTCCATCCTGTCCATAACGGACAGCATCTATCGGCGTGATAAAACCAATGCCGCATTGGAACTGGACAACCTTTACGAAGTGAACGAGAAGGAAGCCCGCATTGCGGAACAGGCTTTCCAACTAACCATACGCACCATTACATTAGTCTTCATCTTCTGTGTTTCCTTGTTATCACTGTTCTTCCTGTGGCGCATGTGGCTGCAAAACCGCAAAATCAAGCGTAAGAACCAAGTGCTGGTGCAGCGCATCAACGAGCAGATGTCCATGCAGACGGAGATGAACCGCTTGCAGGCTGATGCCGAGAGAGTGTCGGAAGACCAACCTTTTCCGGAGACCGGGCAGACAGAACCGGAAGCATCCGACGGCAACGAAGAGGAAGCCCAGATGAACAAGATGATTTTCGGCAAGCTGGATTATATCATCAAACGGGACGAACTGTATCTGTCCGCCGACATATCGAGAGAAGAACTTGCCCGGATGGTCAAGATGAACAATACCCGTTTTGCCCGGATGATAAAAGAGAATACGGACACCAATCTGAACGGGTATCTCAATAATCTCCGCTTGAATTATGCCATGCATTTATTGAAGGAACATCCTGAATATACATTGCGTGCCATTGCCGAAGCGTCAGGCATCAACAGTATGCCTACTTTCCACCAATTGTTCAAGGCAAGGACGGGAATGACTCCTTCCGAGTTTAAGAATGCAGAGAAAGAATTGAGAAAGTAATATCTTGTATATCAGTGTGATATTACTTTTTTTAATACATTTGGGGACAATTCTTTATATGTATGACAAACTGTATATCGGTTGTTTTTGCGATATTTTATTCCTTTGTAAAATAATAACGGCAAAAATCTGTATATACAATGTCTATATTGTGTCTGGCAATCCAAATTGCTTTTGTTGTTTCAATTGTAGCGGTAGTCTATTATTTCCGATTGTATAAACTTCATGGCATATCAGTAAAAGAGTGGGAAGAAATGAAGGAAGACAATTTCCTGATGCGGGAGTTGCTGAATAATCTTCCTATTCCGACTACGGTGAAGGACATTAAGGATAACTGTAACTATCTCTTTTGGAACAAGAAATCTGAAGATTTATATAGTGTCTCTCAGGACGACCTGATCGGGAAGAACGCAAGTGTTCTGCCTCCCGAAATTTGTTCCGCCTTTCAACAGACAGACCGGGAAACGATACGTTCCGGCCAATCGAACACCTTTCAGCATCTGATATTGGCTGATGGGTGCGAACATGTATTGAATATGTATAAGCAGTTGTTGTACTACAAGGGCGAGCCCCGCTGGCTGATTAGTGCGGCGGTGGACGTCACGGAAGCGGCAGAGAAGCGGTGTCAGTTGGAACAACTGGACATTCAGCATCGCTTGCTGTTGAAAGCTACCGGTATGAAGCTGTGGACATGGGATTTGCGGCGTAAAGAGATTACCTGGAAAAGAGATGGTGAAGGTGGAACGGACAGAATAGTAGATGCCGACGAACATCTGCAGTTTATCCTGCCGGAATACAGGGAGAACATCCACCGGGCATTGGACAGACTGAAACGAAAGGAAACGGACTTCTTTGACGAGGAATTCCTGTTTCGGGATGAAGACGGCACTCTTTCGTGGAGGGAAATCTACGGAGCCATATATCAGTATGATGAAGATGGCGAACCGGTTGTCCTGGTGGGGGGAACTCTGATGATTGATAAAAGAAAGACACTGGAGCAGGACTTGCGGGAAGCAAAAGAGAAAGCGGAAGAAGCCAACAGGCTGAAGTCTGCCTTTATTGCCAATATGAGCCATGAGATACGTACTCCGTTGAATTCTATCGTCGGTTTCTCAAGCGTACTGACTATGACGGACGACATGGAAGAGAAAAAGGAATATAATCAGTTGATACAGCATAACAACGCACTTTTATTGAAGGTGGTGGACGATGTTCTGGAACTTTCGAAGTTGGAGGCGGGTGACTTTGAACTGTATCCTGCATGGTTCTGTCTGTCGGACCTCATTGTGGAAAGTGCCGCCGAGTGCAGGATGAAGGCTGGCGGAAAGCTGGATGTCCGGGTGGATAAACCGGAACAGGATTATATGGTGGAACTTGACGCTCAGTATGTCAAACGGATATTGAGCAACTTCCTGTCGAACGCTCTGAAAAACACCCAAAGCGGCCATATTGATATAGCGTACAGCATGGCAGACGGGGGTGTCAAGATTAGTGTGAAAGATACAGGCTGCGGTATTCCGCAGGATAAACTTCCGGTGGTTTTCGACCGTTTCGAGAAAGTGGACTCTTTTGTGCAAGGGGTCGGGTTAGGGTTGCCCATTTGCAAGTCTATAGCAGAGAGTATGGGCGGAACCATTGGGGTGGCTTCGGAAGTGGGTGTCGGTACTACGTTTTGGGTTACATTGCCTTGTGCTACAGCACCCACTCCTCAATTACACAATGAAATGTTAATCAACAACTTCTATTCCTAATCCCGTCAGCAGTCCTTCCAGGCCGTAGCGGGAGAACCGGGCTTTCTTCAGGCGGTTGGCGGCAGGGTTCAGGGCGTAGTTGCGGGCGGTGCTGAAATCGGCTTTTTCCAGGTTGGTGTGGTGGAAGGAGGCGTAGCAGAGGTCGCACTCGGTGAACTTGGCTTCAGGGAGTTGTGTCTCCATGAAGTCGGCATTTTGCAGGTCGCAGCGTGTGAAGCGGGTGCCTTTCAGCTTCATTTCGGTGAAAAGGGCATAGGAGAGGAGGCAGTTGCGGAACTCCACGGACAGGCCGAAGCGGTTGCTGAGGGTGAAGTTGATACCTGTCATCTTGCAGTCGGTGAAGAGGACGTCCAGCCAGGAGGTGTTGCTGGCTTTCACCAGTGACAGGTTGCATTCTTTGAAGGTGCATCTCTCAAAGATAACTCTGCCGATGCTCTGGCCGGAGAAGTTGCATTTGTCGAAGGTACATTCGTAGTAGTTGGGTTCCAGTTTGTCGATGGTGAAATCGACTTTTTCGATGATTTGGTTTTCCATATGGTGGAGTTGGGAGATTGTCTTGTTTGATTTCTGTAAAGGGATTATTTCTTGCCATTGCCCGCTATATCATCTAAGTCTATCCATTCCAGATGTGGGTCGATGAGGGTTCGTTGGATTACTTGGCCATTTTGCCGACGGCTATATTCGGGGATAAAGCATACCTTTACATCAGTGATTTGCTGCGAACTTACTTCTTCGGGCGTGTCTACGCCCTGGCTCGATGACTGACAGGAGAGGTAGAATGTTCCTACGCCTTTCAGCCGTACCGACCGGCCTGCACTCATCAGGTTTGCCAAAACTTCACCCAGATTCACGAGCACCGCATACGTGTCTCCCGGACTTACCGTTGACATAAGCGACAGTCGTTTTGCCACATCATCCGTTGTAGCAGGATGACCTTTGGTCACTGCTCTCGGATACCATTTTCCATTCAATTTTTGTTTCTTGTAAAAAGGCATATTAAGTTCTCCTTCCTTTATGATTCAACTAGCCTGAGGCCCTGACTAAACAGGGCATATCTATATCTTTGGCATACAATCAATGCCAATGATTGCCACAATCAATGCCAATGATTCCTACAATCAATGCCAATGATTGTATGCCGAGTCGCAAAGATAGCATAACTAATCCGTAACCTGTGCATGGCAAAGGCATAATCTCAAATGAGCATGAAAAAATATCATATTCGTCCTTCTCCTGTTTTTTTGATGGTTTATTGTATAAATCTATCTCTTATTCAAGCTATTTGTTTATCTTTGCAGGGGTAGATTAAGAAACAGAAAACAACGACATGGGAAGATTTATCAATCCGTTTACCGATTACGGCTTTAAGAAAATATTCGGTCAGGAGATATCAAAGGACTTACTGATAGATTTCTTAAATGACTTATTGAAGGGCGAGCGGGTGATTACTGACCTTACTTTTTTGAACAATGAACAATTGCCAGAGTGGGAGGATGCCCGTGCGCTGATTTATGATATTCATTGCACCACAGACACGGGAGAGAAGATCATTGTTGAGATGCAGAATAAGTCTCAGGCCTATTTCAGGGAACGCGCCTTGTTTTACCTGTCGCATGCTGTTACCCGTCAGGGGCAGAGAGGTGACTGGATGTTCGACATCAAGGCTGTATATGGTGTGTTCTTCATGAACTTTTTGCTCAAGGATAATGTTAAGTTACGCACCGACATCATTCTTGCCGACCGTGAAACAGGCCAGTTATTCAGCGACAAGATGCGCCCCATTTTTATCGCTCTGCCGGTGTTTGATAAAGAAGAAGAGAAATGTGAAAATGATTTTGAACGTTGGATTTATGTGCTGAAGAATATGGAGACACTAAAACGAATGCCTTTTAAGGCCCGGAAGGCAGTCTTCGAGAAGCTTGAAGAAATTGCCGATGTATCTTCTCTAAACGAAGAGGAGAATGAACTTTATTGGCGAAGCGTAAACGCGTATCGCACGCATTTGTCAGTATTGGAAGCGTCAAGACTGGAAGGACGTGAAGAAGGACGTGAAGAGGGACGTGCTGAAGGGCGTGAGGAAGGGCGTGCAGAGGGACGTGAGGAAGGTAGTATCGAAAAATGTTTTTCTATAGCTCGTAATTTAAAGCAACTTGGCACTTCTGTCGATTTAATATCAAAGGCTACCGGTTTGACTCCCGAAGAGATTGCGGGCTTATGATCTTTGTGAAACCGATAGCAGTAGTCTTGTATATTTAATTTCTTGCCTTGAACACCGGCTCTATTTTCTGTATCTCCGACTCAAAGCCGAACCAATATCCCCGGTTTTCTTCCTCGCCGACCGGCAGGAAACAAAGCCGGAGGTTCTCCCTGTATTCCCCATACAGCACTTCCCAATGTCCGGGAGGAACTTGCCGCTTGGTCTTTACCCGTTCTGCCGGGAGCTTCTTCAGCGACATGCCCGCCTCTATCCAGGCGATGCTTGCTTCCGACTGATATTCGGGATAATGCCGCTTGCAGAACTCATACAGGATGAGGCCCCGTTTTTCCAGGCTCATCGGCTGGTCTATCAATCCTATCCGTATCAGATGTTCCAGAAAATCGTGCAGAAACGTTTCGTTATCCAAAATCAGTCTTCGGGTTATACCTTGCCAGGCAGGAGCATTATAAAATCCATCCAGCAGGCGCGAAAGTTGTCGCGCGGTTTGCAGTTCGTCCACATTGATTTCGCGGGTTTGCAGTACCTCGTAGGGTGGGAACGGGGAATATTGTATGCCCAGTTCTTCCGCCCTGCGGCGCATTTCCGTGCCGGGAAGCAGTTTCAGGGACTCCAGTTGTATTTCTCCGGCGCCATATTCCGCCAATACGCGGATGTCCTCGAATATCTCCGAAAGGTGATAGAGCGGGAGTCCGGCAATCAGGTCGGCATGCGTTTCCATGTTGGGGAGGGCACACAGGAATTTCAGTCCTTCCAGCGCATCCGACAGTCGGCCCATCCGTCGGCTTTGCACAAGCACCGGCTCGCGCAGGCTTTGTATGCCGGCTTCCAGATGCAGCAACCCTTCGGGCAGACGCTTTAACTCCTCTTTCAGCTCTTCGGAAAGTAGGGCAGGGTGCATTTCCAGGTGGAAACGTATATCGGGGGCGAATTCAAGGAACAGTTCCAACAGCTCCTTTGCCCGGCGGGTATTATAATTGAAAGTACGGTCGAGCACACGCACGTTCTTTATTCCGTGTCGGTGGATGATTTGCAGCCGTTCGCGGATTGCTTCGATGGACAGGGTGCGCACGGGTTTTTCTCCACCACTGACGCAGAAGGCGCAGGTGTTGAAGCAACCCCGTGTGGTTTCCAGTTGCACGAAAGGTTTGCTCCAGTTGAAGAAACGGCTTTTCTCGGGGGGAATGAGGTGATGGAAGTCCAGCACGCGGGCGATGCCGTTGTCGATGTAATTTCCGTGGGAGTCGAGGTAGCAGAGTCCGGGGATATTCTTCCATTCCGCCGGATTGTTGCGGTGGGTTATCCATTGCGGAAATACCTCTTCGCCTTCTCCCCTGAACACGCAACTGACAAACGGGTTGCTGCGCAGGAAGAATTCGTTGTCTCCCAGGAATTCCGGTCCGCCCAATACGATGCAGCATTGGGGCAGCAGGGCTTTTACTCTTGAAATGATGTGCAACAATTGCTCGTGGTTGAACAACCAGACGGTGGCGGCAAGCAGGTCGGGACGGCGGCGGTAGACTTCGCCCGCTACCATGCCCACATTCTCGTTGATGGTGGCGGATACGATGTCCCATTCGATGGCGTCGTCGTCGGCTATCTGTGCATGCAGTGCGGGGAGTGCCAGTGAGGAGTGGGCGTATGAACTGTTCAGGTCGAGCCAGAGGATTTTCATGCTGGTTTGTTTTATTTCGTGCGAAATTACTTTAAATCTCTGGAATAAACGAATATAAAGGAAAAAATGGCACAGAATGGCTTATGAATAAAGCGTTTGCATAGTACGCTCTTCTGCCTTTGATTCAGAATCATCAAAATCTAAATTGCGAAGCATTTTCATGCACTTACGAGCATGAACAGCCATATCTACCATTACTTTCTCAGCCCCGTCAAACGGTAGCCCTTCAAGACATTATTCATATTCTGTCATAACCTGTTTCATTAATTAACAACCCAATCTATATTCCGATGGAGATACACCTACCGTCTTCTTAAATAAACGGGTGAAATGGGTTGGATATTTAAATCCCAATTCATCCGCTATCTCGTTAATAGACAGTATTCCTTCTCCCAATAACTGTTTGGCCCGGTCTATAATCTTCAATTGAATGTATTCCTGTGCTGTCTTTCCTGTTTCTTTCTTTATTAAATCTCCGAAATAATTGGGCGAGAGAAAGACTTTATCCGCACAATAAGACACGGTAGGCAAACCTAATTGACGAGGACGGCCGGAAAGGAAATAATCAGAGAGCACTCTCTCAAATCGGCTCAGAATATCGCTGTTCGCTTTATGCCGTGTGATGAACTGACGGTCATAAAAGCGCATGCAATAATCCAGCAACATTCCGATACTGCGTGCTACGAGGCTGTTGGTATGTGCATCTATCTCCCTGTTCAATTCAGTGAGAATGTTGTTGAAACATTGTTCTATGATTTCACGTTCCTTTTCGGATATATGAAGGGCTTCATTGGCATCATACGAAAAAAAAGTATACTCCTTCAAAGTCTGTCCCAGTTCCGTTCCATAGAGTAAGTCCGGATGAAAAACCAATGCCCAACCTTTAGGTTGGATAGGTTCATTGCTTTCCACTCCGAATATTTGTCCGGGAGCCACCGCCACAATAGTCCCGTCCTGATAATCGTAGTAGTTGATACCATAGCGCAACGGGCCGCATGTTACGTTTTTCAGAAAAATGCAATACAGCCCGTAGTTGATACGATGAAATTCTCTGGGCGGACATTTCGACATATCAACTACGCTAACCAGCGGATGCAATGTTTCCACTCCCATGTATTCATTATATTGATGAATGGTATCAATCCTTGCAATTCTTTCCATACGTACTTTCTTTTATTTATTTTGCCACAAAAGTAATAGATTTATAATGAAACTGATACGGTACAGCGCATAATCCGTAAAAATGGTCGTTCGTTCTGTAATGTGTATAGCAGTCAAGTGATTGAAACTCCCTAATTTTGCATTATCAAAATTGTTTCAAACCAAAAAACGAAAAGAATAATGAAGAAATTACCGACAATCGCATTAGGAACATGGTCGTGGGGCACTGGTGCCGCAGGAGGCGACCAAGTATTCGGGAATCATCTGGAGGCAGAGGACTTGAAACCTGTGTTTGAGGAGGCTATGAAAAATGGCTTAAACTTATGGGATACAGCTACCGTTTACGGCATGGGTGCATCAGAAGATATTCTCGGGAGTTTTACACGTGCTTTCAACCGTGAAGATGTAATCCTCTCTACCAAATTCACACCACAGATTGCCGGAATGTACGGTGGTTCGATGGAACAAATGTGTGATGCGTCACTGCAACGTTTCGGTACGGATTATATCGACATCTACTGGATTCACAATCCGGCTGACGTAGAACGGTGGACACCCGACCTGATTCCTCTTCTAAGAAGTGGTAAGGTGAAAAGCGTTGGCGTATCGAACCACAATCTTTCCGAACTTAAACGTGCCGACGAAATTCTTGCAGCTGAAGGATTTCATATCTCTGCCGTGCAGAATCATTTCAGCCTGCTCTATCGCTCATCGGAAGAGGCCGGAATATTGGACTATTGCAAGGGGAATGGCATTACATTCTTTGCCTACATGGTGCTGGAACAAGGAGTTTTGACGGGTAAATACAACGTTCGGAATCCTCTGCCACAAGGTAGCGGCCGTGGGGAAACCTACAATAAAATGCTTCCCAAACTTGATATTTTGCTTTATGCCATGAAAGAGATGGCTGACAAACGCAATGCAACGATTTCGCAAATAGCAATAGCATGGGCCATTGCCAAAAATACGTTACCCATTATCGGGGTTACCCAAACGAAATATATAGCCGAAACAGTAGCAGCTGCGACTATTAGTCTGAATAGTGAAGAAACGACCCTTTTGGAGAATTTGGCAGCAAAGACAGGAGTTAACACCAAAGGGGCTTGGGAAAATCCTATGTACTAATACAATAATAAACAGATGTCTATGAATTATAAAACAATAACGATGGCCTTCATGCTATCATTAACAGCCATAACAATGAACGGGCAAGAAAAAATAAAGCAGACGGCAGGTCGTGACCAGTTGGGCGACTTTGCACCTAAGTTTGCAGAACTTAACGATGATGTACTCTTTGGAGAAGTGTGGAACAGAACCGACAAGCTTGGCTTTCGTGACCGTAGCCTGATTACAGTAACCTGTCTGGTAAGTATGGGCATTACGGATTCATCCTTGAAATATCATTTGCAAAGTGCCAAGAATAACGGTATCAGTCGTTCCGAGATAGCCGAGGTGCTTACTCATATCAGTTTCTATGCAGGTTGGCCAAAGGCTTGGGCTGCATTCCGCCTGGCTAAGGAAGTATGGAACGAAGAAAGCGGCAGTGCGGCAGATGCGAAAGCGGCCTTTGAACGTGAGATGATGTTCCCTATGGGGCAACCTAACGATGCTTTTGCAAAATATTTTATCGGACAAAGCTATTTAGCTTCTTTATCAACCAAGCAAGTGGGCATTTACAATGTGACATTCGAGCCGGGCTGTCGCAACAACTGGCACATTCATCGTGCGACAAAAGGCGGCGGACAAATTCTTGTTTGCGTGGCAGGAAAAGGCTGGTATCAAGAATGGGGAAAACCGGCACGGGTTCTTTGCCCCGGTGACGTGGTAAATATCCCGGCCGGTGTAAAGCATTGGCACGGAGCTGCCGCCGACAGCTGGTTTGCCCACCTTGCCATAGAGGTTTACGGCGAGAATACGAGCAACGAATGGCTCGAAGCGGTGGATGATGAACAATATGGCAAACTTATGAAAGAATGAAGTCAATGAAATACATGTTGCTTCTTTTGGGGCTATGGATGTCTGCAAATTCATTTGCCCAACAAGTGGTAGATGTCCATTCGCATATCGTGACGACTGATTACATGAATGCGTTGAAGCGTCATCATGCCGAAATGGAAGATGGTTATCCGTTACCGGAGTGGAGCGTAAAGGCGCATCTCGCTTTTATGGAAGAGGCCGGTATAGATTGCTCGGTTCTTACCATGCCCTCGCCACAACCGTATTTCGGCAATACGGAAGAATCGGCACGGATTATCCGCTCTGTCAACAGAGAGGCTGCACGGGCTAAAACTTCTCATCCGGGAAAGTTTCTGTTTTGTGCATCGCTGCCTCTTCCTGATATGGACAGAGCCATTTCCGAAGCGATTTATGCGCTCGACACCCTGCAGGCCGATGGTATCAAACTTGCCACAAACGTTCGTGGCTTGTATCTGGGCGACAGTAAGCTCGACCCGCTTATGGAAGTGCTGAATGCACGTGGTACCGTGGTGATAATTCATCCGCATGTTCCGGCACAACGTCCTGAAAACATTTTTACCGGAGGCCCGATATTCGTTTATGAATATCCGGCCGAGACCACAAGGGCTGTGCTGAATATGATAGTAAACAACGTGATGGTTCGCTATCCCAACATTCGGTTCATTGTGCCACATAGCGGTTCTTTCCTGCCTATCGCCCTGCCCCGATTCCGTGCCGCACTTCCTCTGCTCATATCAAAAGGATTGGCAAACAAAGTGGATGTGGAGAAGAATCTGGCTAATCTTTATTATGACTTGGCAGGAGGGCCGACAGCGGAAATACTCAAAATGCTTCTCTCTATCACCACGCCCGGCCACATTATGTATGGTTCTGATTTCGGATTTGTGCCAAATGACATTTTGATAAAGGTAAAGCAAAGTCTTATTCAGAAATTGCAGGCCAATGATATGCTCAGAGTCCACACGGAAGATATATGGGGGAACAATGCCAAACGATTATTCAAACAGAAGTAAAAAATGAAAAAACAAGTTATTATTCTACTCATGATGATAAGTTCATTAACGGGGTTTGCGCAAAACCAAGTGACGGACAGTATGTTAATCAGAATATCCGAGATAGAAGTCTATCCCGAGTATCTCTATGAATATCTTGAAGCTGCAAGAAATGTAGGTGCCACTTCGGTAAAAGAAGAGACGGGGGTGGTGTGTATATTCCCCATGCAGACGAAACGTGACAAGCATCAAATCCGGATTGTGGAAATCTATGCTTCGATGGAGGCATACCGGAAGCACATCGTTTCAACGCATTTTCAAACCTACAAGCAAGGAACGCTCCACATGGTTAAGAGTTTGGACTTGGTGGACATGAATGCCCTCGACCCGACAAGTATGTCGCAGATATTCTTAAAAACGGGAACAGGCAAAAACAAATAGATAAGAATGAGAATCAAACGGACAAAAATATGAAAAAGAATATCGGAAGTGTATTGGCACTTTATCCTACTCCCACCATCGTAATAGGCACGATGGTGAATGGCAAGGTGAACTGGATGTTGGCAGGACATGTGGGTATCATGTGTCACGACCACATTATGGTAAGCCTCTTTCAGAAACACTACACCAACAAAGGCATCAAAGAGACTATGAAATTCTCGGTAAATATCGTGGACGAAGACATGCTTCCCAAAGCTGATTATGTAGGCACGGTAAGCGGAGAGAAAACAGACAAAAGCGAAGTGTTCGACTATTTTATGGGCGATGGCGGTACACCTGTCATCAAGGATGCTCCGGTAGTAATGGAGTGTAAGGTCGAAGATAATTACGTGTTGAATAACTTCGATAACTTCATCTGTTCTATCATTGATACATACGCTGACGAGAATGTGCTGAATGAATCGGGAAAAATAGATTACGATGAATTAAAACCCGTACTTTTTGAGATGCCGACCTATACCTACCTGCGCACAGGTGAGCGGACAGGCAAGTGTAAGACAATAGGCAAGAATGAATAATGTAAATAAAATCAGAAAATATGAAACTAAAAAAGTTAAAGAGTTCGATTTGCGGCCTGTTTATTATCATGCTGCTTGCTTTGGTAAACGCTTCCTGTTCCAATGGAAGTAATGAAGACATAGTCTCCGATTATATGGTCACAGTCACCGCCGGTGAAGGAGGTACGGCTACAAGTGAACGAACATCATACGTGGTAGGAGAAGAGGTCAATGTAACAGCCACTGCATACAACGGTTATTCTTTCATGGGTTGGTATGAGGATTCAAACCAGCTCTCTACTGAAATTTCCTACACGTTCAATATGCCTGCAAGAAACATTCAATTACAAGCCGTTTTCGAGTCTGTATCACAACCGTCTGAAAAAGGACGTTACTTGGTGGTTTATTACACGTGGAGCAACAATACGAAATCTGTTGCTGATGAACTGCGCTCCATTATCGGAGGTAGTATGGTAGAAGTAACGCCATCTACGCCTTATACAACGGATTACAACACGATGTTGAATGTCGGTCAGCAGGAACTGAATGCCATAGACAATTCGGGAATATATCCTGCCATCAATACCAAGTTGGACAGTTTCAGTGACTATGATGTCGTTTTTATCGGCTATCCTCTTTGGTACAGTCGTATGGCTACTCCGATGCAGGCATTCCTTCATAATCATACCTCACTATTATCAGGAAAGAAGATTGCCTTGTTCTGCACAAGTGCCAGCAGCGGAATATCCGGTACAGTAACCGATGCCCGCCGACTTTGTCCTGAAGCCGACTTTTTGGAGAGTCTTCGCATAGGTTCTTCATCAGCAGATAACTCACATGATACCCTTGTCGGTTGGCTCGGACGGATAGGGGTTGCAGTCGAATAAAACAAATAGAAGAATGATACATAAATTTTTATTTGTAATAATCGTGGTAGCACTGCTAAACAGTTGTGCCAGCCAATCGGCAATCTTCCCCTTGGAACAGAAAGCTCCCTCTGCCAACAATACGGGAGATGTAAGAATCTCCATGCTGAAAAAATCGGGAGAAACCATGATAGTTCACTTTCTGTTTGAGAAAGGAAGCCGTAATTTTTGGCACTACCATCCCGATGTAGAGCAAACTTTACTCGTACTCGACGGTGAGGGCTATTATCAGGAAGAGGGTAAGGCAAAACGGCTCATCCGCAAAGGAGATGTTATCGTTACACCGCCCAATGTGCGCCATTGGAATGGAGCCACTCCGAGAAAACGCATCTATTGTATGACCGTTACCGAACACTCTGTCAAAGACCATGTTATCCAACTGCATGCTGTATCAGACGAAGAATATGCTTCTTCTACACTGAACAAACAGGATACTCTCACCATATTACACCCAGAATACAAGAAAGAAAGTAAAAACATTAATATTGCACAATATGAAGTAAAATTTGATTAAACCCCGAATTTGCATATTGCCGTATTCGAGAAAAGATATATTTTTGTCCTTGTTGAGTGAGACATTGAAAGACAAACCAAGCAGAGCGCAGCAATAAGCACGGTTGCCAACTCGTTACCTCAAAATCGGGCACTTCTCCCAAAGCCTTTAGAATAAGGCAATAAGAAATTTATTCCAGAATTACGTAAAATCTGAGGATTTATATGTAAGGTTGCATAGAGTTTTAGTAATATCGGGAAAGTATGGAAGAAGAAAAAAAGCAACCGGAAGAAAAGGCCAAAGCTAAAGCGCAGAAGCCGAAGAAAAAAAGGTGAGCAAAACTTGGGAAGCCGCACAAAGGCTCAAAGGAAGCCTTATTGTAAACGACCCTAAGTTTTTGCTGTAATTATGAGATATCTATATCCTTTACATTCATATCTAAGCACACCCCGTTACATTATGTAAGAATGTAGCGGGGTGTGTTGTTATAGAGATTATTTGCTCATGCTTATAGTTCTGTAGAGTTGTCAATCACTTTTATCCTGACACATTCGCTGGGAACCAGTGTCAGCAATTCATCCAGAAACTTACGGCTGCATTCCAGCAAAGTTTCCTGCGTCATTTCTTCTTTTGAAGTGGCAAAGAAGCGGAACAGGTTATCAGAGTCGGGAAGTTTCACCACTGTATAAACTATATCCGTTGACTTTTCATTGTATTGCTGTGCCAAGTCGTCGGCTCTTGCCCAGAATTGAACTGCTTTGTCACCACCAATTTCTACGACTGCGATTAGTTTTTTGTTTGTTTCCATAATCATTTTCTATTTTAGTTATACATGTTGTCATGCTATTTTTTAAGTAACAATTGAAACGTTTTTATGGTTTCCTGCATTTGCTATTTTTTATATAAGTAGATGTTTCTGGTTAGCTTGCATTATGAATGATAATTTAATGAAGAATGATGAATGAAGAATGAAGAATGAAGAATTTGGCTGCGCTATGCAAGCATGCCGCAAGGTAATTCTTCATTCTTCATTCTTCATTCTTCATTCTTAGTTCTTCATTCTTCATTCTTAGTTCTTCATTTCGATAAATTATCATTTAGCCCTCTGTTATTATATAAACTAGCCCTCCCCCTGTAAAAAGGGAAAATGTGAACATAAACAGTCGATATATAGACAGCATCCTTTTGCACTAACCCGCTAACTTTGCTTCCAAATATCAAATAATTGTTATGAGAAGGCTACTGTTCATTTTTTCCTTTTTCTGCCTGCCCGTTGCGAGTGCAGGCGCACAAGATACCCTGGCATTGGAAGACTGTCTGAAGATAGGTATCGAGAACAACCTGTCCCTGCAAAGTAAACGGAAAGAGATACAAAAGGGAAGGTATGGCATCTCCGAGAACCGGGCACGGTTGTTGCCCCAAATCAATGGTTTTGCTAATTATAATGATAACATCGACCCACCTGTCTCCGTCACCGACGGCTCAGCTTACGGCAATCCCTACAATGTGACTCATACCCTGCAATACAGTGCCAACGCAGGATTGCAGTTCCAAATGCCACTCTATAACCAAACCCTTTACACCAGTATCTCCATTGCGCGGACGATGGATGAGATGAACCGCCTCACCTACGAAAAGGCGAGGGAAGACCTTATCCTGCAAGTCTGCAAAATGTATTACCTGGGGCAGGTCACCGCCGAGCAAATCGCACTGATAAAAGCCAATATCACCCGTCTTGAAGAATTGCAGAGCATCACGCAGGCCTTCTATGACAACGGAATGGCAATGGAAGTCGATGTGGAACGGGTGAGCATCAATCTCGAAAACCTGAAAGTACAGTATGACAATGCACAGGCCATGCTGGAACAGCAACTGAACCTGCTGAAATACATCATCGATTATCCTGCAGAAAAACAAATAGCCTTAGTGCCGGTGGATACCGAAACCATCACCCCCGTAGCATTGACCGGACTTTCGGAGAGCCTGTACGAACTCCAACTGTTGCAATCGCAACGGCAACTGGCGGAGCAGCAGAAGAAGATGATTGGTTACGGATACATCCCCTCCCTGAATCTGACGGGCAACTGGATGTTTTCCGCTTACACCGATAAGGCTTACCACTGGTTTCATTCCGGTCCTTCCGGTCATTGGTACCGTTCCTATGGCTTAGGGCTCTCGCTGCGTGTCCCCATCTTCGATGGTCTGGACAAACGCTATAAAACCAGGAAAGCCGTCATCGATATCGAAAACATCAAACTGGCACAGGAGAACACCCGCAAGAATTTGCAGACCCAATACCTGAATGCCACCAACGACCTGATGAACAACCAGCGGAATTTCAAAAAGCAGAAAGATAATTATTTGCTCGCCGAAGATGTATATACCGTCACTATGGACCGCTACCGCGAAGGCATCACCTCGATGACCGAAGTGCTGCAAGACGAAATGCGGATGAGCGAAGCCCAGAACAACTACATCAGCGCCCACTACAACTATCGGGTGACCAACCTTATGTTGCTGAAACTGACCGGGCAAATAGAATCATTAGTCAAATAACAAGTTAATCAATAACATCCGAATATGGAAACAGTAGAAAATAATAGCGCATCCAGTACGCATCAGGAGAAAGCAAAGAAGTTGAGAAAATTACGCCGTTGGCAAATCGTAATCAGCCTGTTGGGAATAGGTGTCATGATTTGGGGAGTCATACAGGTGGTCTGTCTCTTCCTGGATTACAAGCAGACCGAAACCAGCAACGATGCCCAAATAGAACAGTATATATCTCCCGTCAATCTGCGTGCCTCGGGGTATATCAGGAAGATTTATTTCACCGAACACCAGGAAGTTCGCAAGGGAGACACCTTGCTTGTATTGGACGACCGTGAATATAAAATCCGCGTTATGGAAGCGGAAGCCGCCCTGAAAGATGCACAGGCAGGCGCCACCGTCATTGGAGCCACCTTGCAGACCACACAGACCACCGCATCCGTCTACGATGCTTCCATCTCTGAAATAGAAATCCGTTTGGCCAAACTGGAGAAAGACCGCCAGCGTTATGAGAATCTGGTGAAACGGAACGCTGCAACTCCCATTCAGTTGGAGCAGATAGAAACGGAATACGAGGCCACACACAAGAAACTGGAAGCCGTGAAACGTCAACGGAAGGCGGCTCTCTCGGGAGTGAACGAAGTGTCTCATCGTCGTGAGAGTACCGAGGCTGCCATTCAGCGTGCAACGGCTGCGTTGGAAATGGCTAAGCTGAACCTGTCTTATACAGTGGTTGTAGCCCCTTGTGACGGAAAGTTGGGACGCCGTGCCTTGGAGGAAGGTCAATTCATCTCGGCAGGGCAGACCATCACTTACATCTTGCCCGATACGCAGAAGTGGATTGTTGCCAATTATAAAGAAACCCAGATTGAGAATCTGCATCTTGGGCAGGAGGTGGCTATCACGGTGGATGCCATCAGCGATAGAGAATTTACAGGAACTGTTACGGCTATTTCGGGGGCTACGGGTTCTAAATATTCGTTGGTTCCCACTGATAATTCTGCCGGAAACTTCGTGAAGATACAGCAACGCATACCGGTTCGTATCGATTTCACCAATCTCTCCAAGGAAGATAATGGGAGACTGGCGGCAGGTATGATGGTAGTTGTGAAAGCTAAACTCTGACGCCATGCCCTCGTACCCTAAAAACTATCCCTTCTACAACTGGGTGCCTAAACCGGTAGGCATCATCATCATGTTGTTGCTCTTTATCCCCATCCTTACGGTGGGTGGCGTTTACTCTGTCAACAGCACCGAGATGATGAGTGGATTGGGCATCATTTCCGAGCATATTCAGTTCACTAATTTCGTCACTTCCATCGGAATGGCGGCTTTCGCTCCTTTCCTGTATCGCCTGATGTGTATCCGCCGGGAGAAGATGATGTGTCTGGCGGGGTTCTCGCTCATGTATGTCTTTAGCTATATCTGTGCGGAGACGGACAGTATATTTATTCTGGCGCTTTGCAGTCTGCTCATGGGCTTCCTGCGGATGGTGCTGATGATGGTCAATCTGTTTACGCTTATCAAGTACGCTGCCGGAATGGAAGCTACCCGTAACATCACTCCGGGACTGGAACCTGATGATGATAAGGGTTGGAACAAACTGGATATTGACCGATGCGTCAGCCAACCGGGTATTTACCTGTTCTTTATGATTTTAGGGCAATTGGGCACATCGCTAACGGCATGGCTGGCTTTTGAATATGAATGGCAGTATGTGTATTATTTTATGATGGGTACGGTGTTGCTTTCCATCTTGGTTATCTTTATCACAATGCCTTATCATAAGTTTACTACGCGCCGCTTTCCTATCAACTTCAGGCAGTTCGGCAATGTGGCGGTGTTCTGCATTACATTGGTGTGCATCACTTATGTGCTGGTTTATGGCAAGGTCTTGGATTGGTACGATGATGCGTCCATCCGCACTGCCACCCTGGTTGCGGTTGTATCTGCCTGTGTCTTTTTCTATATGGAGAAGAACCGCCATTCGCATTACTTCCTGTTGGATGTCTTTAAGTTACGTACCATTCGTATGGGCATTTTGCTTTATCTGTTGCTGATGATATTCAATTCGAGTGCCATGTTTGTCAATGTGTTTACGGGTGTCGGTATGAAATTGGATAATTATCAGAATGCGACATTGGGCAACTGGTGTATGGCGGGTTACGCCATTGGTGCTATCTCTTCTATGATATTGGGCTCCAAGGGAGTACATTTCAAGTACCTGTTTGCGGCCGGCTTCCTGTTTCTCGGATTGTCGGCAGTATTCATGTACTTCGAAGTGCAGAGTGCCGGATTATACGAGCGGATGAAGTATCCGGTCATTATCCGTGCCACGGGTATGATGTTCCTTTATGCCCTGACGGCTGCTTATGCCACGCAACGCATGCCCTATAAGTACCTTTCTACTTGGATTTGCGTCATGCTTACCGTGCGTATGGTGTTGGGACCCGGCATCGGAGGCGCTCTTTACTCGAATATATTGCAGGAGCGTCAGCAACATTATGTCACCCGTTATGCGCAAAATGTGGATATGCTTCATCCCGAGGCTTCCGCTTCGTTTATTCAGACTGTTCAAGGCATGCAATATCAGGGAAAGAGCAAGCAGGACGCGATCAATATGGCGGCAATGTCTACCAAAGGGCGGATTCAGGTGCAGGCCACCCTGTCTGCCGTAAAGGAAATGGCAGGCTGGACTATATACGGTTGCCTTATTTGTATGATATTTGTACTGATTATTCCTTATCCTAAGCGGAAATTAGTAACTTAGCACTGTTTTTTAATATAGCTTGTGATATTATGGATACTCAGCAGGAACGTTTGTATCGTCTTAACCATGCATTATTAAGTGGAAAAGATGTTTGTAGTTCGGAAGGTATGCTTCATGATTTTCCGGAGTCATTGAAGAAACCGTTTCAAGTGAATGGAGTGGGGGTGGTGGTTTGCCGTCAGGGAAGTTTTATGTTTACTCTGAATCAGAAGGATTTTTCGGCCAAAGCGAATGAAACTCTTTTTATTCCCGGTGGTTCTGTCTTTCAGGTATGTCGTCAGTCGGAAGATGCAGAAGTATTTATTCTTGTCTACCAGACAGAGCCGATACGTGACATTATAGGCAATTGTGTGACTTCCATGCATCTCTATTCGCAACTTGCTACGGAGCCATGTTATGTATGGAGTACAGGTGAAGAGAATGAAGTTCTGAAATATATATCTCTTCTGGACAACACGTTGCAGATAGGGGAAAATACATTCAATAATTATGAGCAGAAGTTACTTTTGCTGGGGCTGACGTACCGGCTCTGTTCCATCTATAACCGTAAACTTATCACGCAAAGAGCATCGGTAGGGCATAAGCATGATATTTTCATACGGTTGATTCAGTTGATTGAAAAGCATTATATGGAGCAACGCGGTGTGGAGTTTTATGCAGATAAACTTTGTTTGTCACCTAAGTACCTCTCCGTATTGTCCAAGTCGATTTGCGGATATACGGTGCAGGAACTGGTGTTCAAAGCCATTATCCGCAAGAGCATCTCATTGCTTAAGAACACGCAGAAGAGCATACAGGAAATATCTGATTACTTCAACTTTCCTAATGCTTCCTACTTCGGTACGTTTTTCAGGAAACAGACAGGGACATCTCCGCAGCAGTATCGGAGGAAATCTTGATTTGCAACTAAAGAGTGAATATAAATAAAAGAAAATCCTCATAAGTATTTATCTTATGAGGATATCTTTTGGGTGACTGATGGGACTCGAACCCACGACATTCAGAACCACAATCTGACGCTCTAACCAACTGAACTACAGTCACCATGTTTGCGTCATTTCTCAAACGCGGTGCAAAGATAGGTATTATCTTTGATACTGCAAATATTTAGAGGAATATTTTTGTAGATATTTGCATCATTTTTTATCTTCCCTAATGCCTGCATTGTGTTGCTGGTGGAGCTTTCGAGAGTTTTTAACGAAGATATTCAGAGAGTTACGTGCTACTTCCGGAAGCTTTGAAATAGATGTGGAATCAACTGGATAGATAATATAATTTTTTTCTTTGGTGAGAGTAGGACGTGCTGTCCATACCAAATTGTATCCGCAATGGCGAATGCGAATATTGGGAATAGCTGAAGTAACTGTGTCTTTTTCCAATTCTAATGTGAATACGAGACCACCGTCAGTATTTACCTTACTCATATTAGAAATGAAGTTCCCTAAAGAATAGACTACGGCATGTTGTGTTCCAGCAAGAGTATCGGTGCGTAGCTCCATTGGCTGTATGACATGTGGATGTGAACCGACGATATGCGTTACCCCCTGTTCCAATAACCAATCTGCCAACTGCCGTTGTTCCTGACTGGGAAGAGACTGGTACTCATTTCCCCAATGCATACAGGCTATGATAGCATCGGGTTGCCATGTTCGGGCGGTATCAATATCCTGCTGCATGACCGTCTTGTCTATGTAGTTCACTATGTTGGGAGAGGTGGGTTTGATTCCGTTAGTGTCATAGGTATAATTAAGGAAGGCAATGCGAAATCCATTTTTATGAATAAGTAACGGATAACGTTGCTGTCGTTCTTCTTTGTTCCTATAAGTGCCTGCGTATGCAATATGTAGAGAATCCAACATCAGAATAGTGCGTTCCAGTCCTTTCTTTCCTCGATCCAGACAATGATTGTTTGCGGTTAATAGAACATCGAAACCGGCATCCCGGATGGTATATAAAAACTCATCTGGTGCAGAGAAAGCTGGGTAGCCTGCATAGGGCTTTCCACCTAAAGGAACTTCGAGATTGGCAATGGCAATATCAGCTTTACTTATTTGTTCTTTTACGAGAGAAAAACATGGAGAATAATCATAGTTCCCTTGGTTTGTATGCGCAGCTTCAAGTTGTGCCTTATGTTGCATCAAGTCACCGACAAATAATAATGTGATTTTGGCAGGAGGAATTGTGTCAGAAGCTTCGGACATTGTTTGTTCTTGTGCCACACTATTGCATGATACAAAAAAGAAAAGTAATGCGAAGGGGAGTGTTCTTCTCATAACCATTAGTAGGTTAAAATAAATACCGGAAGAAGCCAAATGGGCATAATCGTCTTCTTCCGGTATTCGGGATTATTGGTAAATAGCTTTCTTACCAGCCAGCAGTGTATTCTTCATTAAAGAAACGATAGTCATCGGCCCTACGCCACCCGGTACGGGAGTGATGAATGAACATTTAGGAGCTACTTCGTCGAACTTTACGTCACCAGTCAGTTTAAATCCTGATTTCTTTGTGGCATCCGGGACACGCGTAGTACCTACATCAATAACTACGGCACCATCTTTTACCATTTCAGCTTTTACAAAGTTGGGTTGTCCCAATGCAGCGATGATGATATCGGCTTCCTGGCACTCTTTTACCAAGTCTTTACTGCGACTATGGCATACGGTTACGGTTGCGTCTCCCGGATAAGCTTTCTGCATCATCAGTGCTGCCATCGGTTTGCCGACGATATTACTACGTCCCAATACTACACACTTCTTACCCGAAGTTTCTATTTGATAGCGTTTCAGTAGTTCAAGAATACCGTTAGGAGTTGCCGATACATAGCAGGGTAGTCCAATAGACATACGTCCCACATTGATGGGATGAAACCCGTCTACATCTTTACGATAATCGATAGTTTCAATCACTTTTTGCTCAGAGATATGCTTGGGTAATGGGAGTTGTACAATAAATCCGTCTACATCTGCATCTTCGTTCAACTCGCGTACTTTAGCCAGAAGTTCGTCTTCCGTTACATCCGCTTCGTAACGGATAAGGCTGGACTTGAATCCGCAAACTTCACATGCTTTTACCTTGGCAGCAACGTATGTTTCACTGCCACCATCGTGACCTACAAGAATTGCAGCAAGGTGAGGGCGTTTACCGCCTTTCGCCACAATTTCCGCTACTTCAGCAGCAATCTCCTGTTTCACTTGTTCCGAGATTGCTTTTCCGTCAATTAATGTCATATCAATATTTTTGTTTTAGTTATAATTTATCTTATACTATTTCTGTCATTTACTATTCTTTCAGAAACTCATGCATCGCAAATATAGAGCAAATAACCGAATATAACAACAATCCCGCTGACTTCATTTGAAATATGAAATTAGCGGGATTGGTATGCTTGCAGTTTATCTTTATTATTTCATCTTTGGCATCATTTTGCCCATTTTGCTGCCTGTCACCATTTTCATCATCTTGCGAGTCTGGTCAAATTGCTTCAACAGGCGATTTACCTCCTGAATATTTGTACCACTACCTTTGGCAATGCGTTGACGGCGCGAGCCATTCAGAAGAGCCGGGTTGCTGCGTTCTGCCGGAGTCATGGAATAAATAATAGCTTCAATGCTTTTGAATGCATTGTCATCAATATCGATATCTTTGATAGCCTTACCCACACCCGGTATCATGGAAGCCAAGTCTTTCAGGTTACCCATCTTCTTGATTTGAGCAATCTGACTCAGGAAGTCGTTGAAGTCGAATTGGTTCTTGGCAATCTTCTTTTGCAGACGTTTTGCTTCTTCTTCATCATATTGTTCCTGCGCGCGTTCTACCAGTGAAACGATGTCACCCATACCGAGGATACGGTCTGCCATACGTGAGGGGTGGAATTGGTCGATAGCATCCAATTTTTCACCGGTACCGACAAACTTAATCGGCTTGTTCACTACCGAACGGATAGAAAGAGCGGCACCACCACGGGTATCACCATCCAACTTCGTCAGTACCACACCGTTGAAGTCAAGGCGTTCGTTAAATTCTTTGGCTGTATTCACGGCATCCTGACCAGTCATGGAGTCTACCACGAAAAGAATTTCATTCGGATTAATCGCTTTCTTGATGGCAGCGATTTCGTTCATCATCTCTTCGTCTACAGCCAGTCGGCCGGCGGTATCGACGATAACTACATCATATCCTTTTGCTTTAGCTTCCTGAATTGCATTTTCCGCAATTTTTACCGGATTTTTACTATCCGGTTCTGAATACATCGGAACTCCAATCTGTTCTGCCAGTACGCGTAGCTGCTCGATAGCGGCAGGGCGGTACACGTCACAGGCCACCAACAACGGCTTCTTGTTCTTTTTCGTTTTCAGCATCCGTGCCAGCTTACCTGAGAACGTCGTTTTACCCGAACCTTGCAGACCGGACATCAAAATAACCGCAGGCTTTCCTTCCAAATCGATCTCGGCCGTTTCACCACCCATCAGCTGAGTCAGTTCATCGTGCACGATTTTCACCATTAATTGGCTGGGTTTCACGGCTGTCAGCACGTTTTGTCCCAATGCCTTTTCTTTAACGGTATCTGTGAAAGTTTTGGCTACTTTGTAGTTTACGTCGGCGTCCAACAGTGCCTTACGCACATCTTTCAGGGTTTCCGCAACGTTGATTTCGGTGATTTTTCCTTCACCTTTCAGAATTTTAAACGACCTTTCCAGTCTTTCGCTTAAATTATCGAACATGATGCTATAATTCTATTTATAAATTACAAATTACTCTTATTGAGGCGCAAAAGTACAAAAAATCCCTGTATATACCTCCTTTTGAAACAAGAATATTATTCTGTCTGGGCGGCGGGATAAGTGAAAAGAATTGTCGGACCCTCTTTGCTATCCGGGATTACCTGATATGTGCCACCGAAGTGTTTCAACAATAACTGGTTGACATCATTGCGTAAAGCAGAGTCTTGGTTGGCATATTTGCGGTCTGCCAGCGGACAGTTGGTTACTTTGAAACAGAGTATTTCGCCATTTTTGTCTAAAGTGAATTGGAGGTCACGTTCCTCCTTGAAAGAGGCAAGGGGGCAGATAAGAAGGCTGACAATGAGTTGCATAATCCGGTTGGTGTCTGTATGGATAATATACTCATCAATATTACTATGGAAATGAATGTGCAAGGTGGGGCTTTGCATTTGCGCCATTCCTACAGCATCATTACAGAGTTGTACAATATCATAGTCGCTCATCTGAAATTTCATCATACCGGCCTCCAGACGTGACAGATCAAGGACGTTGTTGACCAAACGCATTAACTGTTCTGTGTTTTGCTGGATGATGCTCGAATACTCTTTGCGGGTGGGTTCGTCCATTTCTACTTCGTTGTTGGCTATGATTTGTGAGAATCCCAATACCCCGTTCAAGGGGACCCGGATGGCATGGCTCATGTTAGACAGGAAACGGTTTTTCATTTCGTTAGCTGCTTCTGTTTGCCGGGTGGCTTTCTGTGTCTCTTTTTCCGATATTTTCAAGGCCTTTCTTATCCGGTTGATTCGGAGCATATAGGCAATGCATAAAATAAGTATGATTGAGAGGCTGAGAAGAATTGTCACCTGCACGCGGCTTCTCAGTTTTCCCTGCTCCCATACTAATTGATTAAGGTGGTATATATCCTTGATTTCTTCGAGTTGTTTGGCTGATATGGCCACAGTTAATGAATCCTGGATGCGGTTGGATTTTTCATAAAGTGATAGCGCTTCATTATATTTACCCATTTCTTGCAAAATATCAGCTTTACGAGCCAATTGTTTGGCATAGTCCATCTCGCCGGAATCAAACTCCTGCATCTTCATTAAAACAGAATCTGTATATGTAAGTGCGGTTTGGTAATCTTTCATATGGCGATAATATTCTGCACGAGCATCTTGGTACATGGCTATGTATGGAAGAAAACTTTGTGGCGTTGTGTATTCCTGTGCTTTTTCTATGTGGTATTTTGCAGAATCCGCTTTCTCTATACCTATATAATAATGAGTATGAAATATTTCGGAGAATAGAAAAAGGTTTAAATATGATTCGTACATGTCAGGATCCTGTTTCAGTAAATTGTCTATCAGTTGGATATTCTGATCCAGGTAAGCTTTCAGACTTTTGTAGTCATTCTGACTTTTGCTGTATAAGATGAGCTGTCCTAATACATTTATCTGAGTACTGGTGTGTATGGGCTCGGAGAAGAGTTCGTGGGCTTTTTGCAGAACTTCTCCTTCTTCTTGTTTACGATTGGTTTCGTGATATGCATTTGCCAAACACAGATAGGCAATCACGCGTCCGCCGGCATTGTCCAGTGCCTCTGCCTTTTCTTGCATCTTCAAAGCCTCATTGATTGCATACTCATATTTCTCCTTATAAATATAGGTATATATGAGCAATTTTTGTGCATTAAAATACATTTGCCAATATTGCATGCGTTCGGCAATGGGCAACAGATAGTTTACCAATTTGCTGACACTGTCCGTTTCGTCTTGGTTATAATAATATAACAACTTGTAGTAGGTACCACTGGCTTTATATTTGTCACTTTTTTGGAGTTGAGCTTCTTTGAACATTTCCTCTGCATATTCTATATAATGCGGAGAATTTTGTTCTGTGAGTACCAGTTTTTCCAATAATTTAAGTCGAGTGGAATCATGAGGAAGGGCATGCAGATCATTCAATAAGCTGTCCGCAGTGGTGGAATGTGCAGTTGCAGAAATAAATATGCATTGTAGCGTAAAGGTCAGTATGAATAGAACCCGTTTCATACCATACCCTCCTTCCTGTTGACTGAATGAATGGGGTGAGTGAATTGAAAGCGTGAGCCATCTTTGTATTCGGGGTCAATCCATATTTTACCACCAAAGCGTTCCACTATTAATTGGCAGATAGAAAGTCCCAATCCGCTGCCTTGTGCATTTTCATTCAGTTTCTCAAAGCGGTTGAATATCTGTCCCTGCTTTTCCGGAGCTATCCCACAACCTGTATCGGTTACGGTAAATATAGCTGTTTCTTCCGATTGCATATCAAGTGATAGGGTGATACTTCCTTCTGTAGTGAACTTGGTTGCATTAATAAGCAGATTGATAAGCAACTGTTGAAGGCGTGCTTCATCCGTATATATTTCCAGTTTTTCCAGAGAAGTTTCAAAGAGTACGGAAGCGGCTGTCTGCTTTATTTTTTCTACGGTATCTACCACATTGCGGCAGATGAACACTGCATCATTATTGGCAAAGTGGAATTGCATCTTGCCGATTTCCAGACTGGAAAGGTCCACAACATCATCTATTAGTTTTAATAGTAAATCTGAATTTTGCTGGATGATTTCATTACATTGTTGGCGGGTTGCAGCGTCAATATGGGCGTCAGTCAAAATGCTGGAGAATCCCGACAATGCATTCAGTGGTGTTCTTATTTCATGACTCATATTCGACAAGAAAAGACTTTTGGTACGGATGGAATTTTCTGCCGTTTGCCGTGCTTTCTCCAGCCTGAGCTGGGATTTGGCCAGACGCTTGTTGATTTTACGAATATAGAACACCGATACAGCAGATATGGCTAAGATAAGTATACAGCCTATAATGGAATAGAAAAGCAGGTGGTTGCGTTGAATTTGGTTGTTCATTTCAAGGCGGTCCACTTGGTATATGGTTCGCAAAAGGTTAATTTGCGAAGAGTAATTACGGGCATTGATAGAGTCGCGGGCGGCATTAATGTCCTGATATGCCGTACATGCTTCTTTGGGTTTTCCCCGTTGTGCATACAGGTGTGCCAACGCATTCTTTATTTTCAAATACTTGTTGTAGGTGTTGGCGCCCTTGGTATGGTCTGTCAGCTCATTATATAGTTCTATAGCTTGTTCGTCATTCCCTGTATTTCTGGCATACTCGGCTTGGATGTATTTCAGGATGGAACAGTGGAAATAGAATGGGTAATATTCATACCATTCTTCAGCCTTCTGGATATACTCCCGGACTTTGTCCGGATTGTTTGCGTAAAGATAATAATAGGCTTGGAAAATATTCTCCATAAAGCGACTATGGTGGTCGTCATTCACTTGTTCCATTTGCTCCAGGTAAGCTTGAGCTTCAGGCAGGCGCTTCAGTCTGACGAGGGTAGGGGCTAACTGGATTAATACTCTTTCCTGAAGTTTCCCGGAACCGGGGATTTTATACAGCTTATTCATGGCTATTTTATATTCTTCGACGGCCTCATTTGCCATATTTGCGCAGAGGTAAGTATCGCCAATTGCATGATGGGCTATGGCTATTCCTATGTCATGTCTCATTTGCGTGGCTTGGCGTAGGATGCTGTTCGCTTTTTCCAGTGCTTCACTGATTTGTCCGTCGGCTGCGAGGGCATAGGCAGCCATTTGGCGTATGAGGAACATGCGTTTATAATCCTTTTTTTTCCGGTATATTTCTGCCAGTTCGTCTTCCCATTGAATAATATCGCTTAACTTTGCTTCCAGAGAATAACCTAAGTTATTATCCATTAATTGTTCAACAAGGTGTATACGTTTATCTTCCGAATCCTGGTTTGCAGAGAGGATGTGGGAAGTACCGTAAAATAACATCAACAGCAATACTAGTATCGTTTTACTGAATCTCACCTTGTTTATTTTGATATTTATTTGATTATTTGCGACAAAAGTAACTAAAAAGGACGAGATATCCGAAAATGTCCCGTCCTTTTTGCATTTTGATGCTTTATTTCCGATTAATAATATCCCGCGCGCAAGGTCCTTCGTGATGCGGATATCCGGGTGTGTGACTTCTCCATCTTTTATCAGCTTCTGTTTTTAGACTACGGTAATCATCTTTAGTTCGCCGGATGTAGTCGTCCAGCAAGGTGCGGTGTTCACCAAGAATCTTGGCGTATGCCGGGTCATGGGCAAGGTTATGTTGTTCTCCTTTATCTTTTTCCATGTCATATAGTTCTTCACCGTTGCCTTCCAGATAGTGGGTGTATTTGTAGCGGGGGCTGCGTATCATACGCCCGGGACTGACGATTACTTCGTATTCGCTGTGCCATTCAGAGACAACGTACGGGTGTTCCTTAATCTGTTCTTTTCCTTTCAGCAGGGGAGCGAGACTGATGCCCAGTTTGTCTGCCGGGATGGGTAGTCCGGCCAGTTCACAAAGAGTAGGCAGCAGGTCAAGAGTGGGTTGTGTTAACAGGTTGTCTACCGGTCTTTCGCGTTTCTGTATACCCGGACCTGCAATGATGAAGGGAACATTGGTCACTTCATCGTAGAAGCTGATTTGCTTGGTCACCATGCGGTGTGAACCCATTCCGTCGCCGTGGTCTGCTAGAAAAACAACAATGGTATTCCTGCCTGCGGGGGTGGAGTAGAGAGCCTGAAGAACCTGTTCTATCTGTTTGGAAACTATCTTCGTGTAGTGTCGGAAAGCGGCGATATAGTGGCGATAATTCTCCTCGTTCCAATGTGCAGCCTGCATCATGCGGCGGTGGCTGCAACAAATGTATTGAATGGGTACGGGCAGTGAATTCCAGTCTTTCACTTCGAAGTTCTCCGGTAGGTTGGGCAGTGGGTCACTGATAGGCTTGTCGATATGTTCTCCTTTGTTTTCACCTACATATCCACAAATGTTATGCGGATTTTGGAAATCCACCACGCAAATAAAAGGCTCTTTGCCCGGATTACTCAAATAGTTTACGGCGTCTTCACATGTACCTACGTCGAGGAAGCTATCGTTGTTTACGGGAAATTCCGGATCGGCGAAAGGCTTGGCTTCGGGTTCTTTATGGTTGAAGCCTCTTAACGCTCCCATATCATGTGTTTTCCCGAAATGAACGGCCTGGTATCCGTTGGCGGAAAAGATGCTTCCTAATGTGGGAACATTTTCCGGTAGCAGGGGATTGATGTGTTCGGCTGAATTGGAGCGTATGTTGTTCTGGTGGGGCATCAGGCCGCTCCATAAGGCTGCACGTGAGGGTTGGCTCAGAGGACATCCCACGTAAGCATTTGCAAAAACGACGCCTTGGGCGGCGATGCTGTCGATGGGAGGTGTGCAACTATCATTATTGCCGTAAGCGCCTACTACGCGTTGTGTCAGATGGTCGCATTGTACAATCAGGAAATTGGGTGATTGCTGTGCCCACAGGGGGAGACTGCATAGAGTTAGTCCCATCGTAGAATAAAAGGTCTTTTTCATGGTTTCAGAATTTTTTGTTCAAATTAGATAGGCAAATGTAGAGAAAAGGGGGAAATAAAAAAGCTTCCAATTACATTTTTGGACGTAATTGAAAGCTTTTGTACAATATTGTAAGAGGACAGTCTTAACTGTTCATACTCATCAGGAATTCGTCGTTGTCTCTGGTTTTTTCCATGCGGTCTTTCACAAAATCCATGGCTTCTATCGGATTCATGTCGGCCAGGTATTTGCGGAGTATCCACATGCGATCCAATGTTTGCTTGTCTTGCAGCAGGTCGTCGCGGCGAGTGCTGGAAGCAACAATGTTGACAGCAGGGAAAATTCGTTTGTTGGACAGGTTGCGGTCGAGTTGCAGTTCCATGTTACCTGTACCCTTAAATTCTTCGAAGATAACTTCATCCATCTTAGAACCGGTATCAATCAGAGCAGTAGCCAGAATGGTGAGTGAACCGCCGTTCTCAATGTTACGGGCAGCACCGAAGAAGCGTTTGGGCTTGTGCAGTGCGTTGGCATCCACACCACCGGAAAGCACTTTACCGGAAGCCGGAGAAACCGTGTTGTAAGCACGTGCCAGACGAGTGATAGAATCCAGGAAGATAACAACGTCATGACCACATTCCACTAGTCTTTTTGCCTTTTCCAATACAATACCGGCTATTTTTACGTGGCGTTCGGCAGGCTCGTCAAAGGTTGAAGCGATAACTTCAGCATTTACGGTGCGTGCCATATCGGTTACTTCTTCCGGACGTTCGTCAATGAGTAACATTATCATGTATACTTCCGGATGGTTTGCTGCAATAGCGTTAGCGATGTCTTTCATCAAAATGGTCTTACCGGTCTTGGGTTGTGCCACTATCAATGCACGCTGACCTTTACCAATAGGAGCGAAGAGGTCGACTACACGGGCAGACATAGAGTCGGAGTATCCACCTTTGCACAGTCTGAACTTTTCGTCGGGGAACAGAGGCGTGAGGTGTTCGAAAGGTACACGGTCGCGCACGAAAGCCGGGTCTCGTCCATTGATTTTCTCCACTTTCACCAGTGGAAAGTATTTCTCTCCTTCTTTAGGTGGACGAATAACGCCTTCTACAACATCACCTGTCTTTAGACCAAAAAGTTTGATTTGAGATTGTGAAACGTAAATATCGTCTGGAGAAGAGAGGTAATTGTAATCGGAAGAACGAAGGAAACCGTAACCGTCCTGCATGATTTCCAGTACACCAGTACCGGTCAGGATATCATCGAATTCATATACTTTTTCGCGTTCAGCTATAACTCTGCGTTCTTGAACAGGAGCATAGTTGTCACCACTATTCTGCGGCTGTCCGGGGCGCTGTTGCTGCACAGGGCGTTGGTTGTTGTTACGATTGTTATTGTAAGGAGTATTGTTATTGTCGCGAGGACGAAGGCGTGGTCGTTGCACCATTGTAGATGCAGGTTCTGCTATAGGTGCCACTGCGGGAGTTTCAGCTTTGGTGGCTTCGAATTTACCGAGAAGTTCGGAAGGAAGTTCTACCTTTTCAGTCGGAAGGTCTTCGATGGGAATGAAGTCATCTTCGGGTTCTGACAGAATAGGGCTGTCTTCTACTACGACTTTTTTGGTTACTTTGGGTGCTGCAATTTTGGGTACCTCGGTTTTCGGTGTTACTACTTTGGGCGTTTCGGCTTCAAAACTTAGCTCGGGTTCTGCCTTCTTGAGTTCTTCTTTTACAACCGGTGCAGGCATCTTTTCTTCCGGTTTAGCTTTGCGCGGACGTCCCGGTTTACGCTTCGGGGTGGTAGAATCTTCGGCCTTTTCGGGAGCAACAGTTGCAGTTACTTCGGGAGTTTTTTCTGCTACCGGTGTTTTAGTAGCTTCTACTACGGGACGTACTTTAGCAGATACGGCTGTGGCTTCTGCTTTTGCCTTGGTGAGATCACCATTTTTGTTGGCGGTGAAAACTTTGTCAGTACTCTCTTTTTTTACGGTCACACGGGTGCGTTTCTCTTGTCTGTCCACTTTACGCTCTTCTTTCAGCTTTTCAGCAGCAACTTTCTTGGTAGCACCTGCGATGGCTTGTTCATCAAGTATCTTGTAAACAAGTTCTTCTTTTTTTAGTGAGTCTGTCTTTTTGATACCCAGTTCCTGGGCAATAGTTTGAAGTTCCGACAAATTTTTGTCGTTCAATTGAATGATATTATACATACAGTATATATGTGAATGATTTATATTTCTTTTGTTATCGGACAGATATGTTCACACTGCTGCGGTTGTCGTCACAAGCAACGTGGCAAATATACCTTTATCTATAAAAATACTATGGTTATGGGATATTTATTATTGAACCGGAAATCTGGTTAACTACCCGCACTTAGGAGTTGCAGATTGTTTCAACGGCACAAAGGTAATAAATATTTTTGGTTTCATAAACAATTCGTCTTTTTTTTAATTTTAAAACTTTATCTTTGCTTGATAAACTAAGAAAAAGTGCATAAAATTATGGATATAAACGCAGTTCATCTCATCTGTTTCTCGCCCACTCACACGTCTAAACAAGTTGGCGAGGCAATTGTTCGCGGAACAGGGCTAACAAATATAATTACGACGGATTTAACATTGTATGCTGCCGAAGTGGATATTGCGGAGAATACATTGACCGTAATTGCAGTTCCTGTATATGGTGGCAAAGTGGCTCCTTTGGCAATGGAGCGTCTGCAAGGAATTCGTGCATCGGGAGCTCCGGTAGTGTTGGTGGTGGTTTATGGTAACCGTGCTTATGAGAAGGCTTTGGTGGAATTGGATGCATTTGCTTCTGCGCATGGCTTCAAAGTGATTGCAGGAGCGACATTTGTGGGAGAGCATTCTTATAGTACGGAGCAACATCCGGTTGCTGTAGGGCGTCCGGATGCGAACGATCTGCAGTATGCGGAGGAGTTTGGCGCGAAGTTACGAACGAAAATTAATGCGGCTGCAGATATGGAACATTTGTATCCGGTAGATGTGAATCGCATTCAGCGTCCCCGTCAGCCTTTCCTGCCTTTGTTCAAGTTCTTGCGCAGGGTGATAAAGCTGCGTAAGAGTGGAGTGCCTTTGCCGCGCGTGCCTGAAGTGAACGCGGAACTGTGCACGCATTGTGGTGTTTGTGCGGCTCATTGCCCGTCGGGAGCTATTATAAAAGGTGATGAGTGCAATACGATTGCAGAAAAGTGCATCAAGTGCTGCGCTTGCGTCAAAGGATGTCCATTCAAGGCGCGGACGTATGATACTCCGTTTGCTGTGTTGCTTTCGGATTGTTTTGCGCGGCAGAAGGAGGCGAGAATTATCATTTAAATAATTAATTGATTTTCTATAGATGGTTATTTTCTGTTCATGCGGGAAATAACCTTTTTTTATGTGAATACTAATTCGTTCCACCATGGGGTACTTTGCGTTCCCTTATAAGGTTCTTTTCGTCCCCTTATGGAGGAACGCAAAGTACCCCATGGTGGAACGAATTAGCTTTCGCTATTCCGGTATTAAACTATTGCAGGGAGAGGGATTGGTATGGCTGGTCTTATGGGATAAATTTCACTATGATTATCCTGCGGGTATTCTCATCTATCCTGAAACGGTTGTCGGTGCGTTCGCCTATCAGCCAGATAATGTGTCTGCCGCTGCAAAGCATCCATTGCTGTTCTTTGCGTGAAAGAGAGAATTTACGATCGGTAAGGTAATCGCTGACTTTCTTTCGTCCCGTCATGCCGAAGGGGACGAAGCTGTCTCCTTGGCGGTAACGTCTTACGGTGAGGGATGACTCTAATTTATCTGCATCGAAGCAAGCCGTATTCCGGTCGCGTGGAATGACGAAGCCGTTTGTGAGTTCCCGCTCTTCCATAATGAGTCGGAAGGGGAGGACGTCATCGTTCGGAGATAATATGGTTGAAGAATCGGTAGAACAGATAGGGGCTATCAATAATAATGTCCGGTCTTTGATGACGCGCCATTCTTTGCTGAGGAATTTTTTTCCCGGTTGTCCGTTCAGAGAGGCGAATATATCTTTTATTTGGGTGCCGTTGAACCCCAACGGAGATAAAATCTCAAACAATAAAGTTTCCGGTGCAGGTTCCTCGAGTAAGGCTTTTATTGAGATGCTCTGTCCGGCCTGCACTCTTTGTTTTCCTTCCTCTATACCTTTCTTATATAAGAGAGCTGCATCATTCAGATATGTTGCAGTGCGGAGAAGGCCCTCTTTTACCGAAGGATTAATTTCCTGCATCAAGGGCAGAAGGTTGAGGCGTATTTTGTTGCGGGTGTATTCGTCTTGCAGGTTGGTGCTGTCTGTTATGTAAGGCTGTCCGATTTCTTGCAGATATTCTGTTATTTCTCTCCGGTCGATGCACAGCAAGGGGCGGACAATATTTCCGTTTTTGGGACGAATGCCCAGTAGCCCGTTGATGCCTGTTCCACGGATAAGGTTCAGTAGAAGGGTTTCTACACTATCGTCTTTGTGATGAGCTACGGCGATGACATCCGCCTTTTGTTTCAGGCGGAGCTCTTCAAACCAGGCGTAGCGCAATTCCCGTGCTGCCATTTCGATGGATATGTGCCGTTTGGCTGCTTCTTCCGTCGTTTGGAAATGCCGGATATGTAACGGAGTTTCCAGTTGCAGGCACAGTTGGCGGACAAATGCCTCATCCCGGTCCGACTCGTCGCCCCGCAGATGAAAGTTGCAGTGCGCTGCTTCGCAGGTGTATCCCATGTCAAGAAGTAGATGCAATAATGCTACTGAGTCAGCTCCGCCGCTCAGCGCCACCAAGACTTTGTCTTTCAAGGTGAAAAGCTTTTCTTGCTCGATGTATTGCGTTATCTTTTTCTTGTTCATGCCGCAAAGATACATTTTATTTGATTATTCCTGATAATTATCTTCTGGAAACATACCCTTTTTGATTCCTTATTTAAAAACAATCTAAATAATTTGTGCGCTACAAGCAAAACATTTATCTTTGCACCAAAATTAATGAAAGAGAGAAGACTATGCGTTTGTCCGAATTAAAAACAGGAGAAAAAGGTGTAATCGTTAAAGTTCTGGGACACGGCGGTTTCCGTAAACGAATTGTAGAAATGGGCTTCATTAAAGGCAAAACTGTGGAAGTTTTGCTGAATGCCCCGTTGAAAGATCCTATCAAATATAAAGTAATGGGTTATGAAATCTCTCTGCGCCGCCAGGAAGCAGGGATGATTGAAATCATCAGTGAACAGGAAGCGAAAGAGCAAGCGACGAGGCCGGATTATCATCCCGGAATGAGCGAAGATATTTACCTGGGTGATGAAGCACTGAAACGAGCTGCCCTTGGCAAACGTCGCACCATCAATGTCGCTTTAGTGGGTAATCCCAATTGTGGAAAAACTTCTCTGTTCAATATTGCTTCCGGTTCACACGAACACGTCGGTAATTACAGTGGCGTTACAGTGGATGCCAAGGAAGGTTATTTCAATTTTCAAGGTTATCAATTTCGTATTGTCGACTTGCCCGGCACATATTCTTTGTCGGCCTATAGTCCCGAAGAAATGTATGTCCGCCACCACATCATCAATGAAACGCCGGATATAGTTATCAATGTGGTTGATTCCTCCAATCTGGAGCGCAATCTTTACCTCACCACCCAATTGATTGATATGAACGTGCGCATGGTGATGGCCCTTAATATGTACGATGAGTTGGAAGCCAGTGGTAATACGTTGGATTATATGACGCTTAGTCAGTTATTCGGCGTCCCTATGGTGCCCACAGTCTCACGTACGGGTAAAGGTATCGAAGACCTTTTCCATGTCGTTATCAGCATTTATGAAGGTGCCGATTTTCTGGACCAAAAAGAAAATGTGCGTACTGAAGTCTTGAAAGATTTGCGGGAATGGCATAGGGAATTTGTGCCCGGTTATAGCGCTGGGGCTCATAAAGAAGAAGGAAGCCATCATGGTTTTTATCGTCATATTCATATCAATCATGGGCCGGAACTGGAACGTAGCATTGAAGAAGTAAAGCGTGCTGTTAGTGAGAATGAGGACATCAGGCATAAGTATTCTACTCGTTTTCTGGCTATCAAATTGTTGGAAAATGATCCGGATTTAGAAAAAATAGTCGAAGCCTTGCCTAATGGCAAAGAAATCATAGCTGTTCGCGACCAGGAGAGTCGTCGGATTCGTGAAGTACTGAATGAGGATTGCGACCAGGCAATCACTGATGCCAAGTATGGTTTTATCTCCGGTGCTCTTAAAGAAACATTTGTGGATAATCATCTGGATAAGGAGCATACGACCCGTGTGATAGACTCTATCGTGACGCACCGTTTCTGGGGATTTCCTATTTTCTTTCTCTTCATGTACCTCATGTTTGAAGGGACATTTGTGCTTGGTGAATATCCGATGATGGGCATTGAATGGCTGGTGGAGGTTATTGGAAACCTTATACGTGATAATATGGCGGATGGGCCTCTGAAAGATTTGCTGGTGGATGGTATTGTAGGCGGTGTGGGGGGCGTTATCGTTTTCCTGCCGAATATTCTTATTCTTTATTTCTGCATATCGCTGATGGAAGACTCCGGTTATATGGCACGTGCGGCGTTTATTATGGATAAGATTATGCATAAAATGGGGCTGCATGGCAAATCCTTTATTCCTTTGATTATGGGTTTTGGGTGTAACGTTCCCGCTATTATGGCTTCGCGTACCATTGAAAACCGCAAGAGTCGTCTGATTACTATGCTCGTCAATCCGTTGATGTCATGTAGTGCCCGCTTGCCGATTTATTTATTGCTGGTAGGTGCGTTTTTCCCGAACAATGGTAGTCTGATATTGTTGCTTATATACTCGATAGGTATTCTGTTGGCAGTGTTACTGGCACGCTTGTTCAGTCGTTTTCTGGTGAAGGGGGATGATACTCCGTTCGTTATGGAACTTCCGCCTTATCGCCTGCCTACAGCAAAAGCCATTTTCCGGCATACGTGGGAGAAGGGGGCGCAATATCTCCGCAAGATGGGGGGCATTATTATGATAGCTTCTATCGTGATATGGGCACTGGGTTATTATCCTGACCATGATGCGTATGAGACTGTTGCCGAACAGCAGGAGAATTCCTACATTGGGCAGATAGGTAAAGCGATGGAACCCGTTATTGAGCCGTTGGGCTTTGACTGGAAACTGGGTATCGGTATACTTTCGGGTGTGGGAGCCAAGGAATTGGTGGTAAGTACGCTGGGAGTACTTTATACGAATGATGCGGAGGCCGATGTGGTAAGTCTTGCCGAACGTATTCCCATCACGCCGTTGGTCGCTTTTTGCTATATGGTGTTCGTGCTTATATATTTTCCGTGTATTGCCACGATTGTAGCCATCAAGCAAGAGTCTGGTAGTTGGAAATGGGCACTGTTTACAGCAGCATACACTACACTGCTTGCATGGGTGATGGCATTTGCTATATATAGAATAGGAGGATTATTTGTATGATGAATTGGCAACAATGGGTAGTCGCAATCCTGTTACTGTTGTGTATTGTCCGGATAGGTTGGGGGATTTATACTTTTCTCCGCCGGACAAAAGAAAATGGTAATCCGTGTGCAAACTGCGTAACTGGTTGTGACTTAAAGCGATTAATGGACGAGAAGCGTGCGGAGTGCAGTGTCACTAAAAAAGAAAAGAAGAAAAAATGCTGCGGATAGTTGGTATATTCAAAAAATGTACTACCTTTGCAACCGCAAACAAAAAAAGACGGTTCCTTGGATGAGTGGCTTAGTCAGCGGTCTGCAAAACCGTGTACGGCGGTTC
>NZ_CAJLKP010000055.1 GCF_905207245.1 uncultured Bacteroides sp. | reverse complement strand
GAAGAGCGGCGAACTTTGTGGAGGATTTTCGGGAATGCTTCGGATGGTGAGTTAAATTAAGAATTAAGAATTAAGAATGAAGAATGGGGCTGCGCAATTATACCGCATGGCAATTCTTCATTCATCATTCATCATTAAAAAATTATGTTTGGAATATCAAATAGCGTAAAAAGTCGGGAGGTGCGTGAGTGCACCCCCGATTTGTTCCGCCGGGTGGTGCGGAGCGAACGGGTGGCGCGTATCTGTGCCGAAATAGAAGATGCACTGGAAAAAGTGCGTCGGGGTGAAATGTCGAAAGAAGATTTCGAGGTTTACAAGGCGGAGTTGAAGAAACAACTCCCCATCTTTACGCCCCACGCCACTTTCAGGAACGGACGACGCCTGAACGCCGAAGCCATTCCCAGCGGACTGAGCATGTACGACATAGACCACATTGACAATCCGCGCGGATTGTTTGAAGAACGCATAGCGGCACACGTCACGGAGTGGGGCGTGGTGCTGGCACACGTCACGCCCAGCACCGAAGGGTTGCGCCTGTTTTTCGTGATGCCCGAAGGGGCTTCGTTGGCGGAAGCGCAGAAGTGGATGTCCGGGCAATTGGGCGACAAGGAGTATGACCAGAGCGTGAAGGATTATGCCCGTAGCTCGTTTGCCGTGCCGGAAAATTATATTCTGTATATGGACGAGGAGGGGTTGTTCAAGAAGAGGGAATCAGCTACGAGGGAAGCAGTTACCAGCTACCAGCTACGAGTGCTATGCAGGCTGATAGCGCAGCACTTGTAGCTGGTAGCTCGTCACTCGTAGCTGATTCACTCGTAGCTGATAACTTCAAAGGCATCCCTTATGCGGACATCATCTCCGAGTGGTTCCGCCTCTCGGGTGGCGAACCGGTGCAGGGCGAGCGCAACGACAAACTCCACCGTCTGGCGTCTCATCTGCGCTACATTGCCGACAATGACGAAGTGCTGATGCTCAGCACGATGCCCCGCTACGGATTGTCGGAAGAAGAGATGCGGGGACTGATTCATTCCGCCTGCACCGCCAAGTTCTACTCCATGCCGAAGGTGATGCAAGAGGCGGTGAGGAGGGCGTTACAAGCTATGAGCTACAAACTACAAGCCATGAGTGGGGCAGCTACGGGCTACAAGCCACAAGCTACGAGTACTATGCAGGGTGATAGCGCAGCACTCGTAGCTGGTAACTCGTCGCTCGTAGTTAATTCCCTCCCTCCGGCTCTCCCCAAGCGCCTGCCCGCCCTCGTCAAACTCCTCCTGAGCCGCACCCCCGACCTCTATCGCCCTGCCGTGGCGCACGCCGTCTTTCCCGCGCTTGCCGCCCATCTGTGGAGGGTACGCTTCCGCTACATCGACAATGTGGAGCACGAAGCCACCCTGATGAACGTGCTCATGGCAGGCACCGGCGCGGGCAAGGATTGCATCTCCGAACCCATCAACCGCATCATGGCCGACGTGCGCCGCCGCGACGAAGACAACCTGCAACGCGAGCGCGAGTGGAAGAACGAGGTGAACTCGAAAGGTGCCAACAAGGATAAGCGTGCGCGTCCCGAAGGGCTGGTCATCCAAGAGATTGACGCCGACATGACCAACCCCGCTTTCGTGATGCGCACCGCCGAGGCGGACGGCCACTTCCTCTACACAAAGCTGAACGAAATAGACCAGTTCGATGCTTTGTGCGGTTCGGGCCACGGTGGACAACAATTTCAAATCATGTGCCTTGCCTTCGACCCCGGAAACCGCTATGGACAAACCCGCGTAGGGGCGATGAGCGTGACCGAGAAAGTAACCATCCGCTTCAATTGGAACGCCGCCACTACCATCCAGAAGGGGAAGCGCTACTTCTCGCACGTGCTGACCGACGGCCCTATCTCGCGCATCAACTTCTGTACCATCCCCGAACGTGAGATTGGAGCCGAGATGCCCGTCTATGGTTCGTATGATGCCACTTTCAACGAGGAACTTCGTCCCTACATCGAGAACCTGACGCGTGCCACGGGGCTGGTGGATTGTCCGCAAGCCTATAAATTGGCGGTGAAGTTGAAGGAAGAGAATGCGGAGTTTGCCCGTCTCTCTCAAAGCCGGGTGTACGAAAATCTGAGTTTCCGTGCCAACGTCATCGCTTACCTCAAGGCGTGCGTGCTCTACGTGGCGAATGGTTACCGGTGGGACAAGACGATGGAGGAATTCGTTCGCTGGAGCCTCCAGTACGACTTATGGTGTAAGATGGAATTCTTCGGCTCGGCCATCGAGGAGGCGCAGACGATGGGGGCGGAGACGGGGCGTCGCACACCGAGACGCCGGAGCTTGTTGGAATTGCTTCCTGAGGAGTTCACCCTGGCCGATGCCGTGCGCGTGCGCCAAGCCGAGGGTATGAATGCGGAAGGCACGGGGGCGATGCTACGCCAATGGGTGCACCGCCGTTACGTGACAATTGTGACAAATGACAAATACAAGAGAATTAAAAAATGAAAGAATGGAAAAAAAATAATTCAATTCAAATTAAAATCAATTTAAATCAAGCTTATGGAACTGACATTGACACGCATCGCCAAGCGTAAGACTTATACAATAGGTCATTTGGCCATAGATGATAACCCCTTTTGTGACACTTTGGAACCTACGTGGCGCGACATCGGGTGGGGGCGGAAGGGCCGGAAGGTGGCCGGTCGCACCGCCATCCCCGAGGGGCGTTATCCGGTAGTTGTCACGTTTTCGCCGAAATTCCAGAAGTGGCTTCCGCTACTCATTCACGTGCCCCTGTTCACGGGCATTCGCATCCATGCGGGCAATACGGCGAACGATACCGAAGGGTGTATCCTCGTGGGGCAGAATCTCAAACCGGGTATGGTGCTCAACTCAAATATCTGGACGCACCGGCTCGTGAAGGCCATCACGGAGGCACGAGGAAGGGATGAGGCGATATGGATAAACGTGAGGTGATAAAACTTCTTTCAACCTATCATATAATAAACAAAAGTGTATTCTTTTGCATATTATATGATAGGTTGACGCGTGTGGCGAAGAGTGCAATGTTTTCTTTTGTTTCGCATTTTGCACATCTAAAATATTATTTCCCGATGCAGGAAATGATAAATGATGCATATTGCTGATAATTAGCTTTTTGTATTTAGCGAGGTACAAATAAGGTACAAAAAATATAGGTCTTAAAAGTCTGATAATCAGCTTGTTGTAAACTTCCACAACTTCTGGTTACTTCCTGAAATATGATAATTTTATAGATTCTTGTTTTTTGTAAAATGCTGTAAATCTGCGTGTTGTCATTTTTTTAGGAAAATCCATTTTTTGCATATCGAAAAACCTTTTTTCTCTCTAGGTACAAATATAGTAATTAAATAGTTGGTATGCAAATTAGTAAAATATGAATTTGCTATGTAGTAAAATGGCTGTATCAAGAAGTAGTACGACTTAATTTCTAATCAACCTTTTGAACTTTATGTAAAAAAATATTATAGAAAATTCTGTATTGAAAAATAAATTAGAGGCTTGATTTCAAAGATGGAAAATACAGGGATTATACAGAAAGATGGTGCAGGCAAATATACCCGTTATGTAAAAGCACCGGATTTTCCATCGTTTGTCTAGGGCCGCAAGAATCAATTTTAGGGCCGTAAGATTTCAACTGTCTGTTTATCAGCTTATTTGATTAGGGCCGCAAAAGTCGATTTTACGTCCACAAAGATTTCCGACAATAGACTGAAAAAAAACATAAAAAATCCTTGCAATAATTTGGTGATTATCGCAGGGATTTGATTTTTTAGCACTCCTAATCAAAAGATTTAGATAAGCGGAGCCTTAGATCTACTTTCCATACAATGAGGAAATGTGTAGTTATACTGATACATGGATGGATGAACTATATGAAAACGAGTATCCATTGGTTTCTAAAGGGGTATGGTCAGGAATAATCAATTTGAAAACTCATAAACTTCTGAATTCGAAGCCCGAATATGGCAGTTTGTATTTGCAAGCCAAGGTATGTGATAGTGGGACCTATTTCTTACTTGACAAAGACAAAAAGACAATATGTAAAATTGCAGATTATGTTCCTAACGGTTTAATTCCAGAGGTAGATGGTTGTGGCGATTATATTCGTCTTAGAATCAATGAGGATGACATGATAAATTGGTTTGAAGAACCGGACTTTTCTGACTTTATGGAAGACTCTGAGGTTGTTGAGAAAATCGATGTGTACATTAAAGAAGAATCTATACTGTATACCAAAGTCGAGTTCACTTATAACCAACTTATGGCAAAATTGTTTCGATTGCCTAAATTCATACAGATGGAAATAGGAAAGGCGTTGATAGCAAATGCTTCGGAAGAATTTGAAAAGGAAGAGTAAGAACATCCTTCTTGAGTTACATAGTTTATAGTAATGAACCCTGCTAAATTATATCTTCACTGATATAATATCTATATTCATATAGACTCAGTTTCTTGTTCTGTCATGCGGTATATGGAATTTATTTACTAATTTTGCACTGATTTTGAAATAACATAAAACTAACAATGCAGAGAATTTGGATGGGCATACTATCAATCACCACAATTCAGGGTAATAAACGCTCTGAATGTGTGTTGAATGTTCATGTTTCCGGTATTGAACCTCGTATTGTAAATATTTTCCAGCGAACATAATAAAGTACATTTTACTATACTTTGATTTAGAATAGAGACTGAATGGCTGGAGAGTCTTTAGCAAACTTTTCAACTATTTTGTTTTATACCCATTTATGGCAGTTACTTTTGTGATACTTCTCTGTCATTTCCGTTTGATGGGTGATTGATAACTTGATTATTAACGTGCAGTGATGCACATAAATTGAGAAGAAATAAATTATAAATTTGATGGCAGCAAGGTGTTCTTTACATCTGATACCCACTTTTATCACGGAAATAGACACTGTCTGGAATTTTGTGTAAATGGAAACAGGATTCACTTGTAAGTTCTCTTATATCTGGATTCTGTTTTCAAATATAAGCATAAATTGGTTCATAATTTGAATCCCGTATTTTCCATTTACACAAAATATTCTATAGTGCCGAATTATACAATTTATTAGTGCTTCTCGTATAGCACCTGAGCAGGTGTTTCTTCTTGTCGTATACCATCTTTTATCATAATAGGACGTGGTAAAACCTGTATCAATCTATTATATACTTTTATATAGAAATGATAGAGGTTTGCTTCCCACATTCTGTCCGGATAGATACGGTGTGTCCACCTTATATTAGAATCCCTGTGGTGATTAGCATCAGCAAACATACGTCTTATTTCTGCTTCTGTACATAGATAGTCATCTTCATGGTTTCTTCTGTAGGTATATTTACCTTTTCCTTGTTGTGATCCAAGATTTTTAAATGATTGATATTGCCTAAGGTTATAATAAATTTAATAGAATAGATATTAGTTTGTGATATTTGTAGAAATGATGCAAATAGATGAATCTTATTTGTGGATATGGATATTTAGTTATATATTTGTGGAAAAACAAATTGTATGATAGCAGAAATTAGATTTAAGAACATGTTCTCATTTAGGGACGAGGCTATATTAAGTTTTGAAGCTGATAGAAGTAAGGATATGGAATCATATCATGTTGTTGAATTGGGTGGCGGTGTGAGACTATTGAAAGTGGCTGTTATTTATGGAGCAAATGCTTCGGGTAAGAGTAATATTATTAAGGTTTGTGATTTTATCAAGTCATTCATTACTTATACTCCACTTAATAAGGCAGAACAAATTCAAGTAGTCCCGTTTCTCCTGAATAAAACAAGTTCAAGGCAGTTATCTGAATATTCGATTTCGTTCTATTTGAAGAATGAGGAGAAAGCTGTTTGTTATGTCTATTCAGTAGCTTTAGATAGATGGCACGTAGCAAAGGAAAGTTTAATTTATTATCCAAGTCAACAGCCTGCTACTATATTTGAAAGAAATACTGAGAATAACGTATCTGTTATTAAATTTGGACAGAAAATCAAGATGTCGCAAGCTGTCAAAGAGGAAATAACATTGAAGTGTTTGCATAATATGTCAGTTTTTGCTGCCTATATGCAGGTGAATACACATATTGTAGAACTAGAGACGGTTCTTCAGTATCTAACCAATCAGGTTATGCCGGCTATTGTACCTGCATCATCTTTAAGTCGTTATGCCGAAGAATCAATCAAGAATGAGTCAGCAAAAGATTATATTTTGAGATATCTGCAGGAAGCAGATTTTAATATTTCAAATATTACTTCCAAAGAACAAGAAACGCATAAGGAGCCGATTAATTATACTATGTATCAGCATAAAGTTTCATCTGATTATGGTAACAATGATTATTATGAGTTCTCGGAACTGTTTGAATCGGACGGTACTATTCGTACATTTGGCTTGGCTGCTCAAGTACAAAAGATTCTTGAAAAAGATGCTTTTCTCGCAGTTGACGAGATTGAATCTTCTCTTCATCCGAAATTGATAGAATACATCATTGAACGTTTTCTAAAAGAATCAGAACAGGCACAGTTGTTGCTCACTACGCATTATGATGGACTGTTAGGAGAGGAAGATTTGCTTAGAAAAGATAATGTTTGGTTTACTGAAAAGAATCTGGATGGTTCAAGTGTACTGTATCCTCTGACAGACTTCAAGGGATTGAATAGGATCAGTTCTCTCCAAAAGGCATATAAGTTCGGTAAATTCGGTGCAGTTCCTAATTTATAATCGTGTATTTTTATGAGAAAAGCAAGAAAAAATACAGCGACCAGACAGATTATTCATATCGTCGGTGAGGGTTTGACTGAATTATTCTATTTCAGTCATTTGAAAAAAATACTTGGCTATAGATACTCTATTTCTCCTCGTTTATTTGAAAACAATAGTATTGAGAAAATAGAAAAGAAAATAAAGGAACTTCTGGATGAAGATGTCTTTGTAATATGTGTTTTTGATGCTGATGTTAGCAGGCGTTCTGATGCAGAGAATAAAAAAATGGTATCGCTCAAAAAGAAATATGAAAATAATGCTAATGTGATTCTTTGTGATAGCTTACAGTCAATAGAATATTGGTTTTTACTACATTTTGAAGATACATGTCGACATTTCCAAGATTCAGCAGCAACAGAAAGAGCATTAAAGCAATATCTGCCAACATATGATAAAACTCGGAAATACCTTGAGAAGGATAAATGGGTTAAAGAAATACTTGCAGGCTCAAAAATGGATAAAGCATGTGAACTGGCCGAAAAATATAAAGGTAGAGATTCTTATAGTGAGATTTATAAGGCGATTAAAAAAGTTAGTGAATCGTTGTAATAAATATGAATTGATGAAAAAAAAGATTTATATGTTGTTTAGGAATCATAATTAGTGGAATTGCTATTGCATTTATCATTAATACGTTGTTGGCATATGGTAATGTTATTAAAACAAATCTTTCAAATGACTCGTGGTTAAATTTTTGGGGAAGTTATAGTAGTGGAATTTTTGCTGTTATAGTAGGTTATCTTGCTATTATTTATAGTAATAGAAATAGTGAGAAAGCTATTCTGCAACAGGAAAAACTGTTAATTCGTCAACAAAATATTAAAAAGTTGGATGATTATAATAACTGTCTAAAAAATAATTTGGCTTTACTTAATATAGTAGATGTTATGGGAATTACTGTTGGTCTTGACCATCAGAATATATCATTATCTAAATCAGAAATATGTCAAATGAAAGGTCGAATCTATGCAACAGATTTGCAGTATAGATATGTGTTTGAAGTTGATGTACAACGCCAGAAAACAAATTTAGAAAAGACTTATGAAGAATGCTGGATTAAAGCACGTATTGGACTATCGGATTTATTGGATCAAGAACTCTCTTTTATAGAACGTGTTAATCAAAACAGATATGATATTCAAATAAAAGAGAATAATATGCATCGAAAAAATATCTTATTGGAATTAAGTAAACAAGCGGTAGATATAGAAAAGAAAAAGTTATTTCTGCAAGAGATTAAGGATGTTAACATGGAACTGGAACGATTAGATAAAAAAATTATTTCATACTATGATGATGTTGATAAGATGACCACTTCGATTAAATATTTTTCGCTTGAATTAAATAGTACTATAAAGGTCTTATTTGATATTTCTTTATTGCTTATTAAAGAGAAAGAGGCTCAATTTAAATTAGAAAAATAAGGGTTTGGTATATATGTTTTAAGTTTTAGGATCACTAGTGTCCCATTAAAATTGGTCCGAATTAAAATTTAAATAAACTTGGCCTATTTGGTCCGAATCGTTCTTTGTCATTTTGAAATTTAGTTTTATCAAAGAGGTCTCTCAGATGAGTTTTATCTGTCAATGAGATACTCAATATTTGTAGTACTTCGTATGTACTTTACTAGTCTACATACTAAATAAGGCACGCTATATTTATATTTCTGCAATTCTATATGATAAGAACCGGTAAGTTTGACTTTTGTACGATATCGGAAGTGGTAAGGTTTATGAAGAAGTTTTCCTAATGCTGGCGTTTCCTCCTAATCAAATATGTCTATACAGATTTTTCGGTAGTTGAGGAAGGCTTGCTGTTAAACACATAATAAATAAAGCTTGTAAATAGAGAAGGCTGAAGAATGAAGTCATAGAATTTAGCGCATGATCTTTTCTTTTTATCACTGAACTTATCGTTTTTCAGTAATATTTTGTAATTTTGCCACACAATTGAGAAACATATAAAATATGGTAACTATATATTGCCTTAAAGTGTGAATCCTTGTTAAGCGGTAGGATATAGAAAATATAAACCTTTTATAAATCGTATAATCGTGTATAGAGGATTTTGCTGTAAGATAGTATATAGTCACCTAATATTTTTGCCCTAAATAATATGTAATGCATAGTCATGGATAAGGACATAAATCGCATCAAAGGAATGTTGGCAGAGAAGAAGCGCACAAACAAGTGGCTTGTAGAACAATTACCTTAGATCCTGCTACAGTATCAAAATGGTGCACGAATGCAGCATAATCCAGCCTCGAGACTCTATTTCAGATAGCAAAGGTGCTAGAAGTAGGGGAAGAAGAGGTGCTCGTTTATCCTTCAAAGATGTGACAATAACATATAAGAAATATACTGATGGATTTCAAACAAAATAACTTCGAATAACATTCATGCAAGTAGAAGAAATAACACAAATATTACGAGAGTCACCAAGCGTACGACTCATAAAATCAAGAAGTGTGGATTTCTTCTTGTCTTTTGTCATTGAGGCGTTTGAGGGACAGTCGGCTATAATGCAGGAACGCTTGCACATGCTATTGGAGAACCGACTGGATGAGCAGGAAAATGCGTTGGTGGAGGATAATCTTGAAATGACAAGACTAGGGGAGTCGAACGAACAGAAAGCAAAACGACTCATCAAAGACTGGACAGACAAGGGATTCTTGACCAACTATCAGAACGAAGAGGGAGAGGTGATATACGATATTTCGTCGCACACAAGCAAACTGATGGATTGGGTGATGAGCTTGAAAAAAGAGGATTACATCGGTACGGAATCGAAGTTCAAGACGCTGTTTGCCCAACTGAAGGAATTGGTGGAATACTCGAACGAGGACCGCGAGAAGCGACTGGAACTGCTCCGAGCCAAAAAAATGGAGATAGAGCATCAGATTCAGCGACTGGAGATGGGCGAAGAGGTCGAGGTGTATGAGGACTACTAGATAGAACCACGATACAATAGCTTGAATAAACTGGCTAAGGAGCTGCTTAGCGATTTCAAGGAGGTGGATGACAACTTCAAGGGGATTATCAAAGAGATATACGAGCGCCAGACAGACAATGCGGAGAAGAAAGTATTGCTGAACTACATCTTTGATGCGTATGGCGAACTGAAACAATCGCAACAAGGCAAGAGTTTCTATGCATTCTGGGAATTCCTGCTCTCGGCCGATCTGCAGAAAGAATGGGACGAGTTGACTGGTGCACTCTATGAAACACTGGAGAATAGAGGCATTGATGCGCATGACATGTTTCTCAGGGAAATGAAAAAGCATCTGTTTGACGCAGGTGAGAAGGTGGCGAAAACCAACGATCGCATGAGCGAGAAACTGAGTCGCATCATTCGCCAGAACGGACAGATGAATGCAGAGGTGGCAAAGCAGGTGATTAACGATATAAAGAAACTGCTCATCGAAGCCACCAAACAGAAAGAGAAACCAGAAGCTTCGCTTGAATATGAAACTATCGATATCAATCTGCCAGTCGAGCGCCCTCTGACTCTGACTCCTATAAAAGAGACTATGTATAAGGATAAGCCTGATATGGCTGAACTGAGTCTGGACGACTTGGAGCGCATAGGCAAACTCTACAATCCGTATCACATCGATCGTCAGGTGCTGAGAGACCGCATTAACAAGGTGCTGTACGACAGACAGCAGACGACACTAGCAGAGGTGATAGAACGGAACGAGGGTGTGGAGAAAGGTCTGTCGGAAGTGTTTGGATACATTGGCGTGCTGAAGGAATATAAGACTGTGGTAAACGAAGAGCGCCAGCAATATATTGTTTTTGCAGAAAACAAAACGATATCAATTCCCGAAATCATAATAACATGATGAACGCAACAAATATACAACCATACAGCAGGGCTGTGGTGAAACTACTGAAAGGCATCGTAGAGAAAGACGATGTAGTGTGGAATGATGTACTCGACTACCAGAGCGAGATACTGGACTATATCAGCGTGATGGGGCTGGAACTCATCGTGAAAAAGGATGAGGGTTTTGCCTTTGTCAAGCAACTGAAATTGGATGATGACAAAACGTTGAACATGGTGTCGAGAAGGTTGTATGGTTTTGAGGTGTCGGTGATACTCATCGTGTTGAGGCAGATACTCGAAGACTTCGACAGCAATCCAACAGAGTCGCAGGCTTCGTACAAGTATGTAACCGCCACTGAAATAAAGGAAGAGGCGGAACTGTTCCTGCCCACCACCTTCAATCGTGCCAAGTTTGAGAAAGACCTTGACCGCTATATCGACAGCATCGTCAGCTTTGGTTTCCTTGTGGAAGCAAAGCATGCTGAGGGCGAGAAACGCTATAAAATACATCGCATCATCAAGGAGAAGGTGACACTGGACGATCTATTGGAATTCAAAAACAAACTGAACGACTATGATGCAGCAGATGAATCTCTTTAATACCAGTTCGGAAGTGGCAGGCTTTAAGCTTGACTATTTGGAAGTGTGGAACTGGGGTACATTCGACCAAAAGGTGTACTGCATGAATACGCAGGGCAATAACTCGCTGCTGACCGGTGCCAACGCATCGGGCAAGAGTACGCTGATAGATGCTCTGCTCACGCTGCTAGTGCCACTGAAGCGCCAACGATTCTACAACCAATCATCGGGTGTGGAGAAGAAGGGCAACCGTACAGAGGAGTCGTACTTCTTTGGCAACTATGGCAATCAGCAGCAGGAGGGTGCAGCGAGCACTACCACGCTTAGATTGCGAGACAAAGGGGCACGTTCGGTACTTCTTGCATCGTTCTGCAATGTGGACAAACGTGTGGTGACGCTGTTTCAGGTGCGCTACTACACTGGCGAGGAACTGAAGGTGTTGTTTGGCATAGCTCGCGAACCGCTGACTATAAAGCGCGACTTTTCGGAGTTTGACCTGCATGGCGACTGGCGCAAGCGACTAACGAAGAAATACAATACGAACGACACAAGACGCAAGATAGAGTTTTTTGACGGCCCGGTTGCGTATGGCGAGAAGATGATAGCCCTCTTCGGAATGCGTTCGGACAAGGCGCTTACACTCTTCAATCAGATAGTGGGCGTGAAAGTGTTGGACGATCTAGACAGTTTCATCCGTACGAATATGCTCGAGGAAGTGCCGGCTGAGGAAAAGTACCAGGAACTAAAGGACAACTTCCAAAATCTGATGGAGGCGAAAACCAATATCGATAAGGTGAAGGAGCAGATTACCCAACTGGAACCTATCAATACATTGGCAAAGGAACTGATGGCGATAGACACGTGCATAGCTGAATTGGAGCAAGAGAAGAGTGTGGTGGCCTATTGGTTTGCTGCGCGAACGGTGGATTTGTGCAACGAGGAGTTGGCGCGCTGCAAGAGCAACTTGAGAAAACTGGAAGATGAGTTGAAGGCGTTAAAGGTGAAGAAGAGTGAGCTGGAACAAGAGCAGACGCGCTTGTCGGTGGCTATTGAGAAGGACGAGGTGGGTCAGCAGATACGTGAGATTGAGAAGGAAATCAATCAGAAGGTGAAGATGCGTGATAACCGCAAGGCCAAAGCCGAAGAATACGATAAGCTGGCAAAGACGGTGGAGCTGACACAAAGTCCTGATGCAGAGGTATTCGATGCCAATCGTGCGACCGCCAAACACGAGAAAGATGCTCTGCAGGTAAAGATTGACAGGCAACTCATGGAAGAGAAGCGTCAGGCACAAAACCGTCAGGATGAAATCAACTGCACGATATCAGAGCGAGTGGATACTATACGCTATCTGCAGCAGCATAAGAACAATATCTCTGGTCGTGTGGCTGAGATTCGTGATGAGATACTGGAGGCTGTTGGTGCAACCGCCGAAGAGATTCCATTCATCGGTGAACTGATACGTGTGAAGGATATTGAGTACGATTGGGAGTATTCCATCGAGCGTATTCTGCACAATTTTGCATTGAGATTGGTGGTGCCAGAGAAGTATTACAAGCAGGTGAATGAGTATGTGAATGGTCATAATCTGCGAGGACGCATCGTGTATCAGCGATACGAGGGCACAGAGCCTCTTCGTGAGTTTGAGGATAGGACATTGAAGGTGGATTCGTTGCTCCGTAAGGTTGAATACAAGCCAAAGTGCTTGTATTTGGATTGGCTTGAGGATAGGTTATTTGCTGAGTTCAACTATAGTTGTGTTGATTCGCTTGCGGACTTCAACTATCTGCAAGAGAAAGCAGTGACGAAAGAGGGACTGATAAAGGCGAGAGGTGGTAAGCATGAGAAAGACGACCGACCAGAGACACGAGGCAAGGAACACTATGTGTTGGGCTGGGACAACAAGGAGAAGATTGCCATGCTACAGGCGGAAGTGCGCCAGTTGCAGCAGGATGAAAAGGAGGTGGCAACCAAAGTCCGTCGTATAGAGGCAGATACAAAGAATGCTCAGGAGAAGCGAGAAACCTACTCGAAGCTGTTTGATAAATACGATAAGTTTGATGATATCGACTGGCGGTCGTGTGCACTCGTCATTCAGCAAAAGGAAGAACAGAAGCGACAACTGGAGGAGACCAATGATAAGGTGAAGATGTTGCAGGGGCAATTGGAGGGGGTGAGAAAGGAACTTGGTGCACTTGAGGAGAAGTTTAATGAAGCTATCGGTAACAAAGCATTATTGGAAAATCGTGAGAATATACTCAAGAAACAGAGCAATGATTGTGCTTTGGCTTTGGCTCAAATAGGCGTTGTTGATACCGATGCTTTTGAGTCGCAACACACAGATTTACTGAATGTGGCATTGGTGGGTTTGGACAAAATGCGTGACACGTTACAGAGTGACATCAATTCCGCTTTACGGAAACAACGTGAGACGAAGGGTAGTAAGAGTGGCGATTTGAAGAACCTGATTTATCGCTTCAAGAATCCCACTGAGGAAATTACCGCGAAGTATCGCGATTGGCGTTCGGACGTGAACCGTTTGCCCGAAGCCGTGGAGTTTGTGGGCGAATATCAGACCTATTACCAACGATTGCTGGACGAAGATCTGCCTGGGTTTGAATCGCGCTTCAACAAGTATTTACAGGAGAATATCATCAACAAGGTCAGTGCATTCAATATGTTCTTCCAGAACTGGCGCCAGTCTATCACCAAGACCATCGACCAATTGAATTCGTATCTTGTGGGCATCGATTTCAAGGATGCTCCAAAGACGTATATCCAGTTGGTCGCAGCCAAACGATTGAACGTGGATTTGAAGGAGTTCCAAGACCTTCTGAGCAGTGCAATCCCGAACATCCATGAGATGAATTCGACAATCGATGGCAGCAGGATTCATTTTGAACAGCATATCGAACCGCTGATGTCTCGCTTACAAGACGAATCATGGCGAAAGTTGGTGATGGATGTGCGTGGATGGTACACATATAAGGCTGAGGAGTTTTATCAAGACGATGATCAGAAGCGTAACACCTACGAGGCTATGGGACAGCTGTCAGGTGGCGAGAAGGCGCAATTGACATATACCATCCTGGGGTCAGCTATCGCTTATCAGTTTGGCTTGACTAAAAACGGACTCGACTCTTCGTTCCGCTTCATTGCCATAGATGAGGCTTTTCGCGCACAGGACGAGGACAAGGCTCGCTATCTGATTTCGCTCTGCAAACAACTCCACCTGCAGTTGCTCGTGGTGACTCCGAGCGACAACATCCACATTGTGGAGAATGATATTTCGTATGTGCATTATGTGGAGCGCAAGGGCGACCGTTCTGTGCTCTATAATATGCCTATCAGTGAGTTTAAGGCAGAACGTGAAAGGAGTATGGAGGTATGATAACGGCAGCAGAAATACGTAAGAAGACAGAACGCAAGTATGTGGATTATTTGCGTTCTGTGGTCGCTGGCTCTGGGTTTGAACCAATTGTGATTCCTTGCGACAAGAAAGCGAGCGCATCGATGGATGAGTATCAGCGCGAACTGACGGACATCCGTTCGCAATCGAAAGAGGTGAAGGGCTTTGGTTACACGATTGAGTGGAAAACAGTGAAAACGAAAGCATTGGGCGAACAGGATCTGCCTGAGCGTGTGTTGTTCAGGAGTGCATCGGACGTTGAGCGCTTCTTGCTGAAGGGTGGTGAAGTGTCACAGTTTCGCAAGGATGTGGCGATGTTGCTTAATGAGTTTCCGCAGCTTCGTCCATGGGTGGAACGCTATCCACTTAAGGTGATCGAGAATGCTTCCTCTTGGCCTGATTTGTTGAAAGTTTTGCGTTATTTTGTGGCGAATCCTTGTCCTGAGTTGTACATTCGTGAATTGCCTATTGAGGTGCACACCAAGTTCATTGAGCGCAATAAGGGAGTGCTTCGTGAGTTGCTGGATATTGTCATTGTTGAGTATGTCTGTTCGGATGAGAAGGAGTTCGAAAAGCGCTTTGGATTGCGATACGATGAGCCATGGGTGCGCATTCGTGTGTTGGAAGCATCGATTGCGAGTGAATACTTTTCTGGTGTAGATGATCTGACGATGCCTCAGAGTCAGTTCTGTGCGTTGTCGTTGCCTGTGCAGAAGGTGTTTGTGGTGGAGAATAAAGTCAACTTCCTGACTTTTCCCAAGTTGGCAAGAAGTCTGCTGATTTGGGGGCATGGATTCACCGTTGGCATCCTCAAGTCTGTTCCATTCATGCGGTACGCTTCCCTATACTATTGGGGCGACATTGATGCACAGGGCTTCGAAATTCTCTCGCAGTTCCGCAGTTATTTTCCCCAGACGCAAAGCCTTCTGATGGATCGCGCTACCTTTGACACCTATTTTGAAGGCGACAAAGGCACTCCAAGCGATGTATCAAAGCCTCTCCATCTTACCCCTGCGGAAGCCACACTGTACAATCATATCAAGTCTCACAACCTACGTCTAGAGCAAGAGAAAATTCCGCAAAAATGTATTGATAATATATTCAATAGTTCGTTAAAAATTAGCCAAGTCTAAGCGGCTCTGCGGTAAATAAAAGTAGTTCTTTGAAAATTTTGTCAATTAATGTCGTGTCTGCTTGAATGGCGAACACGCCGTTCAAGCATATTGGCATTGTGTGTTACCGACTTGCATGAAGAAACCGAATATTTGATTTTCATTCTTTTGCAAGTACCCTTGGCGAGATTGATTGCAGTAAGCGAAACGTTGAAGTGAAAGGCCATCTTTCTGAAGTCAGTGAACTGGCAGTTTGTGATTCCCGCATACTGCTTGTTGTCTCGAAAGCAAAACTCCAGTTGGAACCGTGTCCTGTAATATTCAAGGACATCAAGGGCCGATTGTGTGTAGTCTGTCGAGAAGTACAGCTGACATTTATCAGCCCTGTCTTCATCGGGATGCAAGCACTATCAACAAATTTTCAACGGAATTGGGCCTTTGACGGCAGAAAGAGTGAAAATCTCGTATTTAGGGTTGGATCGGCATTGTCGGACGCTTTTAGAAGTATTCAAGAATCATAATGAGGAATACGAACAATTAATAAAAAGTGGTGTCCGACAATTATCGACCTATCAAAGATATTGTAAAGTTTATGACTATCTTAAAAAGTTCTTATGTTATCAGTATAAACTGAAAGATATAGCCCTTGTGGATATTCGATCATCTTTCATCACCGATTTCGAGGTGTTTTTAAGGAAGAAGTGTAAATGTTCGAATAATACGGTATGCGTTTATATTACTCCGTTACGTAAGATGATAGCTATTGCACAAAACAACGGGTGGTTGGATTATAATCCATTCTATGGGCATCGAATATCCTTACAACGAAAAGATCGACTTTATTTAACAGCAAATGAAGTAGAAATCATTATGAATATGAATTTCACAAAACATAGACAATCTTATGAACGTATACGAGATTTATTTATTTTTTGCGTGTACACAGGAGTATCATACATTGATTTAAAGAATCTGACAAAAGAAAACTTAAAACAATTTGATAATGAAACTTGGATTTGCTTTCAAAGGCATAAAACCGGAATTATATGTAATGTACCATTGCTGAAAATACCATCAGAGATTCTTGCTAAATATGCAAATAAAGGCAAAAACGGAATTTTACTCCCTGTACCTACTTATTCAACATTGTTGTCCGGTGTTAAGAGAATTGCAGAAATGTGTGGAATAAACAAACATATTACATGGCACATTGCAAGGCATACTTTCGCTTCAGAAATTTGCTTGCTGAATGGAGTCCCGATTGAAACAATTAGTCGAATGCTCGGACATACAGATGTGAAGACCACCAAAATTTACGCTAAAACAAGCGATACTGTTATTCGGCGTGATATGGCGAAACTATCTAAACGATTGGATGGCTTTGCCGAAAGAAAAAGGTAGTAAGTTCAAAAAATGGGAATTCAGAAATGTCTTTTCTGAATCCCCATTAGAATATTTATGGAAATATTGGTCGTTTCCCCAAAATATAATATATTTGCAGAGAGTTGTTTGACGGTATGCAAATCACAGAACATCAATGCAGTCTGATTGTCGCCAAATCGTTACCAATAACTTTCTACTTCTCTATTGAACACTGTCATTCAGACAGATAAGCAAAATTTTCTTATCCCATACAAATATAGTAATTAAATAGTTGGTATGCAAATTAGTAAAATATGAATTTGCTATGTAGTAAAATGGCTGTATCAAGAAGTAGTACGACTTAATTTCTAATCAACCTTTTGAACTTTATGTAAAAAAAATATTATAGAAAATTCTGCATCGGAATGGAGAAAATAGAATCATACTGAATACTTATTTGAGATGTAATGTTGGAGATACTAAATTTAAAAATGTATGTTTGGCGAAAGTGACGAAAGTGGCAATATTATATAATTCTTGCATCGTAAAGGGGGGATTAGTTGGAAGCTGTTTGGAGAGGACAATTTTAAAGATGTAAGCATATTGAGTGTATATTGGATAAGATAATAGTAATTGGAAAGGGAGGGAGAGAATGTATTTAGTGGTGGCGAAAGCAGCGAAAGTGGCAATTTGAGTGTTTATGCCGAACAATAATGGTGCGATTACTTTTGTGGTAATACAAATTTAAGAATGTTGTGGTGATGGAAATGGATTGTGGATTTGGATTATTGTTAATGAAACTGCATCGGGATGTTTGATGAGTTCCGTTTGAGCATATAGTTTTATTGGGGTATACACTTGGATAACAGAGATAGAATGTTTAAAGTTGCATAATCTTCGAAATAGAGAAATCAGTATAAGAAAGAAGTTCGCAAATTTTGCGAACTAAAAAAAAGGTGCTATATTTGCAATTGAAAAGAAACCTATATGGAGATACATTTTGACAAGGAATATTTGCGAGATTTATATATCACGGGTAAAGCCGATAAGAAGCATCGGTTTCAACCGCAGATTATCCGTAAGTATATTCGCATCATTGATTTGATGATTGAAAAGGCTGATGTGACGGCTCTTACTCAATACAATTCACTGAATTATGAAAAATTGAAAGGTGATAAAGTGGGACTGTCTTCGGTTAGAGTGAATGATCAATATCGTATTGAGTTCAAAGAACAAATCAAGGATGGTGAATTTGTCGCTACAATATGTAACATAATAGAATTGTCGAACCACTATAAATAGGAGGAACAGATATGAGTACTACAAAACAGGGGAATACCCCTCAAATGATTGCCAACAATCTCACTCCCGCATACCCAACGCATCCAGGCGAGATTTTGAAAGATGAAATTGAGTATAGAGGAATATCACAACGTAAGTTGGCTGAACAAATGGGGTTAACGTATTCCGTTTTAAACGAAATACTAAATGCTCGCCGTCCAATGACGGAAAAAACAGCACTGCTTTTTGAGGCCGCTTTAGGTATTGATGCCGAACCATTGATGCGTCTACAGTTGAAATACAATATGCAGACTACCCGCAAAGATGAAACGTTCATGGAGCGACTGGCTCAGGTACGCAAAATAGCTGCGGCACTTTGAAAACAAAGAATTATAGCTTACTTTTAGAAGGTGGGAAGAATACTCCCGCCTGCATTTGTTTATGTTTCCCTTCAAAGGAAGGGAAACATAAACAAACAAAAAACAAATGATTGATATTCAGTAACTTCAGCATTTCTTTGGCTCAATTCGTAACTTGCTGATTATCAAACAAATTAATGGTTCTACATTGGCTATGTCCAGTCATCGATGGACGTATAAGTAACGCTATTAATAATAGTGAATGGCGAAATTTGCGTAGTTTATACCTGTCGGAAGGAGTAATCTTCAAATCTCCTATCTGCATTTTTTTCAAAATTCTTCATAAATAATTTCTATAATAAGTCAGATTCTGCATCGTACTATGGCTCGGTACTTCTTAATGAGTACTAAGCAGAACTTGGTGGTTCTGTCGGGTCTGTTATTTATTTTATGGCTGATAATTTTTCATGTGTAGGTGATTTTGAGAATGCTTCTAATATTCTGCATCAATATAATGATGCAATGGAAAAAGCTGGTCTACAAATAAAGAAGTAAATCAGGGAGGTAATTTAAAGTTTTGATTAATATGTATGTTTCTGTTTTCATCTTGTTCTTTTCATCAGTACCTGGTGGATGTTATATCTTCAAGTATGACTGTGCGGGTGATAATTAGTAAAAATATGTTGTTTAAATTGTATCTTTTGGTTGGAACAGAAAATAGAACCGAAGCGACATCTTAAAATTTGTTATTATGAAGAAGTATAGAATAACTGTTATGAGGATAGTTTGCCATAAAGATTTGATGGCGAGATACGAGAATCCCATGGAAAATGCTTGCGATATGGAAGAGGGGAGGGCTTTTGTTGCTAATGGGTGGGTGAAACCTGAAGGTATGTGTGATAGAACTTGGGAAAGCCTGTCTCCTTTTATTGATGACTTTGGCTCATAACGGTGGTAATTTTTATAATGGGTGGATGAAAATGAAAAATCTGCCATGATATCATGTAATGATGGCTTTCGACCTGTTAGTTTTTTGATGAGGCATTGGATAAAGATGCAGAGTGAGAGAGTCTCTTTCTAAAGGCTAATTTAAACTATCCTAAATTTTGTATAGCTCAATCCTTTTCGGTTGTTTGCGTCGGATTTTTAAGGGGCTGTGTCAAAACTAAGGCACATCCCCTTCTTTTTTTAATATAAAATAGTCGTTCCTCTTTTTTTGTCTATGCGACTATTTTTTCAGTAATTAGGTAATAAGGCTTAATATTCGTCGTATTTTGAGTCACACGTGGTCTGATAAAGATAAATATAGTGTGTGCACTCCTTCTCTTTCCTGCTTTTAGTAGTTTTGTACACATCTTTTTGATATTAAAAGCTATAGCAAAGAAGGCAAAGTCCATTGTAACCTTGTCTTCTCCCACATGCCGGAACCTTTTGTATGCCATGTTGTGTTTCATTTGTCCAAAAACTGCTTCCGGTTCTATACATCGCCTTCCCCTATGCCTGATGCCTTCTTCCGAGAGTAACCTTTCCCGTGCCAGCCGTTTGTATTGGTTTAATCGGTGGTTGACTTCTATAATACGGTTCCCCCGGGCTTTAAAGCAACTACCACGTAAAGGACACCCTTCACATCTTTGTGCTTTATACCGGGCACTTTCGGTGATGTATCCGCTTGCTGTTTTGTCACGTCTAGTTCCTATACGGTTTATGTGCTGCCCCATAGGACAAACGTAATAATCCTCCCCCGCATTGTAATGGAGACTCTCCGCATGGAATGGATTGGGGGTATAACGGGGACGCTGTTCTTTATGGAAGTAGTTGTACTTGACAAAGGCTTCTATCCCATTATCTTGCATGAACCGATAATTTTCTTCCGAGCCGTAACCGGAGTCTGCCACACCGACAGTTGGTAAGCGGTTATAGCGTTGCTCAAAGGAGTGGAAGAAAGGTATGAGGGTCAGTGTATCGGTTGGGTTGGGAAACAGTCGGAAGTCTATGAGGAATTGGTTCTCGGTACCTATTTGCAGATTATATCCGGGTTTGGTCTGTCCGTTTCTCATGGCGTCTTCTTTCATGCGCATGAAGGTGGCATCAGGATCGGTCTTGGAGTAGGAGTTGCGTTCTCCAAGAGTATCAAGATGGTTGTCGTATTCTATCAACTTGTCACGGTACTCCTCAAGTTCCCGGACCTGTTTCTTCTTTTCCCGGATGACCTTCTTTTGTTCCTTGTCCTTTGTTACAGGCTGGTGTTCCAGCGCCTCTTTAAGTTCATTCACTATATCTGAGAGCATGGCGGGAGTGAACTCTACGGGTGTATCTTTCATGGAGTTCTCTTGGGCTATGACTTCATCCACCTGCTCCAGGAGAATGCGGATCTTATCCATCAGCTTTGTACGGTTCTTTTCGACTGTCTTGCGCCAGACAAAAGTATATTTGTTGGCTTTGGACTCAATCTTGGTACCGTCGATATACTCTACGTCAAGGCTGATGAAACCTTTGTCGGCAAGGACAAGAACCAACTGCGTGAATACGGTATTTATTTCCTCTTTTACACGGTTTCGAAAACGGTTGATGGTAATAAAATCCGGATGTTCATTACCGGAAAGCCAGATATAATGAATATCACGTAGGAGAAGCTTCTCTATTTTGCGGCACGAATAGATATTGTTCATGTAGGCGTAGATAATCACCTTAAGCATCATTTTAGGATGATAAGGACAACGACCGGTTGCTTTATAAAGCTTCTTGAAATTGTCAAGATTGAGATTATCAACAACAGTATTAACTATGCGAACCGGATCGTTCGCTGCTATGTTTTCATCAATTCTTCCGGGAAAAAGAACTGTTTGGTTGGGAATGTAAGGACGAAAATGTAACTATGTAAGAAATATAAAACATTAATAATCAACAAGTTAGTGTTTAAACGGTAGGAAAAATGTAATATGTGTATAACTTGCTTGTAATCAGTTGATTATGGCGTAGTAACAACCGTGAATACTTGATGATTAGGCTAATGTTTGCAATACGTACTAACATTTAACGATTTTATTTATTATTAATATTACAAAGATAGAAAAAATCTGCATATCTGATGTTATTTCGCCTTTTGTTTCTTTCTCTATTGATCGATACATGTGTGTGAATACTGCGTCAAACTTGCGAGCCTGATGAAATGTTGCATCGGAATTGACAAAGAAATACGGACTTTACATTGCTTCGGGTAAAGAGAATGTAAAGAAACACCGCTTGAAAGAGCCGGATAAAACCAAGTATGAAATTTACCATACCCTGCAATTGGCCATACCGAAATGCCGGAACTGGCAACAATTACAAACAGAATTGCAAAAGTCCGGCATTACGATTGACCTCCGCAAAAACGGCAGCACTGAACAAATACAAGGTATTCGGTTCGAAAAAAAACGGCTACGGATTCAATGGTTCCAAGGTTGACCGCTCATGTAGCTATTCCAAAATCAGTTTCCAGTTGCAGCAAAATGACAGGCAGAACAAACAGGTTTACACTAGCAGCCACAGACAATCCGACAAGATCATTCGTCTGGTTTATCATCTATGGTAGAATCCGTCGCATCCGGTCTGGGTGGTTTGTTCGATATCCAACCCTCATTCGGATATGACGAAAACGAAGTCGAAGCCATGAAACAAGAGGCTAAGAAGAAGAAAAAGAAAAGAGGACGTAGAATATGAATCATTTAAAACTATAAAATTATGGCAACAGAAAAAATGGATGCTTCGGCAGTATATGCACTGTTCGAAGAACTGAAACAGAAAATTACAGAGTTGAGCAAGAAAGAAACCAATCCTGCTCAAACTGAATCAACGGCTAATTCTGCAGAAATAACCGCTTTAATAAAAGAGTTGCAAAAGGTAACCGCTCAGAAGCAGTTTACTCCGGAACAGATAGAGGAATTGCGTGAAAACATGGCTGAATTCGCCGGATGCGCATTAGGGAAATCATTTGAGAAATTGGATGGAGGTTTTCTTAAAATTACCGACCTCATCAGCCAAATCAGCAAGAAGATTGAACCTCTGAATGTCCCTCAGAACTTTGTTATCAGGAGAGAACATGCTTTCAGTCTGGACTTCAAGAATAGCAAAGCAGCTATTACTGTGATAGCAATGGGTTTGGTAATTCTTCTTTCAGTGGCCGGGAACATTTGGCAATCCACACGCAGCAGCCAACTGAGAGATAATGATTTAAAATATCGTTATATCAACATGCAAGGCGAAACCAATCCTGAAAACCTGCTCAAATTGGAAACCGTCTTTACCTACAACCGGAACAAGGACAGTATAGCAGTTATCCGCAAACGGGTAGAAACCTACGAGCGTTTGGTTAAAGAACAAGCCGAGAAGATAGAGCGGGCAAGGTTGAATGCATCGGAGGCGGAAAGGTTGGAAAGAGAGGTGGAGTCAGTGAAAAACAGGAAATAAAAGGGCGTTTCTGTTTTTATCACATATTATTGTGTATATTTGCACATTAAGTTTGAGATGTTAATTATATATCTATCCTGATGGAACTAAATAGAATCAAAGAAGTTCTTGACGAAAAAGGAATTAAACAAACTTGGCTGGCTGAAAAGTTGGGCAAGAGCTTCAATATGGTAAACGCTTATGTGTGTAACCGGAAGCAGCCAAGTTTAGAGGTGTTATTTCAGATTGCTGATATTTTACAAATCAATCCAAAGGATTTAATCAATACCCAAGAGGAGAGAAGTAAGGAAATGTTACTGCCAATCGGAGCTAAAATCTAATACTATGGAACAAGAAATTAAAACATCTGTAACTGTTCACGATTTTGTGGCATATTATCGCGAGTTAAGACCTCAGAAGTTCTCTGACTCTAGAATTGTTTATGAAATTCCTCTTACAAAAGAATTGTTTGATAGACAGCTCGAAATACTTTCCACCAAAAAGATGCAGAGTGAATTCGAGAACTTCATCGTGAAATGTGCCGAACGATTGATTACACCCAACATCAAGCCTCAGACAGGACCTGATGGCGGTGGTGATGGTAAGGTGGATGCTGAAACCTACGAAGTATCACCTGATATTTCAGACAAATGGTATGTGGCAGATGGTGGTGCATCTGGAAAAGAAAAATGGGCTTTCGCTATCAGTTGCAAAAAGCAATGGAAACCAAAGGTAACAAGCGATATCGAAAAGATAGCTAACACCAACCGCGGATATACACGAGCTTTATTCTTCTCTAATCAGTTCATTAAGTCAAGTACAAGGGCTGACGTAGAGAAGGATTTATCGGAAAAGTATGGCATCGAAGTATGCATATTTGATGGCCTTTGGTGCGCTAATGCAGTATTCAATCATGGTTGCATAGATGTAGCTCTGGAATGCTTGAATTTCTCAGAAGAATACAGAAAGAAACAAGAGATAATTGGACCGTTAGATAAAAAAAGACAAGAACGTTTGGATGAAATTGAAAAGGGTATATTACGTACAATAGATGGACTTGATACCGGTTATATCGATGAATTGCAAGAGACTTGTATCCTTAGCAGAGGTTTGGAGCTTCCACGCACTGAGACAGAAGGACGCTTCAATAGAGTTTTGCGTGAATGTGAACATCATGGTACCACTCAACAACAGTTCAATATTATCTATGATCATGCTTGGACAAGTTTCTTCTGGTTTGAAGATGTTGATGCGATGTATTTGGACTTTATGAAACTCAAAGAGCTCGTAAGTGATAACTGTACGGTTATTCGCATAGAAAAGTTGATGAATATATTGACAAATTTGATTAATGCGGATCGTGCAGGCTTGATTGAATCAGATAAAGTGCAACTAGAAACTACTTATATAAAAGAGCTATGCGACGCCTTAGAACATATAAGCGACAAGCCTTCTTGTCTCTTATATGTACGTATTTATATTGCAGAACAAAGGTTGATCAGCCACTTATTGTCCAAAGAACCAATAGATGAAGATATTGATACTCTCAAACCATTATTGTTGGAAGCTCCATATCATATAGAAATCAGTTTTGAAACCCAATGTAAAATAATAACCAATTTGAACAAAGTGATTGATGATAACTCAAAGTATGAGGATCTTGTAGATGAGCTTACGTTAGTCCTAAGAAAATCTCACTCAGAGCAAGCGGCGGCACGGATAGAAATGGATCGTGCTCTTATTTTGATGGATAAGGGAAAGTTTAAGCAAGCTATTCGCCACTTTAGTTTCTGCATACATCCTTTTGAAAGAGAGGAGTGTATGGAAGAATTAATCAAAACTTCTGGAATGATGGGCATTGCATTATATGAGATAGGTTTACCTTATAGTGCAGAGGCTTATTTGGTCAAATCAGTTTCCATGTTACTTAAAACATTTTACATCTCTGGTGATGTACCTCATCTTTTATTGACTGTCTTGCAGAAGCTGTGCGAAATAGAGCTGATGCTTGGAAGATTTGTTATGTATCTGAATTGGTATGAGCTACTGATGATAGTTTCACATAATGGACAGTTTGCAGAAGACAAGCATTTTAATGAAACAAATATACTTCATGATGGAGCTTGGGCATGTCGATTTGCCGCATCTGACTTGAAGAATCCATTGATAAGTTCTCTGCCAGAGATATTAGAAAGAGCTGGTATGTTTCAATCCTCAGAATATTTGAAGTTTGCTCTGGGGTATGCAGATGAACTGGATGAAAATGTGAGAAATATCTTTGCTAAAGATGGATGGCAAGACAAGATGCTTAATCAGCCTGTGTTCAAGCAATTCCTTTGTGATTTGAATATTTCTTCCAATGGGCAGGCAGAACTACAAACAACAGTAAATAATTGCACACTACACATTAAATATGATAACAATTGCCTGAACCAAATTATTGCAGAAATATTCTTAGGAGCAATCGAGTCAATGCTGGCAACGATGGAAATATTTGAAGTGTTGACGATTACTCCTGAAGTGTATATTAAAGTCACAGGAACAGAAGGTAAATCTGAATTAAGGCAACTAACGAGGTCAAACGAATATCAACTCTGTATCAATACAAATTACAGCGACAAGGATTTGTGGGAATGTATTTCTATGTTTATAGCATCTTTTTTCAGTAGAAACTCTATGTCAAAAGAAGATTTAAATAAGATGCTCCAGAGTAAACAAGATGGTGAGAAACTTATGGATAGGGTAAGTAACTTACTGCAAGTAAAACAGTCAATATCTAATGTTCTTGGCAATACGTTCAAAAATAAGATAGAGGATTGGCAAAAGGAATCTGATAAAGTGTACCCACTGAATAGAGACTCATTTGAACACAAACCTCAGAATTATCGTAATGAAAAGCAACAAAACATATCTTTTTATTGTACCAATACCGATATAGATATATGGGAAGGTGCAGGTTGGAGCGGTTGTGGATTCGCGTTTGATCAACAGGGAACTACACCTCCAATATTTGGGCTCGCCTTTGAATACTTAGATCGTGGAAAGCAAATTATTATTGAATGGGGCGTTAAATTAGAAAAGGGAAAACGGTCCGTGGTTATTTACATTATTCGGGGGATAGATAAGCAGCATCCAACATGGTATCGAGTATGTGTAGCACCAGATGTAAAAAAAGACGAACTTAAAGAAGGTCGTTTCTTTACCTCTATATGCCGCAAGCACACTATGACACCCAACAATAATTGGAATATTGATACCTTTGAGCAGCTTTTCAAACGATTTGGTGGTTGCTGGCTTTCTGCTTTTCAACTTGATAGTAACAGGAATATCATAATGCCTGAAGATTTTAACGATGCATTCAAGTTTACTAATGTCGAGTTCAGAAATGCTTGGGAAATAGGACTAAATGATACGGCAATAGTCGCTATGGAACCTGATGACGAACCATTCATTCCTGAAGACAAGAAGGATATAGCTCCTGTAGTGGAGGTGATGGCTACAATTCGAAAGGCAAAGGATATGGTAAAGCTCTTTTAATCTATGCCGTTGAGCATTTGGGAATCACAACACTGGATGTAAACGAACAAAATAAAAAAGCTTTAACGTTTTATGAAAAAGCTGGCTCTAGGATTATAGGGTATTCCGAGAAAGATCGAATGGGTAAAGATTATCCAATATCACATATGGATATAAAGATGAATATATGATTACAAGAGAAGAAATTCTACAGATGCTTTCGGATATCGAGGGCTATAATATTGAGAGGACGGTATCGACTGATAATATGGATAAGTTCTGTCAGGCGATCTGTGCGTTTTCCAACGAATCTTCCGGGAAGTGGCAAGAATGGTTACCTGATTATCGGTGCACATGATAACGGAAAATTATCCGGTTTGAAAGTCAATGATAAGCTATTACTTCAAATCAGCAATATCCACACAGATGGGAATATACTACCCCAGCCTGTAATGACGGTTGAGAAGTTCAGTTTTGAAGAAGGTGATGTATTAGTAGCAGAAGTTCAGCCATCGGGATTTTTACCTGTGCGCTATCGTGGACGGGTTTGAGTACGAGTAGGCCCTCGTAAAAGCATTGCTTCGGAAGCAGAAGAAAAGATATTGACTGAACGGCGACTTTCCAATGTCCATACTTTCGGTGCCATGCCTTGCCTGGGAACAACTATGACCAATTTGGACATATTGCTTATCAAATGGGAATTTCTTCCTAAAGCAGTAGCCGAAGAAGTGTTGGCCGAAGATAAACGTCCATCAAGCGAGAAGGTTCTGACAGATCTGGGAAGTGGATAATATTATAAGCCCAAACTCAATATTGGGATAAGACATTGGTATATGGCGTTTTTGGGAGGTCAGACCAATTTAGGTGATTAAATATTTCAAGTATGAGTAGCGAAAAAATAATCCTTTAAAATAAAAAATTATGGAATCTCCTGAACTGCTAGCATTATTTGCTGTTTTAGTTTCTATTCTTGCACTTATAGTACCCTATCTCACATTTAGAAGAGAAAAGAAACAAGCAAATCAAGATATATTATTTCAAGAAAAGATAAATGCATATAAAGATATTGCCCGTAGATCATTTAACCTATACAGAGACTATTTTGATATTGTTGATAAGGTTCAATTTTATGAAGGGACAAAAGAGGAATGGGAGAAAATATTCAGAGAAGAAATTTTTCCACAGTTTATGATTAGTGAGGAATTCAAGAAGCAGCTCTTCACTTATACGGTAATATTACCAAATAATATTTTTAAAGTGGCAGAGCATTTATCTGAAGACTTACTTGCTTTTATAACCTCTGCCTCTCATTGCGATAATGAAATTATAATAAATGGATATGATCATATCGAAAGAGAAATTTTTGAATTAATTGATTTGATTAGAAAAGACTTAAATACAGATTCCCTTAATATGGAATTACTTAAACGAACAAGATAAAAATCAATCTGACATAACTATCCTGTTTTTGATTTTTCACAAAGGCAAGAGGAAAACAATACTTATCCGATTTCCTCTTGCTTAGCGGATCATGCATCCTTTCGATCCATGTTTTCCTTGGGGTGTTTCCTCTCAAATTCCTGCCTGGTCTCGAAATCCATGTAACTGTGAACAAACTCTCGCACGTCATTTACCCTGTAATGGGTTTTATGGTTGATCATAAAGTGTGGAAGTTCCCCGCTCGACCGATAGCGTTGGAGTGTCCTTTTAGATACTTTCAGCAGGAATGCCAAATCCTGATTGTCGAGTAGTTTTTCATCTTCAGGGAACACTGAACCGATATTATTGGTATTAATGAACGACTTGAGGTCTTTGCCTATATCGTTCAGTTTTTTGGATAGCCGTTCCATCCATTTTTCAAAATCATCATTATTGATGTACATATTATTTTGTTTTTGAGATTAATACTAATTTTCTCAATGCATTGATGAAGCAAAATTCGGCAGAATGATGAAAACAAAATCGGGGAGTAGATAGCCTATTCCCCGATAAATAATTTGTAATTCGCTGATTTATAAAGATTAGAAGTATATCCTTTACTCATATCCTTCTTCTTTGGCTTTCTGGTTGATAGCAGTACCCATGCGATCTAAGAATCCGGTTCGCTTATTAGACTTACGTTTGACAACTTCTTCCCGTTTTCTGTATTGGTCTGCAAACTTGAAATCGAATAGATGCTTAAATCCACTTACTAATAAGCTAAAGGAACATTCCTTCTATCAGCCCCATTAATACAATGTAGATAGTGGAGCCCACAGATATTCTCCATGATATCCGTGTAATTAACGATGTCTGGATTCAGGAACAAAGGAGATTTCCATCCGGTTTCTATCTTGATAAAATATTTCGGATGTTCCATCTGCCGGTAAATCAAATCGAGTTCTTTATTTGTCAGCAACAACACTTAATCCGAATACACAATCTTCAATATATCCTTTTTCGCTCCATAAGAAAGTTCCAAAGACTTTATCGTTTCAAATTCTACCTGTGTCATATTGAGCAAGCGTACACGTTTTATATTGTCGGTTTCCGTATCCAGATACAGGATTAACCTTTCGACAAACTCTTAATAGGCTTCCTTTAGTTCCGAATCCGAATCGCTCTTGTATAGCGGGTCAGACAATATCGTATATAGTTTGGTGTCAAGAATGTCCCACATAACTAAATATTTATTGGAACTACAAATTCTTATCCTGCCATTTGTTCTTTTTGAGATACCATAGGGATAATACAAGCAGCACGATAACATATAGCTGCTCGGCAGTCCAGTACATTGCTAAAGGAATACCTTCAGTGCGAGAAAGCATGAACAGATAAGCCAAATAGACAATTATATTTATCATCTGAAATATAAATGCCATTTTAGTGTTGCCTATACCAATTATCGTATTGCAATAGGTGTAAGCAGGTACGGAAATAATGAATGTCGATAGTATAACACAGAATGGGTAAAATGCTGTTTGAATAACTGCTGCCTCATTGGTAAACAATCGCAAAAGGATACCTGAGAAAGCTAAAGCCAACAATATAAGCGGAATATCGAATGTATAATTCAGCGTAATAACATGGCGGCAAGTCGGCATCACTTTTTCTATTTGCTTTGCCCTTATAAGATTGCTTACCAACGAAATCGTAGTCGTTGCAAATGAATTGACAATTACAAAAAAGAGCATTGAAATACTTCTTACTACATTGGCAGCGGCAAGTTCGCATTCGCCCAAATGTTCTATAGCCACAAAGAACAGGAACCAAGGAGCGATACAAAAGAATGACCGCACCATTGTCCAAACAGAATTTGGGTAATCTATAACTGCAGTATAATGTTTTTCTTGACTTTTAATGCGTTGGTTTATTCAGAAAGCCGATTAAAGTATTATTGAACCATTTCCTTTTACATCGTAAGATATACTTTGTGCATCGGGTTTTACATATTCATATCTCATAATATAGAATGATTGCTTTTTTATGCCACAATACCCCATTTAAAGGGCGTGGTAAAATGTATTATTCCAGATATTCAATGAATTACGTTGAATATTTCCATGAATTTTTGTAGAATAAGTACTATATGTATTTTAAAGAGAAAGTATATGAAGTTTATTATGTTGCTGAATGTGAGAATTTGTATTTAGACTCTTTAAAATGTTTAGTTTGTAGTATTTGCTCTAGATATACTTATCCTAATTGAGAGATAGTAGAAGTGGATAAGTACTTCCTTTGGCGAAAGTGGCAAAGTTGGCGAAATGATCAGAGGAAAAAAATGCATCATGAAATTCGGAAACTTTTGCCGAGCAAAAAGCAGACTCGGGCTGATGGAATAGAATCAGGGGAGGTTGTCCGCAGATGAAAGGGCAATCCGGTACATCAGAAATTACGAATCGTTTGGAAGCCAATTGTATAGCTGTTGACAATTTCTCCGGTACATCCGACAAGTACCGTTTATTTTTCATTAACTTATACTCTTCACATTTCAGTCCTTCACTGTTTGCAATGTATAAAACCTCTCGCATAATTCATTATAACAGTAAATATATTATTTATTATTGGTTTTATTTTGATTTAATAGTTAATATATTTACCTTTGTGACATGGCAACGAATCATATTATTCAGACAATGGCCAATCCGGAAATCATCACGGAATTGGGCAGAAGATTTAAGGAGTACAGGTTAACCTACAAGCTCACTCAAAAAGAGGCTGCCGATAGAGCCGGCGTAAGCCTTGTCACTTTGCGACAGTTCGAGAACGGGAAAGCCTATAATATCAACATGGGCAACTTTCTTGCGCTGTTGCGAGTAGTGGACTGTTTGGAGCAAATGGACAACCTGCTGCCGGAAATACCTGTTTCTGCCTATACAATGGAACAAATAATGAGCAAAAAGCCCAAAAGGATAAGACATGGAAAATAATATCATAAGTGTTATGCTGTGGGGAGAAGAAGTTGGAAAACTTTATTGGGACGAAAGGAGTAAAAAAGCAGTTTTCAACTATCACCCGAACTTCATCAAGAAAGGACTGGAAATCGCTCCATTGACCGCTTCTGTCAAGGGACCGGCGGCAAAGGGTATGCCCATACTCGGAAACAAAGAGAAGATTTATCAAGGACTCCCGCCGTTTCTGGCAGATTCTTTACCTGACCGATGGGGAAACATGGTCTTTGATCAATGGGCTGCCCAGAACCATATTTCCAAACGCGGGCTTACGCCGGTAGATAAACTCTCTTTTATCGGGAAACGAGGCATGGGAGCCTTTGAATTCATTCCGGCCACTCCCGGATTAGAATCTTCTTCCACCCTCCAGATAGACAGCTTATACCAACTGGCACGCCGTATCTTTGAGGAACGAGAGGGAATATCCGTACAAGATGATGAAACACTGCATTTGCAAAGTATTTATGAGGTAGGAACATCAGCTGGAGGACAGCACCCGAAAGCCATCATCGCTATCAATGAAACGACACATGACATACGTTCCGGCCAAGTTTCATTACCGGAAGGTTATACCTACTATATCCTGAAATTTGCTGAAGGGGATGACTTTCCATTCACACAAATGGAAATGGTATATTATGAGATGGCAAAAGAAGCCGGAATTACAATGATGCCTTCCCGACTTATTCAAATTGAGGGAAAACATCACTTCCTGACGGAACGTTACGATAGGGTAAATGGAGAGAAGATACATACACAGACACTCGCAGCCATGAACCCCGACGCAACAAGCTATGAGGATTTGTTTGAAGTCTGCCGAAAGCTGAACATACCGGCCAATGAACAGTCTGAACTCTACCGCCGGACAGTCTTTAATATCATGAGTGGTAATGTAGATGACCATATCAAGAACTTTTCCTTTCTGATGGAGAAAAACGGTACATGGCACATCACCCCTGCCTACGACATGACATTCACCACCAATTTAGACGGTGCAGCCTACGAAAACATACATTCTATGAGCATTTCTGGAAAGAATGACGGAATCACGGAAGATGATCTGCAGCTATTTGCTAAACTGAATGGTATCAAAAATGCAAAAAAGATAATCGAAGAAGTCAGCCTTGCCATCAGCCATTTCTATAATTATGCTACCAATTACCAGATAGACGATTATTGGCAAGACCGTATCGAGCAACATCTTTCCGGTCTTGTGCTTCCAGACATAGGGGAAACCATGAAACACTATCTACCCACCATTGTCGAACCATACGAAGCGGAAGACGGCTTTCTAGTAACAGAAATCGATATTATTGAAAATACTCGGCATGACTTTCGAATCGAAGCTGTCATTAACGGGAAACGACAGAAATATATTGCCGGACATAAAAGTGATTTAGCTGCTGAAATTATCACCAAAGGGAGAAACAAAATGGTTGCTGAAAACAAAAAAGAGCTTGTACAACGATTATTACTGCCTTTGGCCAAGAGAGAATTTACTCCAAAGGGTTCTTAAACCATTGACATATTATATATCAGGAGTACGGATAAAACTGTGAGTGTTACATCGTTGTTTTTTGTATATAATTCAAAGCATTGATAATTAATGCTTTATAAATATCGAGGTACAAATAAGGTACAAAAAAACATACCTATTAAATATCTGATTATCAGTATATTACAAATTTCTACAACTTCTGAATACTTCCTGAAATATGATAATTTTATAGATTCTTGTTTCTGTAAAATACTGTAAATCTATATGTTATCTTTTGAGGAAAATCCGTTTTGCATATCGAAAAATCTTTCTTTTTCTCTAGGTACAAATATAGTAATAAAATAGTTGATATGCAAATTAGTGAAAAAAAGGATTTGCTATATAGTACAATGCTGTTTTGAGAGAGTAGTACTTCTTAATTTCTTAATCAAATCTTTTGAACTGTGTGTATAAAAAATGTATAATTGGCAATTTTGTATTAGAATGGAGAAAGCAGAATTATACTGAATATTTATTTAACAAAGGAAAGTTTTAGTTGGTATTGGACTTACTATATGTGTCCGATACATTTATGTTTTTTTTAAAAGAACTTTTCAGAGAGTCTGAGACGAATGTATATTGAAATGAGCAAAATTGATTTGGCTATTTTGTCTTTGATCTCATTTTATTTATCTTGTCTTAAGATAGAAATGAAATTTGATCATGAAATGGTATTTTTTTTACAGGCTAGACGGTTTCAAAATATATCTTTATCCGTTGATAGCAGAAAGGTTTTTTGGAAAAATATATATAAACTCAGGTTACATGGATAGTACACGTATTGTAGTTGTTCTTCTGGCGGTATAATGGAGATCTAGCTCTCTTGGTTGGGGTGGATAACCTGATTGATAGGGAGAATGTTTTCATTCGGCCTTTTTATCTATTTTATATAAACGAAATACTGAATATATGAAGTTTTTCTATATCTTTGTTTATCAATAAAATGAAGAAAGGAGGAATGTGTGTCTCGTATAGAAAAAAACAAATTGGAATTTACAATTGCCTTGGTAGCGGAATTTGCTGCAACTTACCATATCAAGCAAAAACAAGCATTTAATTATCTGAATCGTTTTAAAGGTATGGATTTTTTGCAACAGCATTATAATGTGATGCATACACAGTCGTTTGAAGATGCTATTGAGGCATTGGTTATGGTTTGTCGTAGAAATGGGGGACAGATAGCATGAAACTCTATCATGGTTCAAATAGAGAAATAGATATTCCGAATTTATCTAATTCGAAGCCTTTTAAAGATTTCGGACAAGGATTTTATTTATCTCCCAATTATGAACAAGCTCAAGCGCTTGCTTGAACAAAAAACGGCACAGTTACAAGAAGGAAATCCTTGTATTAGTATATTCGAGATAGATGAACAAGTCTTTAAATATTCCGAATTTAGCGTAAAGAGTATTTGATAATTATAGTGAAGAATGGGCGGAATTTGTTTTTGCAAACCGTGATCGTAATCGTGAGCATCTCGTTCATTTATATGATGTAGTGATTGGTCCTATAGCTGATGATGGAGTAACTTATCAATTGCGCCGTTTTCAGTCGGGTATTATTTCAATGAAACAATTGGTTGAAGAATTGAAGTATGCCAAAGGACTTACAATACAATATTACTTTGGCACAGAACGTGCTCTTACTTATTTAAGAAAATTATGAAACTAACTGAAGCCCAAATACAGTTCATGCAAGAAGAACTAAGCGTTGAAATTCTACAGATACTTATGGACGAATGGAATTACAGTATGGTAGAAGCTATGTCGTTATACTACAATTCCGATACATTTGAACGGCTTAGCAATCCCAATACCGGTCTGTACTATCAAAGTGCAGGATATGTATATGATTTCCTGAAAAAAGAATTGACGGAGGGAAGTTTATCTACCTGATCTCCGAGACATATGGGACTGTCATGCGAGGGTAGGGGAATGCCTTTGCGTATGACATGCTTTATTTTACAATTTTTGGGTAAAATGATGATTGCTGAATAAGGGAGTTGTTGCAAAGAATGTTGGTCTTTGTTTCCAAAAGAACGAAGAATACCTATAATATTATTTCCTCAATGCAGAGATGATCTCTACATTAAAAATTTGCATAAGACACCCAGGAAGGGGGATTACGAGTTATACAAGACGTGTGTATGACTGCAAAAGTAGCTGTGCCATCATTGTTCGTCATAAATACTCAAATTGTCACTTTCGCCGTTTTCGCCACCATTATTAAATACATTCTATTCCTCCTCTTTCCAATTATCATTATCTTTACGCCGAAATTTGTGAATCCAATCTGGAACATATTAAAGCCATTCACGGTGTGTGTACTGTAATAACCGTAATGACACTGTGTGTGACTTCAACTATGTATTTGATTGCATCTTTTCTAGGTCGTTATCCGTCCAAATTTACTTGGTATACTTTGGAAATAAAAGAAGCTGGATTTGCATTTTATGTTTTATCGGTTCTATTAGAATTCCTCACCGGTTATTGGGGCAGTTTGCTGGCATGCAATCGTTTGTTGGAAATATAAAATGTTTTTTTAATAGAACTGAACATTTGAATATTGGATTGTGTCTTTGCGTTAAAAACAATGTTCGACACATCCCACATTCATCCCATGTTGGTGCATTTTCCTATTGCACTTACTCTTTTAGGTGTCCTGTTTGAAGGATTCTATCTATTTAGGTCTTCCCAATTTCGTTATCCATGCGGTGAGTTGATTCTCTATTTTGCCACTATTTCAGCGTTGTCAGCAGCTGTATCAAGTAGTTTGTTTACACTTGATTTTACAAACCCAGAGCTGGCTCAGATAAAAAATATCTATAGTGCTTTTGCCGGTATTACTGTGATATTGTTATGCATTACTTCAGCAATTTACCTAACAATGACATTTATAGGTTGTTATATCCCCCGATTTAGCGCAGAAATGGAAAGAAGGTCCGACCTCTTATTTCCTGACACAGGGAACGCGTGTAGGCGATGGAGGAGGTTTTCGTACCAACCATAATGCAACCACGGACATGGACAACCGAGTGAACATTTTGCATATCCATAAGGATGCCGGTCTGTTCCATATATTCGAATACCAATTCTATTTTTATTATGTAAAGTCGGTGGCAGGACCGATCCGCTGCGTGCACGATTCGAAATAAAACAGTGCACTTTTCTTATAATATTTGGTAGGTGAATCCGCTGTGGTAATACCCGTTGAAGGGCAGGTAGCGTTCCATTATCCGCTCGGCAAGTAATACGGCTCGGCGACCCGTTGGCATCCGAGGCACTCGCTCCCTATCTGGTACACCCGGTAATAGTACAGCAGCATGCCCGTCAGGGTGGGCTTGTTATATTTGAAGTAGAGAATCTCCTTCGCATCCCCGGTGAACGTATGGGTGAGGGTGTACTCCTTCAGCTTCCGGTTCTTGGCTCTCCGGTACGAAACCATCTCATGGCAGCCGCCTATCACCTCCTTGCCGTTCATGCTGGCTGCTGTGGTCGCCATGTGCTGATTCGTCTCCTGCAATAACCTGTTAAAATATTCTTCCATATAAATCTTGTTTCAAGTTGTTTTTAAGGGGTAAAGTTAGCCTAGAACTTCCGGCTATTTGCTGTCATTCTCCGCCAATTCGACAAATTTCCTTTCTATGAAAGCGGAATATCGTCGGGGTGCATGCTCGTCCGTAACCAATAAACATGTGGTTATAATCCGGTTATGCTTTGAATGTAAGATAAGCCTTTGCTTTTTTAACATTTTCACTTTACCGCCGTATCGGTTCATCGTAAGGTTCCGATTATTCACCGCTGTATGTCTTCCCCGTGCCTCGGTACGCCTCCCGTATCCTTGTAGGTGTATCTTCCAAGTGTTTCTAGCGACAAAATTTAATAGATGCAAAATTACCGTTCAACTATAACCTTTAAAAAGTGTATTTTAGTTAATATGTTTGTAATCAGTGTGTTATTCTATTGTAGTATGACTTTGAACAGTTCTAAGTAAATGACTTGTGCTTCACAGGGCAAATCACGAACAAGTTGATTTTCTTTTTTAAGGTACAGAACTTTTTCCAGTTCAGGTATTCTAGATTAGGATTATATGTCAGATATTCTTAAAATGATTTTTCCCTAATAATTTAGCATAAGTTTACTTCCATATTTATACTTTTGTTTTATTTGAACTGCTTTTTGTTCCAGTATCCATTGATAAGTTTTCCAAAAAGTAGTGTTAATATTTGATATATAGTCATTCCTATTACTATTCTGATATGCTAATCGGCAACACACATATTATAAATCTGGTTGGATATCTTCCCGGAATGGTACGAAGGTAAAGTGTTTTATGTTTCTATGCAAGTAAAGCATAAAATGCACACTTTATTGTCTTATTTTTCAAACTGATTACAATTATCCAGAATAAAATCAATTGATATTCCGAAACTGTCTCGTAAATGCTTTACCATGTTTAGGTTAAGTGTTCGCTTCTCGGATAAAAGTTTACTTATAAGGGATTCGGAAATACCCAAATTTTTTCAGTTTCTTTCTGCTTTATATTGCCGATAGTCATACGCTATTAGATGGCTGTTATTACGGTTGATACCTTGCCAGGCAAAGGATGATGAGCAGTTTCCCATTCATAAATCGCATCAGTAAGGTGTACAAATTCATCTTTGTCTACTTCTGAAAGCAATTCCATATCACCAAGCTTTGTTCCCTTTTGAATTAAAACTTCCATTTTCTTTTTATATTCCCTATATTGGGAATCACTACTAATTTTCATAACACCCTCCTTTTTAATAATTTTTAGCGTCAATCCTGTCATATTCTTTGTGAGTACCAATAAAGCAGATAGTCATTCTACCAGCAAAGAAAACAACGATCGCAACTATTCGATAATTATTTCCCCGGATATTGAACACATATCTGTTATTTTCAACATAGTCAGCTGAAAGATAATTATTTTTTATTTTATTAAACTGTTTAGTTTTATCTAATCACCTCTGCCACAACATCCTCCGACAGGAACCGAATCACGTCCACATACATTACACCAACCTCATCCGACCAAAGCTTGCGGTTATCTTCCAGCACAACAATCTTGAGAAAGAAGCCGCCAGTGTTTCTCATAGAGAAAGTTTCTTGTGCTTTCCTCTCAGGAGTGTCCACATTCAATGCCGACTGAATATACACCTTGTTATTACCTACGTTAACCACAAAGTCAATCTCATATCTGCAAATGATAGCGGATAAACTTTTATTTCAGAACCACGGTCACAAAAAATTGTCACGATATCCTTCGACAGCATTTTTGAGTTTGATCTCGTCACATACACATCAAGGTTCGGATGCACCATCAGATCATTTAGGATGTCGTAGAAGGTAGTGTAAAGCATCTTTCTGTCCTCTTCGGGTACCAACGATCCGTTCACATCCTTATTTTTCACCTTATACAATAACTGTATCTCGTCAATTAATACATAGAATTTCTTGTCTATATCCCTTGTGTACTCCATGATATGGTAGTATAAGAGGTTCAGGTTACGATACTTGATGTTCGATTTTCTGTCAAGAGCCACCTCCACAAAATCTTCCTTCTGAGTTTCTTTCTCAATCAATCGGTTCTTAAAAAATATTGAGAGTAGGAACAACTTACCTGAACGTCTTTTGCCGGTCACAATTTTCACTTTGCCGTTCCAACGTTTGCAAGTAACTGCTCTATGTATTCGCTTCTATTTATTATCATAATAATGCATTTTTAGGATTGTACTGAAATTTTGGTTCTTTATTACGACCGTTTTGTCAGTGTAAAGATACTTTTTTACTTCCGAATGACCAAATGAATAATTGTAATGAGTTGATAATAAAATAATTATGTATTTAATAGTAGAAAAGTATTATTTTATGGATAATTAACTGATAATCAACTGGATATCTCTGGTGGCGAAAGAGGTAGATATGAATTAATTTTGTCAGAGTCGAAAAACTCGATTTTAACAATTTTATTAATTCTTAATCTACATGCTCTATATTTGATACATGGTTTTATGTTATCTGCTTCCATTTTATTTTTTGTTTTTAAGTATATCAATATTTTGCAAATACTAATTTTCTGCAATATCTAACATTGGTTATAGAAGGAGATAATATCCGCTCTATTACCGCACTAATAGCGTTTGTAAGACTTTGTAGCGCATATATTATAAATATATGATAATTATGTGGATTATGAAATGAAATAACATTATTTTAGATATTAGAAATAGAATGACTGGAATGTTATGTACTGAATTTTGTATTAAAGGTCTTTGTTTTATAGAAAATTTTGTGTATCGTAAAATATCAATTATAGATGCAGTATTTAGTGATTCAATATTTATAAAGGAGAAAGAATACTTAAGTGTATTGGAGGCTTCCATTCCTATGGGGGCATTTGAAATACAATTAATAAGTACTGTGCAAGTGGTAAACTCAAATGTTTAAAGATGAACAGAAAGAGAGCTAGTATTTTCATTACTGATTATTATACTAGAGGTCGCTCAAAAATATGGTGTCACTAAAGGGGGAGTATAATAGAGCTGCAAATCAATATAATATATGGCACTAAATCAAGGAGAATTAATAGACAGACTATTTCATAAACTATTTCCGTCTAATATGAAGTATCTTAATTGTGATGGACTGGCTCTTAAATCGAATAAATAGATTGTAATTTATCTTGTGTGTGTGAGATAAAAATATGCTATATTTGTTCTGTTTATAAGATAATCACACTGAGATGGATTGATTTTGAAATCTGCAATTACGGATGACTCGATAGCTATTGATTGATGATAATTACTTATTCAGAGGAGTGGATTATTTAGGTTGAAAATGAGACTATCTGAGTATTGCTAATGTGAGGGCTCTTACTCAATACAATTCACTGAATTATGAAAAATTAAAAGGTAATAAAAAAACGTATCATTGCAATGAATATTAATCATATAAATACTATGGCTCGACCAATTAAAGAAACTCCGGTCATAACCGGTAAAGACACTAAACGCTTTGCGGAGAAAATGGTAAATCTCAAGCCTGAAAGCAAGGAAGAGAAAGAAGCCGCAAAGAAAGTTTATGAGAAGTTCAAAGCTATTGCTTCATTCACTTTGTAACCATGACCCTTGTAAATAATGGAATACAGCAAAATAGAATGAATATATTATCCCGATGTAGTTTTCCTTGTGTATAATTCAAAACGCTGATAATAAAACTAAAAAGACTCATTTGAATTGAATATTATAAATTTTCCTCCACTTGTATTAACGGACAAAACTATTATCGGAATGATAGAGATAGGGGCTGACTAAAAAGTCTCTCCTTGATATTTTCTTTGTTCTCCTTCTTATGTGC
>NZ_CAJLKP010000054.1 GCF_905207245.1 uncultured Bacteroides sp. | reverse complement strand
CACGCAGGCGTATCTGGTGAAACTGCTGGTACCGAAACGCCTGCGTGCCATCAAAATGACGTCGAAGAAAGCTCCGAAGAATTATGACGCCAAAGTGAAACTGGCGTTCTCGGCTGTACTTTGTGCGGTGCTGTGCTTCCTGTTTCCGGTGGCTTCGCCGTTGTTCTTCTCACTATTTCTGGGGGTAGCAGTGCGCGAATCGGGAATGAAGCATATCTATGATTTTGTTAGCGGCCCTCTGCTGTATGGCTCTACCTTCATGCTCGGTTTGTTGCTGGGTGTGCTTTGTGATGCGCACTTGTTGCTCGACCCGAAGATACTGAAACTGTTAGTATTGGGTATTATAGCACTGTTATTCTCCGGCATAGGTGGCATCATGGGCGGATATATCATGTACTTCATTAAGAAAGGAAATTATAACCCGGTAATCGGGATTGCGGCGGTCAGTTGCGTACCCACTACGGCAAAGGTGGCACAGAAGTTGGTGAGTAAAGATAATCCGGATTCGTTCATCCTGGGGGATGCTTTAGGAGCTAATATTTCGGGAGTTATCACGTCGGCTATCATTACAGGTATTTATATTACGATTATTCCATATCTATAAAAGGACAAATGAAGCAAATTCAGTTGACAAGGAAACGAGTTGACAAGAGACAAGGGGCTGCGCTATGTCTGTAAGCGAATAATGATTCGCCCGGCTACCACGTCGCAATGCCTCGTTCCCTTGTCAACTCGTCCCCTCGTCAATTGAATCAAACGATAAAAAAGAATCCGTGCAATCTGTGTAACCCGCATCTATTATTATTATCTTTGGGCAGACGAACCTCAACAAACGAATAATACGTATGAAAAAGCCCGATTCTAATCTGAAACGAGTGTCGCTACTGACCTCATCGTTACTATGCAGTGCCCTTCTGATAGCCGTCCCCCTTCGAAAAGAACTGAATGAAGGATGGAAGTTCAAGCAAGCCAGACTAAGCAACTGGTATCCCGCCACCGTACCCGGAGTGGTGCACACCGACCTGATGGACAACAAAATCATTGAAGACCCTTTCTTCCGCCTCAACGAGCGCGGCATGCAATGGATTGACAAAGAAGACTGGATATACCAGACCACCTTCCAGCTCACCCCCGAAATGATGGGAAGGGAAAACATCGACCTCATCTTCAAAGGACTGGATACGTATGCCGACGTATACCTGAATGAAAAGAAAATACTGGAAGCCAACAACATGTTCCGCGAATGGAAAACCAGCATCAAACCCGACCTGAAACCCGGTGAGAACATACTGAAAATCTATTTCCACTCCCCCATTAAAGTGGATATTCCCAAATGGGACGCTCTGCCTTACCAGTATGAGGCTGGTAACGACCAGTCCGAAAACGGCGGAGTATTCAATAAGAAAGTCAGCGTATTTGCCCGCAAAGCAGGTTATCACTACGGATGGGACTGGGGTCCCCGCCTCGTCACCTCCGGCATCTGGCGACCTGTATATGTGGAAGCCTGGGATAATGCCCGAATCAACGATGTCTTCATCCGCCAGCCGGAAGTCAGCAAAAGCCGCGCATCCCTTATCGGAGAAGTGGAGATACTGGCAGACAAGGAGATAGACCAGGCAAACGTCACCATCACCGAAGCCGCTTCCGGCAGGGTGCTGGCGGGGCAAGCCATTTCCCTGCAAAAGGGCATCAACAAGATTTCCCTACCCTTCTCCATCAAGAATCCGAAACTATGGTGGAGCAACGGACTGGGCGAACAACATCTGTACAGTTTCCGCACAGCCCTCACCGTCAATAATCAGACATCCGATGTACGGACAGAAGAAGTGGGCCTACGCTCACTCAAAATCATCAATCGTCCGGATAAGGACGGAAAGACTTTCTATGTGGAACTGAATGGCATCCCTGTGTTTGCCAAAGGTGCCAACTACATCCCGCAGGATAACTTCCTGCCGCGCGTCACACCGGAACAATACGAAAAGACTATCCTCGACGCAGCCAACGCCAACATGAACATGCTCCGCATCTGGGGCGGCGGCACTTACGAGAGCGACCTCTTCTACCGGCTCTGCGACCGCTACGGCATCCTCGTTTGGCAAGACTTCATGTTTGCGTGCAGCCTCTACCCTGCCGAAGGGGAGCTTTTGGAAAACATCCGCCAGGAAGCCATCGACAACGTGAAACGGCTCCGCAATCATGCCTGCATCGCCCTCTGGTGCGGCAACAACGAATGTAACGACGCTTGGTTCAACTGGGGCTGGCAGAAGCGGTATAAAGCGCAGAACCCCGAATACGAACAGAAAATCTGGAAACAGTTTAACGACCAGTACAACGTCACACTCCCCCAAGTGGTAGAAGAGTATGCTCCCGAAAGCTTCTACTGGCCTTCTTCCCCCTTCGCCCGCTATGATGGCGGCAGCGACGACCGCAACGGTGACCGCCACTACTGGGAAGTGTGGCACGGCAAGAAGCCGATTGATATGTATAATAAGGAGAGAAGCCGTTTCTTTAGCGAATACGGTTTCCAGTCCTTCCCCGAATTTGAATCGGTGAAACGCTATGCGCCGCGTCAGGAGGATTGGGACATCTATTCGGAAGTCATGATGTCGCACCAGCGGGGAGGCATGCACGCCAACGAGTTGATTGAAACCTATCTGCTGAACGAATACCGCAAGCCCAGAAACTTCGAAGCATTTCTTTATATGAACCATGTGTTGCAAGGCGACGCCATCAAAACCGCCATCGAAGCGCACCGCCGGGATATGCCTTACTGTATGGGAACGCTCTTCTGGCAGCATAACGATTGCTGGCCCGTGGCTTCCTGGGCAAGTCGCGACTATTATGGTCGCTGGAAAGCGCAGCATTACTTCGCCCGCAAAGCCTACCGGGACATCCTTGTATCTCCCATAGCCGATGAAGACGGGCAGTTGAAGGTTCAGATTGTTTCCGACCGCCACAAGGTTTGCAACGGTAGGCTTGAGGTAAAAGTTATGAAGCTGACGGGGGAAGTTCTCAACAGCTACAAACGGAATGTGAAAGTGGATGCCAATAGCAGCAAGGCGCTTTTCTCCGTTCCACTGGATGAAGTCCTGAAAGGAGCACGCAAAGAAGACGTCTTCATCCATGCCGTCCTCCTGACGGATAAAGGGAATAGCAACTATACCAACAACTACTTCCTGGTGAAGCAAAAAGAGGTAAACTATCCCAAGGCCCAACTTGCAACCAGTGTACAGCCCATTGAAGGAGGTTTTGAGGTAACGCTTAGCAGTGATAACTTCGCCCGTGCCGTCTTCATTGCTACCGGAGACGCAAACAGCTCGTTCAGCGACAACTATTTCGATATACTTCCCGGAAGTTCAGTTAAGGTGGAAGTCTACACAGACTTACCGCTGGCAACGTTTGAAAAACAATTGAAGGTAATGTCTCTGAGCGATGAATACTAAGACACGCAAATGAGTAGTTGGATTTGATTCAATATCTATTCTTCCTTCTTTCCATGCAAATACACCGAGGGTGAAACACCGAACTGTTGCTTGAAACAACGACTGAAATAAAGTGGATCGCTGATGCCTACTTTATAGGAGATTTCGCTCACATTATAATTACCTTCCGATAGCAATTCAGCAGCCTTCTTCAATCGGAAAAGCCGAAGGTAATCGTTCGGAGTATAGCCTGTCAGCCCTCGTACTTTCTTGTAGAAGAGGGTACGCCCCAGCTTCATCCGTGCAGCAAAATCTTCCATGGAAAATTCGGCATTACCCAGTTCCTTGTTTATCACAGCTTGAAGCTTATCAAGGAACTGTTTGTCTTTATCCGAAGCATAAACAGCAGCGTGCTCCGCACCCGGTTCATTGAGGAACTTCTCACGAAGCATTTCACGTTGCTTTATTAACTGGAAGATACGTGCCAGTAGCAGTTTAAGACTGAAAGGTTTAGTGACGTAAGCGTCTGCACCACTCTCTACGCCTTCCAGTTTATTCTCGGTGGTGCCCATTGCTGTCAGTAAGATAATAGGGATATGACTGGTACTGAATTCATTTTTCAGTTTACGGGTTACCTCATAGCCATTCATACCAGGCATCAGGACATCGCAGATAATGAGGTCAGCATCATACGTGCGTGCCCGTTCAAATCCCAATGTACCATCCGCCTCGGCCACGACTTCAAAATAGACAGAGATTTCACGTTTTAAGAATTCACGGATGTCCGTATCGTCTTCAATGATAAGTATCTTCTTGTGGTTTAGCGGTGCAGAATTCTGCTCTTCATGTAAAGTCGGTAATGCTGATGCAACTTTCGTACTCACTTCTTCCATCTCTGTGCTCACTTCTTCGATTAATGAAGTAGTGACTAAGAAATCTTTCTCACTGTACACAGCACTGTCCAAAGGCAAAGTAACAGTAAATACTGAGCCGCCGCCCTCATTCTCCGTATAGCCAATAGTTCCTTTATGAACTTTGACCAATTCGTGCGTAAGATGCAACCCAATGCCCATACTATCATTAGAAAAACTACTCTGCATGAAACGGGAGAAAAGTTGAGAACGCTTCTCTTTGGGAATACCTACACCTGTATCTGCTACAGAGAAAAACAGTTTGCCGATAGCCTGTTCCACTTGTACGATGCAGGTTATCTTACCGCCCGCAGGTGTATATTTAAAAGCATTCGATATCAGATTATAGACAATTTTATCCAGTTTTCCTTTGTCTATGAACATGGAATAAGAGTTGACGGATGGGGTAAATACAAATTCCATCTCTTTAGTCTCCGCTGTCTCACGGAAACTCTGAAAGATGTCGTGCAGGAAGACTACAACATCCGTTTCTTCCAAAGAAAGAGACAATTTATTGTTCTGCATCTTTCTGAACCCCAACAATTGATTGACAAGCCTCATCAAGCGCTGCGTACTCTTATCCATGATTTTGATGGGATAAGCTAACTCTTTGGACCTCTTTCCCGAAGCTTCTATCTTCTCCAAAGCACTTTGTATCAAGGTGAGTGGGGTGCGAAACTCATGCGAGATGTTGGTGAAAAAGATTAGTTTATATTCAGTCAGTTGTTTTTCGAGCTGAATGCGTGTCCTCAAAGTATTGAAATTATGTACCAACCTGAAAGTGATATACAAAGCAATGCAAATCAAAATAACATAAACCATATATGCCCAGATAGTCTTCCAGAAAGGGGGAGCAATCACAATTTGCAATACCGTTTCTTCCGTTCCCCATACGCCGGAAGCATTACATGCCTTTACGTGCAATTGATAACTCCCGGGAGACAGATTCTTGTAGGCTGCAAAATTCAGTGAAGAAGGCGTACTCCAATCTTTATCAAAAGGAGTCAGTTGATAGATGTATTTAGCATCATTACCCATAGAGTAGTCGAAAGTAGAGAATTCGATACTGAACGAATTCTGAAAGTATTGCAACTCAATGCCGTTTGTATAACTCAATGCGGTGGTTAACGGAGAATCCACATCACCGGGACGAACAGAAATACCGTTTATCTTTAAATCGGTCAGTACAATCGGCGAAACAATGCGCTGTGACTGTATCATCTGTGGATTGATTACTACCAAACCATGATTGGTGCCAAACAGCAGCCTCCCGTCTTTGGTGGTGCAGGCACTACTTTCCAAGTAGACATTGCCGGGCATTACAGCCGAGAAGAAGAAGTTATCGAAAGTCCGTGTAGCAGGATCGAAACAAGACATACCGTACTCAGTGCCGAGCCATATCTTCCCTTCAATATCTTCTACGATGGATTGTACCACATTATTCACCAACCCATTATTCGTATCGTAATACTGAAACGAAAGGTTCTTGTAGTCCTGCCCCGGGGAACACAAGGCAAAACCTGTTCCTGTGGTAGCAATCCATATACAACCTTTACTGTCACAGAAGACATTGCGTATTTCGTTGCTACGCAGTTTGCCGTTATCAAAATTGTAGGTGTAGTAACTCTTGGAGTTTTCAATCAAAGAATCGGGATGGAATACATAGACACCATTGTTTGTGCCTACCCACATCCAATTGTTTTTATCGGCGGTGATAGTCCGCACTTGCTTCTTGCTGTAGCTACCCGCCAGGAAGTGACGGAAGATATAACTGTTATTTACAGGAATAGCCAGGTCGAGTCCACCTCCGAAAGTACCTATCCACATACGCCCTTTAAAGTCACGGAAAACATCATAGATATGATTATAGGCTAACGAGTTCGCATCTTTGGGTTGATTCGTATACCATTTTCCATCGATACTCAAGCCATCTCCACGAGTTGCCATCCACAGTTTCCTTTCATGATCTTCGGCTATGGCAAACACGCTCAGATTATAGTTCTTCTTATCAAGTAGTTGCAGATTAGTATCATAATGGAATAATCCGCCACGACGGTTTCCTACCCAGATATCTCCATTCTCGGTACAAGTAACCATACGTATGGTATTAGAACGGTCTACGAGCGTATCATTCTCAGGATAAATGCGGGTTGCACCTTCATTGAGTACCGATAGCAAGGCAATGCCCGAATATTCGGAACCCAGCCAGATGTTGCCCGTTCTATCTCCCATGATATAAAGAATGAAATCGGAGTTTATCTGGTTGAATCGCTCAACATGATACGTATAATGGGTCATTTCATCCGTCTTGGGATTATAAACAAACAATCCGTTACCATAAGTAGATATCCATATCAGTCCGCGTGCATCCTGCACCACCCAAAAACGTTCGTCAGCTACCAATTGCGCTTTCTCATAAGACATTAGCCGGAAGTTCTTTAGTTCCCGCGTACGGATATTCAAGTAGTTAACTTCGCCGGTTCCATTCGATATCCAAAGGTTATCGAGGTTATCCCTTATGCATCGTCCCAGAGGTAGGTTCAGTGAAGGATCATCTACCAATCGACCTTCGGACATCCGAAAGACAGCTCCGCCTTTCGGAGAAAAGATTACCCAATCGTCCTGAACAAGGCTATGTTCGTAAACTTTGGCAGGAGAGATTCCCCAAGGAAGTTGGGCTACCAAACGGAGACCTTTCCCGCGTGTTTTCTCATAAATCTGTCCGTTGGAAGCGAGGAAGAAATTTTTCTTCGCATAAGCGACGGCCGCCACAAAAGAAAGTTCTTTCTTGAATAGTTGGGTTTGGTTTCCAGCTACCCATACCAGTCCGGCCTGCGTACAAATCCAGACACTGCCCTGTTCATCTTCATGGACGTAGTTGACTGAATCGGAAAAGAGCTTGCCATTCTTTCTATTAAAGATTACCGAACTAAAATGCCCATCTTTATAAGTTATCTTCCTACAACCGTTTTTCTCGTTATGCCATAACCAAATATCGCCTGTAGAGGTTTCCAGTTTCCGTTTATACTCTTGCTTGTACTCGCCGCAACCGGTATAATCCACAAAGCAATCGCGCTTCAAGTCATAGCAACTGAATATTTCGGGAGAAGTAAATATCCACAAGAAACCGTTTCTATCTTCTGTGATAACTTTCACATGATGATCTGCCAAGGATATTTCATCGCCTATACCCGGACGAAAAGTAACGAATGAATGCCCGTCATAACGACTCAATCCATCCAAAGTACCCATCCATACGAATCCTTTACTATCTTGGAACAGATAACGCACCGAGTTATTGGCAAGCCCCTCATTGGTGGTGATGAAAATAGAACGAACGTCTACGGAGGCAAATGCATTCAGTGTCAAGAGAGAAAGGAGGACTATACAAAGGAGAAAGAAACGTGTTTTCATAATGGAGCGGAAATTATTACCACACAAAAGTACGATAAAAAATGGAATCGGGAAATCATTGTTTAGAGAAAACCAAGGCTACCGCACCAAAAGACATTTATTCATAGTCTTCCAACTTCCATTCATCTTTCCACTCTATCATCGGTACGCCATCTTTCACTACTACTGGCAGAAATACATATGTAGCCTTATATACATCTTGGTTAGGATTAACGAGCGTATAAAATCTATCAGCCACTTTCGGTGTCTCAAAATCCTTGGGATAAGGACGATGGTCCTTATATCGGTTCAAAAACGACTGCCAGTCTTTCTTCGGTATGTCTGTTTTATTAGTATGCGGTTGCCAACGATCAGCCATAACTACATAAAGGTTCTTTCCTGGAATCTTTATCACACTTGTAATCTGCGAACAGAAAGAATGTGCATATTCGTCGCCAATGTGCGGATCGCCCAACACAGTGTATTTACCATGATAATCATCGAACACTGCCACCTCCGAAGGATTTGGAGTATAACTTGTTGTCCCTGAAGTATAAATATAATGTTTACCATTCATTACAAAATGTGCCGCCGCCTCACGCGTAAACGGTGGAACCTTTCCTACAAAATGTTCTGAGTACCGACCATTTACATTAGTATAGTCATCAGAAAGTTCAGCACATATCTGTTCCCAATGCGGACGCTCAAACCAAACATAACCTTTTCCTGTTTCGGGATCAGCATACATATCAAAATCCCCCACAGCAAAACCGTTAGGCTTCAAGTTGCGGACAAAATGATACGGTCCCATAAAACGTTCAGCTTCAAGAATGGTAAAATAGCCATCATTACTTTGCGATTTCAGCCAGCATACATATTTACCGGTTTTGGCACAATAAAGAATATGCGGTCGTTCCAATTTCTGGCAATGATGCAAAGGCGAATGTAGTTCGGTATCTGGTTCGATTATCCTTCCTTCGTCCTTCCAGTTATAAAAGTCGGTGGATGAGTAACAACGCACTCCACCAAACATACGGTTAGTTCCAAACAGTGTATGGGTCTTGTCTTCTCCATACCAATAGTATTTACCGTCACGGAAAGTCACCTGAAATCCATGTGCCTGAATAGGTTTACCTTCAGTATCAAGCCACACCTCGCCAGGGCGGATAGATTGATAGTTTACTGGAGCAAGCGGATAAGTCTGCACATTCAGATAGCGGCATTCCCCTCCCGCCTTTTCTATCTTCACCGGACTGTCTGTAGCTACATTGCTGAAGCCGAAAAAAGAGGCGTAATCGCAATTGTCAATGCACATCACGGTGTCGCTACTTTCTACCCTTACATCCTTCATGGAGAATTTCGTGGCATCGCGCACCCTGCCTATCTGGTTACAGCGTGCCTTGACATTGCCAAAAAAGAAGTTTTTCACAGGTATTTCCGGAAGTCCCGACACATCCACCAGTGTACTGCATCCGGTTATCTCCACATCGTGAATGGAAATATTGGCAAACCACGGCGTAAGCGGCGTTACCGCACGGGCTGGATAGCGCTGTGCCAACTCGCCCACCCAACGGGCAGAGCCGAGCATGTCGCAATATAAAGCCTGTCTTTTCACATTGGCCAGCACTCGTTCCACATAGACATTTTCTACAAATCCTCCTCGTGGGCGACGGGTCTTGAAACGGAAAGCCTGGTCGGTCCCTTCGAAAACGCAATCGCACATATATACGTTTCTCACCCCACCGGCAATCTCGGTGCCGCACACAATGCCGCCCGCACCCCGCAGTGCTATACTTTTACGTATAACGACATTACGGGTGAGGCGATTCACCTTCAATCCGTCCTCGCCCCGACCCGACTTCATAGTGTAGCAATCATCCTGACAATCAAGCGAGCAATATTCTATCAGCACATCACTGCTCGAATCAATATCAATGCCATCGGTACGTCCGTGCCCGAAGCTGTTCACCGTAACACCGCGGATGACAACGTGCTCGCAATATTGCGGTACGATATTCCAATACAGACCTTGTTCGAATGTGATACCTTCTAGGAACACGTTTTTACAATGGATGGGAGCAAACGTCTTAGGTAGAAACACACCTTTACCCTCTTTCCCATTGTAAATGCGCCCGGCAAGCGGCTTTTTCATTGCCTCTTCGCTAGACATTCCCTCGTTGCATTTGTATATTTCGCAATCTGTAGACGGACCGATTACTTTTCCCTTTCCGGTCAATGCGATGTTCTCCTGCCCGTTGGCATAGAAACAAGCTCCCAAAGAATATACCTCCACACCCTCATCACGTGTGAAGACAGCCGGGAGATAGTCTGCTATGTGACCGCTGAAATGCAATTCTGTTCCCTCCGAGAGATGTAGATTTACGTTGCTCTTCAAAGTAATGCGCCCCGTCTGCCATATGCCGGCAGGAATCACTACTGTACCTCCGCCCTGGCAACTTGTCTTGTCAATAGCTTCTTGGATATTTTTAGTGGACATTCCTTCCCGTTCCATACTTACCTGTACGGTACGTTCAGGGAAAACAGGTCGCTGAAATGCAGGCATAGCGAACGGTGCTTCAACAGGTTCTATGGCGTTAGGCATATTTTTCGGTCCAACCTCACCTATTGTCAACAATGCTATACCACAAATGATACTTGTTAATGACATAAACTTAATTATTTATTTGGTTAATATATTCCAACTTTATCAACCAAACTCGCCCTATGGAGTTTAAACTATCAAAACGAAGGATAGAATGAGAGAACTTTTCCCATACCTATTCCATAGTAGTCACATCGACCCCAGAGCGAGATGGCAAACAAGAGTTTACAGATAATGGCAGCATTCGATAAGCCTGCTAATCATAGTTTATTCATTGTTTTCTCAATAAAAAAACTATTAATTATTCAACTCAATTTACTTATACGCTTCATTCTGCTTATATAATCCTTCTTTCACCTTCATTTGTGCTTCCGGTATAGGATAAATGTACATATTATCTTTCACGTTTTGAGCAAACGCCAGGATATCAGCATTAACCTGCCCTGTCTCCTCATTGGTTGCATAACGTGTATACATATCACGTATCGCCTGCAAGTTATTATGACGCACTAAATCGTGCCAGCGAATACCTTCGAAAGCCAGTTCCAGACGACGTTCCCGCTCCACATACTTTTGGAATTCTGCATCCGGACAAGCTGGGATAGCATCCATACCTGCTCTAGTGCGAATACGGTTCACCATATTCAAGCCTTCCGTAGTAGGCCCGACAATTTCGGCATACATCAACATGACATCTTCCAATCGGATAATGGGATGATTGATAGGCCAATCGTTATAGTCAACTATAGAGTTGTCAATATCACTATAACCTAACTGAGTACGCTTCATCTTGTGTTCCAGAAATTTTATAAAGAAATCGCCACCTGTATACTTAACGGGAGTAGCCCCATCTGTATTTACAAATTTAGTGGTGTCAATAGTCGCCAAACAACGAGTATCCATCTTCTTATTGTACGTTTTCTGGAACTCATCACTTAACTGGCGTTCGCAATAGATATGATTACCGAAGATGCGAACAATTGTATAAGCGGAATATAAACCGGGGCAAGCTTCGAATATCATTCGGTTACCCAGACCGAGACCTCCATTCTGGTATTGTATCTCAAAAATATGATATTTATTGTCATTGTCGCTAATCCAGATACGCTTCCACTCTTCGCTATCTTTTGCCCAATACTTTTTATTTGCATCAGCATAGTCAATAACTTCCTTAAACAAAGATCTTGCCAGGTCCTTCTTCGAACCATCATTCAACGGAAAACCGGCCATCGTTAAGTAAACCCTACCCAATAATGCTTTTGCAGCTATTTGGGTAGCATGTCCTTCAACCGCTTTTCCTAAATAGTTCTTAGGAGAATTATTCAGATTGGCGCATGCAAACTCCAGATCGGGAATAATCACCTGTTCGTAAACCTCTTTAGCTTCGGACTGGGGAAGAGCCAATGCTTCAGCCTGCGAGATAGTCTTTGTAACTATCGGAATATGCTCCCAATAACGAACCAGATCAAAATAAGCCAAAGCACGGAGAAAATGAACTTCAGCCATATACTGCTTCTTGATATCTTCGTTTGCAAAACTGATGTTCTCCACTTTCTCAAGGAAAGTATTAGCGTCGGAAACCAGTTTATAATAATCATCCCACGCATTACTCAACATCGACAGATTAGCTATGTTCTTCTCGAATCTGCCAATAGAGGAAAAGTCACGCTGAGCACCATCATTCTCTTTATAAGTATTGTCGGAACGAACTTCGGACAACATCAGAGAGTATAACGACATGGGAAGAAGATCATGATAAACACCTGTCAATGCTTGGTCTGCCTGACCTTCTGTCTTATAAAAGGTATCTGTTGTTTGTGTATTTCTTGATTCCACATCCAAGAAATCGCTACAGGAAGTAAACGACAAAGTCGCTACAATGGAAAGCCCTACTATATATTTAATCATTTTCATAACTGTATCTATTTATCATATTAAAAAGTTAAGTTCACACCCAATGAGAAAGTTCTGGCTTGAGGATAAGCACCATAATCATAATCGCCGCCCGAGCCGCCATTATTGGATTCGGGAGAATAGCCACCATCATATTTATCCCACATATACACATTCTCAATTGAAGCATATACACGAGCGTAACTGAAATATCTGCGCACAGGGATCTGATAGCCCAATGTTATATTCTTAATCTTGATAAAGTCCGAATCATAAAGCCAGCGTGTGTCATAAAGCGTACTGGTAGTTGAAGAAAATATGCTCGGCGTCTTGCCATCACCCGGTTCTGCTTCCGAACGCCACATGTTTCTCCAACGGCCCAAAGCATTGGCGCTCGCTCCCATTCCCGGACGGTCGATGGCACGACCCAGCAAGCCATACACCTGACCACCCGTCTGTCCGGTTACCAAAACGGATAAATCAAAATTCTTATATTTGAATGTGTTCGTTATACCAAAGGTCAAGTCGGGAGAAGGTTTTCCTACATAAGTCCTGTCCCGCTCATCAATCACACCGTTCCTATCGACGTCTTCATAGCGAACGTCACCCACTTTCTGTCCTTTCATCTTGGCAACTTTAGGATCGTCTATTTCAGACTGCTTCTGATATACTCCGACAGCCTTATACATATAGAACTCCTTCAACGAATGACCTACCTGCAAGACTTGCGTATTGGAATAACCTGTATACACAGTAGCGTTATCAGCACCCAAACTAAGGATTTCATTTTTATTCAGGCCCAAATTCAAAGAAGTAGACCAATTGAAACGGCCGACCATATTTTGGGTTGTCAATTCCACTTCAAAGCCTTTATTCTCAAGGCTACCGATATTTCCCCATGCATTAGAATATCCCAAGATAGAAGGAACTGCTACTTTGTACAATAAGTCCTTCGTACGTTTTACATAATAATCGGCCGACAGATAAATTCGATTATTGAACAGCCCCAAGTCAAAAGCTACATTCCAGCTATGTGTTTTCTCCCAACCCAAATCAGGATTTGCAACAGAAGTGGGAGAAAAACCGGAACTTAAAGAGCCATTGAATGCATAATTAGCATTGCCCAAAGCACTAAGAGCCGCATTAGACGGAATAGAGTTATTACCATTCATACCCCAGCTTCCACGAAGTTTCAAAGAATTGATTACGAAATCTTCCGGCCAGAATGCCTCATTGGAAACACGCCATGCAGCTGATACCGCCGGGAACCATCCCCAACGATTATTCTGACCAAACTTGGAAGAACCGTCGCGGCGCAAACTGGCAGTAAGCAAATAACGATCGGCATAGTCGTACTGCACACGTCCGAAGTAAGACAACAAACGGACGGGTGTAGATAAATCGGCTTTAGCACCAGTGATGGTGGTATACGACATATCGAATACTTCCAACGAGTTATTAGGGAATTGTTTTGCTTTCAATGAAGAAGACGAACCTTTGGATTCTTCCATAGAGTAGCCCAACATGGCACCTACTGTATGCTTTCCAAACACTTGATTATAGTGCAGCAAAGCCTGAAACATGATGTTGTTCTCTTTCTCATTGCTTCTGGCGGCAGTAGTTTGTACACCTTCGCCCTGATTCCAGTTCTTCGTTACGGAACTTGGAACAAAAGAACGGTTTTCTTTATCATAATAGTTCCACGAACCGGTTACTTCGGCTTTGAATCCCTTACCTAAATCGGCCTGCAAGTAAGCGGAAGTGTTGATACGAACCATATCAGTAGCATTGGTCGATTCTTCCATATAAGCCACCGGGCTGACTGCACCACCCGCCCACATGTATCTTTCGTAAGGCTCGGCACCGGTATAAATTCCCGCTTCAGCCTCAGCAACAGGAGCTGCTGACAGAGTGATATGCGACTGGGAATCTTTTCCGTCTACACGACCACCATTAGCCCAGGAAACAGTAGGGGCAATAATCAAACCAACTTTGATACGATCCGATAATTGCGATTCGATATTGGTACGCAAGTTTAAACGGCTGAAATCAGTTCCGGTAGCAATACCTTGTTGATCCAGGTAGCCCACAGAAAAACGGTAATTGGTCTTATCAGTACCACCCGATACTGAAACCTGATAATCCTGCATCAGAGCCGTACGGTAGAACTCATCCTGCCAGTCAATCAGCCTTAAACCGCCATAATTAGGTTCCGACCATCTGGGATCAAGCATACTATTATAGTCTACTCCTCCAATAATTGCCTTACGGGTGTCCCAATCATCATTGATCGTAGCACCTTTACCAGCATACTTCTGAACATAGTTCGTATTATTATAATATGATTTAAAATCAATCCACTCTTCGGAAGAGAGAATATCCATCTTCCGTTCCATCTGTTGCAGACCTACATTTGCAGAGAATTCAACTTTAACCTTGCCTTCTTTACCCTTCTTAGTGGTAACCAGCACAACTCCATTTGCGCCACGTGAACCATAGATGGCAGATGAAGATGCATCTTTCAAGACTTCAATCGACTCGATATCACTGGGATTCAAGCTATTCAGATTATCAACGGGAATTCCATCCACTACATAAAGCGGATCAGAGTCAGCATTGATAGAAGCTGCCCCACGTACGCGAATCTGAATATCCTTGCCCGGTTCGCCCGAAGTAGTACGGATTTCAACACCGGCCATCTGCCCTTGCAAGGCCGAAGACACATCTGAAATAGGACGGTCACCCAATTTCTCAGAGTTCACCTTTGCAATAGAGCCGGTTACGCTTCCTTTCTTCTGAACTCCATAACCGATAGCAACTACTTCGTTCAGAACGATTGATGATTCTTTCAAGATCACTTTTACCTGATTATTCTGAGGGATAGTAACGATGGCAGTTTCGTAACCGATAAACGAGATTTCCAATGTCTTGGCGGTGTTGGGAACAGATAAGGAAAAGTTCCCGTCAATATCAGTAATCGTTCCATTAGCAGTTCCTTTTGCCATTACATTAGCACCAATGATAGATTCACCTGTAGAATCTAAAACAGTACCGGTGACAGTCTTATTCTGTGCGAATGCACTGAGGGTCGTCGCTAAACTTAAAATAAACAGGAACGCTAACTTAAGCGACATGCAACGAACGTTCCTTTCCTTTTCTTTTTTGTTTTTCATTGTTCTAAAATCAAAGTTTAATTATAGTAATACTAAATTCCAATTTCGCTTCGTATCAGATTTCTTTAATGGTTATTTTCAGCTATCACTTTGGCTTGCCGAAGTGACACTGCAAATGTAGAGAGCCCTTCAAACTCCTAAAAGGATAATATTCCGTTTATATGGATTATTTTCCATTAAGGCATCTCACGAATATCCACACCTTGCATCCCACTATGCTAAGACATGGACAATCTTCCATTCTTATGGACATTCATCCAATCATTTTGTAGCAGAAAAAAATAAGGCATAAGTTTGTATCAAACTTAAATGTTGATAATCTGAAATTACTATATCTTATACATATATACCATGAATTTACGACGTATTTTATCATTCATCCTACTGATTGCTGCCCTCCGACTATCTGCCCAAGAGCAGGTAAGCTTGAACGGCACGTGGGATTTTGCATTAGCCAAGACAGGAGAAGAAGCCCTACGTTTAGAGAACTTCCATGCTCCCGAGTTTACAAACAATGACTTCAAGCCCGTTCCCGTTCCATCAAACTGGGCTGTACTGGGGTACGAAGAACCCGTTTACCGCGGATTCAAAGAAGACATAGCCAGTGAAGGTTTCTATTTGCATACCTTCACCGTTCCCAAAGATTGGAATGAGAAGCGAGTGTTGTTGCACTTCGGCGGAGTATGGTCATCAGCCGAAGTATGGTTGAATGGGCAATACTTGGGTCGTCATGACAGCGGTTATACCTCTTTTTCCTTTAATGCTACGGGCAAGTTAAAGACAGACAGTATCAATCGGCTTGCCGTCCGTGTAAGACAAGTGACAAGGGAGTATAAGTTCGATGTCTTTGATGACTGGACATTGGGGGGCATCTATCGGGATGTCACACTCGAAGCCATGCCCGCCAAACGTTGGATTGATAACGTAGTGGCACAAACCACCTTCGACAACTACTTCAAAGATGCCGACCTCAAAGTGCGTGTGATGGTCAGTGACAAGCATAAGAACACGCTTCCGGGCAATTATCCAAGTCCAGGAGAGCCTTATAATCTCCGTTTCACGCTCTCCGACAAGGAAGGACAAGAAGTTGCCAGCCAGCAGATTACCATTCCTGCACATACTTCGACCGACCGTGAGACTGATTTTACCTTGCGCATACTGTCTCCTCTACACTGGACGGCAGAAACTCCCAATCTCTACAACCTCCGCATCGATCTGCTGGAGAAAGGCCAAGTAGCACATACACGAACCGAACGGATCGGTTTCCGACAGATATCAACCACCGGAGGGGTATTCCGCATCAACGGTCAGGCAGTGAAACTCCGTGGCGTAAACCGTCACGATGAGCACCCGGACGTAGGCAGAGCCACCACCCGTGCTCACTGGCTACAGGATATCACACTGATGAAAGCAGCCAATATTAACTATATCCGACTCTCGCATTACACTCCCGCTAAAGGTTTCATCGAACTATGCGATGAAATGGGCATGTATGTAGGCAATGAAATTTCACTGGGAGGTGCGGGTAATCTGATGTACGATCCCTCATTCTCCAATGCCGTGCTGCAACGTTCTTACGAAACCGTTGTACGCGATATCAACAGCCCTTCCGTCATCTACTGGTCTATTGGCAATGAAGACCCGTTGACTACATTGCACATGGCTTCGGTAAAGTATGTGAAAGCACTTGACCCTACCCGACCTGTCCTGCTACCCTGGCGTCACGAAGAATGGTTGCCCAAAGAGGTTGATATCCTTGCCCCTCATTACTGGAAAGACCGTGAATACGACCAACTGGCAAGCCATTCCGACCGTCCGATTATCTCTACCGAATACACCCATGCCTATGGCGTAGATGGTTTCGGTGGACTGGAAGCCCGTTGGAAAGCATTGACCAAGCATCCGGCAGGAACCGGAGCCGCCATTTGGATGTGGGCAGACCAAGGAATCAAGACTCCGGTAGCCAAAGCCAAGTACTCGGAAGATGACATCAGCCAAGGCGACAAGTATCTGCGCATCGACTATGCCGGATGGGATGGTATCGTAGATTCTTACCGCAATCTGACGAGAGATTATCTGGAAACTAAAGCTGTTTATGCCCAGGTTTATCCGGCTATAGACAAGATGTATTTCGTTCCCGGCCAGGATTCTATACGCATTCCCATTCAGAATGACTTTGACTTCACAGATCTTAATACCGTGAAAATTAACTGGTCTATATGGGAAGACGGACAAGAACTATCTTCAGGCAACAGTTCTATCAATGGTCAGCCGCATGCTACATCAGCACTCAAACTGCCCATCAGCAAACTGAAAACCATACAGCCGGGAAAAACATACTTCATCCGATTTATCTTCACCCGTGCAGACGGATCGGAGATTACCCGCGAAGCTGTTGAACTTTGTCCTCAGGCAGAACAAATAGTACAGGCTGTATCTAACGGGAAATTAATAGTAAGCAAAGACAAAGAATCAGTTATAGTTGCAACCAATGATATACGTTACATATTCAACCCTCGAACCGGGCAATTGGCCTCTGCCGATATTCAAGGGAAGCAAATGATTACAGACTTGCGTCCCGTCATATGGCGTACCCTTGACCGTAGCGAAACTTCCGCTTTCGGAAAAGAGAATGTGCGGAAAGCTGTCGATCTCAATAAATATACCCAGTCTGTAAAATCCTGGAAGATAGAAGAAAGTGAAAGCAACGTAGTAATTAAAACAGAGGTAAATTATACCGTGGATACAAACAATCGCTTCACCACCACCTATCGTTATACCATTGGAGCAGACGGCCGCTTAGATGTCAGCTATCAGATCCTGACTAATGTAGCCATACCCTGGCTACCTATAGTAGGTATGGCTGTTCAATCTGCTTCCGAACTCAACCAACTGCATTGGTTAGGACTCGGTCCCTGTGACGCTTATCCCAATAAACAGGCAGCCCCAATTCTCGGTCTATGGGGAGGAAAAGCCGGCAGTACAGAAACAACAGGGATAAAGGCTACCCGTTGGGTAGAACGTACGGGTGCTATAGGCTGTCTGCGCATTGCAAGTATCGGGTATATGGAACACAATGCATCAAGGCCCGAAACTATGTATATCCTATCCGGTGTATTCGCCCGTCCGGAAAAGGGACGCAAGGCAGAAGAATCTGTCCCGCAATTGAGCACGGATACAGGTAAGCCTTTCGTTGGCGAGTTCAGTATTACATTAAGAGCTAATCAGAAGTAATTCCTTTACTTCACTCTTATTGGAATATCCCGCTTCATTATCATCCCAATACAACAACAAAGATTCAAATAAGATAGGTTGAAAACTATACTTTGCCTTATTGTTTTTATCCTTTTGCCAGTAACAAAACTTCGTCCTCCACTTGCGGGACGTACAGTTTCCAATCGGGAGCTGCACGGCCCGCAAGTGGAAACCGGACAGCCCGCAATTGAGAAACGAGGTTTTGCCTATGGCATAACATCATTTTCTTTAAAGCAAAAGGGGAAAAGGAAAGGGGCAATGGGGGATTAGTAACGGAGAATTGCCCTCTTTATACACGCATATCGTAAAAAGATTGCCACTGTTTACTGACTTTTCGAAGAAGAAAGGGCTAAATATCCTCTATTTACTTGAGAAAAAGGGATATTTGCACATAAACTGGCAAGATGCACATAAAGCATTCACAACAGCTGATAATAAAGAAGTTACAGAGTAATCCATGCACTTCAAGGCATGTTTCGGGGTGTAGGCAGAAGATTTCATACATCTGCCTACACCCTTTTACATCTCCGATATCTAATTGACAATCAATAGAAAGCGGACATTGGTGTAGGATGTAGGCAAAGTATGACAAAAAACGATTTAGAATTGATAGTTATAACCTGTCATTCATCAAAAGACAATTCATACCTATCGCGTCTCTTTCAAAGCTGCATCCAGGTCAATACCCAAAGCTTTGGCTACACCTGTGCCATAAGCCGGATCCGCCTTGTAGCAATTGCGCACATGGCGCTGCTTAATGAAGAGTTCGGCATCACCCATGGCGCGGGCAGTGTTTTCAAACAATAGTTGTTGCTCGTCCGCAGGCATCAGACGGAACAGGTCGCCCGGCTGGCTGTAGTAATCATCATCATATTCGCGCTCGTTGTAGTTATAAACGTCGCCATGAACCTTCAAGGGCGGCTCTTTCTTCTCGGGAGAATCCTGCCATTCGCCATAACTGTTCGGTTCATAACTTTTGGCTGAGCCATAGTTACCATCTACGCGCATGGCGCCGTCACGATGGTAGGCATGGAACGGACAACGGGGCTTGTTCACCGGAATTTGTTCTGAGTTTACACCCAAGCGATAGCGTTGGGCATCGCCATAAGAGAAGAGGCGTCCTTGTAGCATCTTGTCGGGAGAGAAGCCGATACCTTCTACAATATTCTGGGGGTTGAAGGCAGCTTGTTCCACTTCGGCGAAGTAGTTTTCGGGATTACGGTTCAGTTCCAGAATACCTACATCCTGCAACGGAAAATCTTTATGCGGCCAAACCTTCGTCAGGTCAAATGGATTAATGCGGTAATGATCCGCTTCTTCCTCAGTCATTAATTGAATCTGGAACTTCCACTTCGGGAAATCGCCTTTCTCGATGCTCTCGTACAAATCCCGCTGATGTGATTCGCGATCCTTGGCAATGATGGCTTCGGCTTCCTGGTCAGTCAGGTTTTTAATGCCTTGCAGGGTGTGCAGGTGGAACTTCACCCAGATGCGTTTGTTATCGGCATTGATGAAGCTGTAGGTATGACTGCCGAAACCGTGCATGTGGCGATAAGAATAAGGAATGCCACGGGGACTCATAGTGATAGTCACCTGATGGAGAGATTCGGGCAGAAGAGTCCAGAAATCCCAGTTGTTATTCGGACTACGCATATTGGTGCGCGGGTCACGCTTGACGGCGTGGTTCAGGTCGGGGAATTTCAACGGATCGCGCAGGAAGAATACAGGAGTATTATTTCCTACCAGGTCCCAGTTGCCTTCTTCGGTATAGAACTTCATGGCAAAACCACGGATGTCACGCTCGGCATCGGCAGCCCCGCGTTCACCGGCTACGGTGGAGAAACGGACAAAGCACTCCGTCTGCTTGCCTACTTCGCTGAAGATGGCGGCACGGGTGTACTTCGTAATGTCATGTGTCACGGTAAACGTACCATAAGCACCGGAGCCTTTGGCATGCATACGTCTTTCGGGAATCACTTCACGGTCAAAGTGGGCAAGTTTCTCAAGAAACCAGGGGTCTTGCATCATGACCGGACCACGTTGCCCGGCTGTCTGGGTGTTCTGATTGTCGGCGATTAGTCGACCATTAGCAGCGGTTAGTTTTTTCTCTTCCATGGGATTTTGTTTAATGAATGAATGAATTATTTATGTAACAAAAGTAGTTCTTCTTAAGTTTACCTCCAACCGACAGAATCTATACACTGATAGACAAAATCTATGTATCTCACAAATATAGGTAATTCCTTGAGAATTCGTACCTTTGCAACCCCTAAAAGAATTGTATGAAACATCTATTTTATCTTTTAATAACCTTCTGGTTCATGCCCCTCACAGCGCAGCAAAGCCAGACTGCCCGCCACATGGAAAGTCTCGGTTTCGTAAACATTGCCGAAGCGGACAGCACCATTGCCATCGACCTGATGTATACCCGCGCCGATAACTTCACCGGACGGGTGTTATACGAAGATTTGCACGAGGCCTATCTGCACTCCGACGCCCTGAAAGGATTACTGCGGGCGCAACAGGAATTAAAGAAGCGACATCCCCGCTACCGACTGATTGTTTACGACGCCGCCCGCCCCATGAGCGTACAGCAAAAGATGTGGAACGTGGTGAAAGGCACTTCCAAATATATCTACGTCTCCAACCCGGCTCGTGGCGGGGGCCTGCACAACTACGGCCTGGCAGTAGACATCAGCATACTGGATGAAGCGGGTGCCCCTCTGCCGATGGGTACGAAAGTGGACCACCTGGGTTCCGAAGCCCACATCACGAACGAAGCCGCATTGGTGCAAAGTGGAAAAATAACGAAACAGGAACAGGAGAACCGACAACTGCTGCGCACTGTTATGCGCGCCGCAGGTTTCCGCACTCTGCCCAGCGAATGGTGGCACTTCAACTGGTGCAGCCGTCAGGAAGCCAAACAAAAATACAGGGTTATACCGTAAAATCCCCTATATTCCCTATATTTGTGCAGAGAAACAAGGTAAAAACTCATACAGGAACAACTATGAAACAAGCTCTCAAACTTATACTTTCCACCCTGTTCGGTGCATGCATCGGTTTCGGGGCAGTGATGTTCTGCATCGTCATGTTTACAGGCACTTCCGTAAGCGACTTCTTAGGGAAAATGGGAAATGTGCAGATAGCCACCCTATTGCTGTCCTGTGTCCTGTCAATGGTTTGCCTCATCCTTGCCGTATTCGCGCAAATCATCCTGCACGAAGCGGGGCATCTGGTTTTCGGACTTGCCACCGGTTACCGGTTCGTGTCTTTCCGTGTGGGCAACATCACACTGATAAAGGACAAAGGGCGCTTCCGCTTCAAGCGTTTCTCCATCTCCGGCACGGGCGGCCAATGCCTGCTTTCTCCACCGGACCGGCCTTACAGTCAGTTGCCTTATTTCTGGTACAATGCAGGCGGTGTACTGATGAATCTGCTGACGGCAATCATTGCTCTCATCCTCTGGATAATGTTTCCCGGAGCACCGATGGCATTGCATATGTTTCTGCTGCTCTTTTTTATCTGCGGCTTCTTTCTGGCACTGATGAACGGCATACCACTGAAAATGTCCGGCATCACCAATGATGCTTACAACCTGATATTCATGTCCAAAGCCCCTGAGACCCGGAAGTATCTGGCACAGCAATTATCCATCAATGCCGCCCTCATGACCGGTACAAGGCTGAAAGATATGCCGGAAGCATGGTTCCCGGATGATGAAATAACAGATTACGGCAACACTTTCCAAGTATCCGCCAAAGCTGCTTACGGCTCGTTGCATATCGACCGGGGAGATTTTGCAGCAGCAGAGAAGGTCTTTAGAGAACTGATGCAGCACGAAGGAGAGATAGCGGGATTGTTCGTAAAGGAAATCTCTTGCGAGCTCTTGTTCCTCGAACTGGCAGGTGCCCGGAGAAAAGAAGAAATAGAGCGGCTTTATACAGACAAGCTAAAGGGATATGCCCTCCGATACAAGAATATGATGTCTTCCAAGCAACGCCTGTTGTGCGCCCTTGCTTTATATTATGATAACCAACCGGAGAAAGCTAAAGAGATTTACGGGAAAGTCGCCCGCAACCGGGACAGATACTTGCAACAGGGAGAGGTTATCGCTGATTTGGAAATCATGGAGAAGATGCTCCGGGAGGCAGGAGTGCAGTTGTAATTATTACTTTTACATTATTACTTTATAATAATTATCTTTGTCCCCCCGATGGAACTGAATGACGAAACCCTCCGTTTTATCCGCGAGCACCGCAACGACGATGTACGTAGTCTGGCTTTGCAGGCGCAGAAGCATCCCGGTGTGGATATGCCCGCAGCACTGATACAGATAGCCGGCAGGCAGGCTGCGGCAGAGAAAATACCGTCATGGCATGCGATGGACGGTATTCTGTATCCCCGCCACCTGTCCTTGGAACAATGTTCCTCAGAGGCAACTGCGCAATATAAAGCATCTATCATCCCCGAAGCCTCATCCGGCACACTGACCGACCTCACCGGAGGTTTTGGAATAGACTGCGCCTTTCTATCGACGAAGTTCCGGCAAGCCACTTACGTAGAACGTCAGGAAGCGCTGTGCAGGATTGCCACACACAATTTTCCATTATTGGGGCTGAACCATATTCAAGTAGTAAACGCCGACGGAGTTTCTTATCTGCAAGAAATGTCTCCCGTAGATTGGATATTCATCGACCCTGCCCGCCGGGACGGGCACGGAGGGAAGACCGTCGCCATTGCCGACTGTGAACCGGACGTAGCGGAACTGGAAGCACTATTGCTTGCCAAGGCCCGGCACGTCATGGTGAAACTCTCCCCTATGCTCGACCTGACTCTGGCAATTCAAGACCTGAAGCATGTGCAGGAAGCACACATCGTTTCTGTCAATAATGAATGCAAAGAGCTGTTACTGATACTGGGGCATGGTACTGTTGCACCGGAAAACATTCCCATTCATTGCATCAACCTGACTACTAAAGAAGGAAAGAGCAGACAAGGATACGGACAAGCGTTCGTCTTTACACGCGGCCAGGAGTTGTCGAGTACGGGTAAATATACGGATATCCCCGGCAAGTATCTGTACGAACCGAATGCCTCAATCCTCAAAGCGGGTGCTTTCCGCAACATCACCCATATATATAAGGTGGAGAAGTTGCATCCTAACAGCCATCTTTACACTTCCGGCGAACTGATAGAGGACTTCCCCGGAAGGAGTTTTCGGATAACAGGACTGTGCACGCTGAATAAGAAAGAAATAAAAGCCGCATTGGGAGACATCAGGAAAGCCAATATTACGGTACGTAACTTCCCCGCTTCTGTGGCGGAATTGCGAAAACGCCTTAAGCTGTCCGAAGGTGGAGAAGTCTACCTATTTGCCACTACCCTGAATAATGAACAGAAAGTACTTATCAAGTGTGAAAAGGCCATTTCCCTCCCGATGTAACCTCAGCGAAAGAAGATGTAACATACACAAGAAATCTGTAACATAGACTCAACTATCTGAAATAACATTTCTCCCCCGAATCTCTTTTTCTTCCTATTTTTGTAAGCGCCATACAAACGGCGAAACAGGAGTCTATTAATAATAGTAAAAGCACTAATACAATGAAAAAGAAATTTCAGTTACTCACCGGGATTGGATGCCTATGTTTATGCTTCCTCTCATGTTCCCAACCCCCTTACAAAAATCCGGCACTGACACCGGAAGAGCGTGCCGCCGACCTGGTAGGCAGACTGACGTTGGAAGAAAAAGCTTCATTGATGCAAAACACCTCTCCCGCCATCCCCCGACTGGGCATCAAAGCCTATGACTGGTGGAACGAAGCACTGCACGGAGTGGGTCGTGCCGGGCTGGCTACCGTATTTCCGCAAGCCATCGGTATGGGAGCCTCTTTCAACAACGATTTGCTCTACGACGTATTTACGGCAGTCTCCGACGAAGCCCGTGCCAAGACCGCAGAGTTCAGCAAAGAAGGCGGACTGAAACGCTATCAGGGACTTACGATGTGGACTCCCAACGTCAACATCTTCCGCGACCCGCGCTGGGGACGGGGACAGGAAACTTACGGTGAAGACCCTTACCTGACCGGACAAATGGGTATGGCAGTAGTACACGGTTTGCAAGGTCCCGAAGAGGAAAAATATAATAAGCTGCACGCCTGCGCCAAGCACTTTGCCGTACACTCCGGTCCCGAATGGAACCGCCATAGCTTCGATGCCGAAAACGTGGACCCGCGCGACCTGTGGGAAACTTACCTGCCCGCATTCAAAGACCTCGTTCAGAAAGCACACGTAAAAGAAGTGATGTGTGCCTACAACCGCTTCGAAGGTGAACCCTGCTGTGGAAGCAATCGCCTGTTGGTGCAGATACTCCGCGACGAATGGGCCTACGACGGTATCATCGTATCCGACTGTTGGGCAATCAACGACTTTTTCAATAAAGGCGCTCACGAAACGGAACCGGACAAAGAACACGCTTCCGCCAAAGCCGTCCTGACGGGAACGGACGTAGAATGTGGAGAAAGCTATGCTTCACTGCCCCAAGCCGTGGAACAAGGACTGATTGACGAAAAGAAAATAGACATATCACTGAAACGCCTGATGAAAGCACGCTTTGAGCTGGGCGAAATGGACAGTCCGGAACTGGTATCCTGGGCACAGATTCCTTACAGCGTGGTAGACAGCAAAAAACACCGCGAACTGGCACTGCGCATGGCACGCGAAAGCCTCGTACTGCTGCAAAACAACCAAAACGTACTGCCACTGAACAAGAACCTGAAAGTAGCTGTAGTGGGTCCCAACGCCAACGACTCCGTGATGCAATGGGGCAACTATAACGGTTTTCCGGGACATACCGTCACCCTGCTCGAAGGCATCCGCCAATATCTGCCCGAAGCGCAAATCATCTACGAACCGGGTTGCGACCTGACTTCCGACGTCACCCTGCAAAGCGTATTCCAGCAGTGCAGCATAGACGGCAAGCAAGGTTTCAGTGCCAAGTATTGGAACAATACGAAACAGGAAGGAGACCCTGATGTGACCACACAAATCAGCACTCCGTTCCACTTCATCACTACTGGGGCCACCGCCTTTGCAGCGGGTGTCAACCTCACCGACTTCTCCGCCAGCTACGAGTCCGTATTCCGTCCTGAAAAGAGCGAAGACATCGCCTTCCGCTTCCAGACACAGGGCATCACGAAGCTTGCCATCGATGGCGAAGAAGTGGCAGGTGGTGTCAATTTCAAAAACAACGCCAAGATATATACCCTTCAGGCAGAAGCCGGAAAGGAATATCGCATCAAAATCGACTTCATGTTTCGCTTCCGCGACGCAGCCCTCAACTTCGACATGGGACGCGAGATACCGGTTGACTTGAATCAGACCGTGGCCCGGGTGAAAAATGCAGATGTCATCGTCTTTGCCGGCGGCATATCCCCAGCTGTGGAAGGTGAAGAAATGCACGTCAACATCCCTGGCTTCAAAGGAGGCGACCGCGAAACAATCGAACTTCCGTCCATCCAAAGCCGCCTACTTGCCGAATTAAAGAAAGCCGGAAAGAAGGTGGTATTCGTCAACTTCTCCGGTTCCGCCATCGCCCTGACACCGGAAACAAAGACATGCGACGCCATTTTACAGGCTTGGTATCCAGGTCAGGCCGGTTGTACGGATATCGCCAATGTCCTTTTCGGAGATTACAATCCGGCAGGACGACTTCCGATTACTTTCTATAAAAGCACGAGCCAACTGCCTGGCTTTGAAGATTATTCCATGAAAGGGCGCACGTACCGGTACATGACGGAAACTCCGCTCTTCCCCTTCGGGCATGGTTTGAGCTATACCACATTCCGTTACGGAGACGCTTCTTTAAATACACAAGAAGTGAAAGATGGAGAACAAACCATCCTGACCATCCCCGTGAGCAATACGGGTGAACGCGACGGGGAAGAAGTGGTACAGGTGTATCTCCGCCGTCCGAGCGATAAAGAAGGTCCGTCGCATGCACTCCGCGCCTTTAAGCGTGTAAATATCGCCAAAGGGGCAACCAACAATGTGACCGTATCATTAAGCAAAGAAGATTTCGAATGGTTCGATACGGAAACCAACACGATGCGCCCGATAGAAGGTGATTATGAAATACTTTATGGTGGTACGTCGGAGCTGAAACAGTTGAAGGCAATACCAGTCACTGTTAAATGACAATTTAATGAAGAATGAGGAATGAAGAATAAAAAATTGGGCTGCGCTATGCGAACATGCCGCAAGGTAATTCTTCATTCTTCATTCCTCATTAAATTATCACTTAACTACATCATCTTGAAAATCACATAATATAAAACGTTCCTTTATGAAGAACTTATTTTACCTCCTCCTCTGCCTCATTGCTGGAACATCCTGTTCGCAGCAGGCAGACCCGACAAAGCCTTGGGATAAAGGCGCTTTCGAAACACAGAAGTACCGGAACCTCTTCGCCGAGATGGGGTATAAGCAAGCGGATATAGATGCCAAACTCAAGTCGGCCTTCGACGATGTATTCTATGGTCCCAACAAAGTTTACTTTGAAGTGGGCGACTCTATGGCTTACATCAGTGACATCAAAAACCACGATGTACGCACCGAAGGCATGTCCTACGGACTAATGATTGCCGTACAGTTCAATCGCCAGGACATCTTCGACCGCCTTTGGCGATGGGGCAAGAAGCACATGCAGCACCAGGAAGGCCCGTTGAAAGGCTACTTCGCCTGGAGTTGCCAGGTAGACGGAACCCGTAACTCCCAAGGTCCCGCCTCCGACGGGGAACTCTATTACGTCACCGCCCTCATCTTCGCCTCCAACCTCTGGGGAAACGACACTGGTATCGATTACCTTGCCGAAGCCCGGAACATCCTGGACTGCTCCATGCAGAAAGACGGAACCGACCGCGTAATGCCATTCATCAACCTGGAACATAAGCTCATCACCTTCGTTCCCGACATACGCGGCGGACTCTTCACCGACCCGTCCTATCACGTTCCCGCCTTCTACGAAGTATGGGCGCGCTGGGCCAATGACGGCAGAGCCGACCTCTGGCGGGAGTGTGCCGAACGCAGCCGCGAGTATCTGCATAAGAGCATCCATCCCGTGACCGGATTAAATCCCGATTACAATAACTATGACGGCACCCTGCTGAATAACAACCGTATCATCGGTGACGCCTTCCGCTTCGACTCCTGGCGCGTACCCATGAACATGGCTTTAGATTACTCCTGGGCATGTGCCGACAAAGAATGGCAACAAGAATACGGGAATAAGATTCAAGATTTCCTCTACAGCCAGGGCATCGACACTTTCGTAGACCAGTATAATGTAGACGGGACCCAAGTGAAAGACACTCTCGGAGCCGGAGGATATAAGGCGTTGAGACACTCATTAGGTCTGGTTGCCACTTCTGCCGCCGCATCGCTAATGTGTACGCACGAGAAGAGTCGGGAATTTGTAGATAAGCTATGGAATGCCAGACATGAGCCGTATGAGGATGGTTACTTCGATGCATACTATGACGGACTGCTCCGTCTTTTCGCCTTCATGCATCTGAGCGGAAATTACCGGATTATTTTCCCGGAAGAATAAATAAAAAGTCACTAAGTTAGGTTTATAGATTAGGTTTATAATTAGGTTTGAATGGAGAAGAGGCTGTATCAGGATGAGATGTGAATCTCTGTCCTGATACGCCTCTCTTTTATTTCAGTTGTGGCATCCCATCCTTCCAGACCACCTTCCGTTGTGACAGGAACCAGGTTCTACCAAAGTCCTTATTACCCTGATAAAAGAGATAAGTCTGCCCATCTTTATCCTTAAAGATATGGGGATGACCGGATTCACAATAATTCCACGTACCCGGATCTCCATTCGTCATGAAAGGTTTGTTTGATGCTTTCTTCCAATGAATACCGTCTTTGCTGGTTGCCAGACCTACCTGCTGGGGACGGTTATTATAGGCCCCGGCATAGAACATATACAACGTACCATCCATTTCCACCACCGAAGGAGCCTCTATGCAAGTTTCCTCCCAAGGCCATTCGGGAACAAGGACAGCCCGGTCGCAAGCTTCCGTCCATGCCTCCCGGTTAAAGTTAGTACCGGCAGGAGCTGTAGCCACACCCACTATCTGCTTTTCATAGTCAGGAGTGCGGGTGGCATAATAAAGAAAATACTTCCCGTTGGCAAACACCACTTCCGCATCAATCGCCCGTCCGCAATTCCAGTCACCAGCCTTCGGTGCAAAGATGGGATTGGTGGCATTGCGCGTGAAATGAACTCCGTCCACCGACCAGGCATGACAGATGGCATCTTTCTTTCCATTTCCATACGTCTGATAGAACAGGTGAATCGTATCGTTGCGCAGCAATGCACCGGGAGCACATAGTCCTTTAGCCTCATAATCGGCAGCAGGAGACAATGCAGCTATCGGTTTCCAGTGCTCAAGGTCGCGGCTTTCGGCTATGCCTATGCCCCAGCCCGAACCACCTTTGGGAGGTACCGAATAATACATCAGATACTTCCCGTGAAAGGGAACAACATGCGGGTCTTTTGAAAAAGGTATACCTGTGCGAGTGCTATCCGCAAACAGCATGGCAGGATTCTCGCCTTCAGGCGGTACACCGGGATTTATCGCCCAACAGAGGGGTGCAGACATCAATAGGGCTAAAGCAATAGTACTCTTTCTCATATAATTTATGGTTTTAAAATCATCTCTTACGAAGGAAGAGCTACGAGAAGCTCTTCCTACAATAAGACGGTTTTACTTCGCAAAAGTTACTACCGTCCCCGAAGGTTTATTCAGGCGAGTCGAGGTAGGAAGCGGAGTTCCGAAGTCGGGATAATCATCTTCAAGCCACACGAATCTCTGCGCACGGGGTGAACGGGTATCTCCGGCCCCTTCGGGGTCTACCTGTGTATCGCGTGCATGATAAAGGATATAAGACTCCGTACCATCGGGAGAGGGGAAGAAACTATTATGCCCTGTGCCGTACACTCCGTTTTCGGGTGATTGATGGAATACCGGTTGTGGTGATTTGGACCACGAACTCGGATCGAGCAAATCGCTGTCGGTGCTTGCAGTCAACAGGCCCAGTGCATAGTACGGAGTCCATACACCGCTTGCCGAGTAAGCCAGGTGGATATACTTTCCTTTAGGGCTCTTCAAAGGCTGGGGACCTTCGTTCACATAGATGGTGTAGCTGGGATTCCAGCCGTTTTCATTCTTGTTATGTCTTTCCCATTCCAGTTCTGGCTTAGAGATGAGTACTCTTTCGGAACCAAGCGTCCAGGGGTTCTCCATGCGGGCGATGTAGATACATTGGGTTTCGGTATCCACGCGGCGGGTTTGCCAGCCGGACCATACCATATACAGTTCACCCTTATTCTGGAATACGGAGCCGTCGATGGCCCAGTTGTTGTCCTTATCTGTGCTGATGCGGCCTTTCATCACGAACTCGCCGTCGAAGGGGTCTTTGTTCACATTCTCCAGCACATACATCTGATGGTTGTCCGTATTGCCATCGTCGGCAGCATAGTAGATGTACCATTTTCCATCAATGTTATGTATCTCCGGTGCCCAGAGATGGTATTTATTGGAAGGCTCGGTAGGAATCCAAACGGTTTTCCGGGGAGCGTTCTGTACGTCGGTAATGTCGGTTGTCTTCCAAAGTACCAGACTATCTTGCAGGGTATGCATATAATAGTAAGTACCTTCATGGAACAAAGCCCAGGGATCGGGTCCCTTCGGGAACAGAGGATTAACATACGTAGTTGCAAGTGAATCAGCCTCTGCCGACGCGTCTTTTTTTACTTTGGTGTTTCCGCAGGAAGTTGCGGTAAGTAATGCTGCGACTCCCAGCACCACTACGAAACAATTCTTAATTTTCATCTTCAATTATGATATTAGAGTTATATTATTTCTACCAGGCCCTATATTTAGCCATCGGATTGGTTACATTCCAACGGAAATATTCATAGGCAGTATGAACGGATGCACGCTGGAAGGCAGGCATCTTGTAGAGGAAACGTCCACCCTCGCCCACCAGTTCCACACCGACCTCTGCCGAGCGGTCTATCGCTTTCAACACTTCGGGGAAGACGAAAGTGCGCGTATCACGTTCTTCTATCGACTTTCCTCCGTCTACCATATCAGCATATTCCACTTCTAAAGGAAGTTCAATCGTCTCGTCGTCAAGAATGAAGCGGATGAGGTTCATTTTAAAAGGCTTGCCGGCAGGATACTTATAGCTCACCTTAAAGGCGGACTGGATATTATTCTCCTTGGATTCCTGGTTGTAGAAAGCAAGCATCACAGATGCGCCGTCCGCTTCATAATTGTAAGGCCCGTACCATATTTTATGGGACACTCCCGGATAGAAAGTCTCAACTATAGGGAAATGAAACAAAGAGTAAAATTCCACTTTACCGGGCAATACTCTTACCACATAGTCGGGATCAGAATATACCGTGATCTCTCCCTGCACATAATCAGCCTGTTTGAAGTGTTTCAGCAGATTCTGATGTATATCCTGTTTCACTCCGTCCTGATTATCATAGTATAAAGTAATTCCATATACTACACTATCACAGAACTGATAGGAAACTCCGGAAAACATACTTTGGCTATAGAACGAACGGACAGTGCTCTCAGCCTTGTTACCCTCCCGGCTGGTAAGTTCCAACTCAGAAGCCTCGTTCAGTCTGAACCCGAAAGGGATGACTTCGCGCGTTCCATAATCTCCCAAGTTCGGCAAATTCAGCATCAGACTTTTGTCTCCTTTATAAAGAGTAGACAACAGACAATACTCCTTTTCCAACGGTTTACCGACTTCAACAGGTTGCCCGGTTGCTGCCAGATATTCGTCCACTTGTTTCAAACGGGGTTGCTGTGCAAAGGCCTGTACGGCTCCAACCCATAATAGCATGGTTACGATATAGTATCTCATAGTGCGTTCTTTTTTTATTCTTTTTCCAAACCTTGTGTACGCGCATAGCGTTCTATCATCTCTTGCCGCTTCTCCATCGGCCACTGTTCTATGACGTCGATATCCCACTCGCCGAAAGCATCCATAAAGCGGTGCATAGGTTCGAGAATGGAAGCCTGATTCCAGGGAAGCTGCTGACGCACGCTGTGTCCACGATTGGATTGCGGGTTGAAGCATTCTGTCAGCAAACCTCTGTAACGGTAGCGCATGTCACCATCCAGGTCCATGATGGAGAGGGTGTTGTTCTGGATTATCTTTGCCATTTCAAGGAAATGGATATCCCCCGTCATCAGGTACAGGCGGTAGTACTGAAAGGAGGAGAAAGCCAGTCCGTTATCTATAGCTGAATGTCCGGTGGCAATGAGGGTTTGCCCTACGATGCTCACATCTTTAGGAAAATCGGTCAGTGTATCATTGATGGCCATCGGCACATGGTAAGCAAACATAAAGGTTTCCGTATAGCGGGCGGCCTGTATGGCAGCCTCCTTCCACTTGGCATCACCAGTGGCATCATAAAGTGCCAGAAAAGCATAAATAGCCATTTGACCGGATTCGCGGTCTTTTACGTTGGGATTATCAATCACTCCGCCTACATAAAGGTAGTCGTGGTGGATAAAGTCATAGCTGAATTCGCCTGCTTTGAGGGCAGCATCCAGATATTGCTTATCCTGCGTGGCTGAATAAAGTTCTATGAGGAAGCGGATAATATTGGTTGTGGTATATTTACTGTCATGGATGGGTTTTCCGGTCCTCCAGTCATAGCGGAGATAGAAGCTGCCGTCCTTTTCCTGAGTCCGTATCAGCCAACCGGCAAAGTTCTTGCAGTAAGCTAGCCATTCGGGTTTGTCGATGCCATGTTTCCTCATGGTATTCCATGCGCCCATCATACCCTCCATACCTCCACCGGTGACACGCATGTAGGCTTCATAATCGCGCCAGGTTGCTTTGCGGTCTACGTAGGCATCTGCCCAGGGACGCACGATGCCACTTTCAAGCTGAGAGTTATTCACCCAGAAATCAACGACCTCCGAAGCTTTACGGACATACTCTTTATTATCTGTTTCCAGTCCTTTCCGCAACAGGAAGTAAGCATTGGAAATCTGGAAGCCGATGAAGCCCATCTGATAGTTATAGGCACGGGCTATGCCGTTGGGAAGGTAGACGGAGAAAGGCCAGCCAGGTGCACCATTCAAGTTCAGCAGGTAAGCATCCAGCACTTCGATACTGGCTTCATAGGCGTCTTTTACGTCTACTTTATGCACAGCAGGGGTATATTTATTCCAAGCTTGCTTCCATACGGTTTCCACCAGTTCGGGGAAGTTCTTGGTCCGGTTGAAGCCAAAGGTCAGGCTATAGGCATGTTTAACTCCGGCTTTCACAGGATGGCTACGATAGGCGAAGCCTTTTCTTTTCTGTTCGGGGAGGCGACCTACATAAGTAGTTTCTCCCTCAATTCCGGGGAAGACAAAGAGAATAGAGTGTGAATCTGTCTCTGTGAAACCCAGGCTACCAAATTGCATACGTTCATCCACAATTCTGTTTACTCCGTTTTCGCCATAGAAAGTTTCAGGATTAGCATTGAGGTGTATCATATCAATAGCTAATCCGGAAGCCTTCTCACGGGCAGATACCAATGGCAAGGGCAAACGGTCTTCGCGGAAATAGAAATAATTATCGGTATAATCGCTGGCAAGTGAGCCGCGTCTGAGGCTTTCGTTGTTCCTGTACCAGATGCCCGGAACAAAGAACTCGAAATCGTTTATTTGTGTTTTACGTTGCAAGGTCAGTCCGAAATAAGAGTTGAAGTAATCGTCTCCTTTTCCGGTTTTGTCAATCGTCACCTCCCTATCTATGCGAAAATGGTTCTCCGTATCGGGGGTGAACACATCTTTTACATGAAATACGGTTCCATGAGTTGACTTTAACTTTGCGACACAGACCAGTAATCCTTTTTCTTCCTTCACAGAAGAATAGTAACCGTTCAACGTTTCCGCATTCACTTCCAATGTAACTACATAAGGAGCGTTTAAACTCAAATAATGGGCGTCATCAGTTTGCAAGCTCAGGCGTTTTCCGTCTTTGGCTATGGACAGACCGGCATCGCCACTCTGCAATGCATATTCTTTTTCAGCAGCCTGGGAAAGCTGGACGGATGAGAGAAAACTGATTAGTATAAATAGATATTTCATGTTTTAGATATTATCAGAGATATAATAAATAATTGAGTTGAAAAGACTCTGCCGGTACAAACCGACAGAGTCTTCATATCAAAATATAGAGTTTACTCTACCGGCAGGTTTTCTATCTTCTGTATCGTTGAGAAGAGGAAATACTGGTTCATTCCCTCCAGTTCGATAGCTACGCGATAGAAAGCATAAGTACGGTAGTTATCTACGTAGTTTTCCTTCTTACGATACTCAGATAGTGGAATATATACTTGCAAGGTAGTATCATCGATGTATTCCACATCGCTACTGCGTGTACACTTGATGCCACTATTCACCAAAGAACTTGTGCTCAGCCAAATACGGGTCTTTACAATCTTCGGAGCTGCCTTCACCGTATTGGTCATCTTTTCGATGTTGAAAGTAGCGACGATGTTGCCGTTCTTCAGTTCAGCCTTCAGGTTCTTCAATTTATAGTACGGACGCACTTCAAAGTCTCTTGTAACATTCGAGTTAAAATGATAGGCAATGGAGTCATAACCTTTACCTGCACCCAGTGATTCAAAATCAGGAAGTTCAAAAGGCAATGTTTCATTTACCAGTGTCATTTTATACTCTGCATCGAAGAAGAGTTGCTGGTAGTGTCCCTGATCATCGACACGTATCCCCGTGCCGCCGCCGTCCACTTTACCATAACCTCTCTGGAAGACTCTTAATAGTCCTTTATTCGAATCAAAAGGGAAGTTCTCACCGTCACATTTCAACTGACCGCTGAAAACATAAGACGGAGCATCATAATTATCATATTCGCAGGATGTCATAACAAAACCCAATACGACAAATGCTGCTGCAATTATAGATTTTAGTTTCATTGTTTTTAAGCTTTAGTTGGTAAATTAATGGTTAGGATTCTTCTCAATATTCGGGTTACCTTCATTCATCGGATATCCATTATAATACATCTTGTTGTCGAAGTACAAAATAGCATTATTTGCTCTGTTCTGAGCTTTCATTTTCCGATAAATCCACTTACCATCTTCGGGCGTGCCCGGAGCATAAATCTTGTACGGCCACAACACATAGATAGTAGCACTCTTATTGGCCTGATCATTGTACCACACTTCATCGGCTATTCTCCAACGCTTCAAGTCCTCATAGCGATGGTCTTCGAATGCCAACTCCACGCGCCTTTCGTTTACGATGCGATCGAATGTCAGCTCATTTTCAGTCAATTTGAACACATCGCCACCTGCACGCTGACGTACGCGGTTGATATAATCCAATGCCAGACTCTTTGTAGGACGTCCGTTATAGCTGGCTACTCCCAGTTCATTCAGATAAAAAGCAGCTTCAGCTGCATTCAGCAAAGCTTCGCCATAGCGGAACACGATATAAGGAACAGAGCTATTACCCTTTATTTCACTTCCAGCGGCAGTATCAACAAACTTTCTCAGCAAGAAGCCGGAATGTGAAATGTACCAGTTACTACTACCATCATCTCCACGAAGCGGTCCGTCTTCTCCGGTCAATTTCGGACCTACATCATTGTACAACTTAGTATCAACCTCCTGTATGGTACGTGCAGTCTCAAACCTATAACCATCGGCAGTAGGAATAGCCAAACCCGCTTGAAGATCGACAGGAACACCTCTGAATGAGCTTCCCGGATAGAGAACCGTACCAGACAGACGAGGATCGCGTCCTGCAAAAATATCTTCCGGTTTATTGTACAGGTTATATTGATAAGTAGACGTATACACATTCATGTCTTCTATCACTTCATCACCCACATAGGCATCCATCTCTTTCGCCTCGTGCGTGTTGAGCATCTCATAATCATTTACCAAGTTCAATACCGGATTAACCTCACAACCTGCCTTATTATTTGAAACACGTATTAACTTACGTGTAAGGGTGCGGGTAGTAAAGTTATTCATCACATTCACACCATCATACGCCTTACAGAGAATCAGTTCCGGGTTTTCGGCATGTTTAGCAATAAATGCTTCTGCATAGTTGGTTGCCAGATCCGCCTGTTTCTGATAGAGTTGATAGCCCATAGTTTCCAATTCGGCACAAGCATCCAGACAAGCTTTCAGATAACCTTCTGCTTTACTTTTCTCAATACCTGTAGCACCACTCGACAAGTTCAACGTTTTGGTAGCACTCTTATCATAATTGTATGCCAAAGTTCCGGCGTATAGAGCTGCACGACACTTCAAAGCCATAGCAGCCCCCTTTGTAGCACGGGTTTTAACCCGGGCAGTTCCGAAATCCTCTTTTAGGGCATCCATCTCACTGATGATGAAATCGTAGATTTCCGATTCCTTATTTCTGGGCACAGCCAATGGCTTCGGGTCCTCCATATATTCTGTTACCTCAGTAACCAAAGGCACGCCACCATACTGAATGACCATCTTGAAATAAGTATAAGCTCTCAGATAACGGGCTTCCGCCTGAAAATACTTCAACTTATCGGCAGCAATCGAGCCGGCAGACACCGTATTCAGATTACGAATATGGAGGTTCAACTCACGGATAAAACCATAATCATAATAGTTTCTGTAATCGGTTCCTACGTTTCCTGCAAATGCCCAATACTGACTGTTATTGGATGCTTCATCCCAACGGGTAAGATCATAAGTATCGCCATCAGTTCCAAAATCCTGCCAGTACTTCATGCGCCCATACAAATTGGCAGCAATACTGTTAATACCAACCTCCGATGTATAGGCCTGATTTTCTGTAAAAGACATCTTATCCTCTTGTTCCAACCAATTGTCGCAAGAGGAGAAAAGCAATAAGCCTGATAATAATGCTATTGATAATCTATTTTTTTTCATGTTACGTTCAATTAAAAGGTTACGTTTACTCCAACAGTGTACACTTTGTGCTGCGGATAGTCGAATCCGGTAACTGAAGAAATTTCAGGGTCGAAGCCAAAGTCATTCAAGCTATCCCAGCAAAGCAGGTTAGAACCTTCAAAGTAAACTCTGAGCTTCTGTATCAAAGCCTTCTTTGTCCACTTAACAGGCAATGTATATCCTACCACTAAGTTGCGCAGACGCAAATAGTTGATTTCCTTTGCATAAAAGTCGTTCCAGTCTCTGATAGAAGGGTTATTGCTACGAACAGCGGGGAACTTACCGGGTTTCCAAGCAGACTTCGTGTCGAAGATGTCTTCGTGCTGCCAGGAATCTACTACGTTGTATACATATCCCATCTGGTCAGTACCGATACCATACTTCACATGCCAGTCACCGATAAATGTATTCATGAAACCGCCGGCAAAGTCGGCTGCAAAGTCAATACCTTTATATTCGAAACCTAAGTTGATACCCATTGAAAGCAAAGGATTCTTGTTGGCATTGCCGTTATCCCAATCATAGTCGGTAGCTGCATATCCTAAAGGACGTTTATCATAATCATCGATCAGTCCATCACCATTAACATCCTTAAAAATCAAGTCACCCGGACGCAGGTTCACGTTGTTGGCGCCATCGATATTCACCGGATAATTATCAATCTCTTCCTGAGTCTGGAACACACCGATAGTTTCCCACATCCATACTGCACCGTTCTTCACATTAGACCAACGGTTAGCTTGTCCCCAACGGTATTGGTCCCATCCGTTCAGGAACAGTTCACCGTAGTTGTTAATCGTCTTCTGACGGGCCAAAGTCAGATTTACGCCTACAAAATAGTTGAAATCGTTAACACGGTCGTTCCATCTCACCATACCATCAATGCCACTTACCTGGTCGGAGTTCAGATTTCGTTTCTGTGCACCATAGCCAGCTTCATAAGGATAGATAATATCAGTCGGTTCAGCAGGAATACCACTTCTTTTTCTCTTAAAGAAGTCCACTTCAAGTTTCAAACGATCATTCAGGAAACCCATATCGAAACCGACATTCATCATGGAAATCTTCATCCAAGAAAGTCCGGTTTGAGGAATTCCTCTGTAAGCAGAACCTGTAGTATAAGCATCTGGGCCATTACCCAAAGGGTTATTGCTTATGATAGCTCCTCCATTGTTAAATGTATAGCCAGGCAAGTAGGCAAAATCCCGATAACTGCCATTAAAGTTTCTAGCCATGTCATCGCCCATTTCACCATAAGAAGCTCTCAACTTAATGCTGGAAATCCAATCAGCCACCTTAGAATCTTTGTAAAATTCTTCTTCAGACAGACGCCATGCACCGGAAACTGACGGGAAGAAGCCCCATTGATTACCTGGTAAGAAACGCCAGGAAGCATCATAACGACCAGCAAAATCAATGATATATTTTTCTTTATAAGAATAGCCTGCACGAAAAATGAAACTGGCCGTAGTAACGGTACGCAGATATTCTTTCACATCATTATTGGCATTCTTCGTAATTACGTTCACAAATGGATTCTCTACCGGACTCTGATATACATTTAAATTTTTGATATCTTCTTTGAAGAACTCGAAGCCGGCAACAGCCGTCACATGATGATCCTTAGCAAATATGTGGTCGTAGTTCAAAGTGAACTGCCCCATCATTTCAACTTTCTGGTTCGTCTCCTTTCCACGATAAGTATCCGTTTTGGTAGAGGCTACTTTGTATTCCTGCGTTGCAGCATTATATCTATACTCATTCCAGCTCTTCTCATTATCTTCCTGACGCATATTTTCATAATAGTAAGACAGCAAACCTTTAGCTGTTAATCCCGGAAGCGGTGTCTTATATTCCAAATTTGCACTAAGCTGAATAGTACGGAAGTCTTTCTGATGCTTACCTGCATTATCAATTGTATAAGCAGCCATATTACGGGCACCATCATGGGTCGGACTGATATAATTCAGATAATCCGGATTATCATTGGCATAAGGGCGCATGGTCGGAATCAAGTTGAAAATAGAGTTACGCATCTGGAAGTAGTCGTCACCGCCCGGAAGTGCCGGATTGACATTCTGTTCTATCTTACCCAGAGTCTGAAAACCAACCTTTAACTTATCAGTCAATTGCATATTGAAGTTGGCCTGCAAGTTCGTACGGTTATAGTTATATTCCTTGAATACGGCATCCTGATCGATATGTCCTACTGAAATATAGTAATCAGTCTTCTCTGTACCACCGCTGATGTTAGCATTTACATAATACTGAGGAGCAGAATTGCTCACAAAGTTATCTTTCCAGTCGTAGCCGCGATAATCTTCACCTGTAGCCGGATTATAATATCCAGTTCTCCATTTCTCCAAATCAGCTTTGGCATTGGCAATGTTATCAGCTCCAGTCAGGTTGCCATCATTGGCCTGCTTCATGTAGTTACCCCATTTCCACTGGTAAGCATTCAACAATTCAGGATACTTAGTCCATCCTTGCCAGCCCATGTGAGCATTCAGGTTTATCTGAGGTTTCTGTCCTTTCTTACCGGTTTTTGTAGTAATCAAAACCACACCATTAGCAGCTTTTACACCATAGATAGCAGCCGCACCATCCTTCAGAATAGATACATTCTCAATATCATGAATATCCAGAGCATTGAATGCTGTCTCATCTTTCATGATACCGTCAATAACATAAAGAGGCGTACCCATGTTACGAATCTCAAGATTAGTAGAAGTTCCCGGTTGACCGGACTTCTGACGTGCCGTGATACCTGAAACCTTACCTACCAAAGCATTGGCAGCCGAAGTAGACGTAGAACGGGATAAATCTTTATTATTCACCGAACTTACTGCCGCAGCCACTGTAGCCTTTTTCTGTGTAGCATATCCCACTACCACAACTTCGTCAAGCAGTTCCGTATCTTCCTTCAGTGTAATGTCGAAGTTTCGTTTTCCTTTTACGCTGATCTCCTGTGATGCATAGCCCACAAAAGAGACCGTCAAAACAGGATTGGCTCCTTTGAGAGAAAGTGTAAACTTACCATCAAGATTGGTAATCGTTCCATTGGTAGTTCCTTTCTCCATAATGTTTACTCCAGGCAAAGATTCGCCTGTAACATCTTTCACTATACCCGACACACTTGTATTTTGTGCCTGAAGCATTGCGGAAGACACTAAAGCAACTAATAATAAGAAGAAATTCTTCCTTCTATTACCAGCTGAGATTAACTCATTTAAAAAGTGCTTCATAAGTTATTATTTAAAATTAAACATAAATTGGTTATCTATCTGTGTAATATTGAAAACTGAAAAATGAGAACTTATCTGAAAACTTATTATCTTACCCTAATATGATTATCCTATTATCACGTTTGTTTCAATTGTCACGTAACTCCCTCCTTTCCTGATCCTAAAAAAGTGAATATTCATTTATTCTTATAAACTTTAAATGCCTTTTGTACCCCCGAGGCCAGACGTACATCCAAAATATAGAACCCGGAGAACGTTCCATACATCGGAAATGTGTATTGCTCATTCGCCACCTTTATATCTTCAGTCCACAACCGTCTGCCTGCCAAGTCTGTCAATTCTACCTTTGAAATATCTTCTTTGCCTTTGTTTATCAGAAAAAGCTGATCGCCTGAAATATACACTGAAAAGGCGTTCTTGTCGATTGTTTCGATTCCGGTCTCCGGGTCCTGTCCGTAATCGGAAGACTGATACAGTGAGTATCTATTGTTCAACTCCTGCACTTTCGATTTAGGCATTGCTTCCACCTCTTCCAAGTCATAGGTGCCAAAAGCATCCTTAAAGCGAATCATAGGATCTAAATGAGCAGCAAAATTCCAGGTCAATGCTTCCATGATGGAATTCATTCTTCGTCCTGCACCACTGGTTACCCTTACCTGGAAAGCTTCTTGTTGCAAACCTTCAGGTTGTCCGGGATAAAGTTCCTGCCCCAAGTTCATGGATTGCTTGGTGTTGTGGGCGCTGATACGTGCAACGTGCAGATAGTGTTCCTTACCCGTCAACAAGTACAAACGATAGTACACGAATGAAGACCAGGCAAAGCCTAAATCAGTAGCCGAATGACCGATGGCAATAATATGCTGTCCGACGATGCTTCTGTCTTTGGGCCAATCGGTTTTTGCTGTCTGATCTTTTTCTACAGGTACCTCGAACATATAGCTCCAGCTTTCGGTGTAGGTAGCCGCTTGCTCTGCAGCAACCAGCCATTTGGGGTCTTTTGTTAGATCATAAATAGCAAGGAAACCATTGATGGCTTGTTGACCGGATTCACTATCGATAGTTTGCGGATTGTCTACTACACAAGCCACATACAGATATTTCTCATGAATATTGGCATAAGAAAACTCAGCAGCTTTCACGGCAGCCGTTTTGTAGCGTTCGTCGTTGGTAGCGATGTACAGTTCCACCAGATAACGAACAGCACAAATAGTGAGGAATTTGTTCTGATTACCTGCCGGGTGCTTGCCGTTCACGACTTTGAAAGGATCGTATTCCAGATAGTAACTGCCGTCAGCATTCTGATTGGTTACCAGGAAGTCACCGAACTTCTTGCTGGCAGCCAGCCATGAAGGAATATCGATTCCATTACGCTTGGCATAACACCATGCATTCAACAATCCTACCATTCCGTTGCAAGCCTGGCGCATAGAGGTCAGTGCCCAATCATCCCATGTACCCCACAGGGCAGCATAACGTGTCTTGGGAAGTCCTAATTCTGATAAGCTTTCAGAAGCCCACAAGTTCAGCACATTGGTTCCTCTTACCTTATATTCTTCGTTACCAGTCTCCACACCTGCACGAAACAGGGCATAACCGGCCACTGGCTGCGAACCTACAAAACCTATCTCATAGGTATTCTTATTTAAAGAGAAGTCGGTCAGCTTTACACTCCATGGGAATCCGGGACCTTTTACAGCCTTATCAACTGAAGAGTCCAAATAGTAATGGTTGACGGTTTCTATTAATCCCTGATAAGCAGAAGTCAGATTGACATCATAAATCTTCGGATTATACAGATTGAAAGCCAGTTCCCATGCCTCATTTACGGCAGTTGCATAGTTGGAAGTCTTGTCTATCTTGAAATATACATTATAAGCATGTTTATCAAACCCCTTCGTTATGGGATGCATGCGTCTACCCAGCCCGCCGGTGCGCAAGTCGGAACCCGGATAAGTGACTACAGCAGCAAAAGTGTCGGACTTCTTCCAGTTGACAACACCCACGCCACCAAACTGATAGTTCGCATCAGTTGCTACACCGCGTGAGTCGTTCAGCACAGTTTCACATTTAGAGTCTTTATGCACTAAAGTAAAAGTCAATCCACTTGCTTTTTCACGCATCATCACTACCGGGAGAGGAATACGGTCTTCTCTATAAAGGAAGTTCAGATCGGTGGCTACCGGAATACCGGAAGGGATATTTCCTTCTTTCTCGAAGTTACCTTTGTACCAAACAGCGGGAATGAAGTATTCACTGTTCGCCAGCACATCTTTCGGAGCAAATTGCAAACCAAAGGATGAAGAGAAACCATCGTCATAAGAATCAGCTCCCAATTCAACCACCTCCACACTCCGTTTCAGTTCAAATTCTCCGTTTCCGTTTGCGATATATACATCATTTATTTCGAAAACAGTAGTCCGGGGAGCAGCAACCAGATTTGCTATTAACTCTACTTTGCCGTCTGACTTCATGTAAGAGGTATAAGTGGGATAAAAAGTATTCATCTTGACATCAATCATCAGAGCAGGGTTCATATCGGTACCTGCATTGAATTCTTTGCCGTATGCGGAAAAGGTCACATTATAGGTGTTATCTTTCTGTCGGGTAACATTCAGTGTAACGTCACCGGATGCCAGGGATGCTTCTTGGGAGAAAACAAAAGAGCTTTGAAACAAGCAACTTAATAAGAAAAGAAGATTCAGCGTTTTCATAATAGTATTTCGATTACGATGTAACATTCGTTTTTTGATGATGCAAATCTAACGTGAAATAGAATAAGCGACCGTCCCTGCTGTTCCAAAAAATTGCTCTAATCTGCCTATTTACAAAACAGGCCTGAAACAGCTTCCGGAAGGGGATAAGAGGTGATGCGCTCTATTCTTCCAAAAAAGTGCTGTTTCTATCCAAACAGGGGAATCAGAAGGTTATATTGGTTCATTTCTTCTCGGATTTGAATCAGTTGACGAGGGGACAAGTTGACAAGGGAACAAGGTTCCATGC
>NZ_CAJLKP010000053.1 GCF_905207245.1 uncultured Bacteroides sp. | reverse complement strand
CTGACGATCGTTTCAATGCCAATTATTGGTTGTCTACGATTCTGATTGATCCTGAGAAGACCGGTACTAATTATGACGAAGTTCGTGTACAACTTGATGCCAAAGGTATTGAGACTCGTCCTTTGTGGAAACCTATGCACCTTCAGCCTGTCTATGCGAATAATCCTCGCTATGTGAATGGTGTTTCAGAACGTTTATTCAATATGGGTTTGTGTATTCCTGCCGGTCCTTGGGTGACGGATGAAGACGTTGCCTGCATTGTAGAACAAATAAAAGCGTGTTGTGCGAAATCTAGTTTCATAACAGTTCTCAAATAAAATATTTAATTTCTTGACGATTCCGTAATTTGTGGTATCTTTGTAACAGAAAGGAGAATTTATATATGACGCAGTTAATAGTGACAATAGAAGATGCAAGCTTGTTGCCAGATTTGAAGAAAGCAATAAAAATGTTGCGGGGAGTGGGGAATATTTCTGTTAAGAAAGCGGAGACTTCTCTCAATGAGACTACTTTACGCGCAATGCGGGATGTGAAAGAAGGACGTACCATAAAGTGCAAAAGTTTTGAGGAGTATTTGGAGAAAGTGAAATGAAATATGAATTAGAATTTACCCGCCAATATCTGAAAGATTTAAAGTTGGCTAGGAAAAGAGGGCTTGATGAAAGTAAACTTAATGAGGTTATATTAAAATTAATAACAGGTAAAGAATTGCCTGCAAAAAATCGAGATCATGTATTAAGTGGTAATTATAATGGCTTTCGCGAATGTCATGTAACCCCTGATTGGTTGTTGATTTACAGCTTGAATTCTTCATTAAAAATAGTGACTTTAGTGCGTACCGGGTCACATTCTGATTTATTTTGATTATCTATCTTTGCTGATTTTTAGCTACTTATAACTTTTCTCAGAAAAACTGCTCTCATCACTCTTTTTCCTTCTTTTATTAGAGATTTAATCCTCACCTTTGCATCATTGTTGATCAACAAAGTGAATTAAAAAACAGAATTTAAATCTCTAAATGAAAAAGTATGAGTGCAATTTTTAGGACGGTAGAGAGACCGTCGGACCCTCGGGTTGAGAATTCTCCCAAAAAGTTTTTTCCGCAGTTAATAACGTTAGGACAGAGTGTAGACCTGAACTTCATAGCTCAGAAGATGCAGGATCGTTCTTCACTTTCTATCGGTGATATCCGAAGCACGATGCAGAACTTCGTGGAAAAACTGAAGGAGCAGTTGCTGGAAGGCAAAACAGTGAATATTACAGGATTGGGAGTGTTTATGTTGGCTGCCAAGTCGAAAGGAGAAGAGAAAGCCGAAGACGTGACTGCCAAGAGTGTGGATAGTGTCCGTATTTGCTTTCAGGCTAATAAAGAGCTGAAAATCAACAAGACAGCTACCCGTGCCGGTGAAAAACTGGATTTGGTAAGTCTGGATGATTATCTGAAAGGTTTATCGAATGTTCCTTCGGGAGGTGGTTCAGGCAGCGGCTCGGGTGGTGACTCGGGCGACGATGGACTGGAGGATAATCCTCTTGGATAATTGGATGAATTGAATATTTAGGAATTAAAAAAAATCGCTATGAAGAAAACGAGTTGGAATGTAATATTAAAAGTGATAATTGCCATAGCCAGTGCCGTTGCAGGTGTGATTGGCGGACAGGCAATGACGATCTAAAATATAGGTTGATGTGATGTAAAGAGCTATTCCCGTTTTTTCGGGAATAGCTCTTTTTTTGTTTGGCAGAATTGGGGAAGTTTTGATTTATAAGCATTATCTTTGCCATCCCCTTTTCTGAAAAATATCAGTAGAAAAGGCTGCAGATAATTTATAATTCATAGTATTCTAAAAAATGGCAGAACAGAAAAGAACTCCCCGGAGCAATTCCAAAAACAAAGTGCAGCCCGTGACCGATTATGGGCGTATTCAACCGCAAGCACCGGAATTGGAAGAAGCTGTATTGGGAGCATTGATGATAGAGAAAGACGCTTATTCACTGGTAAGCGAAATTCTACGTCCGGAGTCTTTTTACGAACACCGGCACCAGTTGATTTATTCCGCTATCACCGACCTGGCTGTGAATCAGAAGCCGGTGGATATTCTTACCGTGAAAGAACAGCTTGCCAAACGCGGCGATCTGGAAGAGGTGGGTGGTCCTTTCTACATCACCCAGTTAAGCAGTAAAGTAGCATCTTCGGCGCATATTGAATATCATGCCCGTATCATTGCCCAGAAAGCGTTGGCTCGTGAACTGATTACCTTTACCAGTAATGTACAGAGTAAAGCCTTTGACGAAACTCTGGACGTAGACGACTTGATGCAGGAGGCTGAGGGAAGACTGTTTGAGATTTCCCAGCAGAATATGAAAAAGGATTATACACAGATTAATCCTGTAATTGCTGAGGCTTATCAATTGATTCAGACTGCGGCTGCCCGTACTGACGGTTTAAGTGGTTTGGAAAGCGGTTTTACCAAGCTCGATAAAATGACTTCCGGTTGGCAAAGATCTGACCTTATCATTATAGCTGCCCGTCCGGCCATGGGTAAAACGGCGTTCGTGCTCTCTATGGCAAAGAATATTGCAGTAAACTATCGTAATCCGGTAGCCGTGTTTTCACTTGAAATGAGCAACGTGCAGTTGGTGAACCGTTTGATTTCCAATGCATGTGAAATTCCGAGTGAGAAAATAAAGAGTGGGCAGTTGGCAGATTATGAGTGGCAACAATTGGATTATAAACTGCGTGACCTTCTGGATGCTCCGTTGTATGTAGATGATACGCCTTCTTTGTCTGTGTTTGAACTTCGTACAAAGGCACGTCGTCTGGTGCGCGAGCATGGGGTGAGAATTATTATTATTGACTACCTTCAGTTGATGAATGCGAGCGGTATGTCATTTGGTAGTCGTCAGGAAGAGGTAAGTACCATTTCGCGTTCGTTGAAGGGGTTGGCAAAGGAGTTGAACATTCCTATTATAGCCTTGTCGCAGTTGAACCGTGGTGTAGAAAATCGTGAAGGTGAAGAGGGAAAACGTCCGCAGTTGAGCGACTTGCGTGAATCGGGAGCCATTGAGCAGGATGCCGATATGGTATGTTTCATTCACCGTCCGGAATATTATAAGATTTATACTTCGCAGGATGGTACTGATTTGCGTGGTATGGCGGAGATTATTATTGCCAAACATCGTAATGGTGCGGTAGGCGATGTGCGTCTGCGCTTTATTGGACAGTTCACTCGTTTCCAAAATCCGGAAGATGATATGGTGATTCCGCAACCGGTGGATGGTAGTGGAGGTTTGTTAGTCTCAAAAATGAATATGGAAAGTGATGGCACTGTGCCGCCACCGGCTGATTTTGTGCCTCAAACAGATAATCCGTTTGGTGGAGTGGGGACGGATGGACCGTTACCGTTCTAAATATTTAAATAAGCTCTTAAACTTTCAATAAGTTGTTTTGTTGATATGATGACTATTAATTGAGTAAAAATTATATCTTTGCAAAAAAAACTAAGGCTGATGGTATCTGCAAATCAATATATAAATATGTTTTCTGCTCATCTTTTCTGGGATGTGCGTAGGGAGGATATGGATCTTGATAAACATTTTGAGTATATAATCAAAAGAGTGTTGGAGTATGGTTTGCTGAAGGATTGGAGGTTGATTCGAGAATATTACGGATTGGCTAAGATTGTTGAAGTAACCAAGGAAATGAGAGACTTGGAACCTCGTGCTTTAGCTTATATTTCTGCTATATCTAAAACGCCTAAAGAACAGTTCAGATGTTACACTTATCGACAATTGAACCCTCAACACTGGAACTTTTAAAAAAGTTACAGCAACTTCCAGAACTTCGTGAAACACGATTAGTAGGTGGCACAGCACTTGCTTTACAATTGGGGCACCGGAAATCTATCGACTTAGATTTTTTTGGTACAGTAAGCTGTAGTACTCAAGAATTAGTTGATGCTATAAAGGATGTGGCAACTCTTACTATCTTGAAAGAATCTTCTCATATACATATTTATTTAATAGACGGCATAAAAGTGGATGTTGTGAACTATAAATATCTGTGGCTTGATAAGGTGGTCCTAAAACAGGGAATCCGCATGGCGAGTTTTAGGGATATTGCTGCAATGAAGATAACAGCTGTTGTAGGGCGGGGAACTAAGAAAGATTTTATTGATATTGCATTCTTATTGCGTCGTTTTTCTCTGGATGAAATCTTAAGTTTTTATTCAGAGAAATACAATGATGGCTCGATATTCATGGCGATGAAAAGCCTTGTTTACTTTGATGATGCAGAAAACGATCCAATGCCTGATATGTTTGTGAATCAGTCTTGGGAGCAAGTAAAAGAATATATCCTATCAAAGATTTCTTGATATATTATTCCCCCCAACCCAAAAAATCTTATTACCTTTGCGGGTCACTTTTGGAAACAATAAAAAATTAATGATATGAATATCTCTTATAATTGGTTGAAAGAGTATGTCGATTTCGATTTGACACCCGAAGAAGTTGCGGCTGCATTAACTTCTATTGGCTTGGAAACAGGTGGTGTAGAAGAAGTGCAAACAATTAAAGGCGGACTGGAAGGTCTCGTAATCGGTGAAGTGCTGACATGCGTTCCTCATCCGAATTCAGACCACATGCACGTGACTACTGTAAACCTGGGACAGGGTGAGCCTGTACAGATTGTATGCGGTGCGCCGAATGTGGCTGCCGGTCAGAAAGTGGTAGTTGCCACATTGGGTGCGAAACTCTATGACGGGGATGAATGTTTTACGATTAAGAAGTCTAAGCTCCGAGGTGTGGAGTCTATCGGCATGATTTGTGCTGAAGATGAAATTGGTATCGGTACGGACCATGCAGGCATCATCGTATTGCCGGCTGATGCTGTTCCAGGTACTCTTGCCAAGGATTACTATAACATCAAGAGCGACTACGTACTGGAAGTGGATATCACTCCGAATCGTGCCGACGCTTGTTCGCACTATGGCGTGGCCCGTGATTTGTATGCTTATCTGGTGCAGAATAACAAACCGACTTCTTTGAAGAAACCGTTGGTAGATGCTTTTGCAGTTGAAAACCATGATTTGGATATCAAGGTTACAGTAGAAAACAGCGAAGCATGTCCTCGCTATGCCGGCGTAACGGTGAAAGGCGTAACGGTGAAAGAAAGTCCGGAATGGTTGCAGAATAAGCTTCGTATCATCGGATTGCGTCCTATTAATAATGTGGTAGACATCACGAACTATATCGTTCATGCATTCGGCCAACCGCTGCACTGCTTTGATGCAGATAAAATAAAAGGTGGTGAAGTCATCGTGAAGACAATGCCCGAGGGAACTCCGTTCGTCACACTGGATGGTGTGGAACGTAAATTGTCCGACCGCGACCTGATGATTTGTGATAAGGAAAAACCGATGTGTATTGCCGGTGTATTCGGTGGTTTGGATTCCGGTTCTACGGAAATGACTAAAGATGTCTTCCTGGAAAGCGCTTATTTCCACCCGACATGGGTACGTAAGACTGCCCGTCGTCATGGATTGAATACAGATGCTTCTTTCCGATTCGAAAGAGGTATTGATCCCAATATCACTATTTACTGCCTGAAACTGGCTGCCATGATGGTGAAAGAGTTGGCTGGCGGCACTATATCTTCTGATATTAAGGATGTATGTGTAGCTCCTGCTCAGGACTTCATTGTAGAACTGGCTTATGAAAAAGTAAATTCATTGGTAGGTAAAGTGATTCCGGTAGAAACAATCAAGAGCATTGTTTCCAGTCTGGAAATGAAAATAACCAATGAGACGGTGGAAGGATTGACACTGGCAGTGCCGCCTTATCGTGTAGACGTACAGCGCGATTGCGATGTCATTGAAGATATTCTTCGCATTTACGGATATAATAATGTGGAAATTCCGTCCACATTGAAGTCCAGTTTGACAACGAAGGGAGAACATGATAAGTCGAACAAGTTGCAGAACCTTGTAGCTGAACAGTTGGTGGGTTGTGGATTCAATGAAATTCTGAACAATTCATTGACTCGTGCCGCTTATTATGACGGAATGGAAACTTATCCTTCCCGGAATTTGGTGATGTTGCTGAACCCGTTGAGTACGGACCTGAATGCTATGCGCCAGACTTTACTGTTCGGTGGTTTGGAAAGCATCTCTCACAATGCCAACCGCAAGAATGCCGACCTGAAGTTCTTCGAATTCGGAAATTGCTACTATTTCAATGAGGAAAAGAAGAATCCGGAAAAGTCATTGGCTGCTTATACCGAGAATTATCATCTCGGCTTGTGGGTAACAGGAAAGAAAGTATCCAATTCGTGGGCGCACTCTGATGAAGAAAGTTCTGTGTATGAACTGAAAGCTTACGTAGAGAATATTTTCCTCCGTTTAGGATTGAATATGAGGAATCTGGTGGTAGGCAATCTGACGGATGATATTTATGCCACCGCTTTGTCTGTACAAACTAAAGGTGGAAAGCGCCTTGCAACATTCGGTGTTGTAACGAAGAAGATTCTAAAAGCTTTCGATATTGACAATGAAGTATATTATGCTGACCTGAATTGGAAGGAGCTGATGAAAGCTATTCGCTCTGTGAAGATCAGCTATACGGAAATTTCTAAGTTCCCGGCTGTGAAGCGTGATCTTGCCTTGCTGATTGACAAGAAGGTACAATTCGCCGAAATCGAAAAGATTGCTTACGAGACGGAGAAGAAGTTGCTGAAAGAAGTTTCCCTCTTCGACGTTTATGAAGGCAAGAATCTGGAAGCAGGTAAGAAATCGTATGCTGTGAGCTTCTTGTTGCAGGATGAAACACAGACGTTGAACGACAAAATGATTGATAAAATCATGTCGAAACTCGTGAAGAACCTGGAAGATAAGCTGGATGCAAAGCTACGCTAATTAATAATTAAATAATTAAAATATAAAACCAATGGGAAGAGCATTTGAATATAGAAAAGCTGCCAAATTGAAAAGATGGGGTCATATGGCAAAGACCTTTACAAGACTGGGTAAACAAATTGCTATTGCTGTGAAGGCCGGTGGCCCGGAGCCGGAAAATAATCCGACTTTACGTTCGGTGATTGCTACCTGCAAGCGTGAGAACATGCCAAAGGATAACATTGACCGCGCTATCAAGAACGCGATGGGTAAGGATCAGAGCGACTATAAAGGAATGACTTATGAAGGATACGGCCCCCATGGTATTGCTGTATTTGTAGATACATTGACCGATAACACCACTCGTACAGTTGCCGATGTTCGTTCCGTATTCAATAAGTTTGGCGGCAACCTGGGCACTATGGGCTCATTAGCTTTCCTGTTCGACCATAAATGCATGTTTACTTTCAAGAAGAAGGATGGCATAGATATGGAAGAACTTATCCTCGATTTGATTGATTATGATGTAGATGATGAGTTTGAAGAGGATGAAGAAGAAGGTACAATCACTATTTATGGTGATCCGAAGAGTTATGCAGCTATCCAGAAGCATTTGGAAGAGTTTGGCTTTGAGGATGTCGGCGGTGAGTTCACCTATATTCCGAACGATACGAAGGAGGTGACTCCCGAGCAACGTGAAACTCTCGATAAGATGATAGAACGCCTCGAAGAATTTGATGACGTGCAAACGGTTTATACCAACATGAAGCCGGAGGAGAGTGAAGAGTAATGAAGTATACTTATAAGACTCAAGGTACGTGTAGCTCTCATATCGAATTGGAAATAGAAGATAATATAATAACGGATATTGCATTTTGGGGAGGTTGTAACGGTAATTTGCAAGGTGTTTCCCGGTTGGTGAAGGGAATGCCGGTGAGTGATGTTATCTCTCGCCTGGAAGGTATCCGTTGCGGAAGACGCTCTACTTCTTGTCCGGATCAGTTATGTCGGGCACTGCATGAAATGGGATTCTAACTAAATCCCTGTACTTTCAGAAAACATAGGTTCGCCCTCGGTATTTCAAAATACCGGGGGCTTCTTTTTTGAACTGAAAGTATGTATCGCTTGTTATTATTTCGTAATTTTACGCCATTAAAAGAACGAACAATGAAAAATATTCTGAAAGACTTGAAACGTAAAGACCACAAGAGGTATCTGGGTGGTCTGGACGTATTTAAATATATCGGACCGGGACTTCTGGTGACGGTTGGTTTTATTGATCCGGGAAACTGGGCTTCTAATTTTGCAGCAGGTTCGGAATTTGGTTATTCCCTGTTATGGGTGGTGACTTTGTCAACGATTATGCTGATTGTATTGCAACACAATGTGGCTCACTTGGGTATTGTGACCGGTTTGTGTTTATCGGAAGCAGCCACAAAGTATACTCCTAAGTGGGTGTCCCGTCCAATTCTGGGTACTGCGGTGCTGGCGTCCATTTCGACTTCGCTTGCTGAGATTCTGGGAGGGGCCATTGCATTGGAAATGCTTTTTGACATTCCGATAATCTGGGGAGCCATATTGACAACGGTTTTTGTGGTGATTATGCTTTTCACAAACTCGTATAAGAAGATTGAACGCTCCATTATTGCGTTTGTTTCTGTTATTGGGCTTTCCTTTATTTATGAGCTGTTTCTGGTGAAGATTGACTGGCCATTGGCTGTGGAAGGATGGGTGACACCTGCATTTCCGAGAGGAAGTATGCTGATAATTATGAGTGTGCTGGGAGCGGTTGTGATGCCTCATAACCTGTTTTTGCATTCGGAGGTGATTCAGAGTCACGAATATAATAAACAGGATGATTCTTCTATACGGAAAGTTTTGAAATATGAATTATTTGATACGCTCTTTTCTATGATTGTGGGCTGGGCTATCAATAGTGCCATGATATTGCTGGCTGCTGCCACTTTTTTTAAGAGTGGCATCCAGGTTGAAGAACTGCAACAGGCGAAATCGTTGTTGGAACCCTTACTTGGAAGCAGTGCGGCTGTAGTGTTTGCCTTGGCATTGCTGATGGCTGGTATATCTTCTACTATAACCAGCGGTATGGCAGCAGGTTCTATCTTCGCCGGTATTTTCGGAGAGTCTTATCATATTAAGGATAGTCACTCGCAGGTGGGTGTGCTGCTTTCATTGGGCATCGCATTGTTACTGATATTTTTTATCGGAGATCCTTTTAAAGGGTTGCTGATTTCGCAGATGGTGCTGAGTATACAGTTGCCGTTTACCGTCTTTCTGCAAGTGGGACTGACATCTTCCCGTAAAGTGATGGGACAATACGTCAACAGTAAGTGGAGCAGTTTTGTGCTTTATGCTATTGCCGGTATTGTAACGGTGTTGAATATAATGTTATTGATATCTGAATTGTCGTAGAGTATAATACAAAAAAATAAATAATATGAAGATTATTACATACAACGTAAACGGACTACGTGCCGCTGTTAGTAAAGGTTTACCGGAATGGTTGGAACAGGAACAAGCTGACGTAGTGTGCATTCAGGAAACGAAATTGCAACCGGACCAGTATCCGGGAGAAGCCTTGAAAGGGTATAAGCATTATCTGTACTCCGCGCAGAAAAAAGGCTATAGCGGGGTTGCCATTCTTAGCAAGCAGGAACCGGATCATGTAGAATACGGCATGGGTATGGAGGAATATGATAATGAGGGTCGTTTCATCCGCGCCGATTATGGTGATATATCTGTTGTTAGCGTTTATCATCCGTCAGGAACCAGTGGAGACGAACGTCAGGCATTTAAGATGGTATGGCTGGAAAAGTTTCAGGAATATGTGACGGAACTGCGAAAGTCGCGCCCGAAATTGATTCTTTGTGGTGATTATAATATCTGTCATGAAGCAATAGATATTCATGACCCTATCCGTAACGCTACCAATAGTGGCTTTTTGCCGGAAGAGCGGGAATGGATGACGCGCTTTCTGAATGCGGGCTTTATAGACACTTTCCGTGTGTTGCATCCCGAACAGCAGGAATATACTTGGTGGAGCTACCGCTTCAACTCACGTGCTAAGAATAAAGGATGGCGTATTGATTATTGTATGGTGACCGAGCCGGTGCGTCCGATGCTGAAAGAGGCGCGTATACTGAATGATGCCGTACATTCCGATCATTGTCCCATGTTGTTGGAAATAGAAGGATAAAGAGGGGAGAGGAGCAATGTTTGAAGAAAGAATTGAGAAAGCAGTAGAAAACTTTAAGAGTGGCTTTAATTGTTCCCAGTCCGTTGTGCTCGCTTTTGCCGATATGTATGGGTTTACAGAGGAACAAGCAGCTCGTATGGCAGCCTCTTTCGGCGGTGGCATAGGCAGGATGAGACAGACGTGTGGCGCTGCATGCGGCATGTTTTTGCTTGCCGGGTTAGAGACTGGTGCCACAGACCCTAAAGACCGGGAAGGAAAAGGCGCCAATTATGCTTTGGTGCAGGAGCTGGCTGATGAATTCAGGAAGCGGAACGGTTCTACCATCTGTGCCGAATTATTAGGCTTGAAGAAACCCGAAGGAGTTTCAACCCCCGAAGAACGTACAGAACAATATTATGCTAAACGCCCCTGTGCCAGGATGGTAGAGGAAGCTGCACGTATATGGGCTGAGTATCTTGAAAACAGACGGTCTATTTGACCCGAACAGACCATCTGTTGAGGGCAAACGGACCATCTGTTTGGGCTAAACAGACCGTCTGTTTCAATAGAATGGATTATAACTTTTGGTCTTACTCGCTGAAAAAATGCTCTTTTTATGACATATAATGCAAAAAAACGGATAATAACGTGTTATATAACATAAAAATAACTATCTTTGCCCCTGAAATAAAATCTGAACCTCCTCAATGAGAGAATTTAGATGAAGCATGTATAACTAAAAACAAAAGAAAATGTTGAAAGAAAAAGCTGGTGAAACTGCAGGAAAAATTTGGAATGCACTGAATGAGACTGAAGGTTTAACTGCTAAACAAATCAAGAAAGCAACTAAGTTGGTAGACAAAGATTTGTTCTTAGGCCTTGGCTGGTTGTTAAGAGAAGAAAAAATCTCTACTCAGGAAGTAGAAGGCGAACTGTTTGTTAAGTTGGTTTAAGAGAGAGTGACATTTATCTTATAAAAAGAAGCGTTGATACATGAAAATGTTATCAACGCTTCTTTTTATATCCCGTTCCATACTCTTGGAACAATTCAGGGGGCCAGCCTTTCCTGTTTCCAACTGCCGTCTTTCAGAGGGATATATTGAATACGGTCGTGTAAGCGGTTTTCCCGTCCCTGCCAGAATTCGAACCGGGTAGGGGTTACGGCAAAGCCTCCCCAGTTGTCAGGACGTTTGATTTCGTGTCCTGCCAGTTTGAAAACCTCTTTTACGAAAGCCCGCATAATTTCCATGCGGCTATTTATCACCCGGCTTTGCGGAGATATTCTTGCACCTATCTTACTCTTATAGGGCCTGTTTGCAAAGTAGGTATCCGATACCTTGCCGGAGCATTTTTCAGCCCTTCCCTCAATGTGCACCTGCCTCTCGAGTTTGTGCCACACAAAAGAGAGGGAGATATATGGATTTCCAGCCAATTGCCGGCCTTTGCGGCTTTCATAATTCGTAAAGAATATGAATTTATCATTATCTAATCCTTTCAGCAGGACAGTGCGTGTGGAAGGATGCCCTTCTGCCGAAACAGTTGCCACTATCATAGCAGTGGGCTCGTCTTCTTTACTATTGATGGCTTCATTGAGCCATTCTTCGAATTGCCTGAAAGGATTGTCATTGATGACACATTGCGTCAACTTGCCTTTCGTATATTCTTTTCTGATTTCGGATATTCTGATTTCCATCATTTTGCTTTGCTGTTGTATCTTAGTGATGTAAGTTGAATTATTTATTTTTGTATAGGGTAAATGGGATTTCCGGACTCATCCACCTCCGTCCAGTCCTTGATGCTTACATTGGGAAATGATACGGAATTTCCGTCGATAATGGCGCTGAAAACGTATGAGAATCCACCTGCCAGTTTGCCGGGAATAGGGATGGCGGCTGTGTAGGTTCGTGGAGTGGTTTCACCGTCAGCCAGTACTTTTAAGGTCATTGACATGGGGCTGGTTGCACGTGTTGGCAGGACAATGACTTGTGCAAGAAACCCGTTTTTGCCCATGTTGAGTGGAGTGGTGTCATAGGTGGTGGTAGCTTCAATGATACCGGTACGCAGGTCAAGACTGGCACCCGGAGTTGGCGGAAGAATAGTTGCCGAAACCAAGCTGTCGAGTTTTAACCCTTCGCCTGCCGACAAATCAATGACTACTTGGGAAGCCACGTGTTGAAATACGATGGGCATTTGAATTTGTGAAGCCATTATATCTTGTTGCAGGCTTTCCCACCACAGGTAATCTACGCCATTCTTTAAAGGAGCGGATACGCCATTGGTAATGTCAGGGGGATAAGTTGATGAATTTTTGGAGAATGCATACATATTATATGTACCGTTGCTAAGGAACATTTTATACCCGTCCAGCCCTGTCAACAGGCCTGCGGAAGATGTGGTGTACAAACCTTCGGCAAGCGGCTCCTTGAAATTACTGTCTGCTGTTTTAAAGGCATAAACCTGACTGGCTAACCCTTTGGGCATGGGCGACATGGATCTGGTCACTTTCCGACTTTCGAGTGAAGCGGAAAATGTGATGAGTGCCTCAGAATCGTTTGAGGATTCTCCATGCCCCGATTCTCCATTTTCGGGAGTTGAACCATAAATAATGATTTCGTTTTTAGAACATCCGGCAAGCAATAAAAGAGTGCATGCAAACATAATATACTTTCTCATTTCAGTTAAGTGGTTTAGGTTATTGTCCATACATAACAGCACAACGATGGAATAGTTTTCATATTTTTCATTATCTTTGCGCACGAAAAATTAGAGTGAATACAATTAGATAATCGATTTAGGATAAACATAGATGAAGAATATACGTAACTTTTGCATTATCGCCCACATTGACCATGGTAAGTCTACTTTAGCCGACCGTTTGCTTGAATTTACCAATACTATACAAGTGACCGGAGGACAAATGCTTGATGATATGGATCTGGAAAAGGAGAGAGGTATCACCATTAAGAGCCATGCCATCCAGATGGAATACACATACAATGGTGAAAAATATGTTCTGAATCTGATAGATACTCCGGGACACGTGGACTTCTCTTATGAAGTATCCCGTTCCATTGCTGCCTGTGAGGGTGCGTTGCTGATTGTAGATGCTTCGCAAGGTGTACAGGCTCAAACCATTTCCAACCTTTACATGGCAATTGAGCATGACTTGGAAATCATTCCGGTTATCAACAAATGTGATATGGCGAGTGCCAATCCTGATGAAGTGGAGGATGAAATTGTAGAATTGCTTGGCTGTAAACGTAGCGAAATTATCCGTGCGTCTGGTAAGACGGGTATGGGTGTGGAAGAAATTCTGGCAGCGGTTGTCGAGCGTATTCCCCATCCCGAAGGTGACGAAGAAGCTCCGTTGCAGGCTTTGATTTTTGACTCCGTATTCAACTCTTTCCGTGGCATCATTGCTTACTTCAAGATAGTGAATGGTGTGATTCGTAAAGGAGATAAAGTGAAGTTCTTCAATACCGGTAAAGAGTATGATGCCGATGAAGTTGGGGTACTCAAGATGGAAATGGTACAACGCCAGGAACTACGTACAGGAGACGTGGGATATATTATTTCCGGTATTAAAACTTCTAAAGAAGTGAAAGTGGGAGATACCATTACCCACATTGCCCGTCCGTGCAAAGAGGCTATTGCCGGTTTCGAGGAAGTGAAGCCAATGGTCTTTGCCGGCGTGTATCCCATTGAAGCGGAAGACTTTGAAGACTTGCGCTCTTCTTTGGAAAAACTGCAATTGAACGATGCTTCGCTGACTTTCCAGCCGGAATCTTCGTTGGCACTGGGCTTTGGTTTCCGTTGCGGCTTCCTCGGATTGCTGCATATGGAGATTGTGCAGGAACGACTTGACCGTGAATTCGACATGAACGTGATAACTACCGTACCGAACGTTTCTTATAATATCTACGACAAACAAGGACATATGACAGAGGTGCATAACCCCGGAAGCATGCCCGACCCTACAATGATAGATCGTATTGAGGAGCCTTATATTCGTGCTTCTGTTATCACAACCACCGATTATATAGGTCCCATTATGACATTGTGTCTGGGAAAACGCGGCGAACTGGTGAAGCAGGAATACATTTCAGGCAATCGTGTGGAGATTTACTATGATATGCCTTTGGGAGAAATCGTTATCGACTTTTACGACAAACTGAAAAGTATCTCGAAAGGATACGCCTCTTTTGATTACCATGCCAGCGGTTTCCGTCCATCCAAGTTGATAAAACTGGATATCTTGTTGAATGGCGAACCGGTGGATGCGCTTTCTACACTGACACATTTCGACAATGCTTACGACTTGGGACATCGCATGTGCGAGAAGCTGAAAGACTTGATTCCGAGACAGCAGTTTGACATTGCTATTCAGGCTGCCATCGGAGCAAAAATCATCTCTCGTGAAACCATTAAGGCGGTGCGTAAGGATGTAACGGCTAAGTGCTACGGTGGTGACGTGAGCCGTAAGCGTAAGTTGCTGGAGAAGCAGAAGAGAGGAAAGAAGCGTATGAAGCAAATTGGTAATGTTGAAGTGCCGCAGAAAGCGTTCCTTGCGGTATTGAAATTAGATTAATATAAAAAAGCCTAAAAGCTGATTCATATTAGCCGGGGGATTGTTCTCTTTCTGTAGGACTGTCTTGGCAATCCCCCTTTATGTTGACAAATTCTAACTAATAATAAATGAGAAAAGTTCTATCGTTCTCGGCCTTCCTGGTGGTTGGCCTTTTTGTGGCTCAATATCTTCCTGCGTGGTCAGGCAATGATTATGGTACGGTGAAAACAGTATCCAATGTGCTGTTATACATCTGTTTGGGATTCATTATGATTAATGTGGGGCGTGAGTTTGAGGTGGATAAATCCCGTTGGCAAACTTATGCGAAAGATTATTTTGTGGCAATGGCTACGGCAGCCATGCCCTGGTTCCTGATTGCTATTTACTATATCTTTATTTTGCTTCCTCCCGAATATTGGAATAGTTGGGAAGCATGGAAAGAAAATCTGTTGCTGAGTCGTTTTGCTGCTCCTACTTCCGCAGGTATATTGTTTACGATGTTAGCCGCTATCGGGTTGAAATCCAGTTGGATTTATAAAAAGATTCAGGTGCTGGCCATCTTTGACGACCTGGATACCATTCTGTTGATGATTCCCCTGCAAATTATGATGATCGGACCACGCTGGCAGTTGCTGGTAATTATCTTTATTGTTTTTTTGCTGTTATCTTTCGGTTGGAAGAAGCTGAGTAAATACAATATGAGGCAAGATTGGAAAGCTATTCTTTTTTATTCCGTTCTGGTGTTTGCCGCCACTCAATCCCTATATCTTATTACTAAGAATTTATACGGCGAAGAAGCCAGTATTCATATTGAAGTGTTGCTTCCGGCATTTGTCTTGGGCATGGTTATGAAACATAAAGAAATCGATACCGCTTGGGAACGGAAAGCTTCAACGGGAATCTCCTTTATCTTCATGTTTCTGGTAGGTATGAGTATGCCTCCACTTCAAGGAATCAGTCTTTCAGGAGATGCGGCAGGAATGGTTTCTGTCACCGGATCTCAGGAAATGATGCCTTGGGTGCTGATTATCATACATGTCATCATGGTGTCGTTGCTTTCCAATGTAGGTAAGTTATTTCCGGTATTCTTCTATCGCGACCGTAAATTGAGTGAACGTCTGGCACTTTCCATTGGTATGTTTACCCGTGGTGAGGTAGGGGCGGGAGTTATCTTTATTGCATTGGGGTACAATTTGGGTGGCCCGGCATTAGTAATTTCCGTACTTACTATTGTGCTTAATTTAATATTAACAGGTATATTTGTACTTTGGGTTAAAAAACTGGCGTTAATGAGCTATAAGGAATAGCTCATTAACAAAGTTGGAATCCCTTTTTGGGAAGCTAATACTTAAATCAAACATATAATGATTATTCTACGTACTGTGAAAAATATCTCATCACTGAATGTGGTGGCGAGCGTTCTACTGTTTCTGACGGCTATTCTGGCTGCCGTTGTGGCCAATTCCTCGTTAGCTCCAGTATATCAGAGTTTCCTGGTGCAGGAACTGCATTTGCGTATAGGTGATTTTAATTTGCTTTCGCACGGTGGTCATAATCTGACGATGATTGAGTTTATCAATGACTGCCTGATGACGATTTTCTTTCTGGCTGTAGGGTTAGAGATTAAGCGTGAATTATTAGTGGGAGAGTTGTCTTCTTTCCGAAAGGCGATTCTGCCGTTTATTGCGGCGTGCGGAGGTATGATACTTCCGGTTATCGTTTATTCATTGCTGGTAGCTTCCGGCACTCCCGAAACACGAGGTATGGCTATCCCTATGGCTACAGATATTGCTTTTTCTTTGGGGGTACTCAGTCTGCTGGGTAAGCGGGTGCCATTGAGCCTGAAAATATTTCTGACAGCTTTTGCCGTAGTAGATGATATTGGCGGTATTTTGGTGATTGCTATTTTCTATAGTAATGAGGTTGCTTACGGTTACTTGATTGTGGCGGCCATACTTTATACATTCCTATATTATATGGGTAAATTTGGCATGACGCAAAAGATTTTCTTCCTTTTCTTTGGCGTAATCATTTGGTATCTGTTCCTGCAATCCGGCATTCATAGCACTATATCCGGTGTGATACTGGCATTCGTCATACCTGCCCGTCCGCGACTGGATGCGGGTAAATACATAAGGCGTATCCGTGCTATTGTCAGTTCCTTTCCTGTGCTACAGTCCGATACCATCGTGCTGACTAATGAGCAGATTGCTACGTTGAAACAGGTGGAGAGGGCTTCGGACCGTGTAATCAGTCCATTGCAATCTTTAGAAGATAACCTGCATGGAACGGTGAATTTTGTTATTCTTCCCCTATTTGCTTTTGCCAATGCAGGAGTAGTGCTTAGTGGTGGGGAGGATGTCATAGGAAATGTAGGGCTTGCCGTTGGGCTGGGGCTGCTCTTAGGCAAGTTCCTGGGCATTTACCTGTTTACCTGGTTGACTATTAAAAGCGGACTTGCCCGTATGCCCGAAGGCATGAACTGGAAAAACATTGCCGGGGTATCGCTGTTGGTGGTTATCGGCTTTACCGTATCTTTATTTATAGCCAATCTTTCTTTCTCCGGCAGTTATCCTGAATTGCTGAATCAGGCCAAATTCGGGGTGTTGTGTGGCACAGCTATTGCCGGAATATTGGGGTATATTGTACTGAATCGGGTACTGCCGAAGAAGAAAAAGGCATAAATATAATAAGGTATATTGATTATCTACTGGTAATATTAGTTAAACTACTGCTTGTTTTAGTTGAATAACTAGTTGTGTTAGTTGTTTGTTCAAAACTTATTTCTATCTTTGCATTGTTCACACCGATAAATAGAAAAAGACTATGAAACGATTGACTGCAAAGGAAGAAGAAATCATGCGGATATTTTGGGAACACGGGCCGATGTTTGTCCGTGAGTTACTGGCTTTTTATGAAGAGCCGAAACCGCATTATAACACAGTATCCACTTTAGTACGCGGATTGGAGGAAAAAGGATTTGTGAAGTACAGGCCTTATGGTAATACCTATCAATATTACGCAGCCGTATCCGATAAAGACTATAAGCGCTCTGCACTGAATGATGTGGTGGCGCAGTATTACAATAATTCCTATACCAATGTTGTGTCTACATTTATTGAAGAAGAAGGCATGTCGGTAGATGAGCTTAAAGCCCTGATAGCTCGTATAGAGGGTAAGAAAGCAAACGGATAAAGATACTCACCTGATAAGCGAATGTATCATGGGAACTATATTATTCCATATATTTGAGTCGACTTTGTGCCTGACCATCCTGTATTTTCTATTCAGGCTGTTCTTCAGGAAAGACACTCTCTTCTGTACGAATCGGCTGTTGCTGCTAATAGGAACAGTGGTTTGCACATTGTTACCGTTGATGCAAATAGATGTTTCTCGATATACTCCTTTGCAGTTGCCTGTGACTATTGTCAGGAATCTGCTGACAGAGAAAGAAGCTGGTGTTGATGATAAAGGAGAAGAGGTCAGTAAGGAATATCCGTTTGAGGGAATAGGCGCTTTCTTCGTAGACGCAGAGGAAGAAAATTCGATAGAAGAATCTTGTGGCGGTGTAATGTCTGCCATTCCTGTCACTTTGCTCCTGGGTGGCTGTTATCTTTTTGGGGCATTCGTTGTATTTAGTTTTCTTTTGCTTTCCACTATCCGTATGTGTCGGCTCATACACCGTTTTCCTGCTCACGAGTATGGAGAGTACAGACTGGTCGTTTGTCCGGAAAAGATTATCTCTTTCAGTTGGGGAAATACGATTGTCCTTTCACAGGAAGACTATGAAAGGAATCCCGGAGAAATATTATTGCACGAACAGATGCATTTGCAGCATCGGCATACACTGGATTTACTTTGGATGGAATGTCTCGTCATACTCCATTGGTTTAATCCTGCTGCATGGTTGCTGATGCACGAACTCCGGGAAGTACACGAATATGAAGCGGACAACAGCGTCATTAATCATGGCATCGATGCAACTCAATATCAACTTTTGCTGGTGAAGAAATCCGTAGGCACAAGGCTCTACTCTATGGCCTGCGGTTTCAATCACAGTAAACTTAAAAACCGTATCACAATGATGTTAAAAAGAAGAACAAACAATTGGGCACGTTTGAAGCTATTGCTTTTCGTGCCGGTGGCTGCCGGAACGCTCTATGCGTTTGCGCGGCCGGAAGTGAAGAAAACAGTGGAACAGGGGATGGCTCCTGTGGAGGTGAAACAAGATCCGATTTCCCAAAGTGAACTGGTGCAATTAGAAGCCTTTTTCAAGCGGAAAGCTGAAGATGCGGCTGGCGAAAAGAAGGCATACCAAACTGATAAAAAGTCGGGAACCATTCATTCTTTCTTTGTAAATATGAACAATAAGATGATGTTGAATCAGAAATTGATAAAAGAATATGATGTGGAAACCTTATCGACCCAGCTTGCCGACTTGTTGAGAGCGGAATATCAGAAATATGTGAAGGGAGATCTGAATTATTCAACGTATTTACTTGTCAGGTATGATCGTGGTTCATCATCAGATGTCATTACTTCTTATCTTCGGACAATAAAAGACTCTTATCTGCAAGTGCGTGGTGAAATATCCGAGCAGTTGGGTGGAGTTTCGGAAGCCCGTTTGGATAGTGTATTTCCTATATTAGTTCATTTTGGAGAATCTAAAGTTTATAGTTCCAAATATAAAACGACTACGGATATTTCCTTGCCAATTCAGATATCTTTGTTTTCCGGCGGAAGTGCCGGTCCGGTTCTGAAGAATCCTTCTCTTCGGGAAGTGGAGCAGAGTCTTAAAGAATATAAAGCTACTACAGGGATTGATCATTTAGCGGTAAGTCTTAAGTTGGACAAGGATGTCGCTATGGGAGTAGTGGAAGATGTGAAGGAAGTTATCCGGAATACTTTATATGGCGAATAACGAATTATGATAAAAATATGTGGGTGTGTCGAAACCCACATATTTTTATTTGATTCTAATTTCACAATTATCCAGGCTTTCAATAATTGCCAAAGATTCTACATGAATGCCTTGTTCACGCAATTCATCCCCTCCGTGCTGAAAAGCTTTTTCTATGATGAATCCCATGCCCACTAGTTCGGCACCAGCTTGCTTCACGAGTTCCATTATGCCTTTGGCAGCATTTCCATTGGCAAGGAAGTCGTCTATAAAGAGTACCCGGTCGCTCGGGCGAAGAAAATCTTCACTGACACATACTTCATACGAACGCTGTTTGGTGAACGAATAGACAGAGGTAACCAGCATATTTTCCATGGTGCTGGGCTTTTTCTTTTTGGCAAACACTACAGGAAGCTCCAATAAGTATCCTACCATAATGGCAGGAGCGATGCCACTGGCTTCCACTGTAATAATCTTGTTGATTGGGGTGGAAGCAAACCGTCTGACAAATTCAACACCGATGGATTTCATTAGGATAGGGTCCATCTGATGATTAATGAAGTTGTCTACTTTCAATATACCTCCCGGATAACATTTTCCGTCCTTCAGAATACGGTCTTTTAGGATTTTCATGTTTTATATATTTGATTTTGAATACTTATTTTATCTGTTCGGTTTCTTCTTCCTCTTCCTCAGGTTCTTCTCCTCTGGGTAACAATCTTGCTGAAATTCGTTTTTTAGGAGTGAGGCTCATGCCCCTCAGCATTTCCGCTTGTCTCACTACGCTTCCATTTCCATCGGAAAGTTGGTTGAAAGCCCTGTCATAGTCTTTTTGTAATCCGGTTAACCTGTCTCCGATGCTCAGGAAGGTATCGGTGAAGCCTACAATCTTTTCATACAGTGCTGTGCCCCGCTTGATGATTGCCTGTACATTCTTTACCTGGTTTTCCCGTTTCCAGAGATCAAGGGAAAGACGCAGGGCACTGATAAGATTGGTAGGATTCATCAGTACCACTTTTTTGTTGTAGGCATATTCCCAAAGATTGGTGTCACTCTGTATAGCCAGCAGGTAGGCACCTTCGGTGGGGATGAACATCATGACAAAGTCCGGTGCTTTACTGTCATAGTGAGAGTAATCCTTTTGGCTCAACTCGTCTATATGTGTACGGACAGACTGTAGATGGGCTTTCAGCCAGCGGGTCTTTTCATCCTTGTGCTCGGCAGAAGTATAGGCACTGTAGGCTGTGAGGGAGACTTTGGAGTCTATAATCATTTCCCGGTCATCGGGATATTTTACCAAGATATCCGGTTGCATTTTCTGCCCGCTTTCTTCACTGGTGATGACTTCGCCCCGTTCATCTTTCAGGAATTCCTGACGGAAATAATGTTCACCTTCAATTAGGCCGGATGACTGGAGCAGACGCTCCAGAATCATTTCACCCCAGTTGCCCTGCATTTTTGAATCACCTTTCAATGCACGGGTCAGGTTGTTGGCATCCTCGCTGAGGCGGTTGTTCAGTTCTACTAATTCTTTGATACGCTCGCCCAGTGAGAAACGCTCTTTGGCTTCGTTACTGTACACCTGTTCCACCTTCTCCCGAAATTCTTTCAGGTTGTCGCCCAGTGGGCGGAGCAGGTTGTTCAGATGTTCGGCATTCAGCTTGGTGAAGTCTTCTGTCTTGCTTTGGAAGATACGGTTGGATAGATTTTCGAATTCCATATTCATGCGTTTATGCATGGCTTCCGCTTCTTCCATGTTTCGTTTCAGCAACTCCACTTCTTTTTCCCGTCCCGTGAGTTCGGCTTTCAGGGCAGTACTTTTGCGTTCTGCTATCAGATAGCCTACACCGGCACCTACTGTCAGTCCGATAATTAGAAAAACGATCTCCATGCTTATTCCGTCAATATTTCGTTTCCGGTTTCAGTAATCAGAATCATGCTTTCCCATTGTGCCGAAGGCAGTCCGTCGTCGGTGCACACTGTCCATCCGTCAGCTTCGTCGATGAAAACTTCGTAAGTTCCCATGTTTATCATCGGTTCGATGGTGAACGTCATTCCCGGAACGATGAGCATACCTGTACCGCGTTTACCAAAGTGTTCCACATCCGGTTCTTCATGGAATTTGATGCCGACGCCATGCCCGCAAAGGTCACGCACTACGCTATAGCCGTTCTTTTCTGCATGTTCCTGAATGGCTGCACCTACATCCCCCAGTCGTACCCACGGTTGTGCGGTCTGCACACCTATGTCACGACATTCCTTTGCCACTTGCACCAGGCGTTGCATTTCCGGTTTCACATCTCCAATCATGTACATTCTTGAAGCATCCGAGAAATATCCCTTGTATATGGTTGAAACGTCCACGTTCACAATATCCCCGTTGCGCAGGAACTCTTTTGTGCTTGGAATGCCATGACAGACCACGTCGTTGATGCTTGTACATACACTTTTCGGAAATCCTTCGTACAGAAAAGGAGCAGGTATTGCGTCATGGTCTGTCGTAAACTCATATACCATGTGGTCAATCTCTGCCGTAGACATGCCTTCGCGTATGTTTGCCGAAATGTACTCCAGCAATGCGGTGTTGATTTTAGCACTTTCACGGATACCTGCCAATTGTTCTTCCGTGCGTAATAAATGGCGTGACGGCAGTTTATAACCTTCTTTTTTATAGTGTTGAATCTTCTTTTCTACTTCGTCGGAATAATTTTTAGGAGCAAACCGGACTCCTTTTACGAACTTTTTCATTGTTTCTTTGATTTATAATTGCTACAAAAGTACATAATAATATGGTGTGCTGGCACTTGTGGGAACAGAAAAATGATAATTTAGCGCGGAGCGCTAAATTAAGTTACGAGCTACGAGCTACCAGTAACGAGTTGCTGCGCTGTACTCGTGGGTGAATAATTATTCGCGCCGGCTATCACACCGAAAGGCACTTGTCACTCGTAGCTTGTAGCTTGTCACTTATCGCGCAAAGCGCGATAAATTATCATTTACAACATTCTTATTGTCCTAATCTCACTCCTCGAATTATCAACCCTCTTCACCTGTATCTGCGTTTTTATTCGTTCCCGCAATCCCTCTACATGGCTGATGATTCCCACCTTCTTTCCACCCATCTGGTGCAATTTCTCCAGTGTATCCATCACTGTATTCAGATAATCGCTACTCAGCGTACCGAAACCTTCATCAATAAATAACGTATCTACCGACAGACTTTGCCGGCTGAGTGAAGAAAGTCCGAGAGCCAGCGATAAGGAAACCAAAAAACTTTCCCCGCCGGACAACGTACAAGCCGGACGTGCTGCACCTCCCTGATAAAAGTCGCGCAGCAGAATGGTGAGCGAACCTGCCTGACATTCCAGTTCATAACGATCCGTCAGACGTTGCAGATAGAAATTAGCTCCGCTGAGTAGCTCTTTCAATACGAAACTCTGGGCTATATTCCGGAAATTCTTTCCTTTCTCATCACCGAAGTGATGGCAGAGGCGGTCCCATTTCAGGTAGACTTCCCGTAACTCATCCGCACGTTTCTTTTCATCCTTTATCCGGGCGATGTTCTTCATATTTTCTTCCAGTTGTATTTTCAGCCGTAGAGCGGTCTGGGTTCCTGCCGCAATCTTTTCATCTGAAATGATGATGAGGCTGTTCAGATTTTCAAAAGTCTCCTCTTCCTCTATTTCAGGTTTCTTGCTTAGGTGTTCTTCCAATTGCCCGGTTGTCAGTTTGAAGGCCGTCTGTGCAGCAACTTCTTCCTCTTTAAGCTTTTGTAGCCCGCTGCGCAGATGCTCTATCTGTTCGCCGGAATAAGTGGAGAGGGCAATGATACGCGCTTCGTCAATATCCGGATGTGAGGCATAGAAAGTTGCCAGATTGGCTTGTAACTCCTCTATATTTTTGCGGGCAGACAGAAGGTTTTGTTTCAGTCCGCCCACCTGAGAGTTCAATGTATTCCAGGCTAGCCCCAGATTCTTGATTTCCATTTTTTCCTCTATCGGAAGATTCTTCCATTCGGAAAAGGCATCGCAGATTATTTTCCGTGTAGCCGATATACTGTCCAGTTCTTTATCAATTAAGGAGAGGGTAGCCTTCAATTCCGCCTGCCTTTCCTGCGCCAGTTTGTAATGTCCTGCTGACTTTTGCAAACGTTCGATAAACGCAGTAGGGGAGTTGCTCCATTCTGTTTGCCACTCTTTCCAGAGAATCAAGGGAGTGACGCGTTCCAGAGTAGTGTGGATAATATTCTTTTCACTTTCTCTCAGCGAATGTTTGTTGGCGATGTCATTTTTCAGTTTAGTAAGACTTTTATCGGCGGTGTCGAACGCTTTTCGGGCAGTTTCCACAGCCTTTTGATATTCGTCTTTCCGGTGCTGCAATCGGGAGATATTGTTGGCGAGGGTTTGCACTTCATTCAGCTTGACATTGACATTTTCAAGGTCTTGCTTGTTTTCCAGAATTAATTTTTCCAATACCTCTCCGGTATTGTCAGAGGTATTCGGAATACGGCATTGACTGCATTTCTCCTGTGCCTCTGTTCGGGCAATGTCGTATCCTTTCTGAGCTTTCTCCGTTGCCAGACGACTGTTTGCCATCATTTCCTCATATGTTCTACCCTCTGTCCGATTAGCGTTCAAAGCCTGTTCCGCCTCTTTATATTCTTTCTCTTTTACCTCCAGTGACTGCCGGATAGGAGCAAGCACAGACTGAAAGTCTTCATCCTTGCAGAGTGATTTTATCTCCTGCCCGCATACCGGACAAGTATCTCCTACAGAGAGACGGGCACGGGCTTCTTTGGCCCATTCCTCTACTGCCTCTTTTTGTTTGTCGTAAAGTGTCTTGATGTCGTCATATGCTTTCTTCCTGATGTTGAATCCGGCTTTGAGTGCCACATATCGGCTCTTACAGGTTTGCAATTTCTTGTCCAATGACTTCTCATTTTCCTGTGCCATATCCAACGCTGCCTGTTTTTCTTGCAATACCACCAGGGAATTGCGGGCTTTCTGCAAATTCTCTCTGGTGGTTTCCAAAACGTTTTTCTTTTCCTGCAAGGCATTCCGATTCATGGATTCAAGCTGTACATTCAGTTGGTCTATCTCCTGTTGTTTGGTTTGGTTTTCCTTGTCTTTCAGGTTGAAGTCGTTTTCCTTGTCCATGCGTTCCTGTTCCAGAATTGGTTGCTGTCGGGTTAGTTCCGTTATTTGCTTTTCATAGACCGCAATGCGCGAGTGGGCAGAAAGTATGGCATTGAGGTCGGCAATGATAGACTGGCTTTGCTCGAACATAGGGAGGAGCGGAGCATGAGTTTGCAGATACTCCCCGGCAAGCACCAGCTTGTCCTGTTGCTCCTTCATATTCTCTTGTAGCCAGATGCAACCACTACTGAGGCGGATAAAGTCCGCTTTCAAATTTTCAGTTTGCTGGATATTACTTTCCTGTTGGTGTTGCTGCTGTTTTAAGGCAGAGGACCAGTTGCGGGCATCTGCTGTATTATTCCAAGCCTTAATCAGTAACTCTTTTTGCCGGAAATCATCTGATTGTAGTAGCTCTTTTTTTGCTTCCCAGGCTTTCTGCTGGTTTTCCTGGCTGAAGACGAGTTCTGTATGCCTCTTCAGCCAGTCACGTTTCAGGACGGCTGTATTCTTTTGCCGGGTAGTTTCATTGATTTCTGTGTTTAATGCAGCCATAGCTCCATCAATTTCAGCTATTTCTTCATCACTCAGGATATGGATACCTTCCAGTTTACGGCTCTGATTTTCATAATCCATGCGCTTCTCTTTGGTGATGGCATAAATTCCGGCGCCTATTTCAGAATAGATTCCGGTGCCAGTCAGTTTCTCCAAAATATCCGATTTCTCACTTTCCTTGCTTTGCAAAAACTTGGTGAAATCTCCTTGTGCCAGTAGGGTGGTGCGGCAGAACTGCTCGAACGTCAGTCCCACAGCAATTTGTATTTCAGTTTTTATTTCATTTTTCTTGGTGAGCTGAATGCCTGTTTTCCGGTTCTCTAAAGTCCACTTGGTATCCTGGATGGCACCGGATGCTTTCCGGTGTGCACGTGCCACGTACCATTTGGCAGTGTAGGGTATCTCGTTCGAACCCGTAAATTCCAGTTCGGTCCATGCCTCATTGGTGTTCCGGCGCATCAGTTGGCGGCTGTCGTTGATTGCCACCTCCTCTTTTTTGGAAGAAAAGACTTGTCCCACATCCCTGTACTTCTCATTCTCAGCACGCTCCATACGAGGTGTTTCATTATAGAGTGACAAGCAGATAGCATCGAGCAATGTTGTTTTTCCGGCACCTGTTTCGCCACAGATGAGAAACAGGGATTCTTCGCTTAGCGGTCCGTTCTCAAAGTCAATGACGGCATTTTCTATGGATGCCAGGTTCTTTATAGTCAGTTTCTGAAGTTTCATGATTCGTCACAGATTATACGGATTAACGCAGATTATTTTTTTCCCTCACTCTTTGCACGGCAGCATTCATCAGCTCGCAGAGTTCCTCGTCCATCTCTTCTCCTTCCGCTTCCTGATAATAGAGTTTCGCAATTTCCAGTGGAGACATCTCCTGTATTTCCTGAATGGAGATATGCCTTGCTTTGTTATCCGAAGCCTGTTTCTCCCGGTTGGACTTAATGTAGCAGTATTTGCACTTTTTCCCTTTTACTGCGCCCGATGCCCGTTCGTTGCAATCGGGTGCCAGATAATCTTTTATCAGGACGTTCAGGCGAATATAAGCAGGCTTATCGTCCGGATACTCTTCCAGTAGTTTTATGGCTTCCTCAAAAGTCACCGCCTCTTTGGGTAACGTGACGAGCGGCATGGGATTTTCTATTTCTACCGTTCTTATTTCCGGGACTTCGTGTCTCCGTACTTCTACTATAGAAACAGAATGCGGATATGTTTCGTCGAAATTCACGGGCAAGGGAGTACCGCAATACCGTGCATGGCAGCCGTTTCCTTTGATATCCTGCGGACAATGAATGTGCCCGAGCGCCAGATAATCATACCCTTCGCCCATTGAACCGATGGGAACATATTCTATTCCGCCGGTAGTTTCGTCATGACCGCTCCGGTCGCTGCCTTCTATAGAGAGGTGTGCCATTAATACGACAGGCAGTCCATCCGTATTTATTTTCTCTACTTCGTCCTGCAATGCCTGGAAGAAGCGTGCCTGCCGTTCTTCGCGGGGTGTCTCTGTGTCCAGCATCGGGAAGTTCTGCGGATATACATGGGGGATGGCAATAATGTATCCTTTCAGTTGCCCTTCTTTATCCCTCACTTCCACAATATGTTTTTCCAGATTCACCTCTTCCCGGTTTCGTTCGATGTTACCCACTACTTTCACTCCGAAGTGATTCCACAGATTGCTGTCTATCTCCAATTTGGAGCTACTGTCGTGATTTCCGGCTGTCACCACGATTGCCATATCCGGGCAAGCCCGGTGAATTTCGAGCATACCGTCCGTATACATCTTTTGTGTGGTTGCCGATGGGGTGGAGTAGTGGTAGATGTCCCCACTCACTACCATTGCGTCCGGTTTCTCTTCCGCTACGATGCGGGTGAGTTGTTCCAAAAATGCTTGTTGCTCCAGGCTGCGGTCATAGTTATATAATGTATGTCCCAAATGCCAGTCGCTGGTATGAAGTATTTTCATGTTTATACAGTTTTCTGCTTTCAAAAGTACGCAGAATATGGGAGATTACCTAAAAAAACTTTTTTCATAAAACTGTGAATTCACTGATTTTTAATTAGTTTTGCAATATAAATCATCTGTGAGACAGCCTTTTTAGTCAATGTTCGGTAAAGAAAGGGTACGCTTACGGAGTAAACTATGCCTTAAATGAGATATTTGTATAAAATAACCAAGATATTTATTATATTGATAATCTTTTTATTAAATGCCGTTAATGTTTTTAGCGAAGGCTCTTCGGCATTTAAACCGGGAAGTGAAAATACAATACTGATTATCAATGCATACAGTGGCTCTTCCCGTTGGAGTAATGACTTCATCATTCCCATTTACAACTCCTATCAGCATAAAAATTCTCCTTTTGTGGTAGATGTGGAGCACATGAATACTCAAATGATGCAAATGCAGGATACAGATGAACTGTTGCAATATGAGAAAAGGCTCTTTGAAAGATATGCCGACAGTCCTCCGAAACTCCTGATTCTTTTGGGTAGCGCTTCATGGGGCTTACTGAAGGACAGTATTGAAAGAAAATGGAAAGATGTTCCTGTCATACTCTGCACGGAAACAAATTATGCAGGTCCGCAAGCTGCTTATCGTGAAAAAAGGGCAATTCCGGAGGAAGAAAGAGTGCTATTGAAGGACTATAAAGGAGATTTGTCATTGACGGTTGTCTATGCACCGACGTACATTAAGGAAACCATCTCGTTGATGCAGGACCTGATGCCCCAGATGGACGAGTTGGTTTTCCTGTCGGATATGCGTTATATAAGTGCTCAGTTACGTTCGGAGATAAAGGATGTCATGAGAGATGACTTCCCCGAATTGAAACTGAAAGACTATGTGGCCGGTGAAATAACCACCGATGCGCTGGCTGATTCCTTAAATCATACGGGAGAGCATACAGGTGTACTTTTCTTCTCATGGGCCCAGCAGGATATGCAGAATGGCAATGTCGTATTAACTAACAACATTTCCAGAATTCTCAGCTATTACTCTTCTTCCCCCATATTTTCGTTGGATAACACCGGATTGCAACGGAACGGATTGGTAGGTGGTTATTTTATTGACGAGAAAACGGTCGGCAGGAAGATAATTGAGATTGTCAATAATGTTTTGTCCGGCGGATATGGAAAAGGGGTTCAGATACTCAGTTCCGGCACTCCTATTCCCATGTTCAATTATCAGGATCTTGTGGAAGCCGGACTGTCACCTAAGTTGTGTCCTTCCAATACCGTGTTCTACATGATGCCACCCACTTTCTGGGAACAGCATAAGTATAGTGTCATATTTGCAATTGTAACTGTTGTTATTTTGTTCATGTGGATGTGGATGTGGTGGATGTATAAGGTAAGGAAAAAGCAGGCCGAGCAGATTAAGCTGATGACAAGCTATCATAGTTTGTTCGAGAATATGCCTATTGTATACCTGAAACATCAGTTGATTTTTGACCAGGCGGGCAAAGTGGTGGATTATCTTACGGTGGAAGCTAATCCCCGTTTTGAGAAATATTTCAAATCATCGGGTCCGGTTATCGGTAAGAAGGGAAGTGAAATTGACCCCAAGGGTACCGAAAGAATGGTTCATCTTTATAGTATGGTTGCTTCCACTCAAAAAGAACTTTCTTTTCAACACTACAACGAAGCTGGCGGTAATTATTTCAATGTGATTCTGACGCCCTCCAAACATAAAGGGTACATCGATGTATTCTGCGTTGACAATACTGAACTGGCTGAAACACAACAGATGTTACGCTCTGCCAATCATAAATTATCAATGTCTCTTGATGTGGCAAACATTGTTCCCTGGAAGTGGGATTTGGAAAAAGGTACTATGCTTTGTGACGTCAATCGTCCGGTGGAACTTAGCCATGACGACGGCGTGGTCAATGAAGAACAGCTTTCCGTGCCCGATTATCAATATTTTGCTAAAATCTGCAAACAGGATAGAGACCGGGTGAAGAAAGCATATAAAGAACTGATGGAAGGCAATGTTTCCAAGATTAAGGAAGAATACCGTGTAGTGGTTCGTAAGAATGGAGTTGCACGCTATGAATGGGTTGAGGCTCAGGCTGCGGTGGACAAAAGAGACGAAAATAACAAGCCGATTACTTTGATTGGTTCTTCGCTTGTGATAACCGGACGAAAGAAAATGGAGCAGGATTTAATTACAGCCAAGGAAAAGGCGGAAGAATCCAACCGCTTGAAATCAGCTTTCCTGGCTAACATGAGTCATGAGATACGTACTCCTCTTAATGCGATTGTTGGTTTTTCCAGCATTCTGGCAGATGCGGAAGAACAGGAGGAGAAGGAAGAATACATCAATATCATCGAGAACAATAATACGTTGCTACTGCAACTCGTAGGCGACATTCTGGATCTCTCTAAAATAGAGGCGGGGACACTTGAATTCATTTTCTCGGATTTGGACCTGAATGCTCTCTTTAAAGAAATGGAAGCCTCTGCGCAACTCCGTCAGAAGAATGCAGCCGTCCCCATCCGCTATATACCGGAAATGCCGGACTGCTCCGTCAGCATTGAGAAAAACAGGCTGACGCAGGTGGTTACGAATATGCTGAATAATGCAATGAAGTTCACCTCTGATGGCAGCATTACTTTCGGCTATCATCTCAAGGATACCGACTTCCTGTACTTCTATGTTACGGATACGGGATGCGGAATAGCAGATGATAAGAAAGACAGCGTGTTCGGGCGTTTTGTGAAACTTGACTCTTTTGCTCAGGGCACAGGTCTGGGACTTTCTATTTGCCAGAGTATTGTTGAGCATATGGGAGGTGAGATAGGCGTGGAATCTGAGGTAGATAAGGGGTCTACTTTCTGGTTCACTCTTCCTTATCGTCCTGTGACGTTGAAATCGGTGAAAGAACTGAAAGAGCACCGGATGCAAAAGGTAGAGAATAAACTGACTGTTTTAATTGCTGAAGATAATAACAGCAATTTCCAGTTGTTCGAGTCTATCCTGAAGAACGAGTACAACATTCTCCATGCATGGGATGGGGAAGAGGCTGTAGAGTTATTCAAGAAGTGTAACCCTCATTTGATATTGATGGATATCAATATGCCTAAGAAGAGTGGATATGAAGCTACCCAGATGATACGTGAAATATCACCGACTGTCCCGATTATGGCAGTGACGGCTTATGTTTATGCCGAAGACGAACAGCGTATCCTGAACAGTGGTTTCGATGCATATACTTCCAAGCCTATCAATGCGCAGAAATTGCAAAGGGATATCATAGACTTGCTGAAGAGGCAGTTGATCTTTATGTAATGACAATAAAAAAGGAGCTGTACTATTTAACCCTGTCTTCAGGGTGCAGTACAGCTCCTTTTTTTATAGAGGTTTTATTTCTGGTTGCTTATTCTGTGATACAGATTGCCACACGATTTTCATCATTTTTAGAGAAAGGTTGTACTTTGTCTCCCTTAAAATCAACCATAATTCTGTCGGCAGCAATACCTTTTGCTTTCAATGCTTTCTCAACAGCTAAAGCACGTTCTTTGGAAAGTCGTGTGTTGATGGCTGCCGTACCGGTTGCGGCGTCTGCATATCCACAAATAGAGACTTTTACTTCTGCATTCTTTTGCAGGAATGCAACTAATTCGGCGATTTTGCTTTCCTCAGAGGAACGTATAACAGCAGAATTAATCTTAAAGAAGATATTTTCAGTCAGGGGCTTCACTTCTTCTTTTTTCTCTTCTACCGGTGCAGGAACATAAGCCGGTTCTTCTTTCACTTCTACTACAGTTTCCACTACCGGTTCCGGAGTGTAAGTAACCATCGGTTTCGCCTTTTTGCTACTCTTTCCAAACTTGAACGTGAAACCAGCCAGTGCATTAAGCTGCCAGTCAGCATTGTCAGCCTTCTTGGAGTTGAACTTGTCCGACAGAACATTTGCATTTACTTCAAGATTGAAAGATACATGCTTGCTCAGGCGTAGGTTGGCACCCAAACCGCCACGGCCGGCTACAAAGACTTTTTTGCCGCTCCAAAGATATTGCATGTCATAACCTGCATTGTTCAATGCGACTGCATCGTCATTATTAAATCCACCGGCAACGCCTACTCCCAAAAACATATAAGCATTGAAGAAACGCTTCGGATTATAGTGGCAGAATAAGTTGCTTAAGTCGAGTGTGGCATCTACATTTCCTTGCAGATAGTTGAATTTGTATGAGTCGGGAAGTACCGCCCATTTTCCTTTTGCCTGCCAGCCACTTACACCAGCACGTATTCCCCACAGAGGGGTAAACTTATATCCGGCAGAAAGAGCTGCTGTGGGAGATATCAGGTCTTTGAAACTTGCCTCACCAATAGTTTCTGCTGCACCAGCTTGTACCTGCATATACCAATGAGGCTTAAACGTTGTGTTACTTTCTTCTGTGCCTTGCGCGGAAGATTGAGTATTTTGTGCCGATACGGCTAAAGTGCTAAGGCCTAAGACCATAAGCATCAGATTTCTTTTTAATTGCATATTCATCTTGTTTTTAAATTTTTTAGTTCGCGAAATTAAGCATTATTTGTTAGATTTATACTAAATAACAAAAAATAGAGGATTTTGTTTGCGCTACAACTGAAGCAATCTCTCTATTTTTTGTCTGACCAGCTTTTAGTTTTGCAGTAACTTCAGAATGTATTTTCCCGGCATAGCCCCTCATAGTTATGCACCTGTTTGTCGAGTGCATACATTTTTTCTTTCGTTACATGGTTTGATTGGTGCCCCAACATTTGTTTCTTTATTTTAATGAATTTACAAGTTTATAAATGATTAATAATCAATTGTCTGTGATGGCTACACCCTTTGCTTTGGATAGCTACACCCTTTTATGCTTAAGGCTACACCATCCGGTTGAAAGGGTGTAGCCCTTCCACATTTAGGTTGACGGGACAAAGTGATGCTCTTTCTTTGGAGTGAGCTATTAATGATTTATTCTTACATCATATCCGTATGGATCTATGTTTACGGTATCTTCTTTTTGGTATCACTGCCCACACCTTATCAATTTATATACATTTGTCCTCCAATTTAAAGCAAACGTAAATATAGAATAGAGGGGATGGGCTTTATTGCAGTTCATACTGTTGAAATGTGGACACCGACTCGTAAAAGAAATCCCTATTGTATTTTCCGGTGTCAATTATCCCAATTGGAAGCTAATCGAACAATTTACGAATGTGACTGGGGGCTATGATTGAGTTGTATTCAGATCCGGGTAAGGGGAGCCGCTTTGCAATGATTTTGCCAATTATGCAATAAAATCATTTCTCGATCCATTCCACTATTTTCTCTGATAGCGGATCAGTCGTCGAACCATAAGAAGCTACCCATTTCCCGTTTTCATCTATCAGGAATTTATGGAAATTCCAGCCAACTTTTGCATCTTGGACACCGTTCTCACTTTTCTTGGTGAGCCAACTGTATAGGGGGGCAATGTCTTTTCCTTTAACGGAAATCTTTTCCATCATCGGAAAGGTAACTCCATAATTCAAGGTGCAGAATTCTTTGATTTCTTCATTGCTTCCCGGTTCCTGATGCATGAAGTTATTGGCAGGAAAACCAATTACTACAAAATTATCTTTCCCATATCTGGTATATAATTCTTCGAGTTTGGCGTACTGCGGAGTGAATCCACATTTGGAAGCGACATTAACCACCAGCACTTTTTTACCTTTAAAGGTAGAAAGTGATATCTCTTTTCCATCAATAGTCTTGACTGTGAAGTCATAGAAACTCTTCTGCTGTGCTTGGGCAGCTATTGCCATCATTGCCATACATATGCTTATTATAATTGTTTTCATCTTCATATTCTGTTTGTATATAAAAACAAAATACAGTCTTAAATAGTTTATCATTGGAATGAAAAAAAGACTACCTTTGCACCCCGGTAAAAAGGTTAGTTTTTAGGTAAAATAAGTATGAAGAAGAGTCTTATCGCATTAGCATTTGGCACCCTGGGATTGGGAATTGCGGAGTTTGTCATGATGGGTATTCTGCCCGATGTTGCTAAGGATTTGGGGATTAGCATTCCTGTTGCAGGACATTTTATTTCCGCATATGCTTTAGGGGTTTGTGTGGGGGCACCTGCTTTAATTTTAGCCCGTAAGCATCCGTTGAAACACATTTTGTTGGTGTTGGTGACACTGATTATGGTGGGAAATATCTGTGCGGCAATGGCACCTAACTATTGGGTGTTGTTATTGGCACGCTTCGTTTCCGGACTTCCCCACGGTGCATACTTCGGGGTGGCATCTATTGTTGCGGAAAAACTGGCTGATAAAGGAAAAGGTTCCGAGGCTGTGTCGATAATGATAGCGGGAATGACTATTGCCAATCTTTTCGGTGTTCCGTTGGGTACATCATTGAGTAATTCTATTTCCTGGCGTGTTACTTTCTTATTGGTGGGTTGTTGGGGAGTGATTATCCTTTATTATATCTGGCGCTGGGTGCCTCATGTGGAGGGGTTGAAAGATACAGGGTTCAAAGGGCAATTCCGGTTTCTGAAAACGCCTGCTCCCTGGCTTATTCTGGGTGCAACGGCATTAGGGAACGGAGGTGTTTTTTGTTGGTACAGCTATATCAATCCGTTGCTGACGGATGTGTCCGGGTTCAGTGCTGATAGTATTACCGGGTTGATGGTATTGGCAGGTTTTGGTATGGTGGTAGGAAACTTGGTTAGTGGTCGTCTTTCTGATCGTTATACTCCCGGAAAAGTAGGAACTACCGTGCAGGCTATGATTTGTGTTTTATTGTTGTTGATATTCTTCTTGTCACCTTATCCGTGGTTATCTGCATTGCTGATGTGTTTATGCACAGCAGGCCTGTTCGCTGTTTCCAGTCCGGAACAGGTCTTGATTATCCGTGTAGCCAAAGGCGGGGAGATGCTGGGGGCAGCTTGTGTGCAAGTGGCGTTCAATCTGGGTAACGCAATCGGAGCTTATGTGGGTGGAGTGGCTGTTAGTGGTGGCTACCGCTATCCTGCATTGGCAGGAGTGCCTTTTGCCTTGCTGGGTTTCATTTTGTTTCTGGTCTTCTATAAGAAATATCAGGCAAAATATTAAGACATTTCAATATCTTTTCGTATTTTTGTCCGCAGGTATTAACTAAACTTGGAAATTATGAAAACTTTGAATGTTGGAAAAATACTACTGCTATGTACTTTTGTTATTGGTTTGATGTCTTGTGGAGATGATGTCTATTATACTATGGAGAATAGCGATAAGAAACTATGTGACCGAACATGGGTGGATGAATCAGAGACGAATGAGGGATCACCATGCACTTATCAACTGAAATTCTTCAAAGATAATAATAAGGGTCAGGAGCTCACAATAACGTATGATGAGAGTGGAAAAACAACAGTTGATAGAGAATTTTCCTGGCGCTGGGCTGATAATAGTAAAGAAGCATTGAGAATGACTTTTCCTGATGGAAAAGTAAAGTACTTTGAGAATGTGTGGGTACGCGATCATTATCTTAGCGGTAAATTGGATGGTAAGATTATAATGATGACAGATGCCAGTTATGCGAAGAACTAATATTAAAATATAACGGAAATGAAGAAATATCTATATTTTATATTTGCATGTGTGTTGACTTTAAGTCTGGCATCATGTGACGACGATGACCAATATAGTATAGAATCGGTAATAATTGGTCGTGCATGGACGGGAGATGTTGGTATGAATGCTGACAATGGTGCCCCCCTTTTCAGTACATTTACTTTTGGAGGTGATGGATTCGGTGAAGAATATCAGTATTATTCATATGATGGAGCTCGTTATATGAATTACCGCTTTCAATGGTGGTGGGAAGATGATTTTAGTAATAATCTTGTATTAGATTATGGCAGGGCAGGAATTTCTTATATGGACAATGTCAGAGTGACAGGAAATCAGTTGCGAGGTACATTTCATGTGTCGGATGATAGTCCGGGATTCAATTTTGTATTAGAAATGGAATAAAAATATATAATAAAAGCGGGTCACTTTATAAAGTGACCCGCTTTTATTATGTTCGTTTAATCTTTTCTCTTTAGAAACAATCTTTTGAAATCTGACGGATAAGGTGTCTCAAACTGCATTAACTCTCCCGTCACCGGATGATAGAAACAGAGTTTGAAAGCATGTAGCGCCAAGCGCCCGATAGGATTCACTTCTTCCAGGCCATAACGTCCATCACCAATAATAGGATGTCCCAAATCTTGCATATGCACACGAATTTGGTTCTTGCGTCCTGTTTCCAGGTTCAACTCTACCAAAGAATAACCGTTGGCACGTTTAATGGTGCGGTAGTGCGTAATGGATTTTTGTCCTCCGTCATCCGTCGGACTGGAATAGACATAAAGCATACGGTCCGTAAGCCAGGATACCACACAGCCGGCGTTCTTTTCCATTTCTCCGTTAACCACAGCTACATAACGACGGTCGGTCACAATGTCATGCCAGTTATCACGCAAAGTAAACTGCGTCTTTTCGTCTTTGGCAAACATCATCAACCCCGAAGTATCGCGGTCGAGGCGGTGGGCGATATAGACACTACTGCCACGTCCGTTCGAACGCTGTACGTATTCATTTAAGATATGGTAGGCAGTGCGTTCTTTCTGGCGTTCGGTGCTGACTGATAACAATCCCTGCATCTTTTCCACCACAATGATATACGCATCCTCATATACAATCTTCAGCAGCTTATTATGAAACTCCTTTTTGCCTTTATCGCGGCTGATTTGTACTTTCATACCCGGTTTAAGCGGGAAGTTGTATTGAGTGGTTATCACACTGTCTACAAATACCACTCGCTTGCTGAGCAGTGATTTTAGTTTGGTGCGGCTGGCGTCCGGCATCTTGGCTGCCAGAAACTCCATAAGCTCAATTGGTTCTTTAACTGTGTAGTCCGTGTATTGAGTGCGGGCTCGTGCTACTATTTTTCCTCTTGCCACGTTGATGGTGATTAATGGTTAGTGATTAGTGATTAATTCTCAGTCTTCATTTCTTAGTTCCAGCAGTACTACGTTTTCCACATGGTGAGTGTGTGGGAACATATCTACCGGTTGCACGGCTTTCACTTTATATTTCACGTCAAGCAATTGCAAGTCGCGTGCCTGGGTGGCAGGGTTACAGCTTACATATACAATGCGTTTCGGTTCAGCGAATAAGATTACATCTACTACATCCTGGTGCATACCTGCCCGTGGGGGATCAGTGATGATAACATCCGGACGACCATATTCGTTAATGAAATCCTGCGTCAGCATATCCTTCATATCACCGGCAAAGAATAGCGTATTTTCAATTCCGTTGATTTCTGCATTTACCTTTGCATCTTCAATAGCTTCGGGCACATATTCGATGCCGATGACCTGGCGGGTTTGTTTGGAAACGAAGTTAGCGATGGTTCCTGTGCCCGTATAAAGGTCGTATACCAGTTCCTTTCCGGTCAGTCCGGCAAAATCACGCGCTATCTTATAGAGATTATATGCCTGCTCTGAATTGGTTTGGTAGAATGATTTAGGTCCCACCTTAAAACGCAATCCTTCCATTTCCTCGAAGATGTGGTCTTTACCTTTGAAGGTATATACATCCAGGTCGGTGACAGTATCGTTCCGCTTATTATTAATAATGTATAGAAGAGAAGTGATTTCAGGGAATGTATCTGCTACATATTGCAGGAGTTGCTTGAATAGTGGCATTTCTCCGTCTTCTTCTATTTTTGCAATGAGGATAACCATCAGCTCTCCGGTGGTGGATGTGCGGACAATCATATTACGCAACATACCTTCCTGAGTGCGCAGGTTGATGAATGGATAGTTGTGCTCGTAAGCGTAATCACGCACGGCATTGCGGATGCGATTGGAAATATCATCCTGTAGCCAGCACTTTTCTATGGCCAATACTTTATCGAAAGCGTTGGGAATATGGAAACCTACGGCATTCATCTGGTCATATACCACATTCTGTTTTATTTCTTCTTCCGTCAGCCAACGTTTGTTTGAAAAAGTATACTCCAGTTTATTTCTATAAAACTGCGTTTTCTCTGAACCGAGAATAGGGGAAATCTCTGGAAGTTCTATTTTCCCGATGCGAGTCAGGTTGTCCGTCACCTGCTTTTGTTTGTACTTGATTTGTTCGGAATAGGGGAGAACTTGCCATTTACAACCACCACATACACCATAGTGTTGGCAGAATGGAACAGCTCTTTCACGAGAATATTCGTGGAACTTCACCGCTACGGCTTCTGCATAATGATGCTTTTTTCTCTTAATTTGCAGGTCTACTACATCTCCGGGAACGACATAAGGTACGAAAATAACCAAATCATTGACCTTTGCGATGGCTTTTCCTTCGGCAGCCACATCCGTTATTGTCACTTTCTCCAGTAGGGGAAGCTCTTTTCTATTTCTTGCCACTTTTACACCAGTCTAATAAATTATTCTGCAAAAATAGACATTTTTTCGGGATTTCTCTCTATGAAGTGAAATATTAAAGATTGCAATGTCGAAATTGCATTTTGATAGAAAGTTTTTTCTCAAAAAGTTTTCTAGTATGCGAAATATACTTAGATTTGCGAACAGAAAAAAATCACAATCGAGAAACTTAAATTTATATTATGGACAAAAAAAGAGTTTATACCTTTGGTAACGGTCAGGCAGAAGGAAAGGCCGACATGAAGAATCTTTTGGGGGGCAAAGGTGCCAACCTTGCCGAAATGAACCTTATCGGGGTTCCGGTTCCTCCCGGTTTTACAATCACGACTGAGGTTTGTACCGAATATAATGAGATGGGGCAGGAAAAAGTTGTTGCCCTGTTGAAAAGCGAAGTTGAAAATGCTATTGCAAACGTAGAAACGTTGATGCGTTCTAAATTCGGTGATATAGAAAATCCATTATTGGTATCCGTTCGTTCAGGCGCCCGTGCTTCCATGCCGGGTATGATGGATACGATCCTTAATCTGGGTTTGAATGATGAAGTAGTAGAAGGTTTGACGCGTAAAACAGGCAATGCCCGTTTTGCATGGGACTCTTACCGTCGTTTCGTACAAATGTATGGTGACGTGGTGTTGGGCATGAAGCCGACGAATAAAGAAGACATCGACCCGTTTGAGGCTATCATTGAAGAAGTGAAGCATGCGAAGGGTGTGAAGCTGGATAATGAACTGACAGTGGAAGACTTGAAAGAACTGGTGACGAAATTCAAAGCTGCTGTTAAGAAACAAACCGGAAAAGACTTCCCGACTTGTGCTTATGAGCAATTATGGGGCGCAGTTTGTGCAGTGTTCAACTCTTGGATGAATGAACGTGCTATCCTGTATCGCAAAATGGAGAGTATACCTGATGAATGGGGTACTGCTGTTACTGTGCAGGCAATGGTATTTGGTAATATGGGTGAAACTTCGGCTACAGGTGTTTGCTTTAGCCGTGACGCTGCCACTGGCGAAGATTTGTTCAATGGTGAATATCTGATTAACGCACAGGGTGAAGACGTGGTAGCCGGTATCCGTACGCCGCAACAGATTACAAAGATCGGTTCACAGCGCTGGGCGGAATTGGCAGGTGTCAGTGAAGAAGAACGTGCTGCCAAATATCCGTCAATGGAAGAGGCTATGCCGGAAATCTATAAGGAGTTGGATGCTATCCAGACCAAACTGGAAAATCATTATAAAGATATGCAGGACATGGAGTTCACCGTTCAGGATGGCAAACTCTGGTTCCTCCAAACACGTAATGGTAAACGTACCGGTGCGGCGATGGTGAAGATTGCAATGGATCTGCTTCATCAAGGTATGATTGATGAAAAGACTGCATTGATGCGTTGTGAGCCCAACAAGCTGGATGAATTGCTTCACCCGGTATTTGATAAGTCCGCTTTGAAGCAAGCCAAAGCTCTGACTCGCGGTCTTCCTGCATCTCCGGGGGCTGCTACGGGACAAATCGTGTTCTTTGCAGACGATGCTGCCGAATGGCATGCTGCCGGCAAGCGTATCGTAATGGTACGTATTGAAACTTCTCCCGAAGACTTGGCTGGTATGGCAGTTGCAGAAGGTATTCTTACTGCCCGTGGTGGTATGACTTCTCACGCAGCCGTTGTTGCCCGTGGCATGGGTAAATGTTGTGTATCCGGTGCCGGCGCATTGAATATTGATTATAAAGCCCGCACTGTGGAAATAGATGGCGTTCTGTTGAAAGAAGGCGATTACATTTCATTGAATGGTAGTACAGGTGTGGTTTATAAGGGGCAGGTAGAAACGAAAGCTGCCGAACTTTCCGGAGATTTTGCAGAATTGATGGAACTGGCTGATAAATATACGAAACTTCAGGTTCGCACTAATGCGGATACTCCCCATGATGCTGGAGTAGCACGTAATTTCGGTGCTGTAGGTATCGGACTTTGTCGTACGGAGCACATGTTCTTCGAAGGTGAAAAAATTAAAGCTATGCGTGAGATGATTCTTGCAGAAGATGCAGAAGGACGCCGCAAAGCTCTGGCTAAGATTTTGCCTTACCAGCAAGCTGACTTTAAGGGTATCTTCAAGGCTATGGAAGGTTGTCCGGTGACTGTGCGTTTGCTCGATCCTCCTTTGCATGAGTTTGTTCCCCACGATTTGAAGGGACAACAGGAAATGGCGGATGCAATGGGAGTTAGTCTGCATTACATCCAGCAACGTGTAGAGTCGCTTTGCGAACACAATCCGATGTTGGGACACCGTGGATGTCGTTTGGGCAATACGTATCCTGAAATCACGCAGATGCAGACGCGCGCCATTCTGGGTGCTGCTTTGGAACTGAAGAAAGAAGGTGTGGAGACACATCCCGAAATCATGGTTCCGCTGACCGGTATTTTGTATGAGTTCAAAGAACAAGAAAAGGTGATTCGTGAAGAAGCTGCTACACTCTTTGAAGAGTTGGGCGATAGTATCGATTTCAAGGTAGGTACAATGATTGAAATTCCTCGCGCTGCATTGACTGCTGATCGCATTGCTTCTTCTGCCGAGTTCTTCTCATTCGGTACGAATGATTTGACGCAGATGACATTCGGTTATTCACGCGATGATATTGCTTCATTCCTTCCGGTTTATCTGGAAAAGAAAATCTTGAAGGTAGACCCGTTCCAGGTTCTTGACCAGAATGGTGTAGGTCAGTTGGTGCGCATGGCTACTGAAAAAGGCCGTGCCATCCGTCCGGATTTGAAGTGTGGTATTTGTGGTGAACATGGTGGTGAACCTTCATCAGTGAAATTCTGCCATAAGGTAGGTTTGAACTATGTAAGCTGTTCTCCGTTCAGAGTTCCTATCGCACGACTGGCAGCGGCTCAGGCAGCGATTGAAGATTTGAAATAATATTTCTAAAATCTGATATTTATAGGCTGTAAACCTCTTTTGAATAGGTTTGCAGCCTATCTTTTTTTGAAAAACATGCATTCAATAATCATTTATTTGTTTTTTCTTTAGTATATTTGTCCCCACTTAGAACAATCATATTACCTAATCTTTTTAATAACCAACTTTATGAAGCCGGATCTTGCCATATATTATAGATTTTGGGTTACAGAATTTATCTCTAAAAATGAGATTATATTGCTCTGTTTTGGGGTGATAATTTTGTTGCTTTTGGTTATTATGATTACTATATCCATGAGTAAGAACAAACGTCTGAAGACTCTGCAGCAGTTAAATGACGTGGCAGAAGAAAGTAATCAGTTGAAGAATGCCTTCATTGCCAATATGACACATGAGATACGTACTCCACTTAATGCTATCGTAGGATTTACGAATATACTTGCAGAGACTGATAATCTGAGCCGGGAAGAACGGATGATTTTTTTGAAAGAGATTAATGATAATAAGAACTTTCTTGTTCAGATGATAAATGACTTATTGGACTTTTCGAAGATAGAAGCCAATACGATAGAGTACAATGACGGAGATGTGGATGTGAATGCTCTGATTGAGGAAATATGTGCAGTTGAGAATGCACATCCCAGACCATCGGGAATCCTGCTGGAGTTTGTAGAGAAACTGCCTCAATGTCGTTTGATGATAGACCGGGTACGTTTTGCGCAGGTGGTTAATAATTTGGTAAAGAATGCCTTGAAGTTCACCGAACAAGGTAGTGTGCGAATTGGTTATCGTCGTTTGAGCAATGATAATTTCTATTTTTATGTGGCTGATACAGGTTGTGGTATTGATGAAGAAAGTCGTAGGGCTATTTTTGAGCGCTTTGTGAAGATGAACTATAATATTCGTGGTACGGGTTTGGGACTCTCAATCACAAAATCCATTGTAGAACATTATGGTGGTGGTATCGGTGTAGAATCGAAAAAAGGAGAGGGGTCTACATTCTATTTCACCTTGCCTGCCGGAATAGAATACAAGGAATACGGAAAATTCTAAGTTGACAGACTTCGTTTTTAATCCGCCATTTCCTTTAGTTTTTTAAAATGACGGATAACGCCCAGATAATCCCGGTCTGTGCAGACATTGAATTTGTTCCATAAGTCGCCCAATACTACTGCACCTCCAAATCCGAAATCTTTTATTTCCAGAATGTTATCGGGGGTGATTCCACCTAAAGCCATTACTTTTGTATCAATTATCCTTTCTTTTCCTGCTGCGCGTAGCTCTTCGGGGGTATAGCCGGAAAGAGTCCCCTGCTTAGTGATGCAGTCATAAACCGGACTCATGAACACATAATCATAAAAGTGCTTTTTGCTTTTCACTTCCTCTACCGAGTGGCAAGTGCAACTGACGTGTCCTGAATAGTCATGCGGTTCATTCGGATTGCGTGAGTTCAAATGGATACCCATGAGGTCGAACTCCTCTTTCAGATAGAAATGTTCGTGAGTAACGATGCGCTTGTGATATTTTTCGGGAATTAGCGTCAAAAGGCGCTCAGAATACATGGCAGGTGTTTCCGGCTTCCTCAGGTGCAGAATATCCAGCCCTTCTTCAAAAAGTGCTGTGATAATCTTGTCTTCTTCCACAAAAAATGTGGGGGCTGTGACTACAATAAGCTTCATTTCTAATTGTTAAACGTTTATGTTTAGCAAAGTTAATGATAAATGCTTTCAGTGGGTAAGGTTTTTCTTTAAAAGATGTTAGATTGGATACACAAAGCGTACCTTCGGGAATAACCATCCACAAAGGTACGCTTAAAAAGAGTTTATGATGTTGTTGTTATTTCATTCGGCTGCCTACTACGTCCCAATCGATGATGCCCCAAAGAGCATTGATATGATCGGCGCGACGGTTTTGGTAGTCAAGATAATACGCATGTTCCCAAACATCGAAGCCCAACAACGGGGTGAGGCCGGAACGTACCGGGTTACTTCCGTTAGGTTCTTTAGTAATGTGTAGTTTTCCATTCTTGTCTACTGACAACCAGGACCAACCTGATCCGAATAATCCTACAGAAGCGGCTGCAAACTCTTTCTTGAAGTTGTCAAAACTTCCAAAATCGCGTTTGATGGCTTCTGCCAATTTTCCTGTGGGCTCACTGTGAGCAGGTTTCGGGGAAAACTGTAAGAAGTAGAGGGTGTGATTCAGAACTTGTCCGGCATTATTGAAGATAGCTCCATCCGGTGCAGTGGCCACAATAGTCACTAAATCTTTATTCTCATACTCCGTACCCGGAACCAGGTTATTGAGGTTGTTTACGTATGTTTGCAAATGCTTACCATAGTGGTAATCTATTGTTTGCTGACTGATTACAGGTTCCAATGCATTGTTTGCATATGGAAGTTTTGGCATTTCGTGAGTCATAATTATAAGCATTAATGATGTTAATAACGTATTCATAATTTGTCTTGAATTATGGTTTTGTTATTATAACGTTTTCCATCCTATAAATGTTCTTCCATTTCCATTAATTTTTTTAGAAGCTGCTTTATTGCGATGTTTCGGTTTGCAGAGGTTTCTTATATTTTCATATTTTAATTGTAAGAATATCTTTTTTATTCCTTATCTGAACGGATTTGAATCAGTTACGAGCTACAGGCTACAAGCTACAAGTGCCTTTCGGAA
>NZ_CAJLKP010000052.1 GCF_905207245.1 uncultured Bacteroides sp. | reverse complement strand
AAAATATATTGAGTAAACTAACTTAGGTATAACAAGCGAAGTTGTCAACTAAATCCAGTACAGTACACCTAGTACCAGGAAACTCGCGTTCCTATGCCTGGAAACTGGAGTTTCCAACCCTTGGGAACGAGCGTTTCCCTTAATGGAACTGTCGTTTCTCCTCATGGGAACGCTCGTTTCCCTTAATGGGAACTGTCGTTTCTTCTCATGGGAACGCTCGTCTCTCTTAATGGGAACGGATGACAAAGCTTTTTCTTGTGTGACTTTAATGAATAGAGTAAAAGAGAATGGAAAGGTTTATTTTCTTCCAAAATCGGCAGGTATTTCTCCCCATTGTTTGGTTTCCCACTTCATGATTTTGGTGGTGTAGGTGTTTTCGCGCAGCCACTTCTCGGCGCGCTCTATCAATTTGAAGAGTTCCTCCGTTTTGGGCTCACGTGGCAGTTTTGTCTTGCATTTTTTCTGCTTTATCCAGTTGATGGCATTCACACTGTCGCTGTAGATGGGCATATCGAAGCCTTTCTGTTTCAGCAAAGCAAGTCCGTGAACGATGGCGAGGAACTCGCCGATGTTGTTTGTGCCATACACTGGGCCGAAGTGGAACACTTCTTGCCTGCTTGCCACATGTACGCCCCGGTATTCCATTGCCCCGGGATTGCCGCTACAGGCTGCATCTACGGCAAGGCTATTCTCTGTTACACAGGCGGGGAGGGGGGCATCGGCATCTTTCTTGGGAGCATGAGCAGTGGCGGGTGTCCGTTTGATATATTCATATGGAGAGGATGCAAAGGCTTTTTCTGCTTCTTCGCGCGTTTCGAACGATTTGTACTTCGCTCCTTCGTAACCTTTGGTTTGCAACTGGCAGTCTGTCCAGGAACTATAAATGCCCGGATTGACGCCTGCCCATACAACGTAAAATTTCTCCTTTCCCATATCGGGGGACAAAGGTACAAATATTCTGTAACTTCGAACAAGTTTCCTCTTTCACTTGTTCCCTTATATGAAGCAAAAATGATAAATACCAAAAGAAAGGACTAAATATGATTAGACAACGGACATTTGCTGAGGCATTGGAACATCGCCGCAGCTATTATTCCATTAGTAACGACTCACCGGTTCAGGATGAGGAGATTGTACATCTCATTCGTACAGCAGTGAAACATGTGCCTTCGGCATTCAACTCTCAGACTACGAGAGTGGTGTTGTTGCTGGGCGATGAACATCAGAAGTTATGGAGAATTGTGAAGGACCAGTTGGAAGAACGCCTTTCCGAAGAGCGCTACCGCCAGTCGGAAAAGAAGATTGACACTTCGTTCTCTTGCGGATATGGTACGATACTTTTCTTTGAAGACCACTCCATAGTAACGGAATTACAAAAAGCATTCCCCACTTATCAGGATAATTTCCCTACTTGGTCGCAGCATACCTCTGCCATGCACCAGTTGGCCATCTGGACTATGCTCGAAGACAAAGGTCTGGGTGCTTCCCTGCAACACTACAACCCCTTGATTGACGAAGAAGTGCGCCGCACCTGGAAGCTGCCCGAAAGCTGGCAACTCGTTGCACAAATGCCTTTTGGCACTCCTGTAGCCGAACCGGGAGAAAAAGAATTCAATGATTTGAGTGAACGCATTAAAATTTTCACCTGATAGTAAATCCTCTCAGAGTAGAATTGCTTACCTTTGTACGCAAAGGTAAGTGCTTATGATACGTATTTTCTTAACCGGATACATGGGAGCCGGTAAAACAACTTTAGGAAAGGCTTTTGCCCGCGAACTCGGCGTGCCGTTCATTGATTTGGACTGGTACATTGAAGAACGGCTTCACAAATCCATACGTGAACTGTTCACCGAGCGGGGAGAGGCCTCTTTTCGTGAACTGGAACGAACCATGCTGCATGAAGTGGCCGAGTTTGAAGATGTCATTATTTCGACCGGAGGCGGTACGCCTTGTTTCTTCGATAATATGGAGTATATGAACAGGTGCGGACAAACGGTTTTCCTCGATGTGCATCCCGATGTGCTGTTCCGCCGCTTGCGTGTAGCCACCCAGCAACGTCCCATCCTGCAAGGAAAAACGGACGAAGACCTGCGGGCTTTCATTATGGAAGCTCTGGAGAAACGTGCCCCCCACTATGGCAAGGCAAGCTACCGTTTTGATGCCGGATTACTGGAAAGCCGTCGGCAAATATCAGAATCCGTACAGAAATTGCGTGCCTTACTGGGTGTTTAACCACTTGTAAATGTGTAATTTTGGGTGGAAAACGCGATAAATCTCAGGAATTATTGTATTTTTGTCGCCCTATTAAAATCAAACAATAAACATTCGAGTAACAAAAAATGAGAAAATGGCGTATTGAAGATTCAGAAGAGCTTTACAATATTACAGGTTGGGGCACTTCGTACTTTGGTATCAATGACAAAGGTCATGTAGTGGTGACACCTCGTAAAGACGAGGTCGGCGTTGATTTAAAAGAATTGGTGGATGAGTTGCAATTGAGAGACGTAGCGGCTCCCATGTTGATACGCTTCCCCGACATTCTGGACAACCGGATTGAGAAGACTTCTTCCTGTTTTAAACAGGCTGCCGAGGAATACGGCTACAAAGCACAGAACTTCATCATCTATCCCATCAAGGTAAATCAGATGCGCCCTGTGGTAGAGGAAATTATCAGCCACGGAAAGAAATTCAATCTTGGGCTGGAAGCCGGTTCGAAGCCTGAACTTCATGCCGTGATTGCCATTAACTCGGATTCGGACTCACTGATTATCTGCAACGGCTACAAGGATGAAAGCTATATAGAGCTGGCTTTGCTCGCCCAGAAGATGGGTAAGCGAATCTTTCTTGTAGTAGAAAAGATGAACGAGCTTAAACTGATTGCCAAGATGGCGAAGCAACTGAATGTTATGCCTAATATTGGTATTCGCATTAAGTTGGCTTCTTCCGGAAGTGGCAAGTGGGAGGATTCAGGCGGAGATGCAAGCAAATTTGGACTCTCTTCCAGTGAATTGCTCGAAGCACTCGACTTTATGGAGGCGAAAGGACTGAAAGATTGTCTGAAATTGATACATTTCCATATCGGAAGCCAGGTGACGAAGATACGTCGCATTAAGACGGCGCTGCGCGAAGCATCTCAGTTCTATGTGCAGCTCCATGCTATGGGATTTAAGGTTGAATTTGTAGATATTGGCGGCGGTCTGGGTGTGGATTACGACGGAACGCGCTCGTCCAGTAGCGAGAGTAGTGTCAACTATTCCATCCAAGAGTATGTGAACGACTCTATCTCTACACTGGTGGATGCCAGTGATAAGAATGATATTCCCCATCCCAACATCATTACAGAGAGTGGACGTGCATTGACCGCACATCATTCCGTACTCATTTTTGAAGTGCTGGAAACCACCACTTTGCCCGAATGGGACGATAATGAGGAAGTGACTGAAGAAGACCATGAATTGGTGCAGGAGCTTTATGGCATTTGGGACACGCTGAACCAGAACAAGATGTTGGAAGCCTGGCACGATGCACAGCAAATTCGCGAGGAAGCGCTCGACCTGTTCAGCCACGGCATTGTGGACTTGAAGACGCGTGCGCAGATAGAACGCCTTTATTGGTCTGTGATGCGCGAGGTGAACCAGATTGCAGGCGGATTGAAGCATGCTCCCGATGAACTTCGCGGACTGCCGAAGTTGCTGGCGGACAAATATTTCTGTAACTTCTCGCTGTTCCAGTCCCTGCCGGACTCCTGGGCCATCGACCAGATATTCCCCATAATGCCTATCCAGCGTCTGGACGAACGTCCCGACCGTGCAGCAACCCTGCAGGACATCACTTGCGACTCGGATGGAAAGATTGCCAACTTTATCTCTACCAAGAACGTGGCGCACTACCTGCCCATTCATTCTTTGAAGAGTAAGGAACCTTATTATATGGGTGTGTTCCTGGTGGGCGCTTATCAGGAAATCTTGGGCGATATGCACAACCTCTTCGGAGATACAAATGCCGTGCACGTGTCCGTTAGTGAGAAAGGATATTCCATCGAACAAGTGATTGATGGTGAAACAGTGGCAGAAGTGCTTGACTATGTACAATATAACCCCAAGAAACTGGTTCGCACGCTGGAGACTTGGGTGACTCAATCGGTAAAAGAGGGACGCATTTCTTTGGAAGAAGGAAAAGAATTCCTTTCCAATTATCGTTCCGGTCTGTACGGATATACTTATTTGGAGTGAATTAGTTACGAGCTACGAGCTACAAGCTACGAGTGGCTGCGCAAACATGCTGCATAGTACTCGTAGCTTGTAGCTCGTAGCTAAAAACTTATAACCATGAGAGAGAAACTGACAGTAATTAAAGTGGGTGGCAAAATTGTGGAGGAAGAAGCCACCCTTCATAAGTTATTGGATGACTTTGCAGCTATCGAGGGTTACAAAGTCCTGGTGCACGGAGGCGGACGCTCGGCTACGAAACTTGCCGCACAACTGGGCATCGAAAGCCAAATGGTGAACGGACGCCGCATTACGGACGCCGAAACACTGAAAGTAGTGACGATGGTGTACGGCGGACTAGTGAATAAAAACATCGTAGCCGGTCTGCAAGCACGTGGTGTCAATGCATTGGGGTTGACAGGCGCGGATATGGACGTCATCCGTTCCGCAAAACGTCCGGTGAAAGATGTGGACTACGGTTTTGTGGGTGATGTGAAGCAAGTGAATGCAGAATTCCTGGGCGATTTGATTCATAAAGGAGTAGTACCTGTAATGGCTCCGCTGACGCACGATGGTGCGGGCAACCTGTTGAACACGAATGCTGATACCATTGCCGGAGAGACGGCAAAGGCACTTGCTGCTTTGTTTGACGTGACGCTGGTATTCTGCTTTGAGAAGAAAGGCGTGCTTCGCGATGAGAATGATGATGACAGCGTGATACCGCAACTCACCCCTGCCGAATTCAAACAATATGTGGAGGAAGGCGTTATTCAAGGAGGTATGATACCGAAGTTGGAGAACTCTTTTGAGGCTTTGAATGCGGGAGTAGGGGAAGTAGTAATTACCTTAGCGTCAGCAATTAATGAGAGTGGTGGAACCCGCATATTTATTAGTTGACAAGGAAATGAGATACGAGTTGACGAGGAGTGCTTGAAAGACAATTTTCCTTGTTAACTTGTTACCTGAAATCTCGTCAACTAAAAAAAAGAAAAAAAAGTAGTGAGCAACTGTAACTTTCCATATACTTAACCGTCATTATTAATAGAGATGCAAGAAATCAGTTTTCGGAATGACATTCTCCCTCTGAAAAATAAACTCTTTCGGTTGGCTCTCCGGATTACTTTCGACAGGGCAGAAGCAGAGGACGTTGTACAAGAAACACTGATAAGAGTCTGGAACAAGCGTGATGAGTGGACGAAGTTTGGTTCCATTGAAGCCTATTGCCTGACAGTGGCAAAGAATCTGGCGATAGACCGCAGCGAGAGAAAAGACGCTCAGACCGTGGAGCTGACACCAGAAATGGAACAGGCTCCGGAAGCATCCAGCCCTTACGACCGCCTGGTGGACAAGGAACAAATGACATTGATTCACCGTCTGGTTAATGAGCTTCCCGATAAACAACGGCTGATTATGCAGCTTCGGGACATAGAGGGCAAAAGCTATAAAGAAATTGCAGTCGTCCTGCACTTAACAGAGGAACAGGTAAAAGTGAACCTCTTCAGGGCGAGGCAGAAAGTAAAACAACGGTATTTAGATATAGATGGTTATGGACTTTAAATATATAGAACAACTCTTGGAACGCTACTGGCAGTGCGAGACTTCCCTCGAAGAAGAAGCGCAGTTGCGTACTTTCTTCAACGGAAGCGACGTTCCCGGGCATTTGCTCCGTTACAAAGATTTGTTCGTATATCAGCAACTGCAACAGGAAGTGGGATTGGGTGAAGACTTTGATGCCCGTGTACTTGCAGAAGTGGAGACTCCGGTGGTGAAGGCGAAACGCCTGACGCTCACTGCACGTTTCGTTCCGCTGTTCAAAGCCGCCGCAGTAGTGGCAGTGGTACTTTCATTAGGGAATGTGATGCAACATTCTTTTTATAGTGATGTGAAAGAAGTTGCCGCCGCCGATACGATTGGCAAACAAATTACCGCACCTTCGGTTGCTCTTTCCAGTGATGTAACGATTACCCACGAACAACAGATTCTGGATAGTCTTCAACGGGTAGATAAGAAGGTTGAACTGAAGAAATAACATTTTCATTTGCTTTAAACATAAATATAGTTAGTGTGCTTTATTAAAACAACAAATTGAGGCTGTGAAGTTTCAATTCTCTCAAATTCTTATAAAAAACTAACTAAGATAGATGGGACGCCGCGAGATGCAGCGTCCCTTTTATTTTAAAAATAAGAAGGGGGATGGTTATTAAGGTAGGAATTTATATCTTTGCCCTGTTCGTAAACGTATGTAAGCATGAAAAAACGATACTTACTCTTTGTAACCTCTTTGCTGTTCTGTTGTCTTCTGCAAGCGCAGGGACAAATAGACTCTTTGCTGGTGGTTCTGGACAGGACGATTGCGAATACCGCTCAGTATGAGCAGGTTCGTTTGAAACGTATCGAGCAAATAAAGGAGCATTCCCGGACCAGGAAGAGTACTTCCCTTGCAGAGGAATACCGCATCAACCAGCAGCTTTATGATGAATATGAAGCCTATATTTGTGACTCTGCCAGACATTATATCAATCGTAATATAGAAATAGCCCTTCAGTGCAATGAGCCGGACTGGCTGAATGAAGCCAAAATGAAGAAGGCAAACATTCTGGGGAAAACAGGCCTGTATGCAGAAGGCGTGGCATTGCTGAAGTCAATAGACAGCAAGCAACTCTCCAGAGAACAGCTCATTGAATACTACATCACCTTCGAAGATATCTACCTTTATCATGCAGAATATGCGATGGATGATGAGTATCAGATAGAATATCTGAATAAGCTGTACACTTATCGCGACTCCGTACTGCAAATGGTAGAGGAGGGTTCCTACCAATATGTCACTACCTGTGCTCCCGAACTCTTGCAACAGGGAAGAGGCGGCGAGGCCATAGAAATGCTGGAAGCCTATCATCATAAACTTGCGCCGGATACGCGCGATTATGCAGTGGTGACATCTATTCTCGCGTTTATCTATCAGAGTACGGGACAACGGGAGAAACAAAAAGAATATCTCATAAAGAGCGCGATTGCTGATATTCGTGGCGTAGTGAAGGAGAATAATTCTTTGCGCACATTGGCAGAATTGCTGTACGAAGAAGGACAGTTGCAGCGGGCGGATGTTTATATGAAGCGAAGCATGGAAGATGCTAATTTCTATAATGCCCGTTTGCGGAATGTGCAGGCTTCGCGAATGCTTCCGGTTATAGATCATGCTTATCAGGTAGAGAAGGAGAAGCATCAGATGTTATTGCAGATTTTCCTGATTGTTACCAGTCTGTTGACGCTGTTTCTGGCATGTGCCGTTTGGTACGTAATCCGCCAGGTGAAGAAACTGGCCCGCGCCCGGCAGGAATTGCTGGATATGAATGAGGAATTGAAGCGGCTGAATGAACAGTTGATTGAGGTGAACCGGAAGCAGCATGAAACAAATGATTCGTTGACGGAGGCAAATCATATTAAGGAGGAATATGTCGGGCGGTTTATGGGCTTGTGTTCCGTATACATTGAAAAGCTGGAAGGATATCGGCGGATGCTGAACAAACAGGCGGCTTCCGGCAAGGTGGAAGAACTGTATAAAACCTTGAAATCCTCCCGTTTCATCGATGAAGAGCTGAAAGAATTTTATCAGAACTTCGATAACTCATTCCTTAGTATCTTCCCTGATTTCGTGAAGCACTTCAATGCATTGTTGCCGGACGAAGAGCGGATTACCCCTAAGCAGGGTGAGCGCCTGACAACTGAATTGCGTATTTTTGCCCTCATCCGGTTGGGCATTACGGACAGTGCCAAGATTGCGGGATTCCTGCGCTATTCTATTACCACTATTTATACTTATCGTTCCAAGTTGAAAAACCGTTCCCTCTATCGGGATAATTTTGAGGAAGAGGTGATGAAAATCGGTTCTTTTGCCAGTTAACTAGGGTATAAAGCCCTTGTTTTCTCTTCCTGTTCCCTTTGTTTTCATTTAGTTTTTTAATGCTTCTTCTTTATGGTATATTGTTGATATATAGTGTATTATTGTTTTCTCTTTTTTAGATTTTCTTTAGTTCCGTTTTCCACCTCTCTTCTTTTTACAGACATTTGCAATGTCGCCTCAAACAGTGTGGGCGGACAGAACGATTGTTAATCTAAAAACTAATAGTATGAATGTAAAAAGAACAAAGTTATGTTTGTGCCGGTCTTTTCTTCTCATGACCGGATTGCTTTTTGCAGTGGCATCCTTTGCCCAGGATTTAACCGTGAAAGGAAGAGTAACGGACACTACGGGCGAAACTGTAATTGGGGCTAACGTAACAGTGAAAGGTACAAGTAATGGTATTATTACCGATATTGACGGTAACTATACCCTGTCGGGTGTGAAGCCTTCTTCGGTCCTCGTCTTCTCCTTCATAGGCTACAAGACACAAGAGATTTCCTGTAACGGACGTACTGAAATCAATGTAGTGCTGGCAGAAGATGCCCAGGCATTGGACGAAGTGGTAGTAGTGGGCTATGGCTCATTGAGCAAGAAAGAACTTTCCAGTTCCATTGTACAAGTGGACAGGTCTAAGTTCCTGCAAGGTTCCATGAACAACCCGATGGAGATGCTGACAGGCAAAGTAGCCGGCCTGACCGTAAATAACACAGCGGCAGCCAATCCGAATGCAAATTCTTCCCTCCAGATTCGTGGCGCAACCTCTATTTCCGCTTCCAATGACCCGTTGGTGGTGATTGACGGTGTGGCAGGCGGCGACATTCGTAATCTGGCGGCACAGGACATTGAATCTATGACTGTACTGAAAGATGCCGCCTCGGCTGCCATCTATGGAACGCGCGGTGCCAATGGTGTTATCTTGATTACCACCCGTAAGGGAGCCGGAGAGGCAGGTCGTGCTCAAGTAACTTATGATAGCTGGTTCGGTGTGAATCTGGCAAAGAGTGGTCCGGATATATTGAGTGCCGACGAATTCCGCCGTTCGCGTCGTGCTACGGACTACGGTTACTCTACCGATTGGTACGACCTGTTGCTGCGTGATTTCTCTTTCGACAACAATCAGTATCTTTCTATTGATGGAAGTACCAAAAACGGATATTATGGTGCTTCATTCAACTATAAGAAAGCAACCGGTCTCGACCTGAATAGCAGCCGTGAGGAATTTGGCGGACGCTTTGTTCTGAACCAACGGATGATGGACGGACTGGTGGAACTGAACGGTTCTCTCAACGCCCGTCGCGTCAATGAGGTATGGGGTGATGACGGCATGTTCGATACTGCTTTGAGCATGAACCCCACCATGCCCCTCTACAATGAAGACGGAACTTACTTCCAGCCTACTTCTCCCACCGGAGCCCGCAACCCGGTGCAGGAACTGAAAGAAATAGACAATAATGGCCAGCGCGTCTACCTGATGGGTACGGCTGAGGTAAAACTGAATCTTATCCGCTCGGAGAAGCAAATGCTGAATACTTCATTGAGTTACTCTCTACACTACAATGACCTGAAACAACACTATTACACTCCCTCTACCGCCGGTGAATCTTACTGGAACGGATATGCCGGTCGTGCCGATGTGACTTATCAGAAATGGTACACTTCCCGTCTGGAATGGCTGGGTAACTATTCGCTGGACTTGGGCGACCACAGCATCAAAGCAGTGGCAGGATACAACTACGAGCAAACCACCTGGGAGCGCCTGCAAGCCGGAAACAGTGATTTCAACTTCGATGACATCCTCTGGAATGACCTCGGCAGTGGTGCTTTTCTGGCAAAGGGTAAAGCAAGCATGGGTACGGGAAAATCTCTTGCCAAACTGATTGGTGTCTTTGGGCGTGTCAACTACAACTGGAAGAATCTGCTGATTGCTTCCGCTTCTATCCGTTACGAAGGTTCCACAAAATTCGGTGCAGACCATAAGTGGGGTGCTTTCCCCTCTCTTTCTCTTGCCTGGGAGATGGCTAATATGGGCTTCCTGGAAGGTCATAAGGATATCGTACAGAGCCTGAAACCTCGTATTTCTTATGGTGTAACCGGACGTTCGGACTTCGATTGCTATCAATCATTGGCCACTTACCGGTCGCATAAAAATGCCCAGTTGAACGTAACGGATACCTATCTGATGGATGGCACCTGGGTAACAGGTTTTGCGCCTTCGGTGAACGCCAACTCTAAACTGGGTTGGGAAAAGAGCATCAGTATGAACATCGGCGTTGACTTTGCCTTGTGGAACAGACTGCGCGGTTCTGCCGAGTGGTTTCATCGTGAATCCCGCGATTTGCTCTATAACTATACAGCTCCGCAGCCTCCTTACATTTATTCCACCATCCTGGTGAACGTAGGAACTACCATTAACCGAGGTGTCGAACTCTCTCTGGAAGGCGACATCTTCAAGGGAACTCCGGTGGAATGGACTTCCGGTATCAACTACTCATACGGAACCACCAAACTGGATAAACTTTCCAATAACTTGTACAAGGCTTCTTACGTAGAACTTTATCAGAAGCCCGGTGTGGGTACCAGTGAATACTTCTTCCGGGTTGAAGAAGGTAGTAAGATAGGTCAGTTCTATGGATACGAGTATGCCGGAGTGGAGAATGGCGATATGATGATTTATACGGATACGGGCGAAAAAGTCCCCGTATCAAAAGCTGATGTGAAGTATAAACGCTACCTCGGTAATGGTACTCCGACCTCTTATCTTTCCTGGAGCAATACCGTCCGTTACAAAAACTTCGACCTGAGCCTGATGTTCAACGGTGCTTTCGGTTTCGAAATCTTCAATATGCGTCGCTATGGCATGGGCTTGAAAGGTTGCGGCACGGACAATGTGCTGCGTGATGCCTACATAAAAGATGCGGACATCACTACCGGTGGCGGTGTCATCTCCTCTTTCTTTCTCGAAAAGGGCGATTACTTCAAATTGGATAACCTGACTCTGGGATACACCATCACTCCGAAAGAGAACAAGTTCATCAAGGGGATGCGTGTGTATCTGACAGCCAAGAACCTGTTTACGCTGACCGGCTATTCCGGAAACGACCCTTCGGCTGTTGCCATCAATGGGCTGACTCCGGGTATAGATACAAACAGTGCCTATCCTTCGGCTACACAGTTGAGTGTAGGTGTAAATATCCGCTTCAAATAGATATAGTTAACGAGGTTGCAGTTAACGAGAGAACGAGGATGATAGTATCATTTAATTAAGAAAGCCATTTTCCCTTGTCAACTTGCCTCCTGAAACCTTGTCAACTTCTCCATTAATAACTTAATACAGAAAAGAATTATGAAATATCTGAAATATAAATATCTGTTGGCAATCATTCTGGGTTGTTCATTAAGCGGTTGTTTCGACCTGACGGAAGAAGTGTTCGACCGGGTAGACTCCGGCGTCTACTATCAGGATGAGAATAGTGTGAAGAGTGCGATAGCGACTGTGTATTCTACAGGAGCTACCAGTTATGCCGAATATTTCTGGTACTTGCAGGAGTTTCCTGCCGACCAGGTGAGCTGGCGTGTGTGGAATGGTGGTCAGTGGGGATATGATGAAGGTGAGAAGTTTGTCTTCTCCATTCAGAACTGGACCCCCGATGCCAAGATTATCCGTTCCGCCTGGGAAAAAGCATGGACGACTATCGGGCTTTGTAACACACTGTTGGCCGATTTGGGAGAATTGAGTCCTGCCGACCTGAAAATGACCGAAGAAGGTTTGAAGGCATACGAAGGTGAAGTACGCACACTCCGCGCGTGGGCCTATTACAATATCTTCGAAATCTGGGGTGGTGCCCTTCCGTTGAACATCGAACCGGCTACTGTGGACGGTGATTTACCGCCTACTGCCGACCCCGACTTCGACGTTAGTTGCAAGAAAATATATGACTTCATAGCTACCGAACTGGACGCTTGTTATGAAGGAATGGCAGAAAACCAGGTGAACCGTATGAACAAAGCGGTGAACCGTATGATTAAAGCCCGCCTGCTGCTGAATGCGGAAGTCTTTATCAAGGAAAACCATTATAGCGAATGTGCAGAATTGTGCCGCAAGATTATCAGTGGCGAATATGGAAAGTATGAGTTGGCGAAAGACTATCGTGACATTTATTCTATTAATAACACCGAATGTCCCGAAGTCATCATGGCCTTTGCCTGCGAAGACGGCAAGCTGAATATGGGTTGGATGCGCATGACTTTCTATCCTTATAACATCTGGGATTATTTCGGGGGTACTTACAGTCAAAGTGGTTGGAACTGTACTTGTCTGGTGCCTTCGTATGACAATCAGGGTACGGTAAATGAACTGGGAGGTACTCAGGGGGCCACTTGTTTTCTCGATGCGCCTTACAATGATAAGCTGGGTGCCGTGTACGAACGCTTCGACGACCGTGATGTCCGCAAGAAGAATTATACTTATGACAAGAAGAATGGTTACAGTGGTATCTTCCTGAAAGGTACCATAAAAGCTAATTATGGTAAAGGTGAAGTCCTGAAAGCAGATGCCGACCGTGATGGACAAGACTTGGCTTACGTAGACCAAGTGGGTACGTTTATGAATCTGGGGCGTAATCTGGAAACTGTCATGTCTCCGCGCTGGGGAGAAACGAACTCCGGTCTCCGCCTTGTGAAGTATCCTGTATATCCCACTTCCGCAGGTATCGACTTTCAGAATATTGATGAGGTGGAATTCCGCCTGAGTGAAGTGTACTATATGCTGGCCGAATGTGAAATGCGTGCCGGACAGGCTGACAAAGCCAAAGATTTGGTAAATGCAGTGCGCCAACGCTATTTCAGTGCCGGTGACTGGGCAGATGTAAAAGACCGTCCGGGCCGTGGCTTCACTGCATTCGATATGGACTGGATGTTGAGCCAGTGGGGCGTTGAATTCCTGAACGAGGGTCGCCGTCGCCGTACAGACTTACGCCGCTTCGACAAATTCACACAAGGCCAGTGGTGGTTCTTCGGACGTGCTTCGGACGACGGAGGAGTCTATCCGGCCAAACGCGACCGTAAATATGAGTGGTATCCGTTGCCATCTTCTGCGTTACTCGTAAACCAGGGACTGATACAGAATCCGAATTATAAATAACTCTAATACAGAAAATTCATGAAAAAGATAATATATTGGTTATTTATGCTGCCGTTGTTTGCATTGCTCAACGGATGTGACGATAATGACATGATTACGTTCGACGACGAACTGCCTCAGTTCGAAATCAAGGCGAACGCCATATTGCTGGAAGTCATCATGCCGAAAGGCAGTGCCGCCGATGACGAATATTACATTGTGGGCGACTTCAACGGAGGAGCCGAAGCTGCTGTTGGCAATCTGGAATGGCAATTGGAGAAAGCAACCGACAGCGATTCCAAGTGGGGCATCTACCTGATACCTTCCACTTTCAAGAACGGAAAGACACTGGCCGACGGTTTCTATTTTGTATCGGCTGCAAAGGGAGAAGAACGTTCTGTGAAGAATGAGGCTGTGGTGCACACGCTGGATGTTTCGGTAGGAACCCGCACGAATGTCTGGGTGGACCGTTGGAAGGCCTACTTTGAAACGGAAGAAGAAGGACATGACGGTTTCGTGGTTTATGTGGCTGATAAGTCCGGTTGGGATAATCTTTACTTGTATGGTTGGGCCGGTGCCGGTGATGTAACACCTGCTTGGCCGGGTCTTGCGGTGAAAGGTACGGAAGTAATCAATGGGGTTACTTATAAATACTTCGATATGGGGAAAGCTCTGGATGGATATGAAGGCGTGAATCTTATTTTCAATAATAATGATGGAAAGCAGTTTGACGGCCCGGCGGTGACACTCAATAAGAACTTCTATTTCCGCATTACCGATAAGGGTTACGAAGAAATCGATCCGGAAGCAAGCTATTGCATCTATGTGGATGACCAGTCCGGTTGGGGAGAACTGGCACTTTACATCTCCGGGGCAGGTGATAACAATGAAGACTGGCCGGGACTTGAACCTGCCGGAACAAAGGAAATCAACGGAGTGGTTTATAAATACTTTGAAACCGATGTGGAATTGATGAATCAGAGTCTGAAGCTGACATTTAATAATAACAAAAAGGAAGACGATCCGGGACTCGTGCTGTCTTTCGTTAAGAATATCACTTTCAGCCGCGATTTCTATTTCAGCATTACTCCTGAGAAGTGTGAGGAGATAGATCCCGCAAATCACGGTACGCGCTATTCTCTTTATGTGGAAGATAATACCGGTTGGGGTGCGTTGGCACTTTACAGCTATGGAGATGTGGAACTTGGTGGCGGCTGGCCCGGCATACAGGTGTCGGAGACGAAAGAAATCAACGGTACGACGTATAAGTGTTTCCATCTGACACCGGATTGTACAAATAAGAATGTCAATCTGATATTCAATAATAACAATGGTGGAAGTCAGTTGAATGACTATAACCTGACGATAGATCGTGATTACTATCTACGCATCTCGGGCGATGGCTGTAGTGAAATAAAAGATTGTACGGTCTATGTACAAGATAACTCCGGTTGGGAAGCTTTGGCTCTTTATGGCTGGGGCGACGCTGAACTTGGTGGCGGCTGGCCGGGCATACAAGTAGCCGGAACGAAGGAAATTAATGGCGTGACTTATAAGTACTTTGATTTATCGGAGCATGTTGGTAAGTATTCGAATTTGATTTTCAATAACAATGGAGGCGGACAGCAAATAGAAGATGGCGGGCTGTATACAGCATTGATAGGAGATATCTACTTCTCCATCACAGCTACTTCTTATGAAAAACTGCCCAAGCCCTAAGATGCTTTGAGTTTCAAGACGGGAAACCGTTTGTTTCATGCCTTGAAACAAGTAGTTTCATTACTTGAAACTCTCTGTTTCATACCGAGAAACTCTTGGTTTCACCGCTTGAAACTAAGAGTTTCACCAGCTGAAAAATAAGCTGAAACTCTTTTATCAGATAATTAATAGGTATAACATTATAGATATGAGACTAAAAGATATCCTTAAGATTTTATGCTCCAGCCTTTTGCTGTTGAGCTTTACCGGATGCAGTTCGGACGATGATCCTGATATGCCGCCTCCCGCAGGTGACGTTACTACAGACGGAATGGTGATTTATGAAGCCAATCCGGCACTCTTCGGTGAAGCGCAAGCACTGAATGGACTGACTGTCCAACTGCCGCGTATCAAAAAGCTGGAAGCCAATGTTCTTTGGCTCATGCCCATTTTCCAGCAAGGTGAAAAGAATGCTGTCGGTTCTCCGTATTGTGTGAAAGACTATCGGGCTATTAATCCTGCTTATGGAACACTGTCCGATCTGAAAGCATTAGTCACGAAAGCCCATGACGAAGGTATGTTGGTCATCCTGGACTGGGTAGCTAACCATACCGCCTGGGATCATGCCTGGACTACGGAACATAAGGACTGGTATACGCAGGACGCCAACGGTAATATTGTTTCTCCTCCTGGAATGGGTTGGGACGATGTGGCTGATCTGAACTATGACAACACTGCCATGCGTGCCGCCATGCAGGAGGCCATGCTTTACTGGCTGACCGAAGCGGACGTAGACGGATTCCGTTGCGACCATGCCGAAGGTGTGCCCAATGACTTCTGGAAGGAAACTATCACGAAGCTTCGTGCCGCCAAAAGTACCTTGCTAATGCTGGCCGAAGGCTCACAAACCTCACTCTACGATGCAGGTTTTGATATGCTGTATGCCTGGAACTTCGCTTATAAACTACAGGATGTATATGCAGGAAGCGCTTCTGTGGCAAATCTGTATGATACACATCGTAGTGAGCTTGCTTCGGTAACAGATAAACGGTTACTTATGCGTTATTCCACCAACCATGATATGGCTTCCGAGAAATCGCCCGTGCAGGCTTATCAAACCAAGGAAGGTGCTTTCTCGGCCTTTGTGGTCTCTATTTCTATGGGTGGCTGCCCAATGATTTATAGTTCGCAGGAACTGGCTTATGACAAGGCCCTCTCTTTCTTTGGTTATCAGCCGATGGACTGGGATTCTAATGCCGATTATCAGGTGGATTATACCAAACTGATGCAGTTGTATCGCAACTCTCCTGCTTTACAGAATGGAGAAATCAAACTTTATCAGACGAGTAAAGCGATTTGCTCTTATCGTATCTCCAGTACGGAAAAGATACTGGTACTGATAAATACCAGTGGCAATCAGGAAAGATTAAATCTGCCTATGGAGCGGGTAGGGGATAGTGCGAAGAATCTCTGGACCGGTGAAAGCACCGTGTTGCCAAGGACGATTACGTTGGAGCCCTATCAATATTACATCTGGAAAATAGAAGGATAATATGAAGAAATATATATTTATTGTAAGCCTATTGTGCCTGCTTGCTGCCTGTACAGGTAAGCGGCAGGGCGAAGCGGCGGCGGAAGTTGCGGCATTGCCTGCTGTGGAAGATGTGGTGATGTATCAGGTCAATCCGCGAGTGTTTGCTCCTGAGAAGTCATTCAAGGCGGTGGAACGTCGCTTAGATTCCATTCAGGCATTGGGAATCAACGTGGTGTGGTTTATGCCGATCAATGAAGTAGGGCAGGAGAAATCTGTGAATTCCCCCTATTGTGTGAAGGACTATAAAGGAGTGAATCCGGAGTTCGGTACTCTGGATGAGTTTAAGGCTTTGGTTGCCACTTGCCATCAGAAGGGGATGAATGTGATTATCGACTGGGTAGCCAATCATACTTCCTGGGACAATGCCTGGATTGCCAACAAAGAATGGTATACGCAGGATGAGGCCGGAAACATAATCTTTCCTGCCGGAACCGGTTGGAAGGATGTGGCTGATTTAAACTTTGATAATCAAGAGATGCGCCTGGCAATGATTGACGCCATGAAGTTTTGGGTTACAGAAATCGGCATCGATGGTTTCCGTTGCGATGCGGCGGACTTTGTTCCCTTTGACTTCTGGAAACAGGCGCTCGATTCTTTGCGTGCCATTCCCGACCGTTCGTTGCTGATGTTGGCTGAAGGGAAAAGACGCGATCACTTTGATGCCGGTTTCGATATGAACTATTCCTGGGACTTTTTGGAGTCACTTCGCGATGTATTCGTAAAAGATGCTCCGGCTCCGGAACTGTTTGCTACGGATAAAGCGGAGTATGACACTATCCCCGTGGGAAAAGTGAAACTGCGTTTTACCACCAATCATGATGAGTCGGCAAAGATGTCTCCTGCTAAAGAATTCGGGGATGTGCGCGGTTCTATGGCGGCTTTCGTACTGACTGCTTATCTGCATGGAGGAGCGCTGATTTATGGTTCACAAGAGGCGGGGTATCCCGAAGCTATCAACTTCTTTACGTATGTTCCGGTGGATTGGATGGGGAACAGTGAACTGTATCAGGAATACTGTCGTCTGATGGCTCTTTACAACGAGTATCCGGCTATCCGTAAAGGGGCGTTGAAGACATATCCGCAATCCGATGTGCTGCTCTTTGAAAAGCAGGATGGTAAAGACCGTGTGTTGGTTGCTGTAAATGTACGTAACCGTGAAGTAAATGTGACGCTTCCGCAAGAGTGGACCGGACATCCAAGTAAAGATATGTATAGCGGAACAGAAGAGAAGCTGGAAGCTGAATTGACTCTGTGCCCTTATCAGTATCGAATCTTTAAGTATTGATGAGATGATATGAGTGTTTAAAAGTATCATACAAAAACCATAATAGAATATGAAACATTCTCTTTTTATTGCCTTTTTCCTTTGCCTCGGCTCGTTCGCCTCGGCCCAGCAACTCACTTCTCCTGACGGTAACCTGTCATTGGAGTTTATGGAGCAGGCTGACGGCGTTCCGGCATACCGGCTGGACTATAAAGGCAACCCCGTTTTAACTTCCGGTCGTTTAGGTCTCCTGACGGAAGAAGCCGACCTGACCCGAGGATTCAAACAAACGAATCTTGAACGTGCTTCTGTTGATAACTACTGGAATCCCGTCTGGGGTGAGTACAACCGTGTACGGAATCATTATAACGAAATGACTGTCACCCTGGAACAACCGGAAACTGGACGGATCCTGAATATCCGTTTCCGTCTGTTCAATGATGGTCTGGGCTTTCGCTACGAACTGCCTTTGCAACGCAAGATGAACTACCTCACCGTAAAAGATGAAGTAACCGAATTCAATCTCACGGGAAATCATAAGGCCTTTTGCATCCCCGGCGATTATGATACCAATGAGTTTGCCTATACCACTGCCCCTCTATCGGAAATAGCAGTGGATATGGAGAAAAGAATTGCCAAGAAATCTTATGAATCTAAAGCCGAAGGGGGCCTGACAGTGCAAACCCCGTTAATGATGAAAAGCGAAGACGGCATCTACCTGAATATCCATGAAGCCGCTTTAGTGGATTATGCCGGTATGTTGCTGAATGTAGATGATAAGCAGTTTAAACTGAGCGCCCACCTGACCCCCGATAAATTGGGTAAGAAAGGCTATTTGCAACTGCCCGTGCTGTCTCCCTGGCGTACAGTCATCGTTAGCGATGATGCCCGAGATATTCTTGCTTCCCAGTTGATTTATAATCTGAATGAGCCTTGCCGCTATGAAGATACCTCCTGGATTCGTCCGATGAAGTTCGTCGGTGTGTGGTGGGAGATGTTTACAGGTGAAGGAAAAACCTGGGCTTACAGTGATTTCTACCAGGCCAAGCCCGGCATTACCGACTATGAGAAATTAAAACCAAATGGCCATCATCCTGCCAATACCGCCCACGTGAAAGAATATATCGACTTCGCCTCCGCCCATGGCATCGACGGCGTACTGGTGGAAGGCTGGAACGAGGGCTGGGAAGATTGGGCGTCTTATCGGAAAGACCGCCAATTCCTCTTCAACAAAGCCTATCCCGACTTCGACGTCAAAGAATTGCAACGTTATGCCAAAGAAAAAGGCGTGCAAATGGTGATGCACCACGAAACAGCCGCCAATGCTGCCGACTACGAACGCCAATTGGATGAGGCCTTCCAGTTCATGGTAGACAATGGCTATCATGCCGTGAAAACCGGTTATGTAGGTTACATCATCCCCCGTAATGAATATCACTCTTCACAATGGATGAACAACCATTACATCCATGTGGCCCGTCGCGCTGCTGATTATAAAGTAATGGTTAATAGCCACGAGGCAGTACGCCCCACCGGTTTGTGCCGTACATATCCCAACTGGCTGGCTCAGGAGTCGGCCCGTGGCGGGGAGTTTGAAACAATGGGCGGTAATGATCCCGACCATACTTGTATCCTTCCCTTCACCCGTCTGAAAGGTGGTCCGATGGACTATACCCCCGGCATCTTTGAAACCAGATTATCTTATTATAATGGTGAGAAACCCAATGAGCGGGTACATACCACTCTGGTAAAGCAGATGGCGCTCTATGTGACCATGCCTTCTCCCATTCAGATGGTAGCCGACCTGCCTTCCAACTATGCCCGCTTCCCGGACGCATTCCGCTTCATCGAGGATGTGGCTGTAGATTGGGATAACAGTTGGTATCTGGAAGCTGAACCGGGAGATTATATCACCGTAGCCCGCAAGGCAAAAGGTAAAAACGAATGGTTTGTTGGCGGCATTACTGATGAGAACAGCCGTACGGCAACCATTCCATTCTCCTGGCTTCCCGAAGGAAAACAATATATCGCCACCATTTACGAAGACGGCAAAAATGCCGACTGGGATACGAATCCCCAGAGCTATCAGATTCGTAAAGTAGTAGTGACCCCAAAAAGTGTCCTGAAACAGAAATTGGCCGCAAGTGGTGGTGTTGCCATCAGTATTAAAGAAGCTGATAAAGCGGAAATGAAAGGTTTGAAAGTCATCCGCTAAGGCATAAAGGCATTAAATGGAGATATACTCTGCATTTAATATTAAAGTTAACAATACGAATAGGGAGGCCGTGAGGTTTCCCTATTTTTTTGTGCTTTGGGGGATTCATTTGAGAAATTAATTCATAACCCGACAAAAAAGAAGAGAATTTCAGTGCAGTTATCCTGAAAACTTGGTGCGGTTGCCCTTGCATTTTGTGGAATGGTAGATATAATAAATCTTTATTTAGTATCTTTGCGCCATAACAATAATAAAACGAAAGTGATAGTAGCTGCAATGACCCACCAACAGATTGCTGACGAATGTCAGAATGAGTGGAGAGATGAATTGTATGACAAGACAATGAAAATCTTGCTTTCGGAAAAATACAGGAAGTTCATCATGAAAGAAGCCCGTTCAGAGAAACGGATATATTTCAAATCGATAGAGTTTGTTACAAAACGGAAGAACAGTTGTGTGATACAACCTTTCAGTAAAGGTTGGAGCTTATATAAGAAACGCGGATTAAGTTACTTCGTGTATTTACGCTACCATCGATCCGATGGCTTACATGCAGTAGTGTTTAGTGCCGTGAAAGGTATTTCGTATTATATCTTTTATACACCTCACTTTTTTGACCGGTATAAGGAGCGGGAATTAAAAGATACTTCAATGCCTAAGATACAGGCTATCCATGAATTTTTTAAGTATAATGCGAATGTAGACTTTTTCAGTGTGGAAATTCCCAAGTATCCGGATAGTATGTTCGGTGTTTCACTCCATGGCGTTGTTCTGGCAGTGCGTGTTGGACGGAATCTGATTGAAGGCAGAACTTATCTCCCTTTTGAGATGTTGAAGGGCGAACAATTAGAACTGTCGGCAGATTTGCTGGGATATTTAAGAGCCTTTCTTGAACATAAATTTGGCGTGATTGTGTAATTTGAACTTACGAGCGAATGCGATGGCCTTATAAAAAATAACGAAGGGCTTCCTCACGGAAACCCTTTCGCCTCATAGTGTGTTAAACTATCCTTTTTATAGTAGTTGTAAGAGAGAATTTTAAAGTTTGTACAAGCTCTTCTTCGGGTAATCCAGTTCCGGATTTCCTTTGTAGCCTATCTTTCCGCTGCCGCTGGTGCGTGCTTTCAGGAACTCGGTTGCGAAACATTTGATGCTGCCCGAGCCTGCTACACTGGCAGTAACGCGTTGAGCCTCGTAACCTTCTGTAAGTAAATCACCTGATCCGGCTACGCTGTAAGTAGCTGTTTGGGTTGTACCGGTAATAGTTGCCGAGCCTGAACCGGCCACACTTGCTTCCGTGCCCGTAGCTGTTACATTTCTTAATACCATGTCACCCGATCCTGCAACGGATACTTTCAGGTTGTTACAAGTAATATTATCAGCATTGATATCGCCCGCTCCTGCTACAGACACTTTCATATCATTGCATTTGATGCCACTGCCTTTGACATCTCCTGACCCGGCAATATTGATTGATAAATTGTCATTGGTCTGAAGACCGTTTTTCAGGAAGATATCTCCTGAGCCGGCAACAGAAATCCCGTTCAGAGTTTCGGCGGAAACGCGTACTTCAAGTTTCTTATAAGATACATTTACGTCCTTCTTGAAACCTATATATAATGTGTTATCCTTTACCTTGATGTCCAGTAAGTCCACAATGTTATCCGAAGTGTAAACTTCTACATCGGGGCGCCCTGATTTCTGGGTGAATATAACGTCGGAACTTCCGGCAACACTAATTTTTTTGAAGTTGTCTACCTTGATGTCTTTCGTTACGTAATTATTGCTGGCTACCACTTTCTTGCTGCTCCAATTGCCGGAACTGTAGTTCTTGCTTTGTGAACACGCTGTTGTACTGACGATTAAACAGATACATGTGATGAGAGTTGCTAACTTTTTCATGACTTTTTTCATTTTATGATTATTCATTAATATTATTCCTGTTTATCTATTAGACGTATGTTGCTTAAAAAAGGTTGCATGCTGTTGCCGCTTTTTTTTAGAAACTTTTTCAGTAACATCCGGTCGTATTTTATAAATCAACATTCGTGCCAAATTCGTAAGATGCTGATAATTAGGATTTGTCGTTTTTTGGTATGTGTTCATTATCGGACACTTGTCCGTTTTTGGTTGTCCAATCATTTGTATATTCGGGTGATATTTTGTTCATTTGTCTGTTTATTCATCAGGAGGTTTTATTGCTTTGGAAAAGATATTGGAAGATAAGGAACTTGGACGCTTGTTGATTCGGGCGAATACCCGTGCACGTCGTTTGACTTTTCGCACGCGGGAAGATGCTATTTACGTGACCGTACCACCCGGAACAACGCTTACCGAGGTAAGGAATGCCATAGAGCAGTTGCGTCCCCGTCTGAGAGTGGCCCGGCAGAAACATACCCGTCCTTTGATAGACTTGAACTTCCGGATAGATACGGAGTTCTTCAAGCTAAGTCTTGTAAGCGGACAGCGCGAACGCTTCTTGTCGCGTTCGGAGTTGGGGGAGATGCAGATAATCTGTCCGCCGGATGCGGACTTTGCCGATGAAGGACTACAGAAGTGGTTGCGTAAAGTTGTTGAAGAGGCTTTGCGGCGTAATGCAAAAATCATTCTTCCGCCACGCCTCTATATGCTTTCGCAGCAACATAACCTGCCTTATCAGAGTGTAAAAATCAATTCCAGTAACGGTCGTTGGGGCAGTTGCTCGGCACGTCGCAGCATAAATCTGTCTTATTATCTGATACTGCTTCCGAAGCATCTGATAGACTATGTGCTGTTGCACGAACTGACCCATACCCGCGAAATGAATCATGGAGAACGCTTCTGGGCGCTCCTTGATAAACTGACCGAGGGAAAAGCACAAATCTTACGGAATGAACTGAGGCAATATCGCACGGAATTCTGATGTCAGGCAACGGGTTTACATTGCACCTTCTCCTTACTTACTCCCTACCTACTCCTTACCTTCTCCTTCCTATAGACAAGGGAGAAGGTGGGGAGTAAATGAGAAATAATTGAAAACATGGTACGAGGTGGAAGAAAGTTGGTGGCTGTTTTATATGATTATACCCGTTGACGGAATTAGTTCGTAACGAATCAATTCTGTCAACGGGTATGAATATCTTTTTTTAGTATGATGAGTTATATAACTCTGGAATTATTTCTGTGACAACTGCTTCACTTCTCCGTTTTCTTTCTCAAACCGGTAGTTGCCGCCTTTTTCGCTTAGTTCGAACAGGGATAATTCTTCTGTTTCATTGTCTACAATGAATAGTGCGCTCTGTTCTGCAAAGCGTTTCACATCGATACTGAAAGGTTCTTCGGCTATTTTTTTGTTTACCAGCACACTGTCGTTAATCAGCAGAGACAGGGAGTCTCCTGTAAAGCCTTTCGTCAGGGTAATGGTGTATGTCTCAATAAAGTTGCGGTCTTCATCCTTTTGCTTTTGCAGGCGCAAGCTCATATAGATGAAGATAACGACTATGAAGATAACTGCAAAAGCCAGGATGCCATTGCCTATCATAAACTGTTTGTTGGTATTCAGATGATGTGCCATAAAGGTTGAAGTTTTAAGAATGGTACAAATGTAACGAATAAATGCTATATGGGGCAATACTTTCTGCGACTTAATGCCTGAGAAACGGAAAAAATACTTTATCCGGTAACGTATGCCGTTACTTTGATGCCATTTCTTTAGTGAAGTTTGTTTTTCCTGGTTGCACTCAGGAACTTACTATGGAACTGGAGAATGTTTTCTCTGTTGATGTAAGTCATATAAGTTCAGAATAAGTATGATGCGGATATAGTTCTATGCTAATAAAATTGAACATACCAATAAACTTTTCAACAACTAAGAAGCGGCCCTTTGAGATTATTTGCCTAATATTGCAACAGAAAAACTTTAGATGAAGAATATCATGAAGAGAAAAGCCCTCTTTCTGTTACTATTATTCTGCATGATTGCCTTGCATGCACAAGACTTGTATAAAACAGAAAAAGACCTGCTCTATGTTCCCGATTCCGAGATGGATGCTTACCGGAAAGAGCGCTGTAAACTGGATGTTTACTATCCGGCTGACAAAAAAGATTTCCCAACTATCGTCTGGTTTCACGGCGGTGGACTGGAAGGAGGCAATAAGCATATCCCCCAGGAACTTATGAACAGAGGATTTGCTGTTGTGGCGGTGAACTATCGCCTGAGTCCTAAAGCCAAGAATCCTGCTTATATTGAGGATGCCGCCGCCGCTGTGGCATGGGCGTTTAACCATATAGAAGAGTATGGCGGCAGTAAAGACAAGATATTCGTTTCCGGTCATTCTGCCGGAGGCTATCTCTCATTGATGCTGGCTATGGACAAAAAATACATGGAGACTTATGGAGCCGATGCAGATAAAGTGGCGGCTTACCTCCCGATAAGCGGACAAACGGTTACTCATTTCACCATTCGCAAGGAACGCGGATTGCCGAATGGTATTCCTATCATAGATGAATACGCCCCCGTGAACCGTGTACGCAAAGATACTTCTCCTATTATATTGATTACCGGTGACCGCAATCTGGAAATGGCCGACCGTTGGGAAGAGAATGCCCTGCTTGCTTCCGTATTGAAGAATATAGGAAATAAGCAAATTACTTTATATGAATTGCAAGGTTTCAATCATGGCACGGTGCTCGAACCTGCCTGCTTCCTGATTATAAATTATATCCGTGAACATTGCCCGGATAAAACGGTGAAGAAATAACATGGCTAATACCTTATAATATATACTATTATGAAAAGATTTACAATTTTAGCTGTCGCTTTGTTGATGTGTGTAGCGACCTTCGCTCAAGAGGCCCTTTGGGGAATCGGGCCACTCGTATCTCCCGAAATATATGACAATAACACCGTTCTATTTCGCTTGAGAGCACCGAAAGCGGTGAAAGTACAAATCACAGGTGATTTCCTGCCGAAACAAAAAGTAAAGATGCCTAACGGGGAATATGAGATTCCGGGAATTGTGGATTTGACTGAAGGTAAAGATGGCGTATGGGAATACACCACTCCCGAACCGTTGAAGCCCGAACTCTACAGCTACTCTTTTATTGTGGACGGCCTGCGGATGAACGACCCTGCCAATATTTATCTGATACGTGACGTGGCCACCCTTACCAATGTATTCATCATTGGTGGTGACCGTGCCGATTTATATAAAGTAAACCAAGTACCTCATGGCACGGTATCCCGCACTTGGTACAATAGCCCGACCCTCGGTATGGAACGCCGCATGACAGTCTATACTCCCGCTGGCTATGAAACCGACGGTAAACGCTATCCCGTGTTCTATCTTCTGCACGGTATGGGTGGTGACGAGGAGGCCTGGATTTCTCTTGGCCGCACCGCGCAGATACTGGACAACCTGATTGCGCAAGGCAAAGCAAAGCCCATGATTGTGGTGATGACGAATGGCAATGCTTCGCAGGAAGCTGCTCCGGGTGAATCTTCCCTCGGTATGATGCCTCCTTCCATGCAACTACCTAAAACAATGGAAGGTTCTTTTGAACAGGCATTCCCGGATGTGGTGAAATTCGTGGATAAGAACTATCGTACTATTAAGAATAAATCCGGTCGCGCCATTGCCGGACTGTCTATGGGTGGTTTTCACGCTTTGCACATTTCCAAACAATATCCCGATATGTTCAATTATGTAGGCTTGTTCTCTGCTGCTATTTTGCCGAACAAGAATGTTGCTTCCCCGATATATGAAGACTTGGAAGGTAAGTTGAAAACACAGTTTGCCAAGAAGCCGTCTCTTTACTGGATAGCTATCGGAAAGACAGATTTCCTTTATAAAGCGAATGAGGATTTTCGCAAACTACTGGATGAGAATGGATATAAATATACCTATTACGAAACCGATGAAGGACATATCTGGAAGAACTGGCGCATCTATCTGAGCGAATTTGCTCCACTGCTTTTTTAATAAGAATACCTTAATCAAATAATACCCCCAAAAATAACACCGCAGATAACTGTGCAATGCTTTTAATCTGCATAAAAACAATATCAAAACCATGAATAGAAAATTAATCTTATCCTTTGCCCTGTCCGGGCTTGTGTTAACCACCGCCACGGCGCAGACTTCCGTAGCGCCCGCCATTCCCAGAGACGAAAAGATAGAACAGAAAGTGGAAGACTTGCTCAAGAAGATGACCCTTGAAGAGAAAATCGGTCAGATGACGGAGCTTACCATCGACGTTATTACGAAGCGTGATAGCCCCTCTAAAGAGTTCCAGATAGACGACGCCCTGCTGGATACCGTCATCGGCAAGTATAAGGTAGGTTCTATCCTGAATGTTCCCCAAGGCGTTGCCCAGTCCAAAGAGAAATGGGAAGAAATCATCAGGAAGATACAAGATAAATCCATGCAAGTGATGGGTATTCCCTGCATTTATGGTGTAGACCAAATACATGGCACCACCTATACACTGGGCGGAACTTTCTTCCCGCAAGGCATCAACATGGCAGCTACCTTCAATCGTGAACTGGTGCGCGAAGGTTCCCGCATTTCCGCCTATGAAACCAAAGCCGGAAGTATCCCCTGGACTTATGCCCCGGTGCTCGACCTGGCCCGTGATGCCCGTTGGCCCCGCCATTGGGAGAACTATGGCGAAGATTGCTTTGTGAACGCTGAAATGGGACGCGAGTCCGTTCTCGGTTTTCAGGGCGTAGACCCTAATAATATAGGAAAGCAGCATGTAGCCGCATGTATCAAGCATTACATGGGTTACGGTGTTCCGGTTTCGGGAAAAGACCGCACCCCTTCCTCTATCACCGTGCAGGACATGCGCGAGAAGCATTTTGCCCCCTTCCTCGAAGGCATTAAGGCGGGTGCTCTATCTGTCATGGTGAACTCTGCCATGAACAATGGTCTCCCTTTCCACGCCAACTACGAACTGTTGACGCAATGGTTGAAAGAAGACCTGAACTGGGATGGACTGATTGTGACAGACTGGGCGGACATTAATAACCTTTATACCCGCGATAAGATTGCCTCCAGCAAGAAGGAAGCCATCAAAATTGCCATCAATGCAGGTATCGACATGTCCATGGTTCCCTACGAGTGGAGTTTCTGCACCTACCTGAAAGAGTTGGTGGATGAAGGTGAAGTGCCTATGAGCCGCATTGACGATGCTGTGCGCCGTGTATTGCGCATGAAGTATCGTTTGGGTTTATTTGATACACCTGCTTATAATCATAAAGATTTCCCCCTGTTCGGTGGCAAGGAACACGCTGCCGCCGCTTTGCAGGCTGCTGAAGAATCTTTGGTACTGCTGAAAAACACAGATGGAATCCTGCCTCTGCTCCCCGGCAAGAAGTTATTGATTACCGGCCCTAACGCCAACTCCATGCGCACGCTCAACGGTGGCTGGTCTTATTCCTGGCAAGGTGATAAAGCTGACGAATGTGCTGCAGACTATAACACTATTCTCGAATCGTTTACCAACAAGTTCGGCGCTTCCAACATCATCTACGAGCCGGGTGTGAGCTACAAACAAGGCGGTGCTTGGTGGGAAGAAAACGCTCCTGAAATAGACAAAGCCGTAGCTGCCGCCGCTAATGCGGATTACATCATCGCCTGTATCGGCGAGAATTCCTATTGCGAAACTCCGGGCAACCTGACAAACCTCTTTCTTTCCAAGAACCAGTTTGACTTGGTGAAAGCATTGGCCACTACCGGGAAACCGATTGTCCTTGTCCTGAACGAAGGACGCCCGCGCATCATCAACGAGATAGAACCATTGGCAAAAGCCGTTATTAACGCCATGCTTCCGGGCAACTACGGTGGCGACGCCCTCGCAAACCTTCTGTCCGGCGACGCTAACTTCAGCGGAAAAATGCCATATACTTATCCGAGAGACATCAACTCGCTGTTCACTTACGACTATAAACCTTGTGAAGACCTCGAAAAGATGCAAGGCGCTTATGATTATGATGCAGTGATGTCCGTGCAGTGGGCATTTGGCTACGGACTGAGCTACACTTCCTATGCATACAGCAACCTCAAAGTGGATAAGCCGGACTTCACTGCCGACGATGTGCTGACTTTCACCGTTGACGTGAAGAATACGGGCAATCGCATCGGCAAAGAGAGCGTCCTGTTGTTCAGCAGCGACCTGATAGCTTCCCTGACTCCCGATGTACGTCGCCTGCGTGCCTTTGAGAAGGTGGAACTGAGACCGGGTGAAACCAGAACTGTTACTCTGAAAGTGAAAGCCTCCGACCTTGCCTTTGTCGGTTATGACGGCAAGTGGATACTGGAGAAGGGGGATTTCCGCATCCAGACGGGTAATCAGACATTGAATGTAACTTGCATGGATACGAAGAAATGGGATACTCCGAATAAGTAAAAAGGAAGGAAACAAGGGGACGAGTTAACAAGGGAACAAGGGGCTGCGCAATGCTTCTATGCCGCATGGAACCTTGTCCCTTTGTCAACCCGTCTCTTCGTCAACTGATTTAAAACCGCAGAAAAGGAAATAATTACGTCAACTAATCGTTAAATGATTCTTTTTTTCTCTAATATTTTGTAGTCGAACAGATTATTTATATCTTTGCAACCGCAATGGATGAAAGGTGGAGGGGCAATTAAGCTCCTTTTTTTGTTCTTATATAGTTAATCAATGATAGAAAAGAAAACTGTTTGTCAAATTGTTGACGAGTGGCTGGACGGAAAAGAGTACTTTCTGGTGGAAGTATCTATCAGCCCGGATGACAAGATTCTGGTGGAAATTGACCACAAAGAAGGTGTTTGGATTGAAGATTGCGTGGAATTGAGCCGATTTATCGAATCCAAGTTGAACCGTGAAGAGGATGATTATGAGTTGGAAGTAGGCTCTGCCGGTATCGGACAGCCATTTAAAGTGTTGCAACAGTACTGCAATCACATCGGGAAAGATGTGGAAGTGTTGAAAAAAGACGGACGTAAGCTGTGCGGCGTACTCAAAGCGGCCGACGAACAGCATTTCACCGTAACCATTGAGAAGAAAGTGAAACCTGAAGGAGCTAAGCGCCCCACGTTGGTGCAAGAAGATGAAACCCTTGCGTATGATGAAATAAAATATACTAAATACTTAATCAGTTTTAAATAAGACTATGGCCAAAAAAGTAGAAACTATCAGCTTGATAGATACATTCTCGGAATTTAAGGAACTGAAAAATATCGATAGAACCACAATGGTGAGCGTACTCGAAGAGTCGTTCCGTAGTGTGATTGCGAAGATGTTCGGTACCGATGAGAACTACGACGTAATCGTGAATCCGGATAAGGGTGACTTCGAAATATGGCGTAACCGTGAAGTGGTGGCGGATGAAAACCTGGAAAATCCGAACTTGCAGATTGGATTGTCGGAAGCACAGAAGATAGATGCTTCTTATGAAGTAGGTGAAGAAGTGACGGATGAGGTGATCTTCGCAAACTTCGGACGCCGTGCCATCCTGAACCTGCGCCAGACTTTGGCTTCGAAGATTTTAGAACTGGAAAAAGACAGTATCTATAATAAATATATTGATAAGGTAGGCAACATCATCAATGCAGAAGTATATCAGATATGGAAGAAGGAAATGTTGCTGCTGGATGATGAAGGAAACGAGTTGCTGTTGCCCAAAACGGAACAAATCCCGAGCGACTTCTATCGCAAAGGTGAAACGGCACGTGCCGTAGTGGCCCGTGTGGACAATAAGAACAACAACCCGAAGATCATTCTTTCGCGTACATCGCCTGTATTCTTGCAGCGCCTGTTCGAGATGGAAGTGCCCGAAATCATGGACGGACTGATTACCATTAAGAAGATTGCCCGCATCCCCGGTGAGCGTGCCAAGATTGCCGTTGAGTCGTACGACGACCGTATCGACCCGGTAGGTGCCTGCGTAGGTGTGAAGGGTAGCCGTATTCATGGTATTGTTCGTGAGTTGCGCAACGAGAATATTGACGTAATCAACTATACGAGCAATATCCAGTTGTTTATTCAGCGTGCCCTCAGCCCCGCAAAAATATCTTCTATCCGACTGAATGAAGAAGAGCGTAAGGCAGAAGTATTCCTGAAACCGGAAGAAGTATCGCTGGCTATTGGTAAAGGAGGTTTGAATATCAAACTTGCCAGTATGTTGACCGAGTACACCATTGACGTGTTCCGTGAGTTGGATCAGGCTGTTGAAGATGAGGACATCTACTTGGATGAGTTCAGAGACGAAATTGACGGTTGGGTGATTGACGCTATCAAAGCGATTGGCATCGATACCGCAAAAGCCGTACTGAACGCTCCGCGTGAATTGCTGATTGAAAAGACCGACCTGGAAGAAGAAACGGTGGATGAGGTATTGAACATTTTGAAATCGGAGTTTGAAGAAAGCGAACCTGAATTCGAGCCTGAATTTGAACCGGAATCAGAAGTAGAGTCTGAGTCTGAGTCAGAGGCCGGATTAGAGCCTGAGGCTGAATAAACGTCCGATGGCGTTTGTTTCTGTTTGCACTAACTTCTTTCTCCACATTATTCATTAATTTTTTAGTATGACGATTAGGTTAAATAAAGTAACAAGAGATTTGAATGTAGGAATTTCAACGGTAGTTGAGTTCTTGCAGAAGAAAGGCTTTGCCGTTGAGGCAAATCCCAACACAAAAATTACCGAGGAGCAATACGCTTTGCTCGTGAAAGAGTTCAGTACAGATAAGAATCTTAGACTTGAATCGGAACGTTTCATTCAGGAACGACAGAATAAAGACCGCAACAAAGCGTCGGTATCTATCGACGGTTATGCGACTGAGACCACGGAGAAACCGAAAGTTGAGGAAATCAAGACGGTAGTTCCCGAAGATGCACGTCCGAAGTTTAAACCTGTAGGGAAAATAGACTTGGATAAGCTGAATAACCGGAAGTCGGTAGTGGAGAAAGTGGAAGAGAAGAAAGTAGAAGAAGCCGCACCTGTGGTGAAGGAAGAACCTAAGCCGCAGCCTAAGCCTGAGCCAAAGCCCGAACCTAAACCGGAGCTTAAGCCCGAGCCTAAGGTGGAACTCAAACCAGAACCCAAGCCGGAACCCAAACCAGCACCTGCTCCCAAACCTGAACCTGTGGTGAAAGAAGAACCGAAAGTGGCTGTGGAAGAAAAAACAGAATCCGCTACGGTAGTAATCCAGAAAGAAGAAGTGAAAAAAGAAATACCTGCTCCTGTGGCATCTGCCAAGGAAGAGCCGAAGCCCGAAGCGGGCGAAGAAGCAACAGCAAAAGCTGATGGAGATGAAATCTTTACAATCCATAAGCCGGAGTTTGTTTCCAAAATTAATATCATCGGTCAGATTGACCTAGCTACGCTGAACCAGTCTACACGCCCCAAGAAGAAGAGCAAAGAGGAGAAACGTAAAGAGCGTGAAGAGAAGGAGAAAATCCGTCAGGACCAGAAGAAGCAGATGAAAGAGGCGATTATCAAAGAAATCCGCCGCGAAGATAGTAAAGCGAAAGATGGCAAGGAGAAAGATGCCGATGCCAACGCTAACAAGAAGAAACGTCTCCGTATTAATAATAATAAGGAGAAAGTAGATATTAACAATGCATCCAACTTCCAACGCGGAGGTGACAACCGTCCGGGTGGTGGCAAACCCCACGGTAGCGGTCAGGGCGGTGGTGCCAACAATCATCCGGGTGGCAATCGCAACAACCGCAACAATAATGGCGGTAAGGACCGTTTCAAGAAACCGGTTATCAAAGCGGAAGTTAAGGAGGAAGACGTAGCTAAGCAGGTAAAAGAAACTTTGGCACGCCTCACTTCCAAAGGTAAGAACAAGACAGCGAAGTATCGTAAGGATAAACGTGATATGGCATCCAGCCGTCAGCAGGAGCAGGAAGACCGCGAAATGGCGGACAGCAGAGTGCTGAAGATTACGGAATTCGTGACTGCTAACGAGTTGGCAAGCATGATGGATGTTTCCGTTACGCAGGTCATCGCTACTTGTATGAGTATCGGTATCATGGTTTCTATCAACCAACGTCTGGATGCTGAAACCATCAACCTGGTGGCGGAAGAATTCGGATACAAGACTGAGTATGTCAGTGCAGAAGTATCACAAGCCATTGTGGAAGAAGAAGATGCTGACGACGATTTGGAACCGCGCGCACCGATTGTTACCGTTATGGGGCATGTAGACCACGGTAAGACATCGTTGCTCGACTATATCCGTAAAGCGAACGTTATTGCCGGTGAAGCCGGTGGTATCACGCAGCACATCGGTGCCTACAACGTGAAGCTGGACGACGGACGTGAAATTACGTTCCTTGATACTCCGGGTCACGAGGCATTTACAGCAATGCGTGCCCGTGGTGCGAAGGTGACGGACGTGGTTATCATCATTGTTGCTGCCGATGACAACGTGATGCCGCAGACGAAAGAGGCTATCAACCATGCTATGGCAGCAGGTGTACCTATCGTATTTGCTATTAATAAGATTGATAAGCCGACTTCCAATCCAGATAAGATTAAGGAAGAACTGGCAAGTATGAACTACCTTGTTGAAGAATGGGGTGGTAAGTACCAGTCGCAAGATATTTCAGCCAAGAAAGGTCTGGGTGTGAAGGAGCTGTTGGAAAAGGTGTTGCTGGAAGCTGAAATGCTCGACTTGAAAGCAAACCCGAACCGTAAAGCTACAGGTTCCATCATTGAATCTTCACTGGACAAGGGACGTGGCTACGTAGCCACCATGTTGGTATCCAACGGTACGTTGCACGTAGGTGACATCGTATTGGCAGGTACAGCTTATGGTAAGGTGAAAGCTATGTTCAACGAACGTAACCAACGTCTGAAAGAGGCTGGTCCGTCTGAACCGGTATTAATCCTCGGATTGAACGGTGCCCCTGCCGCAGGTGACACGTTCCATGTGATTGATACGGAACAGGAAGCACGTGAAATTGCTAACAAGCGTGAGCAGTTGCAGCGCGAACAGGGCTTGCGTACTCAGAAGATGCTTACTCTGGATGAAGTGGGCCGCCGTCTGGCACTGGGTGACTTCCACGAACTGAACATCATCGTTAAGGGTGACGTGGACGGTTCTGTTGAGGCATTGAGCGACTCACTGATTAAGCTGTCTACGGCACAGGTACAGGTGAATGTAATCCACAAAGGCGTTGGAGCTATCTCCGAGTCGGATGTTTCACTGGCTGCTGCTTCGGATGCCATTATTATCGGCTTCCAGGTGCGTCCGTCGAACGCTGCTGCGAAGCTGGCAGAGAACGAAGGTGTGGATATCCGCAAGTATTCGGTAATCTACGACGCTATCGAAGAGGTGAAGGCTGCTATGGAAGGTATGTTGGCACCGCAGGTGAAGGAGCAGGTGACTGCAACTATCGAAGTGCGCGAAGTGTTCAATATCACCAAGGTGGGTCTCGTGGCCGGTGCAGTGGTGAAGACCGGAAAGGTGAAACGCAGCGACAAGGCTCGTCTCATCCGCGACGGTATCGTAATCTTTACGGGCTCTATCAATGCTTTGAAGCGCTTTAAAGATGATGTGAAGGAAGTGGGTACCAACTTTGAGTGCGGTATCAGTCTGACAAACTGCAACGATATCAAGATAGGCGATATTATCGAATCTTATGAAGAAATTGAAGTAAAACAAACATTATAGTGTGGTAGTGTGATAATGTGATGAAGTTATAATGTTATATGTGCCAATGTGCCAATTGCCCTGCGGCATCTTTCGTACGCAGTCAATTGGCACATTGTTGTATGACAGTCCGCCTTACTCCCTGGCTCTATCACCTTATTACTTACCACCCCTTATTACACTTTAACTATGACAATATTGGATATCATCATACTGGTGGTGGTGGGTGCCGGAGCGGTTATAGGTTTTCTTAAAGGCTTTATCAGGCAGTTGGCGTCTATCCTTGGATTGATTGTCGGTCTGTTGGCGGCGAAAACGTTGTATGTGTCGGTGGCGGAGAAAGTCTTTTCCAGGATGACGGATTCCATGACGTTTGCGCAGATATTGGCTTTTGTCGTTATCTGGGTTGTGGTGCCATTGCTGTTCCTGTTGGTGGCTGCTTTGTTGACCAAGGCAATGGAGGCCGTTTCGCTCGGTTGGCTTAATCGCTGGCTCGGTGCGGGGCTTGGAGCATTGAAGTTCCTGCTGCTGACCAGTTTGCTGGTCTGTGTTGTCGAATTTATTGACTCGGATAATACGCTGGTCGAGCAAACAATGAAGGAGGATTCAGTGTTATATTATCCTATAGAGTCCTTTGCAGGGATGTTTTTTCCTGCCGCAAAAGAAGTTACTGAACAATATATACTTAATTAATAATGCAACCCGAAGAACCCAATAAATATGTAAAGGAACTGACGCAGGAGAAGTACAAGTACGGCTTCACCACCGACGTGCACACGGAAGTCATTGAACGAGGGCTGAATGAAGACGTTGTGCGACTAATTTCTGCGAAGAAGAACGAGCCGGAATGGCTGTTGGAGTTCCGTCTGAAAGCATACCGTCACTGGTTGACGCTGGAGATGCCTACATGGGCGCATCTCCGTATTCCTGAGATAGATTATCAGGCTATTTCATATTATGCCGACCCGTTGGCAAAGAAAAAGGATGCTCCGAAGAGCATGGATGAAGTAGACCCCGAGTTGATAAAGACCTTTAATAAACTGGGTATTCCGTTGGAAGAACAGATGGCGCTGAGTGGTATGGCGGTAGATGCTGTGATGGACTCTGTTTCTGTGAAGACGACATTCAAGGAGACGTTAATGGAGAAGGGAATCATCTTCTGTTCCATCAGTGAGGCGATACGTGAGCATCCCGACTTGGTGCAGAAGTATCTGGGTTCCGTGGTGGGATACCGTGATAACTTTTTTGCTGCGCTGAACTCGGCGGTGTTCTCCGATGGCTCATTCGTATATATCCCGAAGGGAGTACGTTGTCCGATGGAGTTGTCTACCTACTTCCGTATCAATGCCCGCAACACCGGACAGTTTGAACGGACACTGATTGTAGCGGATGCTGACTCGTATGTTTCCTATCTGGAAGGTTGTACGGCGCCAATGCGTGACGAGAACCAGTTGCATGCCGCTATCGTAGAGATTGTGGTGCACGACCGTGCTGAAGTGAAGTACAGTACCGTACAAAACTGGTATCCGGGCGATGCCGAGGGCAAGGGCGGTGTATATAACTTCGTGACGAAGCGTGGCAATTGCAAAGGTGTGGACAGTAAATTATCCTGGACGCAGGTAGAGACTGGTTCGGCCATTACGTGGAAGTATCCGTCTTGTATTTTGACGGGAGATAATTCTTCGGCTGAATTCTATAGTGTGGCGGTGACAAACAACTACCAGCAGGCGGATACGGGTACGAAGATGATACATCTGGGCAAGAATACCAGTAGCACAATTGTCAGTAAAGGTATTTCTGCGGGACACAGTGAGAACTCTTACCGCGGTCTGGTGCGTGTGGCTCAGAAAGCTGACAATGCGCGTAATTACAGTCAGTGCGACTCTTTGTTGCTGGGCGATAAGTGCGGTGCGCACACGTTCCCCTATATGGATATCCATAATGAAACGGCGATTGTGGAGCACGAGGCAACCACCAGCAAAATCAATGAAGACCAGATATTCTATTGCAACCAGCGCGGCATCTCTACGGAAGATGCGGTGGGATTGATTGTGAATGGCTATGCCAAGGAAGTGCTGAACAAGCTGCCGATGGAGTTTGCCGTAGAAGCTCAGAAGTTGCTGGCTATTTCGCTGGAAGGCAGCGTGGGATAAATTAAGAGTTAAGAATGAAGAATGAAGAATTAAAATAAAATGATGGAGAGTTAGGAATGGAGAATGTTGCAATATTCTTCATTCTTAATTCTTCATTCTTAATTTAAGAAGTTATGTTAGAGATAAAAGACCTGCATGCCAGCGTAAATGGCAAAGAAATATTGAAAGGCATCAACCTGACGGTGAGAGCAGGTGAGGTGCATGCTATTATGGGGCCTAACGGTTCCGGTAAGAGTACTCTTTCGGCTGTGTTGGTAGGTAACCCGGCTTTTGAGGTGACAAAGGGCAGTGTAACTTTCTACGGTAAGAACCTGTTGGAGCTTTCACCCGAAGACCGTAGTCACGAAGGTATCTTCCTCAGCTTCCAATATCCGGTGGAAATTCCGGGGGTGAGTATGGTGAACTTCATGCGTGCGGCGGTGAACGAGCAACGTAAATATAACCATTTGCCTGCTCTCAGCGCAAGCGAATTTCTGAAACTGATGCGTGAGAAGCGTGCGATTGTGGAACTGGATAATAAACTGGCAAACCGCTCCGTGAATGAAGGCTTCTCCGGTGGAGAGAAGAAGCGTAACGAAATTTTCCAGATGGCTATGCTGGAACCGCGTCTGAGTATCCTTGACGAAACGGACTCCGGGCTGGATATCGATGCCCTGCGCATCGTTGCCGAAGGGGTAAACAAGTTGAAGACACCGGAAAACAGCACCATCGTCATTACCCACTACCAACGCTTACTGGATTATATCAAACCTGACGTCGTGCATGTGCTATACAAAGGTCGCATCGTAAAGACTGCGGGACCGGAGTTGGCTCTGGAACTGGAAGAGAAGGGGTATGACTGGATTAAGAAGGAGTTGGGAGAATAAATTATGAATGCAGAACAACAATACATAGAGCTTTTCTCCCAGACGGAAGCTATGATATGCCAGCATAGTGCCGAGGTGCTGAATGCTCCCCGTGCCACTGCGTTTGCCGACTTTGAGCGGCTCGGCTTTCCTACCCGTAAGCAGGAGAAATATAAATATACCGATGTCAGCAAGTTCTTTGAACCGGACTATGGACTGAACCTGAACCGTTTGGATATTCCGGTGAATCCTTATGAAGTGTTCAAATGCGATGTGCCCAATATGAGTACGTCTCTGTACTTTGTAGTGAACGATGCTTTCTATAATAAGGCTTTGCCTGCATCCCACTTGCCTGAAGGAGTTATTTTCGGAAGTTTGAAAGAGATGGCAGAGAAGCAACCGGAACTGGTGAAGAAATACTACGGTAAGCTGGCGGACACCTCGAAAGACGGAGTAATAGCTTTCAATACTGCTTTTGCACAAGACGGTGTGCTGCTGTATGTGCCAAAGAATGTAGTAGTGGAGCGTCCCATTCAATTGGTGAATATTCTTCGTGGTGACGTGAACTTCCTGGTGAATCGCCGGGTACTGATTGTTCTGGAAGATGGTGCACAGGCACGTATGCTGGTATGCGACCACGCTATGGATAATGTGAACTTCCTTGCTACTCAAGTGATAGAAGTCTTTGTCGGAGAGAATGCAGTCTTCGATTTTTATGAACTCGAAGAGACTCATACGAGTACAGTGCGCATCAGCAGCCTGCACGTGAAGCAGGAAGCAAACAGCAATGTATTGCTGAACGGCATGACTTTGTATAACGGCACTACCCGCAATACCACCGAAGTGTTGCTGGCAGGCGAAGGTGCTGAAATCAACCTTTGCGGCATGGCAATTGAGGATAAGAACCAGCATGTTGATAATCATACAAGTATTGACCATGCCGTGCCCAACTGTACCAGTAATGAGCTTTTCAAGTATGTACTCGATGACCAGTCTGTCGGTGCTTTCGCCGGTTTGGTGTTGGTGCGTCCCGATGCACAACATACCAGTTCACAGCAAACAAACCGTAATCTTTGTGCTACCCGTGAAGCACATATGTACACCCAGCCGCAGTTGGAGATTTATGCCGATGATGTGAAGTGTAGTCATGGCGCTACAGTTGGTCAGTTGGATGAGACTGCTTTGTTCTATATGCGTCAGCGTGGTATTCCGCAGCGTGAAGCCCGTCTGTTACTGATGTTTGCTTTCGTGAACGAGGTGATTGACACCATTCGGTTGGATGCATTGAAAGACCGCTTGCATCTGCTGGTGGAGAAGCGTTTCCGTGGAGAACTGAACAAGTGCCAGGGGTGCGCCATTTGCAAATAAAGAGTTGTCAATGAAGAATGAAGAATGAAGAATGAAGAATAAGTTGCGCGACATTATGCCGCATGGTAATTCTTCATTTTTCATTCTTCATTCATAATTCTAAATATATGGATATTCAAAAGATAAGAGCCGATTTTCCGATACTTTCCCGTGAAGTGTATGGTAAGCCATTGGTCTACCTTGATAACGGTGCTACGACGCAGAAGCCGCGTCAAGTGGTGGATGCTATTACGGATGAATATTATTCTGTCAATGCGAATGTGCATCGTGGTGTACACTTCCTGTCGCAGCAAGCTACGGAACTGCATGAGGCGAGTCGTGAGACAGTGCGGAAGTTCATCAATGCAGGTTCTACGAATGAAATCGTATTTACGCGGGGAACAACGGAAAGCATCAATCTGCTGGCATCCAGTTTTGGAGAAGCAGTAATGAATCCGGGTGATGAAGTGATTGTTTCGGTGATGGAGCATCATAGTAATATTGTGCCCTGGCAACTGTTGGCTGAACGGAAGCGCATCAACCTGAAAGTTATCCCCATGAACGACCGTGGCGAACTTCTGCTGGATGAATATGAAAAGCTCTTCACAGATCGGACAAAGTTGGTCAGCGTTGTGCATGTATCCAATGTATTGGGCACGGTCAATCCTATCAAGGAGATGATTGCTACTGCTCATGCTCACGGAGTGCCTTTCCTGGTGGATGCTGCGCAGTCCATTCCTCACATGGCGGTGGATGTGCAGGACCTTGATGCTGATTTTCTTGTATTCTCAGGCCACAAAGTATATGGTCCTACGGGTGTCGGCGTGCTTTATGGCAAAGAGGAATGGCTGAACAGGCTGCCGCCTTATCAGGGTGGAGGCGAGATGATACAGCACGTATCTTTTGAGCACACCACCTATAATGAACTTCCCTTTAAGTTCGAAGCGGGAACACCCGACTACATTGGAACTACAGGACTGGCCAAAGCTCTGGATTATGTATCTGCCATTGGACTGGACAAGATTGCCGCCTATGAACATGAACTGACGGAGTATGCCACGCAGCGTTTGAAGACTATCCCCGGTATGCGCATCTTTGGTGAAGCGGCAGAGAAGGGGAGTGTCATTTCTTTCTTGGTGGGCGATATCCATCACTTCGATATGGGCACATTACTCGACCGTCTCGGTATCGCCGTGCGTACAGGGCACCATTGCGCCCAGCCGTTGATGCAACGTCTCGGCATTGAAGGTACAGTACGCGCTTCTTTTGGACTCTACAATACGAGAGAAGAAATAGATGTCCTGGTGGCGGGCATTGAGCGGGTCAGCAAGATGTTTTGATAAGTGCCAGTTTCTTCTGCCACTTATCCCGTGCCAGTTTCTGCATATCCGTAACACTGTCCTTTTCATCCACAATTTCGAAACCTAAGGCTGTTTCTATAATATCTTCCATAGTAACAATTCCCCAGAAACAACCATACTCATCAATCAGGATGGAGATATGTTCCTTCCTTTCAAGCATCTGCTCCCAAACCGTGGAAACGGAACTGTTTTCCGGAAAGGAAAGGACGGGGCGGGCAACATCCTTCAGATGCAGGTCAAACCTATCTTCCGCCAACTTTTCAAGTACTGTCTGCCGCAACACATAGCCCGTGATGTAATCTTCACTGTCATTATAAACAGGGATGCGGGAGTAGAATTTGAATTTTCCATCCTGGTAGAATTCCTTTAAGGACATGCTTTCGGGTGCTGTTGCCACCACAGTCCGCGGTGTCATAATCGATTGCGATTTCACCTTGTCCAGCTTGATTAAGTTCTGTATCATCTTGTTCTCCTTCATCTGGAAGACACCCTCTTCCGCTCCAATGGAAATCATAGCGGACACTTCTTCACGGCTGACGGACAATGCCTGTTTTCCGGAAGAGAACAGCCGGGTAATCAGCTCGGACAGCCATACCAGAGGATAGCAGATGATAATAAGGAAATTAATGATACGTGCCGATGGAAGTGCCAGTGAGCGCCAGTAGCATGCACCTATTGTCTTGGGGATGATTTCTGAGAGAACAAGAATCAAGATAGTCAGTATGGCGGATATGACACCGAAGTAAGCCTCTCCGAATATCTTTACTGCTTCAGAACCCACACCTGCCGCACCGACGGTGTGGGCAATGGTGTTCAGTGACAGGATGGCGGCAATGGGCCGGTCGATGTCTTGTTTGAACTTCTTCAATAAAGCAGCGCTTTTGCCGTGCATTTTCTCTTTGGTAGAGATGTACGACATGGGGGTGGATAATAAAACTGCTTCCAGAATGGAGCATAAAAAGGATAATGATAAGGCAAGGGTCAGATATAATAAAACAAGTCCCATATATAAATTAATTAATTGAACATAGCGGAACGGATCAGTGATTCGCACCGGATAAATAATAAAAAAGCAATAAGGAAAAGACTTGTGCTAAAGACGGTATATACACAGCAGGGAGCGTTCGGGAGAGAACAAACTTCTGCGGTTATGCGGCTGGTTGCCGTCGCTATATATGTATAGATTCGTATTCTCGGTAGAGAAATTGTAAGTAGTGGTGGTTTCTGCACAAAGCTGGCGTGCCCGATTCTGGGAAAGGGAACGGAACATGATGGCCTCGTCGTTGAAGTCTGCGGGGAAATATTGTCCGTTTTGCTCAATGCCAAGAAAGGGCGGTTCGTTCTCTGAGAAGGCATTATAATCTTCGGGTTGAAGTGCGAAAAGCACCACGACCAGACATGTGATTATTCTGAATATAAAATGATTTGTTTCCATTTGTTCGGAGACAAAGATAGATAAATGTTGACTTAGCTCATAGACAGGCGTTGACTTTTTTGTTTTTTTATAATAATGAGAGCTTATAAAAGCGCATCGTGACTGCAACTTTTTGCTTTATGGTGCGTCTAATAGTTTGCAAATAACTTAAATGAATAAAGCTTATGTTAGTAACAACAACGCCTGTTATCGAGGGTGCACGTATCACCCGCTATTACGGCATCGTTTCCGGTGAAACGATTATCGGTGCCAATGTATTCCGTGATTTCTTTGCCAGCATCCGCGACGTAGTGGGTGGACGTAGCGGTTCTTACGAAGAAGTGTTGCGCGAAGCGAAAGACATTGCCCTGCGTGAAATGCAGGAACATGCCAGAGCACTCGGAGCCAATGCTGTGATTGGTGTGGATCTGGATTATGAAACAGTTGGCGGCAGTGGCAGTATGCTGATGGTAACAGCTTGTGGTACAGCCGTAACTGTAGAATGATAAAACAGACGGTCTGTTTGCTTGAAATACATGGTCTGTTTACCCCAAACAGATGGTCTGTTCATGGCAAATAGACCATCTGTTTTTTTATACCCGAAGATTCCCTTGTAGTAGTCTCATTCTTTGGGCGTTGCGTTATCACAAAAAAACAAATTCCCCTGCAAAGGTAATTCCTGTTTTGTTTGTCTTTCTCGCGGAGAATTAATATATTTAGCCCTCAAATACTTAATTCTTAAAATACTAACACTATGGACAGTTTGCTTTTCTGGCTGATTCCGGCCGCTTCTGTTTTGGCTCTCTGTTTTGCTTATTATTTCCATAAGCAAATGATGAAGGAGAGCGAGGGTACTCCACAAATGATAAAGATTGCCGCCGCTGTACGCAAGGGGGCTATGTCTTATCTGAAGCAACAATACAAGATTGTTGCCTGGGTATTTCTGGGACTGGTTATTCTTTTTGCTATTATGGCTTATGGCTTCAATGTGCAGAACCATTGGGTACCGATTGCTTTCCTGACAGGCGGTTTCTTCTCCGGCCTTTCCGGTTTTCTCGGTATGAAGACGGCTACATATGCTTCGGCACGTACGGCAAATGCTGCCCGTAGTTCACTGAACGCAGGATTGCGTGTGGCTTTCCGTAGCGGTGCGGTGATGGGGCTGGTTGTAGTAGGGCTGGGACTGCTCGATATTTCTTTTTGGTATTTTTTGCTCGACGCGGTTATTCCCGCAGATGCCTTGACTCCGACTCATAAACTCTGTATCATCACTACCACCATGCTCACTTTTGGTATGGGTGCTTCCACACAAGCGCTCTTTGCCCGTGTAGGCGGTGGTATCTATACGAAAGCTGCCGATGTGGGTGCCGACCTGGTAGGTAAAGTAGAAGCCGGCATTCCCGAAGATGACCCGCGCAATCCTGCTACGATTGCCGATAACGTAGGTGATAACGTGGGCGACGTAGCCGGTATGGGCGCCGACCTTTATGAAAGTTATTGCGGCTCCATTCTGGCAACTGCCGCCCTGGGTGCTGCCGCCTTTATCCATACGGGAGATACCGCCATGCAGTTCAAAGCTGTTATTGCTCCGATGCTGATTGCTGCCGTAGGTATCCTTCTTTCCATAATCGGTATATTCGCAGTGCGTACCAAAGAGAATGCTACCATGAAAGATTTGCTGGGTTCTCTGGCTTTCGGTACCAATCTGAGTTCCGTGCTGATTGTTATTGCTACCTTCTTCATCCTTTGGTTGCTGGGATTGGAAAACTGGATGTGGATTTCCTGTGCCGTAGTAGTAGGTCTGGTGGTTGGCATCATCATCGGTCGTTCCACGGAGTACTATACTTCGCAATCCTACCGTCCCACTCAGAAACTTAGTGAAAGCGGGAAGACTGGTCCGGCAACAGTGATTATCTCCGGTATCGGTTTGGGGATGCTTTCCACAGCAATCCCTGTGATTGCCGTAGTGATAGGCATCATTGCTTCCTATCTATTCGCTTCCGGATTTGAGTTTGCCAATGTAGGCATGGGGCTTTATGGTATTGGTATTGCTGCCGTGGGTATGCTCTCCACTCTGGGCATCACCCTTGCCACGGATGCTTATGGTCCTATTGCCGATAATGCCGGAGGAAATGCCGAAATGTCCGGTTTGGGTGAAGAAGTCCGCAAACGTACCGATGCCCTCGACTCTCTGGGCAACACCACTGCTGCAACCGGAAAAGGCTTTGCAATCGGTTCTGCCGCCCTTACCGGACTAGCTCTGCTTGCTTCCTACATTGAAGAAATCCGTATCGGACTGACCCGTTTAGGTACGATGGAATTAACATTGCCTCATGGTGAAGGCGTTGCCCTTCAGGATGCCACTTTCTTCGACTTTATGCATCATTATGATGTGACGCTGATGAATCCGAAGGTACTCTCCGGCATGTTTCTGGGTAGTATGATGGCATTCCTTTTTTGTGGACTGACGATGAACGCAGTTGGTCGTGCCGCTGGTCATATGGTGGATGAAGTGCGTCGGCAGTTCCGAGAAATTAAAGGAATCCTTACGGGAGAAACAGAGCCTGATTACGAACGCTGTGTAGCTATCTCTACAAAAGGAGCGCAGCGCGAAATGGTTGTACCTTCGTTGATAGCTATTATTGCTCCGATTGCTACAGGTTTAATCTTTGGTGTGCCTGGCGTACTTGGTCTGTTGATTGGTGGGCTGAGTAGTGGTTTCGTTCTTGCTATTTTCATGGCGAATGCAGGTGGTGCATGGGACAATGCCAAGAAATATGTGGAAGAAGGTAATTTCGGTGGTAAGGGTAGTGAGGTGCACAAGGCCACTGTGGTAGGTGATACGGTGGGTGACCCGTTTAAAGATACTTCCGGTCCGAGCTTGAACATCCTTATTAAGCTGATGAGTATGGTGGCTATTGTTATGGCCGGACTTACCGTTGCCTGGAGCCTTTTCTGATGAGTGCAGGCATTTGATTCAGTTCCAAGTAATGAAACCGACAGTTCCAAATAATGAAACCGACA
>NZ_CAJLKP010000051.1 GCF_905207245.1 uncultured Bacteroides sp. | reverse complement strand
CTTATGCCAAGAGAGTAGATCCTTCGACTACGCTCAGGATGACAGATAGTACTGCTAATCACTAAACGCTAATCACTTTCACTCCTTTTTATACAGTTTTAAATTCCCCCAGCAGAATACCTTACCCTACAAAGTCTTTTGGAAGTACCCCGAATTGCTTCTGAAAACATTTTGAGAAATAAGAAGAAGAGTTGAATCCCACCATGTAGCAAATCTCATTGATGCGACTCTCACCTTCCTTCAACAACTGAGCGGCACGCTTCAGACGCTCCAAACGCAAATACTCGTTCGGAGTAAGGTCCAGCACCCCCTTCATCTTACGATAGAAGCTGGAACGGCTCATATTCAGACTATCCGCTATATCATCCATGCTGAACTCCTGGTTGGAAAGATTAGAGAGAATAATCTCATTCAGTTTCTTAATAAATTCCTCATCAGCCTTGGTCAGTGCCATTGTGTTGACCGCCACAAACGGAGATTTAGCGAAGTTCTGGCGGAGCTTTTCCCTGTTATTTATCAGATTGGAAACCACAGCCAGAAGATATTCCGGTGAGAATGGCTTCTCAATATACGAATCCGCCCCCAATTCCATACCTTCAATCTTAGATTGAATATTAGTCTTGGCAGTCAAAAGGATAATGGGAATATGGCTATAGCCTACCTCCGACTTTATGATTTTGCACAATTCAAAACCATCCATCAAAGGCATAACAACATCACTCACCACCAGATTCACAAAATTACTATCCAGAGCCTGCAAAGCCTCCCTACCATTGGTAGCAGTCAGCACTGTATATTCGGACGATAACTGGCGTTCGATGAAAGCAAGCATATCCGGATTATCTTCCACAACCAAAACCACATGCTTGCTTGTCCGTTGCTGCTTCCCTTCCTGCTTATCATCAGAAAAATGCTCACCGGATGTTCCTGTCTGCAACTCTACTTCCTTGCCCACCACATCCGAATCCAGTGAAATGGCCATATCCTGAATAATAGGAAGCGTCAGGCGGAAAACATTTGCATCTTCTCCCGGAAGCATAACCAGACTACCACGATGGAGTTCCGCCAACGAACGGGAAAGAGCCAGCCCTATGCCTGCACCTGTAGTTACTTTCCCCTCCTCTTTCTCGCTGAAACGGACAAAAGGCTGGAAAATCTCTTCCTTCATTTCATCGGGAATAATCACTCCGTCATTCTTAGTGGTGACATAGAACGCCTGGTTCTCCGCATCCACTTCCAACTTAATATGCACATAGGTATCGGCATACTTCATTCCATTATTCAGAAGGTTACTTATAATCTTGGTAAAAGCTTCGCGATTGACATGAGCACAGAAGTTCTCTTCCGGCATCTCTAACGTCAGGTCAAAACCTTTCTGACGGGAAAGGGAAGTGAACCGCATATAAGTCTCCCTAAGCACATTCGTAATATCACATTTGGCAAAGTTCAACCGATAGCCTTGGCTCTCCACTTTCCTGAAGTCCAGAAGCTGGTTGGTGAGGTTCAGCAACCGCTCCGTATTATGCTGCATAATATTCAGGTCTTCATGAGTTTCGGGGTCCAGATGTTTCTTCAGGATGATGTTCTCCAGAGGTCCCTTTATCAATGTCAGCGGAGTTCTGATTTCATGCGCCACATTCGTGAAGAAATCTATCTTGGCGTTATAAATCTCACGTTCCTTTTCCTGTTCAAACTTCTCCAGTTGGCGGCGGTGCTGCCTACTGCTGCGTTGCTTGAAATACCAGAAAGCATATACGGAGCAACCTATTATAAGTAATGCATAAATGCAGTAAGCCCAGATGGAGAAATAGAAAGGAGGAAGGATATGGATATACAGCAGATGTTCATCAGGATTCCATATCCCATCACTGTTAGAGGCTTTCACGCGGAACAGGTAATCGCCATATCCCAAGTTGGAATAGGTGACGATAGGGCTCTCTCCCACCGTTATCCAGTCTTTATCAAAGCCATCAAGCCTGTACATCAGTTTATTCATCTTCGGGAGCTGATAGCCGAGAGCGGCAATACGGAAGGAGAATGAATTTTGGTCGGACTTAAGCGTAATCCTGTCGGAGAAAGTAATGCTCTTTTCAAGAGGAGCATTGTTTTCTCCGGCACGAACTTCGCGATTGAACAACATAAAGTCCGTAATCACCACTGGCGGCAGGTTCTTATTTTCAGTAAATGTCTTGGGATTGAACACAACAAAACCATCGATGCTTCCCAAATAAATAGCACCAGCCTCATCCCTATAACCGGAACGGTAGTTGAATTGATCGCCAAGCAGCCCATTGGCTGTCGTGTACACCTTCACCTGCTTTGTGTTAGGGTTGAAACAGGCCAGTCCGCTGTTTGTCGTCAGCCAGAACAATCCGTCCACATCCTCTACAATCTGATAGACAACATCATTAGGCAGGCCATTGGACGAATCGTAACTGGTGAATGTTTCCGTATCAGGATGAAACAGGCAGAATCCTCCTCCTTGTGTGGTCAGCCAGATTTGCCGGTGAGAATCTTCAAAGATACTCAGCACCTTATCATAAGGAAGACTCTCCTTGTTATCCTCATTATGCACATAGTTCTTCCACCGTTTTTCATTGACGTTGTAGCAGTATGCACCATTGGCATAAGTTGCCAGCCACAGATTGCCTCCCGAGTCTTCTTTTATATCGTATACAAATTTGCCGGCCAGTTCCGTGATTCTGTCAAAATCATCAGTTTGTTCATTATACTTCAACAGCCCGAACATGGTTCCCAGATAAATATCACCTGTGACTGTCCTGTAAATGGCAAAGATGCTATTGTCTATCAACGAACGTGGAGAATCTGTTTTCTGATAAGTCTTCAGAATACTGCCTGTATTGGTATCTACTATCTTTAAGCCTTTGGAAAAAGTTCCCACCCATAGCTTGTCACCCACCATGCACAGCCCGTGGATGTTGGTAAATCCGGAACTGGGTGCAAAGAAAGAAAAGGTCTTTGTCTTCGGGTCGAAACGGTTCAGACCGCCGTCTTCGGTGCCAATCCACAGTATGCCTTTGTTGTCCTGGCAGAACTCGCGGACACGTTTGCCCTGCAAAGTGTTTTCTCCGTCCTTCGGGTAATACTTCTCAAAATAAGTATAGGGCTTCGGATAATAATCCACTCCACCGAAGTACGAACCCACCCAAATGCCACTTTCCTTGTCCTCACACAACGAATAGATTGCATTATCCGACAAAGAATAAGGATCATCTTTGGAGCTATGCAGATGCACATATTTATCCGTACGGAGATTGTAGATATAAACTCCCGACTCAGCTCCAATCCATAGTTCGCTGTCTGAGTTGACCAGTAAATCGCGGCAAAAGACCATCTCACCGGTTTCGTCCACCATCAGTAGATTACGCAGGTTGCCGGAAGTGAGGTTCAGCTCCTGCACACCCTGTCGTATAGAGCTAATATAAAGGCAATTGTAAGCTCCCGGCACAACATTCATCACCACATCGTCCTTGAAAACTTCATTGCTGTCCTTTGGCGAAAGATAAGGGTGAAGCGTCTTTAAATTGTCCTTTGAATAGAACAGGCCATTACCGTAGAAGCCTATCCAGATAGTTCCGCTATTATCGAAAGAGAAGCTATTTACGTTGGCTGAGAATTCATTCAGTATATAATTATGGAGTTTTTCCTTTTGGGCATCATAACAGAATAGTCCCTGTGTTTCAACAGCTACCCACACCCGCCCTTGCTTATCACCAGAAATGGCGGAAACAGTGCGCTCTATTTTCGTGTTTTCCTCGCTCAATCGGTCGAAGGGGACAAAAGTCTCTTTATCCGAGCAGTAGATGTACAGTCCTGCATCCGTGCCTACCCAAATATCCCCATCATTATCCTCGTAGAGGCAAGTCACAAAGTTATTCCCCAGACTGTGGCTGTCAGTCATGTCACGCTTGAAGTTCCGGAACGACAATCCGTCATACCGGCTCAGTCCCCCTTTAGTGCCAAACCACATAAATCCTTTCTTATCCTGCATGATTGCATTGACCGTGGTCTGTGACAGTCCGTCCTTGATACTAAGATTTCTGAAATAGTAATGTTCATTTGCCGCTTGTGCCCAGCAAACCATACAGCAAAGAAAACTAATGAGGGCTATGATTCTCTTGTCCATCCTTGTGTTTTTATAGATTCGTTGCCAAATATAGCTCTATTTGACGATAAACGATAAGAGAAGCATTTCAATAAATAAAAATATCGTCTCTTTCACAGTTATAAGCACAGCGAAAGTATGCCCGGAGAAAGCTCTACCCCTGTTTTTTACCCGGATTGCCTATACTTTGCCTATCCCATCGCAGGACTGAGCACACAACACTGCAGGACTGTGCACAGAACACTCCCGGACTGAGCATCGAAAACACCCGGATGTTTTACCCTAAAACATGGGGATGTTTTGACCCAAAACATGGGGGTGTTTTACCCTAAAACATCCGGATGTTTCAGGAGATAACATAGGGATGTTCTAATAGTTCAGTCCCGGACTCAAAGGTGCTAAGTCCGGGACGTAAAGGTGCTAAGTCCTACTTCGAAAGGTACAGCGGATACTTATGTAATGCAGACAAGTAGGTTGCCACCCGTCAGCGACTTCGAAAAAAGCGCCGTTTCATCGAAGTTTTTTCACTTTACACAGGCTTTATTTTACTAATTCAGGGGTTATATAGCCTTCACTGATTCTCATGCGGTCCACTCCATTGACATTCTCGAAGGAGACTTCTCCGATATACATGGCGCGCGGATGAATCTTTTCCTTGTCTTTATGGGCATGATAGACAATGCGGAGCTTGCCTGCCTTATCGGTAAACATGGCGCTATGCCCCACTCCCACCAGTTCGCCGGGCTTTTGCAACAAAGGATTTTCTTCATATTTGGTCCAGGTGCCCATCGGATTGGTAGCCGTGGCACAGCCCACTCCATAGAACGGACTCTCATAACTATTGGCGGAATAGGACATATAGTACAGCCCGTTGTGCTTAATGATAAATGAACCTTCGTTCACACGAGGCCAAACTTCTTCCCACTTCTGAGATACATGGAGGCAGGGACGCATCGTCTCTTTCTTGATAGTGACAAGGTCTTTTTCCAACTCTGCAATCCAAATATTGTTGCCGTCATTGAACCGCACGAAGGTAAGGTAAGGCGTGCCGTCATCATCGATGAACAGAGAGTTGTCAATGCACTTTTCATCCGTAATCATCGGCTCTTTCTTCTCTTGCACAAACGGTCCTGCGGGAGAATCGGCAATCGCCACACAGATGTGTTCGTCGGCCGAATAGTACATATAGAATTTCCCGTTCACAGCATAGATTTCGGGAGCCCAGAACCAACGGTCCGCCCAGGAGTCTTTCTTATTCAGGGCTATCCCTTCATACTTCCAGGTCAACAAGTCATTGGAAGTGTACACTTCAATTCCTTCGCCGGAATGGGTGCCATAAGCATAATATACTCCACCGTGCAGCATGATGAACGGGTCACCCAAAGGAACAAGTGTTTTCACTTCATTGGTGGAAGTGTTGTCGATATCCTTTTTGGAGGAGGCCGACTGACAGGAGCCAAGTGTTCCCAAGATTAACAAACAGATAAGAAACAGATTATTCTTCATATGATTCTATAAATTAATGCAAATCAGGAATTGGGTTATATTCATTTCGGTTCAGACATGAAGCAAATGACTAAGCAGTACTATCTGTCATCCTGAGCTTGTCGAAGGATCTCTTCTCTTGGGATAAGGCTGCGCTATACAGCAGGGGAATAGATTCTTCGACAAGCTCAGAATGACAGATAGTCTGCAAATCACTTCATTCAAAACTGAATGAGTAAATTCCAGCAACGAAGCTAATATATCACATTTTATTCGCTCAGCAATGCATAAGCACACCAAATAATGGGAGCTTGTCCGTGATAATCACCTGTAATGCGGGGACGATCCAGATAATACTGGTGGCTGTTCTTCTTGCCTGTACCGATGCAAACTTCCATTAAGTCGTTATTATCATCAAGATAGTTGCAAAGGCCCAACCATGCACGGCGGGCAATCGGTCCATATTCATCCTTGTCCAGCCATCCGTTCTTCACGCCCAAAATCATGGCATACGTAAACATTGCCGAACCGGAAGTTTCCGTCCAGCAATCCTTTTCGTCAATCAACTGGTTCCAGAGTCCGTCTTCATTCACATACTTCTTCAGGTTCTCCATCATCAACCGATATCCTTTGAGGATGCGCTGACGGTTAGGATCGTTTTCCGGAAGGTTGAAAAGCAATTCTGTCATGCCCACAGCCATCCAGCCATCGCCACGCCCCCAATAGAAGGGCACATCGGGCGCATGATAAAAGAGACCGTTCTCACGCTGAATCTCATCCAGATAAAGCACCATTTCCTTGGCAGCGCGGTTGATGTATTTTTTATCTCCCGTCACGTGATAGGCTTCGGCCTGTACGATGGTAATCATATACATATCATCAATCCAAAGGCGAGTCTGCCAGGAGTATCCCTTCTTGTGCCATTTGCGTTCTTCATCATTCGCTTTTTCAGGAAGAATCCATTGCGTATCGGCATACGGCAATCCGAGTTCTTTATAACGCTCGTCCTTCGTCATGCGATATAGTTTCAGAGGCAGACAACCGAACATATTCTGGTCTACATGAATCGGAGGAGGAAGCAAGTCTTTCTCCAGATGGAATAGCAACTCGAAACGTTCTCTCAACTTCTTGGTAAGCTCCTTGTCATTCGTCATTTCGGCGAACCGGAGTGCTCCATACCAGGTGCAGACTTCAGCATAATGTATGCCTCTGTCTCCATAAAGTTGGTGTTTGGTCTCCATCAAGCGACTACTTACTTTTTTCCCTACAATCTTGGGATTCGCCCTTACGGGGAAATTACTGAAATAGTCTTGTGCAGTGATGGTGCTTGCCATCAGGAACACAGCCACAAACAATAGATAAAAACGATAATCTCTCTTCATAATTCTTATAGTCTTTAAATGAATAATCAGGTTGTTCAGTTGTCTTGTCATTTTCTCACGGAGAATTTATAAATGCAATGGCTATCATATTTCTCACCCGGTTTCAAGAGTGCCGACGGCCACTCCGGTTTGTTAGGAGTATCGGGATACTTCTGAGTTTCCAGGCAAACGGAAGCGCGATGACCATATACGATACCTTTCTTTCCCTTCACCGTACCATCCAGGAAGTTACCGGCATAAATCTGAATACCCGGTTCGTTGGTATAGACATCAAGTACAATACCTGTCTCAGGAGATTCAAGAGTGGCACACTTTCGTGAAATATCCCCTTTCGTGTTGAGTACCCAGTTATGGTCGTAACCTTTGCCATACTTCAACTGTATGAAATCATTATTAATACGCGCTCCGATGGCTGTGGGTTTACGGAAATCCATATCCGTATTTTCCACAGGGGCAATCTCACCGGTTGTCATAAAGGTGCTGTCCACAGGAGTATATGCATCGGCATCGATAGTCAGCAAATAATCCGAATTATCCTTGGAGGGATCGCCGTCCAGGTTAAAGTAAGAGTGATTAGTCAGGTTGACAACCGTAGTACGGTCTGTTTCGGCACTATAACGGATATCAAGGGCGTCATCATCCGTTAATGAGAAAGTGACCTTGCAAGTCAGATTGCCCGGGAATCCTTCTTCCCCATCTTTCGACAGATAAGTCAGTTCCAGAACTTGCCCACTCAACTGCTGTGCATCGAACATCCGGAAATCAAATCCCTTGGAACCGCCATGCAAGCAATGACCGTAATTATTCTGTGGCAACTGATATTCCACACCGTCTAGGGTAATCTTACCCTGGTTAATACGATTGCCATAACGGCCGATGGTAGCACCAAAATTAGTAGGGAGGTTAACGTAATCCTGAATAGAATCGAATCCTAATACAACATCACGCATAACGCCATCTTTATCCGGTACCATCACCGATATAATACGTCCACCGAAGTTTGTAATGCAAACTTCCATACCATTTTTATTCTTTAGTACAAACAGGTCTGTCTGTTTGCCGTCCACTTCCATACGGAAATCAGCCGGATTCAAACCTGAAGCAGTATTTTCACTCACCTGCTTGCTTGTGCAGGCTGATGCCAATAGCATCACTCCTGCTAACAAAATCATAACTTTATTCATATCACTTATAATATTTATGCTTTACTTCTGCAATAAACTATAATCTCATAGTTACATTTCATAGTTGTTAGAATACTGGTTTACCTGACTCTATCGAGGGAGAAGCCCCCTTTACAGACGGCCAGCCATCTTTCCATTCAATCTTGTCCATCATCAAGACTCTTCCTTCGGGATTCTTGACGCTCACCGAATGATAGAAGACCCAATCGTCGCCGGCATTATCCGTCACAATCTCAGAATTATGGCCGGTGCCTACAAAAGCACTATTCTTATGAATCAGAACTTCATGTTTATTGTCGAGCATACTTCCGCCCTTTTTATCAACATAAGGTCCGAAAAGGTTTTTAGAACGTCCTACTACCGTTGTATATGTGCTGTTCAATCCTTCACAGCAAGTACCTATTGAAGCAAAAAAGTAGTAATAATCATCCTTCTTATGAATATAAGTGCCTTCGTAGGCTGTCCCTGCCACTTTTTGGGGGTTAGCACCTTCCTTGATGGAAAGTCCGTCATCTGACAGTCCGATAGCATATATACCCCGAAAACTTCCCCAAAAGAGATATTTTTGCCCCCCTTCCTCTATGTAGAAAGGATCGATAGAATTCTGTACATTGATTTCATTGCTACGGAACATTTTTCCATGATCCGTGAAAGGTCCTTCGGGCTTATCGGCAGTAGCGCATCCGATGCCGCAGGTCCACTCTCCTCCCCAAACGGACATGGAGTAATAAAGCACGTATTTATCGCCTATTTTATTAATGTCCGGAGCCCACAGACCTCCCTTTGCTTCAAAGTCGGGACGGGTCTGGTCAGTAAAAGCCGTACCCACATATTCCCAATCTACCAGATTTTTGGAACGGTGAATCGGCAGGTTACGGATATTCTCAGTAGCATATAAATAGAAATATCCATCATCCCCCTTAATAACGGAAGGATCCGGCAAACTATAGTTTATAACCGGATTATGATATACATTCTTCGATTGATCTTCCGGATTATCCTCCGTTTTGGATGATGACGAAGAACATGCTGCCAGACAGCATAATACTGATATTACAAATAACTCTTTCATATGATAAAAAAATGGAGGTATATTTCTCATAGCGACTCACTACGTTGGCTCTGTCACTTCAATATACCTCCAATATTCTTTTTTCGCTAACTAAAGCGAAAGTGATTGATTAAATCTGATCTTCATCAGCTACAGCTTCTTCCCAAGTATTCCATATAGGAGTAGCAGGGTCATATTCCGTATAGCCTACATTCTGCCACAGCTTGGCGTTTTTATTTGCCTCGATAGCATTATAAGGAATCGGCCAATAGATATTATGCTTACCCATAATGAAATTAATGTCCGTCTTAGTGGCATCCACACGAATCGTTTCTCCCTTGTTATACATACCTTTGCGTACACAACGTTGATACCAATAGCTACCGCCCTCCAAGTCTGTACCCGTTTGTTTGTCGAAGGTTTCCACATTATAGGTATTGCCCCATTCATCCGGTCTTCCGCTACGGGCCAGACAGAGAGATACACGGGTTAACTCTACATTACGCCACTCTTCATAGAAAAGCTCACGGCCACGTTCATCCATAATATCGCCGATAGTCACATTGCCGGTATAGAGTTCAGAACATTGTGCACGTTTTCTGATGATATTCAGGTCATCCTTGATAGTCGGATCACTCGGATTAATGTAGAACTTAGCTTCAGCACGAAGCAAGTAAGCTTCTGCCAAACGATAGAGATACCAGTCGGCAACACTACCATCGGTTGCACCTTCAAGACCATTGTTTTTAATCAAGCCTTGGTTGACTACATCATCCAGACAGAAGATGTAATGAGGCACATCAAACCAGCGTCGAATTGTATCGGAACACAACAATTGTCCCTTTTCGGTAACCAACACGGGATTTCCATCTTTATCTTTACCCCAAAAATCTCTATCGGAATGAAGCATAATGTTCTGTCCATAGAATTCAGAATCCACATTATTGCAACGCAAATCTTCCATATGCATCCAGTTTCCAGTCTCTGCACTATGCCGCAAATCTGTTTCATCCATCTTGCCATTCACAGCCCACAACCCATCTTGATAGAAAGTACTGGTACGGAAAGTTGCAATGCCACGACCCAAGCCACGCATATAATCATATTCCACACGGTATTTGCTATTAGTACGGTCAAGGTTATACAACGCTTGTTTACCGTCGGGCATCTTGATTCTATTATCAAAGAAGAAAGGATACATGATACGCATGCTCAACATCGGGATAAACGATTCGGCAGCCACACCACGATTAGGCATACCCATAATAACTTCCTTGTTAGCGGTAATCAGTTTATTCTCCGGACGATGTAAATCCCAAATCACATTACGTGTAATAGGCCATGAAGTAGGCTCACCACCTTCAAAGAAGGTACCGAAATTATTAGTCATCAATGAATAACCGGACTGGTCAATCAGAATATCCAACTGTTTCTTTGCATCCTCATATCTGCCAAGAGCCAGATATAGCTTGGAAAGCAACATACGGCAAGCTCCCTTATTCACCATACCTATGTATTGCATATCCTTCTGTTCGGGTACCCACTGAACTGCAAATTCCATATCAAGTGCCATCTTTTCCAAAATCGCATCTCTATGAGTAGAATGGTAACTCAATTTAGGAGATGATGCCAATTTGGTAAGTAAAGGCACATGCCCATACTGGAATACCAATGCATAATATCGATAGGCACGGTGGAAATAGGCACGACCAATATACTCTTTCTTCAACGTCTCATCCATAGGGACATCATCTATAAACGAAAGCAGTGTATTGGCATTTCGAATGCCTTCATACCCTTGTCTCCAAAAGAAATATATGCTATTTGTACGACCTAAGTTTTTTTCATCTGACTGATCGCTATTCGAACGCAACATATTATCTACATTATCAAGGAATCCTGATTTATCAGTCGCAGCAGGTACCATCAAATCAGAGAAAGTGTACTCTGTAGCCAACGCCATCATCTCACGAGAATCTTCACTCACATAGTTTCTCTTCAATTGACGATCGCAGATAGCCAATACAGACCTAAGACCATCTTCTGTAGTAAACACTTCACTAGGCTTGAACATGGCTTGCGGATCAGGTTCCAAAAAGCTCTCTTTACAACCGGTCAGCACCATTGAAGCTCCGGCCATCAGGATAAATCCCTTGCAAATATATTTTTGAATATAGTTTTTCATATTTATTCTTGAGTTAAAAGATTTAGAATGTTAAGTTAAGTCCCAGTGTCCAAATACGAGAGGCATAATTACCTGTTTCCGGGTCACCATAATATTCCCAGTCCTTAGAGCCCCACACGGCAGCATTTCGAACTGTAGCATACACCTTAACACGTTCAATATCCACTCTCTTAGTCCACTGTCTGGGCAATGTATAACCGATTGAAATGTTTTCCAAACGGACAAAAGAACGGTTATAAAGTCTGCGGGCTCCTCTGGCACCTTCAGGGCCTTGTGCTTCAATACGCGCATATTTATTGCTTGGATTATCTACTGTCCAATACTCTTTAGCTTCTTTATTCACTAAACGGTAAGTCATACCACCACCATCATCATCATTGTTCAGATACATACCTTCCAAACTCTTATGACCCATACGAGAGTAAATATTGATGGATAACGTCAAATCTTTCCACAAAGTAAAGTCATTACGTAATGCCCAGGTTACGGGAGCTGCAGTCTGTCCTTGGAATACTTTGTCATCATTATTATAAATAATCTTCGTCACATTTCCATCGGCATCATACTCATCGTTAGCCGGATTGTTCCATACCTTTGGATCACCCGGAACCTGACCATATTTCTTTGCTTCATCCACTTCATCTTTCTGCCAAATACCGGTTACTTTATAATCCCAAATGGCACTGATAGGTCTGTCAATAAACCAACCGTTACCCACGTAATCAGCTTCTTTTTTCCCAATCACATTGCCTGAAGCATCCAATATATCTTCATAATCACCATATAGATGTTTAATACGATTCTTATTATATGAAAGGCTGAATGTTGTGCTCCATTGGAAATTCTTATTATCAATGTTCAATGTATTTAAAGCGATTTCAAAACCATTGTTATCAACTTGTCCTAAGTTGGTCGTGATACTCTCAAAACCTGTAAAGTTAGGCAAGCGCTGTCCCATAATCATATCTTTAGTACTCATGCGGTAATATTCCAGCGTACCAGTTATGCGGTCATTCAAGAAACCGAAATCCAAAGCAAAGTTCCAAGACTGTGTCTTTTCCCATTGCAAATTCGGATTCTCCATACGTTGAGCCATCAAGTAGCGCATTAAGTATAAATCACCAGAAGATGTAATATACCCCTGCATCTTTCCACCACCCGGATAGAGGTTAGCAAGAGCTTCATAAGGATTAGCAAGTGAACGGTTACCATTCTTACCGAACGATACACGTAACTTACCAGTACTCATGATATGATTATATGGCTGGAAGAACTTTTCATTAGAGAAAGTCCAAGCCAAACCACCAGAAGGGAAGTAAGCGTAAGGATTAGAAGAACCGAAAGCAGAATAACCATCACGGCGCATAGTGAAAGTAGCCATATAGCGGTCATCATAAGAGTAGAATATACGTCCCATCAAACCGTCGGCAGTCTGATGTGTGTCGTTACTTTCAAACTTACTAACCGACTTGTCACCGTTTTGCGTATTGTGGAATCCAAGTACATCGGACGGTAAGATGTTACGAGCTTCGATACGGTCTTTCCAATATTGAAGTTCTTCCGCTTCCTGGGCCAAAGTCACGATAACATGATGCTTGTCGGCAAAAGTTTTATCCCAAGTGATAGTATTATTCAAAGACCAATCGAAACGTTTAGCTTGCTCACGGTTTGCTCCACGGTCATTCGGATTAGAGTTGGGCCGTTGGGCAGACATGAAATAACGATCGTGGAAATACTGCAAGCGCGGAGCTGCATTGAACGTATAAGTAATGCCGAACGGCAATTTCAATTTCGCATTGAAAATTGTATTGAATGTAGTATATCCTTTCTGCAATTCCAGGAACTGTTTCTCGTAATACCAGTTTGTCAGGTTATTGCGGTCATACTGGAACATCAAGGGGTCTTGTACATAATTACCCTCATCATCCTTAAACACTGCATAAGGGCTGTTCTCCATGAAACCGCCTTTATTCATACCGATTTCACCATCCGTACGGTCTTGGAAATTGATATTAGCACCGATTTCAAACCAATCTGTTACCTTTGCATTCAATTTAAAATTTGCACGAATAGCACGATAAGTATCGTCTACAAAAGCGCCCTCATTACGCAAGAAACCCAATGACATATAGTAATCAATCTTCTCACCAGCACCACTGATACTGGCATTATAATCCTGATTGAAGCCCAAACGGAATGCCTTATCCTGCCAGTCCATTACTTTACCAGATAAAAGATTATCCATCAAAGCTGTATTAGGTCTAAAACCCAAACGTCTTGCCCAAATGCTCAAATCAGATTCTCCTTCATCATTAGTAGTATAACCTCTCCATGCTTCCAAAGACACATCGTCAAGGTTGTTAGGATTGCGGAAGTAACCCGGCTTTGAAGTATATTCATTACCCGGTCTTGAATAAGCGGCATATTCACCGGTCTCTGCATTTACACCATATGTATTCTTTTCTTTCCAGTCTACAAAATGTTGCATATACTCGCCCGGAGTCTGCCATCTGTCGCGATAAGCAGCCTTTTGAGTCAATCCTACACTGGCTGTAAAGTTAATTGTCGGCTTGCCTTGCTTACCCTTTTTCGTTGAGATGATGACAACACCATTCGCAGCACGTGCACCATAAACAGCAGCAGCAGAAGCATCCTTCAACACGTCAATCTGCGCGATGTCATCCGGATTGATTTCAGAAAGCTCACCATAAAAGAACATTCCATCAAGAATGAGCAACGGATCATTGTGTCCGCCATCGGTATAAACCGAGCGCTGACCACGAATTTTCATTGAACCACCACCTTTAGCACCGGCATCACCTTCACCATAGCCTACAGTCAAACCCGGTGTACCACGCAAGATGTCTTGTACTGTTTTGGGGTTATCATTAGCAATCTTGTCGGGGCGCACTTGTACTACAGAACCCGTAAGGTCTTTCTTACGCATCGAACCGTAACCTACAACCACCACTTCTTCCAGCGCCTGAGCATCATCCTTCAACACAACCTTCAACGGTTCTCCTTTGTACGTCACTTCCTGAGTCACCATACCTATATAGGAAATTACCAAAGTAGCTCCCTTCGGCCCACTTATCGAGAAATTACCGTCAATATCGGTAATAGTTCCCGTAGAGGTTCCCTTTACCATTACATTCACACCTAACAAAGGTTCCTGGTTCACATCTGTTACGGAGCCCTTTATCGCGACATTCTGGGAATGTGCAGTAAGTGCGAACACACATAAAATTAAAAATAAGATTTTCCTAGACATGTTTTTATAGTTATATTAGATTAGAAATTTACGGAAACGCTGTTCCGCATTTATTTTTCACAATATGCTTTGCAGACATCCCCTGCAAGCAGATAAGATTAAATTAGAGTTGACTTTTATTTATACCATAGGCTTATTAATAGATTTAAAATTAACGAATTATCTTTTTCCGCGAGAGGTGATACTGCATACCTATTTGGCATGCAGTTTTTCTTCGAGCATCTTGATGAAATATCCACCCACCACCGAACGGGCTTGGAAGCCCCGTTGCTTCGGACTGTCGGTAAATACCCAATCGGACATCGGAATACGATCGGTTGTCTCATTCATAAAGCTATAAACCGGGTCGATAAAACTCTCGAAAGTAGTCCTATCATTAGCCATGGTGGCTGTCCACATAATCCAGTCGGTTTTAGTATATGTTTCACGGTTGTCGAGCGGCAGACCGTAACGGTTTTGCTTAGTCTGATAGTACGCTAATTCTGTTTCAGCCACCTTTTCAGGAAAAATCTGCCAGTTCATCAGCTTATCCCATACCAGATTGTACTTCTGGCTCCACGTGCCAGACTTGTCAAATGTCAGGCGATAGTGGTCACCATCATCCGCCATTTCCATCCATTGTGCAGCCATCTCTTTTGCTTTATTTGTATAGGTTTCGACAACCTCAGCCTTTCCCAGCATATCAGCCAGATAACCATAAGCAGCAACACCCAATATAGCCTTGATGGAAAGGTTGGCATTGTGGGCAAAATGTCCTGCAAAGTCATCGGTGCAGAGCTGGTTTTCCGGGTCCAGTCCATATTCTACCAAATAATCGGTCCAGGTAGTCAATGTATTCCAGTGACGGTTGGCATAATCCGCATTACCTTCCACGGCAGCAATGGCAGCAGTCACTATCAGCATATTACCGCTTTCTTCCACAGGCATATCGCCACCATAAGTCTGTCCGTTACCCTGCGGATAAGTACCGATATCATGGGCAGCAAAAGGTTTGGTCCATTTTCCACTTTCACTATAATAGAAGATGTGGTTGAGCAAGCCTTTGGCCAGTTCCGGATTATAAAGCAGGAATAAGGGAGACGAAGGATATGTGATATCTACCGTTCCGATAGAACCGTTACTGAAGTTTTCCTTAGAAAGGAACAGCAATTCACCGTTGGGAGCCTCCACAAGTTTATGGGCAGCTATAGACTGGCGATAAGCCAATGCACAGAGTTCAGCGTATTTACGGCCACCTGCTGCGGTAGCGTCTTCCATCAGTTTCTTATCAAAAGCGGCGCAATCCTTCATCAGTTTCCGATATTCGCCGTCAGCTTTCCGGAACTGGGATGCAATCGTCTCCTTCCCTGAACGATTCCAATAAGGACGCAGGTTTTCACCGAAATATTGGATGGAATAAATGTCATCGTATCCCAACATCAGGTATCCGTCAGCCTTCTTTGTTTCACCCAATGAACATACCAGAGCCAGCTTGTCATAACCATCGGTGGCCGGAGCTTCCAGTTTACCATTCAGGAAACTTCTGCGCAATGCTTTACCATCACCGATACCGGAAGTTGCGTTATCCTTCTTACCTGCCAGATAGAAATATCCCCAGTCAATCCGGACATCATCGCCCTTCTTTTTCAGGATTTCCTGATTCTGGCTTCCGGTACGCACCAAAAGCAGATCACCTTCTTCAAAACTATCGGCCGTAGATTTTTGATGAACAATATCAAGCGCCCACTGCGGAGAGGCTTCAAAATACAATTCCACATGGTGCTTCTTACCATCTCTGGAAGATACTTCATAAGAAAGATAATTGACCGGACGTGTCATCAAATCCAGGTTATCCATAAATAAAGGAGCCGTAAAGGTTAAGTTCAAATTAACCGGTCCGCAAACAAACTCATAATAAGTCTGCATGGCCTGTACATCTACCGAAATCTGTTCAGCAGTCTGTTCAAAGCAGTGATAATTCTCCTGCTCAACCAACAGACCAAAATCCAACAATGCATTTCCTACGCGATTGTAGCAATAGGCAGCTATCAGATTCTTTCCCTTTTTCAATGAAGCAGTTACTTCACCGGAAAGCTTCACTTGTGCATGCTTCTTGCAGGCATTTCCCGTATCCACCACTTTGATACCATTAATATAAATAATCACATCATCATCGTGTGAGTAGTCCAGATATACATTTTTACCAGTCATATCTTCAGGAAGGTCCATAGTCCGGCGCACCCATATATACTTCTCGCTCCACTGCGTCTTGGCAGTATGCTCATTTTCCATGGTTCCGAAAGCAGCTTTACCTTCTTTCCAACGGCTATCATCAAAGTTCAGATTCTGCCAGCCGTCAACCGGTTGTGTCACCGTATATTTTCCCACCCAGTCTTCCTGTTCGGAGTTGGGAACGATGGTGTTCAGTTCAAGCTCTTCCGTCCCCATGAAACGATAAGTTTGCCCATCCACCTTGGCCACGCCAATCAGAGGGAAATTCTTACCGGTCCAGTGTTTCACCGAGCCATCATATAAGTTATCCTGGAAAGCCCATGCGCTCGTATAAGGGTCAATGGTGACCAGCGGATAGGCAGGTGCACGCAGTTCGTTTTTCACATGCTGTTCGGGTTGCGGAGAAGTGCACGCAGTGAGAGCAACAAATCCTAACAATAGCGTCATCAGTCGTTTCATAATTCAAATGTTTTTCTTAGTTATTCATTATATTTCAGTACCTACTGTTGATATGGAAGCAATAAGGTTTTTATATAAGACATCTGCATAAAAACCAATAAGAAAAGTATGAAATGTGTTTTCATATAAATTACATGTTTTTATGGTGGAACAAAAGTAGAAAATTGGTAATATAACAGGTAAAAGAATACATCCAATGCATGGAATAATCGCGCCAAATACACCCTATTCACCGATCGTGACACAATAATTCCCTTTTCTGACACAATACTAAATTTTCGTAGAGGTATATCCCTTTTACTAGACCTTATCTTTCATTTACAACAAGAAGTCAACAAGTACAATTCCAAATAAAATGATAAATTAAGGTATACAAGAAGAAAGATTTCCCTATTTATATTGGGGATATTCCGAAAGCTTTCGGAACGTATTCGTAAAGCTTCAAGAACAAACAGTTCATATATAAACAATTACGAAGAATACAGTTCATCGCCTCCACCGTCTCTGTTAAGTGCTTAATCCGTAGGAAACTATCTGTGAATCCTGGCTGCAAAACCAACTGAATTCAGGGCTCACCCCTTCACAGAAACGCCATTATTTGTTTCAGGTAACTACGATGTGCCAAAAATAAAATCACTATACCTGTTATCAAGTGAAGATGGTGAAGCCAAGAGAAGAGTGTTTTTCTATATTCTTTCACCTGCTATCCCCATGGACAGGGAGGTATAGAGAATCAGGGAAGGATAATATTCGTAGAAGGAACATCAAAGGTCAAGAATCAAACGCGGATGGAACTCCGCTTCCAAAATGCTTCGCTGACGGGCGTCAGCTACAAATAAACTGGTAGACAACACCTCGCCCACAGCTCCATCTGCTGTGACGACTGCTACCTCTCTTTTCCCCTCTACCAGCTTTCCACTCCGAGGGTTGATGATATGTTTCCGTTCATGTGAATCGTTGCCTGAAGTTGTGAGGCATTCATCGTGAAGAAGCAGTTCCGGGTGCTCTTTCTGTGACGAGGCAGCTACTTGTCCGAAATCGACCTTCCACCCATCAGCCATAGGGTGATGCCCTAAAGCCAATACAGAGCTATTCCCCATATTAACCAATGCATCTTCCACTTCATAATGTTGCAACAAATGCCGCGTTTTTTCCAAAGCATAGCCTTTCAGGAAACCGGAAAGGTTGATAGTTACTCCGGACTGCAGGAAAAGAAGGGTACGTTCCTGAGGCAACAATTGAATAGTACGAATGGTATCGGGGGTGTGATGAGCCGAATGGATAGTAACATCGAAGCATCCGCCGGTCCGGGTATGGCAATCTACACAGAAAGTAAGCATATCATAAAGTTCACGGCTAACCGGTTGCGGGCATGTAGCGGCAGTACGGTTCAGTCTGGCCAGTTCACTGTCCGCATCGTAATAGTTGGCCATCTTTTCCAGACGACATAACATTTCATAAACAGCATTGACTACAAACATCAACGCATCTTCGCCCTGCCTGCCGCACAGCACAATATCAATGCGTGTATGCATGGACGGGAACCAGGCATAAAGCAGCCCACCATGAGCAGATGAGAACTTGTAAAGATGTTGAATTACATTCGGCATTTCTTAAGTTTGCGTTTCTTTGAGAAAACGAAAAGGCAAGCTACAAATACCTGCAACTTGCCCTTTTCGAAGACATAATAATAATTACAATTCTTTGATCTTTATATTCTTAAACCAAACTTCATCTCCATGATCCTGCAAAAGGATATTTCCGGACTCATGATTTCCGAAATTGGGCCAATCTCTGTACTTACTATAAGCAACCAGTGCATCCCACATTTCGTTCTGGCGTGTGTATTCAATGAGCTTCACACCGTTCAGCCAATGCTCTACATGATTGCCCTTCACAACAATCATAGCCGTATTGAAATCTTTCTTATTGAAAGGTTTGTCTGCCGGAGCAGGGATCAGATCGTAAAGCGAACCCAGTTTACGGTTGCCTTTCACGCCCAACTTAGCATCCGGGTGCTTGTCATCATCAAGAATCTGGAACTCGCAACCGATAGCAGAACCGGCTCCCTTGTTCATATCCGGGCTAACGAAGTATTTCACACCGCTATTGGCACCTTCGGTAATCTTAAAATCTACTTTCAGAATGAAGTTCTTATACTTTTTGGTTGTTACGATATCACCACCATTGGCAGACTCTGCACCGCCGCTCTTCATTACTTTCAGGATACCGTCTTCCATCTTCCAGCCCTTTTTAGGGAAAGAGTTCAACCGGGCTCCTCTCCAGCCCTCGGAAGTCTTGCCATCCCAAAGAAGAGCCCAACCTTCTTTAGCTTCGTTCGGAGAGATAGTGTTAGTGATTACATTTATTTCCGGTGCTTTTCGGGCAGTCTGGTAACGTTCTACGTCAGTAGTACAGATACGGATGTTTTTCCAGCTAACAGTCTTGCCTTCATCGGATGCATTACCGATGGCATGCACTTGCAGGGCAATAAAGCCGACAGGAGTCATATCGTCCCAAATGTTAGCACAGGGTACTCCGTTAATCCAGGTAGCGATAGAATTACCTACAGCCTCAATACGGGCCTTGTTCCACTCGTTGTTTTTGAAAGCTGTTTTAGCAGACGGATTCTGTGTCAAAGGATACAGCCAGTTACGGCGGGCCTCATCATAGATACCACCAGACCATGCACGCTTTGAAGGGTCTATTTCAAACTGATAGCCATGTACACGGCCATTCCGATAGTCTTTCTTGCTTTCACTACGTACTTGTACGCCAGAGTTCAATCCATCGTCTATCTTAAAATCAAATTCCAGGATAAAGTCACCATACGTTTTCCTGGTAGCCAGGAAGGTATTAGGGGTATTCATCTTTGAAACACCCACAATAGCGCCATCCACTACTTTGTATTCGGCCTTACCATTCAGTTTCTTCCAGCCGCTCAGATTCTTTCCATTGAAAAGAGGCTCCCAGTTCTGCGCCGAAACCACAGACGCACAAAACAGAAGCAAAAGCAATAAATAATTCTTCTTCATACTGATATTTCTTCTATTAATTATTTTAATATGATGTTATTACATTTTATAGAACTCATCCCATCCCTTACGTGGAGGCACCGAGGTCAACATCGCGTTGGCAAATGCATTATTCGTTATCTGCTTCGTGCGGGGATCAAAGAATAGTTGTGTATTGAGGCGTTGGGCCATTACTCCCAATGAGAACACCTGTCCCAAAACGCCGTTGATTTCAAACGGAGAACGGGTCTTTTCCTGTCCCATACAAGCCAGCAGGAAGTTTTCGAAGTGGTTGGACGGGCTCTTGGGGACTTCCGGCAACTTGCCCGCCATTTCTTTCGCTCTCTCCTCCGGGATGATGGAAAGTGTGCTGCCATGGGTTCCACCCTTGAAGGTCAGGTCCTTTGTATAAATAATCTTTCCGGGATTCAACTTGGCAGCAGGTGCGTCTCCCTGGTTGGTTGCAGGGATGTTAGGATCCAGCCCGGATACGCCATAACCGGCAGGGATAGGGGGAAGATTGTCCAGACCGTCATACCAGGTAATGTCAACCGGCGGCATACCCTTGCGCTGAGGGAAGCGGAACAGGATGGTGGAAGAGTAAGGGAAGAAATAATCATTGTGCCCGTTGGCATACTGCATCGTTATTTCATAAGGCAATCCCAGTTCCAGGAACTCATGAACCGTATCCAGGATATGTGCGCCCCAGTCGCCCAGGCAGCCCATGCCGAAGTCGTACCAGCAACGCCACTGGCCTAAATGGTAGTCTTTGTTATATTCATGGTAAGGAGTGACTCCCAGCCAGGAATCCCAATCCATATCCTTCGGCAATTGTTGTCCCGAAGGGAATTTATAGATATTCGTATCCCACTTGTGCCAGCGCCGGGGATTGTTCATATGTGCCGTCACAGCCGTCACATCCTTGATGATACCGGCATCCATCCATGCTTTGAACTGGAAGTAGTTAGCTTCAGAGTGCCCCTGATTACCCACCTGGGTAGCCAGGTCAGGACGTTTCAGCGCAGCCTGCATCAGCAGCTCCCCTTCATAGAAGGTACGCGCCAAAGGTTTTTCCACATACACATGCTTGCCTGATGCCAGAGCCAGCATACTGATGGGGAAATGGGAATGGTCGGGTGTTGCTATAGCTACAGCATCAAACTCATTCCCTGCTTTATCGAACATTTGTCGGAAATCGCGGAAGCGCTTTGCCTTGGGATACAGGTTCATCACTTTCTGAGTATGGGGAGCTCCCATATCAACGTCGCACAGGGCCACTACTTCGACCATACCGGTACGGGCAAAATCACCGATAATCTGTTCGCCACGGTTGCCAATGCCGATATAGGCAATCTTTACTTTATCTGTCACTTTTCTTTGCGAGGCAAAAGATGGAGCCCCCAGTATGTCACCGGCACCGAATGCCAGTCCGGCAGAAGCCATGGTCATGGTCTTCAAGAAATCTCTTCGTGTTGTCATATTCCAAATGGTATTAATTAAGTTACTGAATTCATTGATATTTATTCTCCGTTCTTTTTCTTCAAAAACAGGCTTCTTATCCCGTAAAACAAAATACGCAGAATAGTCCAAAAGACATAAAGCACGCACGAAAACGCGAGGACATAGAAGATAGAGGTCAGCATTTCCGAGAGAGGGGTCTTATAGGAGATTATCGCATACAGGTTTGCCAGATTACCGATAATGAAGCATGCCAGCAAGGTAAGCAATTCTATTTTCTTACGGCGGGCGGTAATGATTGTGTTTTTCATACGGATTCAGGTGTTTTAGCTTGATGGTTCAGATAGTTTATTTTATATTCATCAGGGAAATAAAGTACCCGCTCTTCCTGCAAAGCCCGGTCGCCCAACAAGCAAAGCATGCTTGCATAATAGCCCTCTTCGGCTATGCGCTCCGGCTGCTTGCGCGTTATGACGGCCTCAACAAAAGCTTCCAGCAATAAAGAAGTGCCGTCCGACTTGGGCCGTTCTCCCAAGATAAATTCTCCCTTGTTTTCATTGGCAGTTTCCGGTGCCCAGCTTGTACCGGCAAAGGGCAGGGAATCAAAGACCTTATTCTCCCAATCGTTAATCATCTGCAGGAAGCCGGGTGCAGGAGGCACACTCTCAAAATAATATTTACCCTTTTCAGGCTCCACCGTTCCCAGGCTGCCCATGATTTGTTCTTCCAAGCCATAGAACTTATTGGATATGACAGAATCGAATGTCATCTTCACTCCGTCATCAAATACATAGATACAGCTTACGTTGTCATATACTTCACGCCCGTCTTTCCAGTAAGTGATGGCTCCATGTCCCATCACCTTCTCGGGAAGCTTTTGCAAAGCCCAGCTTCCAATCTGGAGCTGGTGGCAAGCCAGTTCGGTCATCAATCCTTTGGAGTATTCGCGATACAGACGCCAGTTAATCTGACGTTCCAAATCGGCAGAAGGCACTTCACGCCTCCAGTCTCCGTTCCGGTTCCAGAAAGTGCGGATGGCACCTATTTCGCCAAATGTACCGGCATGAACCATCTCCATGGTCTTGATATATCGCGGGTCGAAAAGGCGCTGCTGACCGGTGAAGAATATCTTGCCCGTGCTGATATGCTTACTATAAATGCGGTAGCACTCTTCCATCGTAAAGCCTATCGTTTTCTCACAGAACACATGTTTGCCCGCATCAAAAGCATCCAGCACAATCCGGCAATGGGAATTAAGGGGAGTGGCTACCAATACTGCATCAATCATTTTATCCTCCAGTATCTTCCGGTAGTCTTTATAGACCTTTGCTTTGGGAGCCAGTTTCAACCCTTCGTCAATGGAAGGCTGGTAGATATCGCACAATGCCACGATATCCACTTTAGGATTCTGAATCAGGAAACTCATCAGGAAACGCCCCCGAGACCCGGGACCGATAATTGCCAGACGACATGTCTCGTTGGACGTTTCCACTACTTCCGAAAAAGCAGAAAGCCAAGGACTGGCTGACAATAGCACCCCGGTCCCAAGCACTCCCAGATTTTTCAGAAATTCTCTTCTGCTGATTAATGTATTTTTCATAATATGAACTTTAAAATAAAAACCGACTATATCCCTTCTCTTTTTCAAGACAGAATAGCCACATAAAATAACAGCCCAAAATTAGCAAAATTTTGAAGCACAGAGTATAAATATCCACTCAAACAATATAAAAATCGTTCCAAACTCCCCTATTTTACTTTATAAAGTCCTTAGGAAGAACGCCAAACTGCTTCTGGAAGCATTTGGAAAAGTAAGAAGGAGTATTGAAACCGATCATATAACAAACTTCATTTATCCGGCATTCTCCCTCTTTGAGCAATTGCACCGCTTTCTTTAAACGTTCCAGACGAATGTAATCGTTCGGAGTCATGTCTAATATACCTTTTATTTTCCGGTTAAGGCTCGAACGACTCATATTCAACTGTCCAGCCATATCATCCAGATTAAAATCAGGATTCTGCATATTTGCATCCACCACTTCTTTCAATGCCTTGAGGAAAGTCTCATCTGCTTTAGTCATTGCCATACTATTAGCCTGCACAAAAGGAGAATGAGCAAAAGCAACCCGCAATTTCTCCCGATTGCTCAGCAAATTAGAGATACACACCTTTAGGTACTCCACGGAGAATGGCTTCTCTATATAAACATCCGCCCCAAGCTTCATCCCTTCTATCTTTGCTTGAAGAGTGGTCTTGGCAGTCAGCAATATAATGGGTATATGGCTATGATCCAATTCAGATTTCAGGTGTTCACATAACTCCAATCCATCCATTTCGGGCATCATAATGTCCGAAATAACCAGATTGACCGTATGTTCTTCCAGTACTTTCAAGGCTTCCACTCCATTCAAGGCTGTCAGCATCTGATACTTAGCAGATAGTTGTTTCACAATGAACGACTGCATCTCCAAGCTATCTTCCACCACAAGCAGGGTATACCGGTTTTGCGGATTAGAATCTACTTCGGCTTCATTCTTTTCTACAGGTTCTTCGTATGTAACCTGCTCCTCCTGCCCCCTGGCGTGGGTATGCCTTATCGGAAGCGATAACAGGAATTGATTGCTTTCCATAGAATCCTTCATAGACAAGGTGCCTCCATGAAGTTCGGCAAGCGAACGTGCCAGAGGCAATCCGATGCCTGTGCCGGAAACAGAATGCAGCACACCGTCTTTACACTGAACAAATGGCTTGAATATCTCTTCGCGCATCTCTGCCGGAACAACATACCCGTCATTACATACCAAGAGATGCATCTGCTCACCTTCAACATATAGCTTGATACGGATATACGTTTCCGAATATTTCATGCCGTTCGTCATCAAATTACTGATAATCTTAGTGAGCCCCTCTTTATCGACTGAGGCATACAACTCCTCGGGAGAATCTATTGTAAACTCCAATCCACTTTGGCGGGCCAAAGGTTTAAAACGTTTATATGTTTTCTGTAAAATATCCGATGCATTACATTCCAAAAAATCCAGTTGGAATCCTTGTGTTTCTGTTTTCCGGAAATCGAGCAACTGGTTCACCAAGTCGAGCAGGCGGTTCGTGTTCAAGTTCATTATCTCCAGGTCATCTCTGATTTCATCAGAAACTGAGCCGGATGCCAAAACATTCTCTAACGGACTCTTTATCAACGTCAATGGCGTACGTATCTCATGAGCTACATTCGTAAAAAAATCTATTTTTGCCGTATAGAGTTCACGCTCTTTTTTCCGTTCAAACTTCTCCATCGCCAACCGGTGTTTCTGCTGGGTTCTTTTCTTTAAATACAACGCAGCAATGCCCAAAGAACATAAGATTAGCATGGTATAAACAACATATGCCCATACCGATAAATAAAAAGGAGGCCGGATACGCACATTAAGCACACGCTCCGTATCATTCCACTTCCCGTCACCGTTAGAACCCTTTATGCGCAATGTATAACTTCCGTAGGGTAAGTTAGAATAAGTTATCATAGAATTCCGCCCCAGCACATACCACTCATTATCAAAACCTTCCAATTTATACATCAGAAGATTCATTTCCGGCGCTTGATAGCTTAATGCAGCTACTTGAAAAGCAAAGGAATTCTGGTCTGCAGCAAGTTCTATCTTGTCGGAATAGGTGATGCTTTGTTGCAAAGGAGAACCCGGAGTATCAACAGAGAACCGCTTATTAAACAAATAAAAATCGGTAATCACCACCGGAGGAAGGAAAGTATTCTCGACAAAAGTCTCCGGATCGAATATGATAAACCCATTAATACTCCCCAGATAAATACGCCCTTTCTTATCACAGTATCCGGACTGGAAATTAAACTGGTCGCTCAGCAAACCATTGGCGCGGGTATATATATGCATGGCTTCGGTCCACGGATTAAAGCAGACCAGACCATAATTACTCGTAATCCACAGGTTTCCCCGTTTGTCTTCTACCATCTTATAGATGGTATTGTTCGGAAGGCCGTTCGAAGTGTCGTAACGCGTGAAATTATCCGTTTCAGGATTATAACGGCAAAAGCCTTTTCCCATCGTCATAAACCACAAGCGCTTTTTACTATCTTCATAAATAGAAATCACCTTGTTATAAGAGAGAGAAGTTGGATCTTTTTCATCCGAAAGGTAACTCTTCCATTGTTTGGTGTGCGTATTGTAACAAAATACGCCGTTTGAGAAAGTGGCAAACCACAGATTCCCATTAAAATCTTCCAGAATATTATAAATAAACAGAATGCCCAGTTGCGGGATATGGGTAAAATCATCGGAAGCACGGTTATATTTCAGCAAACCGGATGTCGTCCCTATCCATATGTCCCCCGTAGTTGTTTTGTAAACCGTAAAGACATCATTGGCAACCATAGAGTTCTCCTCTTTGCCTTTGGAATAATGCTTCACCTGTCCGGTGTGCAGATTCACCTTGTTCAGTCCTCCGGAGAAAGTACCTACCCACAAATCATCTCCATCCAGGCAGAGGGCATGAATATTCTTATAGATGGAAGGATGTTCAAATGGCACTATCTTTTCGGTCTCGGGATCAAAATTAAATAATCCCTTGTCTTCGGTGCCTATCCATAAAGTGCCGTCGTTACTCTCACAGATTTCACGCACCCGGCGGCCGAAATACTTAATATCATCTCTCGGATAGAATTTCTCAAAATAAGTCCACTGATATGGATAGTAATTCACACCACCAAAATAGGAACCCACCCACATGCCATTCTCCCTATCCCGATAAATCGAATAAATGGCATTGTCCGACAGGGCATAGGAATCATCCTGGTCGGGCACTGTCAGATGAGTGACATGGTCGTTGGTCAGATTGTATATGTACAACCCCGTTTCCGTACCTGCCCACAGTTCATCATCGGACTTAAACTGCAATGTACGTACATAGGCATTCAGAAGCTTACGGGATTTGCCATTCGTAAAGTTTATTTCGGTCAATCCGTTGAATGATGCTACATAGATGCAGTTATGCGGACCATTGACCTGGCAATTGATAATATCGTCTTTGAATATTTCATTTCCATCTGCATCCTTAAAAGGTTGCAGGGTTTCAAAACCAGCCTTTGCGGAATAAAGATTATCGCCATGCAATGCCAGCCAAAAAGTATCTCCATTCAGCCAAAAGCGAGTAACATTAGGCATTTCCGGTTCATGAAGGTAGTTCTGCAATTGTTGTTTACTGCTATTGTAACAGAATAATCCCTGATATTCGACTGATATCCAGATATTATTCTGTTCGTCACTCCTTATCATAGTCACGAAATCCCGAATTACCGTTCCCTTATCGCTTGCTTGATTGAACGAAGTAAAAGAATCCAATACCGGATTATAAATAAAGACGCCTCCGTCAGTACCGACCCAGATGTTCCCGTCAGTATCTTCATAGAGTGCCGTGATGAAGTTCCTCCCTAAATTGGAGTTCTCATTGTTATAGACACGGAAAGACAAACCATCATAACGGTTCAAACCGTCTTTAGTACCAAACCACATAAAGCCTTTCTTGTCCTGGAATATCTGATTCACCGAATTCTGCGAGAGGCCATTTTTAATGTCTACCGTCCTGAAATAATAGTGAACAGCATTATAAGCATAGGACGGCAATGCCGTCACTATGCATAGACAAAAGAAAAGCTTTATGAATGTTCGGTTCATAACTTCCTCCTTCTTTTCAAGAGTTTATTTCTTCAGTGAATTACAGATACGTGTATTTATCTCCTTAACGCGCTTTTCATCCAACTTTATCACCTTACGGTCATACGTAATCAGACCGTTCACCTCCACTTCCACATCAGTGGTTTGCGTATAAACTGCGGCTGAGAATCCTCTATCTATCATATTATATAGCATATCAGCATACTTCACATATTCGTCCGTAGCCTCTTTGGAAGAATTAAACTGAACATAACCCCAGTTGCGATTCGGTTCCCAAAGATGATCTTTCAGGACAAGGCCGATACCGCCATATTCACCCAGAACCGTTGCACGCTGAGCGTCATACAAGAACATCTCCGGTGCGGGATAATGATGAAGGTCGAGCATATCTCCACAAGTATAGTGGTTACCGCCACTTGCCGGATTCACCAGACGGGTCGGGTCATATTGTTTCGTCCATTCGGCTATTTCAACCGTCTTGAATTGTCCCCACGCCTCATTAAATGGTACCCAGGTACCGATGCAAGGATAAGAATAAAGACAATCCATTATCTCTTTCCATTCTTTGCGATAGTGAGCCTCAGATTCTGCGGTACGTTTCATCTCAGTGCCATCAAAATACTTGCGCATCTGCCATTGCGGATTGCGGTCTCCACTCGGCATATCCTGCCATACAATAATTCCAAGTTGGTCGCAATAGGTATACCAACGGGCAGGTTCCACCTTGATGTGCTTACGAATCATGTTGTAACCGAAGTCTTTCGTTTTCTGGATGTCATAGAGCAAGGCCTCGTCCGTAGGAGCTGTATATAATCCATCGGGCCACCATCCCTGGTCGAGCGGGCCAAACTGGAATACGGCTTCATTGTTCAGTTCCAAACGCATCACACCATTGGCATCCCGGCCGGTAGAATACTTACGCATAGCTGCATAGCTATCCACTTTATCTACAATCTTTCCATCACTCTTCAAAGTCACTTTCAATGTATATAGGAAAGGAGAATCAGGACTCCACAACTTAGCAGCTTTGGGCATGGTCACCTCTACAGCCTCTCCGTTAATACTTTTGCCTGTAGCTACCAACTGGCTACCGTCATACACGTTCACCTCTACAAAATCGGATGCAGAATTAGCATTCAGTTCAGCCTTTACCGTCAGCAAGTTGCGATCAATATCGGGAGTGATGCGAAGATTCTCAATATGTTTTCCGGCAACAGGTTCCAGCCATACAGTTTGCCAAATGCCGGTTACAGGAGTATACCAAATACCTTCCGGTCTGTTCACCTGTTTGCCACGGGGCTGAGGTCCTCTGTCCGTAGGGTCCCAAACCTTTACCACCAGGGTATTATTACCTTTGGCAGCCAAAGCAGGAGTTATATCGAAAGAGAATGGGGTAAACCCTCCGGTATGGCTTCCAACTTTAACGCCATTCACCCATACATCAGTTTTCCAATCGACAGCACCGAAATGCAACAGAACTTGTTTGCCTTTCCAAGCCGATGGGATATCGAAACTCCGTTGATAAATCACTTCCTGTTTCTCGTTCACCCTCTTTCCTACTCCGGACAGGGAAGATTCTATCGCAAAGGGAACAAGAATCTGACCTTCAAATTCGGTTGGTATAGCTTCACCTTTATTAATAATTGCATAATCCCACAAGCCATTCAGGTTCTTCCAGTCATTACGCTGCATAATTGGCCGCGGATACTCCGGTAAAACTTGAGACGGATTGATTTGTTCTGCCCAATTTGTCTTTATCTTGTCACCGACAGGTTTCCATTGAGCCGTACTTTCTAAAATAAAAAATGTTACTAAGAATAACGAGATGAATAATCTTTTCATGGTATCTAACTATTTTAATTGTTCGAAAGCAAAGTTAGCCACAAATCCATTTTCAAAGTAACGCAATTGACTCAATAAATGCAATAATCTTTCCATTTTTAGCGTGCTTATCAGAAAGATACCCCAAAAGTACAGAATAATGGAGCAATCAGGAATATTGCAGGGGAACCGCATCAAAAGTCTCCTTCATTTCTTTCTAATGAACAAAATGTGATAAGGTGATAGGGCGATAAAGTAAGTGTTTGAATTAAGTTCTCAGATCGCCACTTTTATATTTTTTCCCTGCGATAGCTAAGAAAAATCGCAGTGGACATTTATTCTTTCCACCGTGGGGAAAGTTTCTTTCCATCACGTAGAAAGTTTCTTTCCACCATGGTGGAAAGAAAAAACCTCCATGGTAGAAAGAATAAGCATTCGTAGGCAAAGGATTAAACCTTGGCAGGGAAAAACAATAAAAGTGCCTAAGAAAAGAGCTATGTGTTGTTAAGGGAGGAAAAAGAGTAAACCAAACGCATATTTATCTACCACAGGACGATGCATTTATCAGAGGAATCCTATTTAATTCCAAGATTTTCGTAATTTCGCCCAATGAAATCTAATAGCATGCAGTAATGAAAACACTTAAAGCAGCATTGACACTTCTGATAATAACCTTATCACTTCTTTCCGGACAGGCACAGCCCTGCTTCGATAATCTGGAATTCAAGCAATTCTCCACGCCGGAAGGATTACCTAACAGCATGGTTCACCAAGTCTATCAGGACAGAGATGGATATATCTGGATTGCTACATTCTATGGATTATTCCGTTACGACGGTTATGAAGTTCGCACTTATAAATCCAACCTTTACAACCCCGGACTTTTAGTTAATAATAATGTGCTTTGTGCAGAAGAAGATTATTCCCACCGTCTTTGGATTGGGACGCATGAAGGACTTTGCGTACTCGATAAGCAAACAGGCAAAATGAGGAAAATGAAGCTAGAGGGAATAAGCAAGCATCGTTTGAACGAAATTCACGTAACCAAAGATAATAAAGTTTATTTGGGATATATCCGTGGAATGGCTTATTATAATGCGGAACAAGATACATTAGAGCTGATGACAAGCAAGAATTGTAAAGGCGAAGTACCCGAACAAATCAATGTTCAGGCCATACTCGAAGATGAAAATGGCGATTTATTGATTGGTACATGGCAGGACGGGCTTTTCCACTACAATATAAAGGAAAACAAGTTTATACATTATCCTCCGTTGGATGAGAGCAACTCCATATTGGCTTTATTTCAAGACTCCAAAGGTGCATTATGGATAGGCACAAGTGGTTCCGGGCTGTATAAAGTAACCTTCTCATCTGATAAGAAGACATTATCTGTTGAAAAAGCCTATAAACACGATGCACTAAACACTCTATCCCTTTCTTCCGATTTTATTTATTCCATTCACGAAGACCTGCAAACTCATTCGCTATGGCTGGGTACACGGAATGGGGTCAGCATCATGGACTTGACTGATGAAGGGAAATTTATAAACTACAGAGAGTCAGGTTCAGAACACTATCTGCCTGTTCGTGAAGTGAACACCGTCTTTCGTGATAAAAACGGTCTGATGTGGATTGGGACAAAAGGCGCCGGAGTCTTTCATGTAAATACCCGCACACGTCCTTTCGAAGTATTTTATCCGCGTGGCAACGGGAAATCTTTTACGGATATTATCTCTACCCTGTATGTGGAAGAAAGCGGAGCTTCCTGGGTAGGCTTCGGATATGGAATTGATTATCAGTCGGAAGACGAGAAAGTAACCTTAATTCCCTCCAAACGCCCCTATCATATTTCTTACAGTCCATCTACCCAAGAGGTACTACTTGCTATCCATGATGGAGGGGTGATAGCTTGTCGGGATGGGAAGATTGTCCACCAATACAGGGCCTCGAATTGTGGTTTTATGCCTCACGATTTAGTCTATTGGGTACATGAAGACCGGAAAGGTAATTGGTGGTTAGGCACCTATAAGGGGCTTAGCGTGCGTTATCAGGATGGTCGCGAATACTGTTTCAATCAATTGCCCGATGCTGATAAATTACTTTCTAAAGAAATAACCAGCATAATGGAAGATAATGACGGCTCCCTGTGGCTGGCAACCAATAATAATGGTATCGTCCACGTCACCGGCAATATGGAACAGCCCGAATCTTTGCAATGCAAAAATTACTGTATTGAAAATGGTTTGTTACCGGTCAACACCCCACTTTGTTTTCTTTTGGACAAGAATGGAAAGGTCTGGGTGGGAACAGAAGGAAGCGGGCTTTGCCTGTATGACGCACAAAATGATTGCTTCCGTACTGTTCATCAGGAATATAATTTGCCGGGAGACATGGTTGGCAGTATGGAAGAGGACAATAGCGGAAACCTCTGGCTGGGCACTAATCAGGGATTGGTGAAGTTGACAATTAGCGGAGAAGAGAAAGGGCGGGTACGGATATTCACAGTGGCCGACGGATTAGCCGATAACTTCTTCAATCAGAATGCGTCTTTCTATCGTAACGGCACTTTCTATTTCGGTTGCAGCCGTGGCATCGTTACGTTCAACTCTAAAATAGCCGGAGAAAATCATTCCGACATTTCTTTATGCATTACGGATATATGGATAGACGGGAAATCATTGGAGCAGATGCCAGAAAGTGAAAGAAAAGAAATCAGCCCTTTCACCGCCGATTTTACAGAACAGCTCGTTATCCCTGCTGCATATTCTAATTTTACCATATGTTTTGCCTCCCTCACTTACAACCATCCCCAACAGAATAATTACGCCTACAGGCTGCAAGAGCTCGACACCGACTGGCATTATGTAGATGCTTCCAACCGCAATGCCTATTACTCCAAACTATCTCCGGGAGAGTACGTCTTTGAGCTACGCGCCACAAACGAGAATGGAGATTGGGGAGAAATACGGAAAATGGAAATAATCATCAAACCTCCTTTTTGGGCCACTTGGTGGGCATATCTTATCTATGCATTAATGTCCGCATCAGTCTTGGCATTGATATGGTGGGAAATACGCAGAAGACTGATGCTGCGCAACCGGAAATATCTGCAAAAAGGCGAAACAGACAAAGTGCATCACACAAATTCCAGTTCTTTACGAACATCGCTTCGGACGATGAGAAGTTCTTGCAGGATGCCATTGCTTGTGTGAACAGGCACTTGAGTGACACTGACTTTGACGTTCCCCAGTTTATCGATGAAATGGCGACAAGCCGCACCACCCTGCACAAGAAACTTAAATCACTGACAGGGCTGAATACAACAGGCTTTGTACGCAGCATCCGCCTGAAAGCCGCCTGCAACATCATGGATGGGAATAAGAATATACGTATCTCCGACCTGGCCTATCAGGTAGGTTTCAATGACCCCAAGTACTTTTCGATCTGTTTCAAGAAAGAATTTGGTATGCAACCAACAGAATACGCGATGAAAGCGGCAAAAAACGCATAACACTCCCCACTATGGATGAAGTTGAAACATGTTCTTAAAAGGTAGAAGGAACATGTTTCAACCTTACCGGACAATGCTTCACCTTCCAGAAACAGCCAACCGGTTACCTTTGTGACGTTAAAAACTTTAATGTCTAATTTTAAAAAGGTTGGCCTATGAAACTTATTTTCTATGGAAACAGAAAATCGCTGATAGCGATTATGATTTGCGCAGTGCTTCTTTCCGGCAGTCACGTGACGCATGCAGCTAATGAACCGGAATCGACTTACTCTTCTCAGCAAACCGGTAAAATTAAGGGAACTGTAACTGACACGAATGGAGAAACCGTCATCGGAGCCAGTATTGTATTGAAAGGTACTACCAATGGTACGATAACCGATATGGACGGTAATTTCACCCTCTCTGATGTTCCGGCCAATGGAACTATCCAGGTTAGTTTTATCGGATATAAAACACTGGAAGTACAAGTTAACGGACAGACTTCTTTTAACTTGACTTTATCGGAAGATGCCGAAACACTGGACGAAGTCGTAGTGGTGGGTTACGGCACAATGAAGAAATCGGATTTAACAGGTGCAGTAGGCTCCATTTCTTCCGAGAAACTTGCCGCCAGAGGTTCTACCCGCCTGGAAGACGCATTGCAGGGAGCAGTTCCGGGAGTCAATATTACTCAGTCCAATAGTCGTGCCGGCGGTGGATTTAATATACAGATACGCGGTCAAGCTTCCATCAACAAGCAGGCTTCCCCTCTTTATGTTATTGATGGCATTGTATGCTCATCTATGGATTTCCTGAACCCGGAAGATATAGAACGTGTGGATGTATTGAAAGATGCTTCATCTACCGCCATCTATGGCTCGCGTGCCTCCGCCGGTGTGATAATGATTACTACAAAAGGTGCCAAAGGAGCAGGAAAGCCTCAACGCGTATCTATATCGTACGACGGCTACTACGGTATTCGGAAAGTAGCGCGCATGCCTGATTTCATGAATGCCCAGGAGTTTATCGACTATCGTTTCGCACGCCACACTGTCCTGACTTCCGAGGTTTTTGACGGTTCCAGCCGTAAAGGAGTGGATGCAAATGGAGTTCCTCACTATGAAATCAAGCAGTCTGACTTAGAAACCACCTTCTTAAAACGCGATGGCGGAGCCAATTATAGGGATTCTAAGATTTATGAAATGATGATGTCCGGAACAGATGGCTACGATTGGACAGATCTTGTTACCAGAACCGGTTCACAACAGAATCATTATATCAGTGCAAACGGTGCTACTGAGAATCTTAATTACCGTTTAGGATTGGGGTACCAGGGAGAAGAAAATGTGTTCAAGCATAATAACTATTCCCGATTTAATATTAAAGGCGCTCTGGATGGAAAAATCTCAAAAGTGTTTGATGCCGGCTTCACGGTAAATATGGCTTATACGGTACAGGATGATTTCAGCACAAACAGTACATATTGCCCCTATGAGAATGCCTTTTATTTTAATCCTTTTGTAGCACCTTATGATGCAAATGGGAATATCATCAACAATCCCGGATCAAAAGATGCTTTTGAGTCTACGGGACAGTTTACTTCCACTATCAGTCCTTTAAATGACCTGGCAGATGAGAACTATACGAATCAGACACGCAAATTCCATGTTTTCGGTAATGTCTATTTGCGGGCTAATATTATGAACGGTTTGAAGTTCACAACTACTTTCTCACCTAATTTTTATCATGGACGGCAAGGTATGTTCAATGCAACCGGAGTGAACGACCGCAATCCGTCAGGATCAAATTATTATCAGATAAATGGTACGAACTCTGCAGAAGTAGAGACAACAGACCGCTTGGATTGGACCTGGGACAACCAGATTGACTTTAACAAAACAATAGGTAATCATACATTTGGCGTTATGGGGTTGTTCTCCATGTATCGTTCTGATAAAGAAATTTATACTCTGAAAGGATTCGGGATATCTGATGATATGCTCTCATTCCATGCAATGAATAAAGCCTCCGGTGATAAAGAGATTGGATCTTCTTATACGGAGTCTACATTGGTGTCCGGGGCTCTTCGTCTGAATTATTCTTATAAAGGTAAATATATGGCTACAGCTACGGCACGTACCGACGGCTCTTCGCGTTTTGCCAAAGATAAACGTTGGGGATGGTTCCCGTCTGTTGCTCTGGCCTGGCGCATGTCCGAAGAGAATTTTTTGAAAGATACGAATTGGCTAAATAATTTGAAACTACGTCTGTCTTATGGTGTTACGGGAAACAATAACGTAGGAGATTACGTAACAATTGCCACAGCTTCAGGTCCCAGTTATGTAGTATTGGATGGCTCGGAAGTGCAAGGCTATTATCCCAATGGGTTGGTCAATACAAAGCTCATCTGGGAGAAAGTGAAGGAATTTGATTTCGGTGTAGATTTCAGCGTATTTGACAGTCGCATCAACCTGACCACCGACTTCTATCACAGGTTATCCGACGGACAGATAATGGACCGCATTGTTCCCATTGAAACGGGGGAAACGAAAGCCACTTTTAATGTAGGCTCGGTTCGCAATACCGGTGTGGAACTGGGAGTCCAGTTCGGAGTTATCAGAAACCAGAATTTCACTTGGGATTTAAGCCTTAATTACTCCAGAAACTGGAACAAAATACTGGAACTCAGCAATGGAAAGGTAGATGAGGTAGCTTCCAACCGCTTTATCGGTGAGCCTTTGAATGTACTTCGTGATTATACTCACACCGATGTCATTACCGATAAGGGGGTAACCATGCATACAAAAGATGGAGATATCCACTACACTTTGCAGGAATTTTATGCCAAATATGGCAAGAATTATAAATGGTATGAAGGACAGGTAGCTGTGAACGACTGGAATAATGATGGTAAAATCACTGACGAAGATAAACAGATATATGGTTGCACAGATCCCAAATGGATGGGAAGCCTGAGTTCAAGCATGTATTACAAAGGTTTTGATTTTTCAGTAATGGTTTACACAAAGCAAGGCCAATGGTCACGCAGTTATTTCCATGATAAATACATGAAATGGTCTGACCGTGGCAACCAACATATGGCAATGGACTTCTATATTCCCAAAGGTACACCCACCATCGACCACACTACCGGTGATATAGTATATACTACTGAAACTCATTACGGCAAATATCCTTATCCTAACAATTCGGACACATCGGCCGGTGGTTACTTCTCAGATAAAGGCAGTGCAAAAGGAGAAGGATTCCAATATCAGAAGACTTCTTTTGTAAAAGTAAAAAACATTTGTGTGGGATATACATTCCCCAAAAAATGGATTACTAAAGCCGGCTTACAACATTTGCGCCTTTACGTCAATGTACTGAACCCGTTCTGTTTCACGGACTATGAAGGCTTTGACCCGGAATGGGCAGGTGCAAAACTGACCGATGGTGGACCTGCTTCAGTGACTTATCAAATAGGTGCGAACATCAAATTCTAATTTTTAAAGCAAAGATAAGTGATATGAAAAAGTTTATATATATAGCTATCCTGCTGGTTTGCTCCGCCTGGATAGTAAGTTGTGACAGTTTTTTAACTACGGATAATAAATCGAACGTGACGGACAAGGAATACTTCTCTACAAAATCGGGATTTGAATCCTTGGTATCCAATGCCTATGAAACTTTACGGGATATTTATGCCTCTTCCAGTTATACAACCTATTTCAACGCAGGTACGGACATGTATGCCGACGGACGCAACTATATTAATGACGAATTGCATGAATATGAAACTTTGAATCCGGAAAATAGCGTAATGAAGGAGCTTTATACAGCATGTTATAAAGGAATTCGTGCAGCTTACGCCGTGAAGCATTATGCCCAAGATGCAGAAATTGATGAAATATTACGTAATAAGCGCGTGGATGAAGCGCGCGTACTGGCTGCAAATTATTATTATATATTGGTTAATACCTTCGGCGGTGTACCTTTGATGAAAGAATACGTAGCCAATGCCCAGACAGGTTATCCAAAATCTGCTGCCAGTGACATATATGCCTATATCATTGAGGAACTGGAGAATGTAGTAGCTAACGGAGTACTCGAAAAGTCCACAGCACAGAATGGAGGAGGACGTGCAAGTATTGAATCAGCACGTGCATTACTGGCTAAAACCTATCTGGCAGCAGCCTGGGACCTGGATAAAAAAGAATATTTTTCTAAAGCAGCTCAAACTGCAGATGATGTAATTGCCAAACGTAGTCTGATTACTCCTTTTGCAAATCTATGGAGGGCAGATTATAGCGGAGATGACAATGAAGAATTTATCTGGGATGTAGAATATGATTATGCGACGGCAACCAATACAGTCAGTGGTGGACATCCCTGGAGTTCTTTCTATTGTAACCATATTGGCGGACAGGAAGATCACGGAAAAGGAAGTACGTCTGCCTTTATAGCAACCTTACATGCCTTGCAATGCTTTGAGAAAGGGGATGTACGCTATGAAGTAACATTCATGAAAGAACTTCCGGATATCGTCACTGCCTCAAACTATTGGTATTGGGATTGGTATAGAAATGGAGAAACTTTTATAGGCACTCCTTTGAAACGTTATTATCCGGCTTGGTATGAAACAGAAGAAGATATAGAGGCTTGGAAAGCCCTTGATCCTGAAAACCGGAAAAACACATGGATACTTCCTATGTCCGACCATACACGTGATCCTCAAGAGTATATGCCGGGAGAGATTGATTACGAAACATTTGTGACTTACTCTTATGGAGGAGCCCCATGTCGTAAATTTGACGATTCTAATACGGGAAGCTACTCCAATAAAACGGATTACCGTGACATACACATCATTACTCTATCAGAAGTTTATCTGATAGCAGCGGAAGCCTATTTAAAAGCGGGAGATAGTGAAAATGCTCTGGCACGCCTGAATGAAGTACGCCGCCGCGCACAACTAAATGCAGTCACTTCCATTGATGTGGACACTATACTTAAAGAACGTGCATGTGAATTATTTGGGCAGGGCTCCAGATGGATTGATTTAAGACGAACCCAAAAACTTGTGGAATATAACAATTTATATAATCCTCAGATAAAAGGGCGTGCCCAACAGGCGATAGGGCACAAATTACTGCGTCCAATCCCTCAGGCAGCTATTGATGCTAACGAGCTAATGAGTGCTGAAGACCAGAATCCGGGATATTAACAAGATAGGATATATAAAAGACGGGGATGCCCCCTTGCGTGGCATTCCTGTCATTAGAAAGTTTTAATTTAAACAAAATAACTGATGAATTGGAGATTTAAAAGGAAACGCCAGGTATTACTGGGAATAGCTATTGTGTGTATTAGTTCGCTTACAGGTATTAGAGCTGTTCATGCAGCCGAGAAACCTGAAACAGCAAACAATGAGTTTGTCTGGTTCAATGGGCAGCAAGCCATCACTTATTCCATATCCAAATCCGTATCTCCTGTAGTGACCGTTGCATTGGATATGTTTGCCGGTGATATGAAACAGGTAACAGGCATATCGCCACAAAAAGGTCCAGTAGAAACTTCAACCCTTCGTATCGTCCAATTGGACAAGGACAAAGCTGCAATAAAAAAACTACGGGAAGCAGGAGTTCCGGTAGACAGCCTTAGCGCTAAGAAAGATGCCTTTTTTATCAAAGTCACAGGCAATTCCAATAAAAGACAGTTACTGATAGCAGGAAGCGACGGACGTGGAACCGCCTATGGAATACTCGAACTTTCCCGTCTGGCAGGAGTATCCCCCTGGGTATGGTGGGGAGACGTGACACCAATGAAACAAGAAATGCTGACGGTTCCTGCCAATTACACCACCTTCCAGAGTCCGTCGGTGGAATACCGTGGAATCTTCTTGAATGATGAAGACTGGAGCTTGCAGCCTTGGAGCTGGAAAAATTATGAGCCGTCTGACATAAAAGGGCGTATTGGAGCACGTACTTATAAAGAGATTTTCAAATTGCTGATGCGTCTTCGTGCCAATGCAATCTGGCCGGGTATGCATGGGATTACCACTCCTTTCTACTTTGTGCCAGGAGCCAAAGAAGCAGCTGATAGTTGCGGCATTCTGATTGGTACTTCGCATTGCGAACCGATGATGCGCAATAATGTAGGTGAGTGGAAAGTAAACGAACGCGGAGATTATAATTATATTACCAACCGAGAAGGTGTCCAGTCCTACTGGATAGAGCGGCTAAAAGAGGCAGGACCTTATGAAAATTTCTACACCATGGGCATGAGAGGTATCCATGACAGTGGAATGGAAGGAGTCAAGACTCTTCAGGAAAAGACCGATGCCCTGCAACAGGTTATCAACGACCAGCGCAAGCTACTGTCTAAATATGTAAATAAAGATGTGGAAAAGATTCCTCAGGCTTTTGTCCCCTATAAAGAAGTACTTCAAATAATGGAGAATGGCTTGCAATTGCCGGATGACATCACATTGATATGGTGCGATGACAACTACGGCTATATGACCCGGCTGAGCGATGAGAAGCAGCAAAAGCGTAGCGGAGGTGCCGGAGTGTACTATCATCTCAGTTATTGGGGTCGCCCACACGACTACATGTGGCTATGTACTACCCAGCCGGGATTAATTTATAGCGAAATGAAACAGGCATACGATTGCAATGCCCGCCGCCTATGGGTGGTCAATGTGCACGACCTGAAACCGGTGGCATATGACTTGGAACTCTTTCTGGATATGGCATGGAATATCAACTCCGTATCTCCATCTACCCTTGTGGAGCATCAGAAGAACTGGCTTTGCCGCGAATTCGGTAAAGATGCAGGAGAAAAGCTACTGCCCGCCATGTTAGAATTTTATCGTTTGTGCGGCATCCGTAAACCGGAATTTATGGGTTGGAACCAAGTTGAACTTGACAAGAAGAAGTATATCAAAGGCTGGTCTCCGGTTAAAAATACAGATTTTAGCTTGACTGAATTCGGTGGAGAGTTGGACCGTTATCTGGAATCTTATGAAGCCATCAAAGAAATCTTATCGGAAGTGGAACCGATGATTCCCCGGGAACGCAAAGATGCTTTCTTTGCTCAAATCAAATATCCCGTGTTTGGTGCCGCAGCCATGAGCACAAAGATATTGGAAGCGCAAAGAGCACGCTGTATCTCTCCGGGAAGTTGTGACACGACTTTATGGACCCGCGAGAACCAATTAATGGCTGCCTGTGCCAAAAGCATCAAGGCTTATCAGGAAATCCGCAATCTGACGGACTACTACAACAATGAACTGGCGGGTGGCAAATGGAAATACTCCATGTGCCATAATCCACGGGATTTATATGTGTTCTATCCCCCCAAAGTCCCCGTATGGTTGACAGACAAAGAAATAGAAAAGTATGCTTCTTTGAAAAGGAAAAAATCGTTACCTTTGGCAGAAGCAGTTAAAGATAGTTGTATCGTTTCTAATGCTTGCGATTACACAAGAGCATCCAAAGACGTCATGACGATTCAATCATTGGGGCATAGTATGAATGCTGTTTCCGTACCAAAGGGAAAATCAATTACTTTTGAATTTGATTGCTTATGGGATGGAGAAGCGACACTGCGCACTGCCGTTATCCCTACACAACCGAATGATAAAGGAGATATTCGTTTCAGTGTCAGCATAGACGGTGAGAAGCCTCAGATATGTTCCTTTAAAGAAGGTTTCCGTACAGAAGCCTGGAAGCAAAATGTGCTTCGTGGACAAGCGGTTCGTGAAACCAATCATCGATTGGCAAAAGGAAAGCATACCTTATCCATCACAGCCTTGGATAACCATGTATTGATAGATCAATGGATGATTGATTTCAAGCCAGATAGAATGTTTTATGTATTTCCTGTTCAACCAGCATATTAATATAACATGAATTATATGAAAAGAATTATTGGATTATTCATTATTTTACTGTGCCTTTGTTCTGCAAAAGCTCAACAGACAGAAGTGAAATATCTCTCCGGCACAGGACCGGATAATACAGTGAAGTGGGATTTCTGGTGCTCATCAGGCATGAATTCCCAAAAGTGGAGCAAGATAGACGTTCCGTCTTGCTGGGAACAGCAAGGTTTTGGAGGCTATACCTATGGGCGCTATTATATTTATAAAGAGCGCGAAAATGAGAAGCAATATGATGCTTACAGAGAACATGATTTTTGCGATGAATACGGCATTTATCGTCACCGTTTTGACGTTCCGGATACTTGGAAAGGCAAGCAGATAAGTATTGTATTTGAAGGTGTCATGACCGATTCCGAAGTGAAAATCAACGATGTTATCGCTGGCCCCACTCATCAGGGAGCATTCTATCGTTTCTCTTATGATATCACAGACAAACTGAAATTCGGGAAAAAGAATTCAATGGAAGTAACGGTGAGAAAGCAATCGGCTGATAAATCAGTTAATGCAGCGGAACGCCGCGCTGACTGGTGGCTCTTCGGAGGTATCTACCGCCCCGTATATCTGACGGCGAAACCTCGCACACAAATAAACCATATAGCAGTGGATGCCCATGCAGATGGTACGTTGCGCACAGATGTTTATCTGAAAAACATTTCCGAAGGGCAACAAGTGGAACTGTCGCTTATTTCCTGTGCTTCACAGCTTCCCATAGGACGACAGATATGTGAACTTTCGACAGAAGAGAAACAGACACTCACCACACATTGGAACAATATCAGGACATGGGACCCTGAGCATCCCAACCTTTACCGGCTCACTATGCGTCTTCTTTCCACAACAGGAGATGTTGTACATGAGATAACGGAACGTATTGGATTCCGTACTATTGAATTCCGCCCTGAAGATGGCATATATCTGAACGGGACACGCCTTTTAGTGAAGGGGACTAACCGCCATTGCTTTGATTCAGAGACAGGTAGAACAATCAGTCGGGAACTCAGCCTGAAGGATGCTTTGCTCATTAAACAGATGAATATGAATGCCGTGCGTTCGCATTATCCTCCTGATACTCACTTTTTAGAAGCATGCGACTCCATAGGACTTCTTTATCTCAATGAATTGTGTGGTTGGCAGAATAGCTATAGTACTGAAATAGCCAAAAAGTTGTTGCCCGAAATGATATTTCGTGATGTAAACCATCCGTGCATCTTTATTTGGGCAAATGGTAACGAAGGAGGATGGAATGCCGCCATTGACAATCGTTTTGCCGACTACGACCCGCAAAAACGCCACGTCATTCATCCGTGGGCAGATTTCAATGGCTTTGATACACGCCACTACCCTAACAGTACGGATAACATGTATCGGTTGGAACGCGGACATAAGGTTTTCATGATGACGGAGTTTCTACATGGTCTCTACGATCGTGGACAGGGTGCAGGTCTCAAAGGGTTATGGTCAAAGTTCAAAGCAAACCCACTCTTTGCCGGTGGCTTCCTTTGGGCATATGTGGATGAAGCTATTCGCCGTACAGACACCGGACAAATGGATACTTATGGTCCTAATGCTCCCGATGGTATCGTGGGGGCAAATCGCGAAAAGGAAGGCAGCTTCTATACTGTTCGGGAGGTATGGTCGCCCATTCAAATAAATCCATTAAAAATAACTTCTTCCTTCAAAGGAGATTTTTACGTATCTAATGATTACTTATTCAGCAACTTAAGCGAATGCCGGATGAGGTGGAAGGTCATGCGTTTACCTATTCCACAGGTGTCCGACAGCCCAATCTGCTTAGCGGAAGGCAGCGTACTGCTACCTGCGATTCAGCCTGGTGAAAAGGGTACAGCCCACTTTGATCTGCCAGAGAAATTCTTCAATGGCGACGTTTTGGAATTGGAAGCCTACAGTGCAACGGGTGACACGGTATGTAACTGGGCGTTCCCTATCAAAAATAATCGTAAGTACTTTGCAGAATACAGGCACTTACAACCAGCAACAACAGCCGCCGCCAAATATCAAACAGACGACAGCAGTGTTACACTGATGGCGAATGGAGTAACAGCAACATTCAACAAAGCGAATGGTAATTTGGTGGAAGTAAAAAATGGTAGCAAGATAATACCATTGTCTGGCGGCCCTCTCCCGGTCGGAATGAAGATGCTTTTCAGCTCTGCTAACCTAAAAATGCAAGGTGACACTGCCACTTATACCGTAAAATATAAAGGTGCAGCCGACTCCATTGTCTGGAGAATGACGCCTGATGGATTGCTTGGAATGGATGCATTGGTACTGAATTACAGAGCAGAGAACAAGTTTGACGGCGCATACTTTGACCGTCCGGTTCATAATCTCGGTTTTTCATTCTCCTTTCCTGAAAAGAACGTCAGCGGGATGCGTTGGCTAGGCAAAGGGCCTTACCGGGTATGGAAGAACCGTATCGAAGGAACGAATTATGGCATTTGGCAAAAGGACTACAACAACACTGTGACGGGAGAATATTATAATCCGCTCATTTATCCGGAATTCAAAGGGTATCATGCTGGTCTCTATTGGGCGACACTCCAATCACAGACAACTCCGATGACGGTATATTCGGAAACTGATGGCATTTTCTTTCGTGTCTTCACTCCGGAAGAGCAGCGCGACCGCGAAAGTCGTGGAATATCGGTAAAGGAATATCCTGCCGGAGACATCTCGTTCTTATTTGAAATTCCTGCTGTCAACTCTCAAGGGACAGGAGGAGAAGCCTCTTATATTAAAATCAATAAAGGCGACGAGGGCTTCAGAATGAAACTCTGGTTCGATTTTCACTATCTATAAAGAAACAAGACGATGGGCATTCATCTCGCTTTTGCATAAAGGATTCACAGACGGTGGCTATTTTGATACTATAGCCACCGCTGTGAAGAATTGTACAATTTTAATGTCTAAAGGAAAATTGCACATGAAAAAGAGGAAAGATGCTCCTTAAAAGAACAGATAGAAAGAATATTTCTTATACAATTTCTACCGTATAAGATTCTCCCAAATTAGTTAAGGCAATTACAAGAGTATTACCGGTAAAAATGCCAGAATACACGATTTCACCGGATTCGGTATCTTTAACTACTAAATATTCGTCTTCGATAGGTGCCCCAAAGCAAATGTAGAGTTGATTGTCCTCAATATAGCCGGGAACTACGGGTAATATGGAACGAGTAGATGTTTCTCCTTTCAATAAATGAATATTGGCAGGCTTTCTGATTTTCTTCTCTTCTGTAGGAACAGACGAAGTTCCGTCAGTTATGACTGATGCATTTATAAATAACATAGTCGGCTGAAATAAGAACACACTTCCTAATAAAACCAATGATAATGCTTTCATGAATCCCACGCATTTTTATAAGATTAATAATAGGGCGAAGTTAGCCACATCAAAGCATAAAAGAGAATAAAATCGATAACATCTCTTTTTTATAAAAGTATGGATTTCAGCGCATTAAGGTGTTAAGCTATAACAATTACAACCATATCTTACTGGATATCAGACTTTTGTTTCATCCTATGTCTTCTTTGAACAATTATCTGCTTATTTACATTGCCAAAGCAGAGAGCAATTGTAAAATCATCCCAGCCGCAAAGCGAAAGACATAAGAATATGCAGTCATCTTCAGTATATTTAGGATAGGTTTGGCGTAAATGAGTAATATAGTCCTTATAGATATTCATAATGGTCAGGCGAAGTTGCTTCTGTTCATCTTCCAGCAAAATGCGCAGGTTCTGCTTTTTCGTGGTTTTCTCCTGGCGGCTCAGTTGCTCCACTTTTCGATAAATAGGAGTTTTCTTAAAGATGATATTGCATAATTCAGCCTTTTCATCGGCCAATCTTCTTATTTCACTCTCCTTTTGAGATATTTTTTCTTTATCTTGTTCTTGTCCCATGCGCAATGAAGCTATATGATATTGAGATTCTGCGATATCAGCCTTTAGTGAAGCCACATCCCGTTCGTGCTCCAATTGCATAATCCTTTTACGACGTTTTACCCGTTGAACATACCAAACAGCCAAAACAATCACAAGCAAACTAAGAGTAACGAGAAAGAGCCGTTGTCTCTCCATCTCTATCTTATCCTTATAGACTTTCATTTCTGCTTCGTGTTCATAAGCTTTCTGCTCTGTTTCAGAACTTTGCTTATGAAAATAAATAGAATCCATTACGCCAGAATAAGCCTCCGAATATTGCAATGCCTGTTGAAAGTCTTCTCCTACATCCATTACATCTTTCAAGCCATACAAAGCCAAAGCTCTTGTTTCCATCAACGTATCACTCAAAGCTTGCCTAAAATAATACTCTGCTGAGTCAAGACGTTCTTGGTTTAAGAATGCATATCCTACCACGATAGCGGCTTTCGAAGCCAATCTTTTACTAAAAGCTAAAGAACGCTTTCCATAAAAAAGTATAGAGTCCATATCTTCATAAGAACAGCTCAAGTTATGATAGATCATTGCAGCAATCACAGAGTCGTTCTTCTCCAAAGCAAGTCCTAATCCCCGCTTCATATGTTCAAGAGCAAGCCGGGTATCACCTTGCAACAAATAATTCCATCCTATACCATTAGCAACAGAAGCCAATCCTTCCTTGCAGTCACATCGCATAAAGCAGTCCTCAGCCTGCCGATATGCTTCAGTCGATTTTTCCGTCAGCACCTGATTAGAATAAAGATTACCCAAATCCTCATAAAGCATTCCTTTTATCCGCAATTCTTTCTTATCCGTCTCGCCAAGCTCTTTCAATGCTGCAAAGTAGTTTTCCATGGCCTCCACATACATATTCATCCGAAACAGCAAGCGCCCTTTATACATCAAAGCTTTCGCACGGTTCATACCATTACCATAGAAATGAATAGCTTCATTCAGCAAAGAATCGCATGGCAAGAGAGAAAGATAATTCTTATCTGTCGCTTCAGCTAAAAGCAACCCATAATACATTTGTTCGGATTTGGAAAGAGTATCGGGAGAAATGGATTGCAAAATCCGATAACTAATGTCGGGAGAAGAAGATATTAAAGTTTCGGCACGAAGCAACCGTTCGTCTTCTACTTTGTTCTTATGACAAGAAACAAGAATAAGAGAGAGACAAAGGGCAGATAGTAAGCTATTCAATCGGGTTAGCATAAAATAATTCTATTATTAGATGACAAAGAAAACAAAAAGAAAGAGATAGAGCAACAGATATATCAGAAAAGTTCAGACTTATCCATCGCATCATTTACAGCCCTGCTTTATGCATTCTCTATAGCCCACCTTAGCTTAAACAATGATAAGAAAGAGAAAAAATAAAGGAGTAGCTGTTTTTTTCGTAACTTTGCACAGTTTTAAATACATTGAATGAATGGAGTTTAAATACGACGTTATCGTGATTGGCGCCGGACATGCCGGCTGTGAAGCGGCCTTGGCGGCGGCAAGACTGGGGATGAGGACCATCGTCTTTACAG
>NZ_CAJLKP010000050.1 GCF_905207245.1 uncultured Bacteroides sp. | reverse complement strand
CCGGAAACTTCATCAGCATGTATGCCATGGGCGCACGCTTCAACGTGGCATGGGACAAGGTGCTCGACTACCGTTACCAGGGCTGGGGCTACGGCGCTGGAATGACCTACGGCCGCTCCTGGCTTCTGAGCAAGCGCTGGAACATGGAGGTGGAAGCGGGGCTGGGGCTGCTTGTCACCCCTTACACGAAATACCGTTGCGGACATTGCGGTGATAAGGTGAAATCGGGGACTTATTTCTTACCGACACCTAAAGTGGCGTTTAATCTTGTTTATTTGTTCTGAGGCCTGGCATTAAGCCTGCGCACGGATGATGTATGAAGAGTAGTAAAAGTTTCCATATTCTGTTTCTGGTCATGGTCGTCACTGCATGTTCGCCGTTCGGCAGGCTCTACAAAGAGCAGTCGAGGGTGACACTGGCATTGCCCGCCAACCGCCGGACCGAACCGGTGGAGGTGGCCAGACGCGATTCGGCCGATCAGCCTCCGGTCCTGAACTTTATCTTTGTCGGCGCCAAAGGGGACAGCATTCCCGTGGGCATGTCGGTGGAATGGGACAGTGTCCATAAAGAGAACCTGACCACGATGGCATTGGATGAAGTGGTGGTGTCCGCCGGTTCGACGCGCAACACTGCGGAGCGGAACGGACTGATCAACGTGGAGTTTGTTGTGACGGTGCCCAAGGCGCTGCAGCGGGAGGAGTGGATGGTCAAGGTCCGCCCCGTGCTGCTGAGGGGGAACGTGCCCGACTCTCTGAAAGAACTCCGCTTCACAGGCCGTCGCTTCCGCGAGTTGCAGGAATGGGACTATCGTCGCTATGACCGTTATGTGGAGAAGATCATTCCCGACTCCGCCAATTTTTACCGTACCTACGTAAACTACCGTTCCTTTGAACGCTACCTGGAACGCCTGAAATGGTATAAACGCAAGCTGGAAAAGCTTTGGGCTATACAGGATGCCAAAAAACGCCTTCCGGACCCGCTGCTGCTTCGTTTCGATATGTTCAACCGGCAGGTAATGCGGAGAGACAGCCTGCTGAAAGAGTATATGCTGAATAATTCATTGCGGATGATTGAGCGCCAACAGTGGCAGTACGACCGTGCGCTGGCACGGATGAACGACACATTGCAATCTCAGTGGCCCGGTTTGCAGGAGCGTTTCCGTTACTTCAACCACAAATGGGATCTCCGCACCAACTATCAGGCGGGAGAACTGGTTACCCGTAAAAACTATTTTTATGACAGGGCATCGCTTGCTCCCCTGCGGCAGGCGGAACGCAGGCTTTATTATGCCGGAGGTGTGGACTCGCGCCTCTATAATTCCCGTTTCGGCTTTTTCAATGACAAGATGGAGCGGATGGCTGCCGCCCTTAGCCGGCATTATCAAAACAAAGACGGAAGGGCCGAAAGCCATGCGGGGATAAAATTCTTGCGTACAATGCTGGCGGGACGTGACACTACCTCAATATTTACCGACCACAGCCGGCTGAAAGAGAAATATGCCCGCCGTTACGTGAAGGTAAGAGACTTCTTCCCGATGTTCCACTTTCGCCGTCCGGATGTAGACACAGTGCCTCCCTTATGGTTGACGGCGCAAAGGCCGGATACGGTACAGACCAGGCAGAAGTCATTGGCAAGCTTTTCGGAAGAGGGCGTATTCGCATACTATGGTTTGGGTATGGGCAGGCCAGGATTTACCCGTAGCAAGTCGCCATTATACGCCTATCGCCGCGACCTGACCGATTCGTTGCAGCTGCACCTGCCCGGTCATAAAGTGTCCAGGGAACTCGAACTCAGCCGATTCGACCCGGTGACAACGGTAAGGCATTATATCGACCGTTACGAGAGTCTACGGTCAGTCTACCCGCAATACCACCTGATACGCGAACTGTATAACATACATCCGCCCGCCGTGCGGCATGCCGCCCTGCAGGAAAAATACGGAAACTGGATATCGCACATCAATTCGCTCGACTCCACCGGCCTGGTGCAAAAGTTCTATAACACGCAGAAGATAGCCCGTAACGAGGCTCGTAAAGCGATGAAAGACGAGAAATACCGTGACATCGTGCGCTTCCCGTTCAATCCGGAGGCGGAGCTGGACACGGTGATCTATGCCGCCGACCAGGTGAAGTTCCTCTATTCGCAGAAGGTGCCCGCGGATGAAAACTCGGCACGTATGAAAGTGTTCGTGGTAGGCAATGTGCTGAGCGGCAAGGGAGATAAATATCCTCTCCCGAAGTCTGATACGCTGACTTATTTTGTGAGTTCTATGACTAAATTTATAGACAAGACTCCGCGCTATGTGCGAAAAATCATTGCCCGAGACGCGGAAGCCAATACGAGTGTGAATTTTTACTTTCCGAAAAACAGCTTCAATCTGGACGAAACCATTGACGTGAATCGGCAGGGAGTAAAGAAAGTGAAGGACCTTACCCTGGCGCTGATGACCGATCCTGTGTACCGGATAGACAGCCTGACGCTCTTCGCCACCTCGTCTCCCGAAGGCAGTTGGCGGGTCAACGGGGAGATAGCCCGGAAGCGTGCGCAATCGATCCGTGAGGTATTGGCAAAGGAGTTTACCGTGCTGTACGATTCATTGTCTGTGGGTGTCAACGTCGAGATGGACGAATCGGGCAACTTGATTCACCACAAAGTGGAAAATGAGATTCCGAACCTGCCTGAGCTGATAAAGATACGTACCGTACCCGAGGACTGGGTCAAGCTGCGCCGGCTGATTGTGAATGACGCGGACTTCAAAGGCCATAAAGACGCCATATTGCGGATTATCGACCGCGAACAGGAACCCGACCGGCGCGAATGGCTGATAAAAAGCAAATATAAGCCGGAATATGCTTATATGTTAGATAAACTCTATCCGATAATACGTGCGGTAGACTTCCGCTTCAGCCTCTCCCGCAGGGGAATGAAGCAGGATACGGTTTATACCAACGAGCCTGATACGACGTATGCCCGGGGGGTGGAGTATCTGGAGAAACGTAAATACGCACAGGCATTGGAAATGCTGCGTCCGTATGATGATGTGAATACGGCCATCGCCTACATGTCTCTGGGATATGACAAGGCTGCTTTGCGGATATTTGAGAAATCGGCCCAGACAGCCGAAAACAAGTACATGCAAGCCATCCTTCAGGCACGCTTGGGAGATGAAGAAAAAGCAGTGCGGCTGTTGCTCACTGCGGTAGATATGAACGGACAAATGAAATTCCGCGCGAATCTTGATCCGGAACTCTCGGAACTGGTGAAGAAGTACGGGCTCTTTAAGGAAGAAGATGATTGGAATTAAAAGAAGCAAAGCAGGTGAATCTGTTTTCTATGAATATTATTAAAAACTAAAAAGATGAACAAGAAAGAATTGATTCAAGAGGTCGCTATTCGTAGCGGCATGTCACAAGCGGATGTGGAGAAGACCTTAAACCACATCACAGACACGGTCAGAGACAGTTTGCATAAAGAAGAACCCGTCACACTTGTGGGATTCGGAACTTTCCGGGTGCAGGAACATGCGTCACGCCAGGGGTATAATCCTTCAACCGGTCAGAAAATGGAGATTCCCGCAAAGACGATTGTTAAATTCAAACCGGGCAAATCCCTGGAAATCAATCAAGAAAAAAAGAGCCGGCTATAGGATAAATAAAAAATATGAAGACGAAGAATTTTACGACAAGGATGCTTTAAGTATCCACCTGATAAAATAAATATAAATCTATTAAAACAATTAAAATTATGACAATGAAAAATGTATTATTCCTGTTTCTGATTTCCATCTCTTTCCTTGGAACCGTTTCGGCGCAATCAACCGATAACGATAGTTTGCAACCCACCAAACTCGGGAAATGGAAGAAACCGGCTCCCACTAAGATCGCAGAGGTAGACGCTTATATTGATGCATGTGCAGGTGCTTATCAGGAAGCGATGGATATTCGTAAACAGTACGCCGGCATAGACACCCTGACACTGAATGTAGGTGAAGTTATGGCTATTGCCGGAAACGACGCTGAGGTTATCAAAGCGAAGAAAGCCGAATATGAAGCGTTACTGGATCGCGTCAAAGCCCAGGAGAATACTTTCACTAAACTCCCGGAGATGGCGGAAGCTGCCGTAAAAGCCATTCCGGTGGGATTAAAGGCTATCTCTGCCACCAAAGCCATCACTTCAACCAAGAGTGCCCTGCAACTTATCGTTGAGGAGAACATGGCGTTGCTCAAGGCTGTGACTAAGCAAATAACTACATTGAGTGCCGCTCCTGTAACGGAACAGCCCGAAGAAGGTACCCCGGCTAATGCCGAATAATGACTGCCCGGGTACTTTGACAAGTATAAAATAAATTGTTTGTTTTGTTTGTGTTATGGGTAAATCCCATTTATCTCTATGAAAAAACGTTTATTGTGTCCATACCATTCGGCGGGATATCGGAACGCAAGCGGGCAAAAGGTAAAAGATACAGTGTTTAAAGTTGGATACATCCCTCGTGGAATCACCCGGATGATGATTGGTACGTAGTAATAGTTATCCGGTATCCGTCGTACGTTCATTCTTGATATATATTTAATAGCACTTAGTGATTATGATAAGCAATAGGAAAAATACCCTGTCGGGCAAGTTAAAACATTTCTGCTTGAACCTGTTGGAAAAAGTATTGCTCTGTATTTTTATAGCTGTAATGGCTCTGATAACAATTGTCAGTGCCGTCCCGTCCCTGCTTATATACCTTCTGATAGGTAATTACAGTATGCACAACTTCAAAAGAATGAATGCAGAACACCCCTAAGCCATTTCCATGAATAAAGAGCAATTGATAGCTAAGGCCGCCCGCAGAAGCGGTATGACTCAAAGGGAAGTCAGAAACGGTTTGAATGCCGTTATTGAGACATTGGTAGAAGCCTTTGAAAATGATACTGACGTTGCCATAGCCGGACTGGGCACTTTCCAGGTCAGGAAAAGGAGTAATGTCAAGAAATACCTGCCGAAAGACGGTAAAGGTCCTGTAAAAGGAGTAAAAGGAGGAAGAGTCATGTATGACATATCTGACAGGAGAGTTATCAAGTTCAATCCGGCTCCTTATATCCGGCGGGAATATTCAGCAGAAAATTCATCGCGTCTTATAGAACTGAAAGGCGAAGAGCCTCGAAAATGACAGTTATCGGACAAACCTACATGACACTACTTGAATACACTTCACCCCACTTTATATATTATTGAAAACCAGTTAGTAGACTACATCCATGTATCGCCAAAATGGGATACATGGATGTTTTTTGTAGCCCCCAATGCACCCTACATGGTGCGGTTAGTACCGTATAAATATGCCTTCCCCCGAAAAAACTTCATTATAAGCCTTTTACATTAAATTTTATTGTCTATATTTGCATTCAGAAAGAAATCAGTATTAACCCTATCCATGTAGGGCTGTATGTAGGATTTGGAGGAATCAACGGAATGTATATACTGATAATCAATAACTTATCTTCAAAATATAATCAAAATACGTCTCACAATTGTAAGTATTGTGCTTCACAGTAGTTAATCTTGTGCTTCACAATTGTGGTCAAGATTAAACAAAGGATACGAAAGTAAAGAAAAAGGTGTGTTACACGATATTAAACGCCTTTATCAGCTAAAGTTCATGCATGGTTTTCTTTAAACAGGCCGGCTTTCAATACATAGAATAATATAGCATTCCTCGAATAAAAAAAACAGACTGAATATTTGTGAAATATCACCTGAGATCCTACAGTAAAACCAATATACTTAGTTACATAAATCCAGATAGGATATTTGTAAATATACAAGAGTATATTTCAATATACCTTTGCATAACCTTTATATACATGCTTTATTCTTAAAACAAAAGTATAATCAACAAATTAGAATTCAACAGCAAGTTCTTTCGTTCGCACTCCAAAATAAGTAACTTACCATTTTACAGCAATAGCCCCTTCAATCACGTAGCATCTTTTTTCAAGGTCAAAAAACATCAGAATAATCCTCATTTTAGGCCTAATAAACCATCATTCCACACGTTAGGCCATTTCCCACTTAATTCCGATTTGTATTTGAGTTATTATTGGGTATTTTTGAACGTAAAAATAACATAATACTATTAATGAAAACACAATGGAATTTGATATCCAATCAAACAACATTCGAATATAACAAATTCCTTCATTGCATAATTTTAAGAATAATCATAATGCAAACAAGTATGAAAGAAGAAATAAGAATTACATCTGATTGTCATTGGGAAGGAATGTCTTGGGATGAATTAAAAAAAAAACTTGAAACTGATCCCGAGTATAAAGCCAATTTAGAGGTAGCACGTCGCATAATAAACAACTATGAAGCAGTTGTCAACTACTATATAGGACCAATGAGCGCCCTATTAGTAGAAAAGATTAATAGAATTATGGGAGAAAACTTCTATGCTGATTTTTATTTGTTTTTGTCTTCTCCTTTTGTCAACAATATACCGGAGTGGCACAAAATATCTCTCTATGAGGCAAAAGACTGTAATTTGCAATCATATACATCACTGATTACATGCCGGCATTTCTATAAATTGGCTAAAAAAGAAAAAAAGAAAAAAAACAATGAAGTTGATTTGCTCGAATATAAGGATTACGAATCTCTTTTATTATGTGATCAAGCAGAAGATGATGGCGAAAGCCTGACCCAAGCCCGCATGAGAAAAGCTTTTGCACAGCTAAGTGAAAAGGACAAGTTGGTACTTACCTGTCTGGTTATAAAAAAGATGCCGGCAATTGACGCTTATCCGATGGTTGAGGACATGATACATCCTCTTGCAAAAAATGGAATGACGAGTGATCAAGTAAAATCTAATTGGTCTGTAAAGCAACGTCAAGATGCTATGTCTTTGATGAAAGGACGTGCTTTGAATCATCTGCTTATTAAGTACAACGAACAAAAAAACTAGAAAAATGAAACAAATTGATGACAGCACTTTTAGCAAATTCGTTTGCAATGCCCTCCCTCAATCAAAGATGATTGAAGTTGAGAAACAACTCATTGAAAATGGGGAAGCTCCAGCTGCTATTCATGCTTCTATTCTCAATTATGAGATAAACATGGATACTGCAAATGAGATACTTGGCATGGATGAAGAACAGTATAATGAAAAAAATGTGGTGAACGAAGTTAGAAAAGAAGAACTGAATGACTCTATAAAGGTACAAAACGAAACAATAACGTTTAATAGTACTAATATGAACATTAATTTTACAAAAGAAGAAGCACTGAAAATTCAGGAGCTTTTCGCAGCTTACAACAAGTCCGAGAATTCAGAATTGACTATTGATGAGAATCTCGTTAACTTTTATCTCGACCAGCGCCCCGGCACCTTTGCCGAAGATGCTCACGAAGTAGTAAAAGGTTTTCATAAAGGAATTGAAACATTCAACACCAATCTTACAGAAGCACTCAAAGAGGATGGCATCGACTACGTGTCGCAACTGAAAGAATTGGGTACGGATCTTACTAACGAGCAAAAGTATGAACTGTATATCAACTTCCTCGCCGCTCTCCATGTACTCAACGTACAGAACTTTGATGCAGAGCAAGCATCACAGATTGAAGACTTTGAAACTATCAAACAGGGGCTTGCTCCTATCGGTGACGTTACCGATGAGATGCTTGACGAGGCAATTGAAAAGATTGCCGATGCTCTCAACAACAACACACTTTGCATGACCTCTATTGACAAAGTGAAAGATTTGATGGAGTCGCTCCCTAATGGAACAGAAGCAATACAAGAAACATTGCTTGGAAGTGAGAATGACATGCGTGCAAAACTTATAACTGCACTTGCTACCTACATCGCATACCAAAATGAAGATATTGCTTCACTCAAAGGCCAAGAGGTATCTCCTGAAACGATTGCTATTGCTGCAGCAGCCGGTATCGAACAAGCTCACGTAATAGAGGACACCCGTACCGGCAAGATTACGATTGAAAAAGCGATCAAAGTATTAAAGATTATTGGCGGTGTAGCGCTTTGGACTGCATTAACAGCAGGGGTTATTTATGTCACCATAAATTTGGCAATGTTCACGATGGCATCGTTAATTGGCCTGCTAGGCACTTCCTTACTCGCCATTATCGTAGCCGGCGGAATGGCACTAATGGTTAGCATTGGCATTTCCAACAGCTTATCCGACACTTTAAGTTCGGTAATGGACGGTGCCGGCAACATCTTTGACAAGATCGTAGCCACTTGGCGAGAAATTGCATGGCCTGCGATTAAGCAAAAAGCAGAAACATTCATTTCATGGGTTCGAGACTTACTCACAAATAAAAATGTAGAGCAGACAACGGAAACGTCTCCCATTACAGTAGTAACCACCCAAGCATAGACAAACCTATAAATATACATATCATGGGATTCATATTATCTGCAATCGAGAATGTTAAGGATTTCTTCAGTTCCATATTGAATAAAATCCGGGAGCGTTCCAACGCATGGAATGAACACAGACAACGAGTGAGAGAACGCTCCGACTATATTCGGCAAATTGAGCAATTTGAATCCACGTACTGTCCCGAAGTGCCAGATCAAAAACTGGCACTTCAAGTACGGCAGTATCTGGAAGAAAAGTTTCCCAATGGTATAGAAGAACGTCTTTCTCAAATGTCTGTTGACGAATTGCCGGACTTCTTTATGGAAATAGAAAAGGAGGCTGAAGAAATAATGGATGTGACCACTGAAGAAACTGTAATAGTTTATCCTACAACTGAAGAAGAAAACATGAAATATGGTTGCGGATTCTATAATAGGAAAGATAACCTGTTGTGTATTAATGGCGTTTATCTTTACTCCGGCGATACAGAACTAATTAAAGAGCAAATCTTCACGATCTTCCACGAATTGAAACATGCACGCCAATGGGCCGCCATTGAAGATAGAAAAGATTATGGTTATTCCGAAGAATTGATTCAAGTGTGGGAACAGAATATGAGAAATTACATTAGCCCATATGAAAGTGATGAAGCATATCGAAAACAACCAGTGGAACTTGACACATTTGGATTCGAAGAACGATTAAAAGAAGGTTACTATACGAACAACTAATTTTGAAACTGGAAAATCATGAAAATAATAAAATATATTAGTTTATTCAGATATCTTATTGAAGACGAAGGTTTGAATCCGACATCAGCTTACCGGAACATACAGCGTATAAGAAAGCTGCCACACGAATTCAAACAAGCAGTTTTCGATGTCCTGTCTTCTTACGTCCCAGACATCGAGGTTGAAGGGGTAAGCTTTCGCGAACTCACAGAAAATGATGAAATGAAGCCCATCCGTGCGATTCTGATGTTGGACTGGCTGAGGCGCGAGCCTGCTATTGCGACTCGCTATATGGCTACCGAACGTAACCGTTCCGTAATGGTAGGTCTGCCCAAGCAAAAAGTCGTAGAACAAGTAAATGAAAAAGATATCATAATAGAAGACTAAGCAATATGGATTTTCAAAAGACACAAATCGGACGCATGGTAGAGCAAATCAAGACCGCGATGCTTGCTCATACCCCTATTGTATATATCCCAACCAATCAGCTTGAATTAATAAACGAAATGCTATTTGGAGAACAATCTGCTGACAGTGTTATGCCACGACTATGCTATAACAGCAATGATTCCTCAATCGTACACTTAGGCCAGAATGAATTCTTCCGGGAAGGTAAAAGTATTTCCGATAACTATCAAGTTGGAGTTTCATTCGACATAAAAAACATCCACACTCCAACATTATATATATCCTACATTGAGCAGTGGGAGAAAAGTCTTATAGCACATCTCAACGCTTTCATATCAGCATATCTTGATACTAAATCATCCAAAAACTATAATGTCCCGAAAAAGATAGATTTAGTCAGAAGATCATTGTGGATAGTTGTCACTCCTAATGAACAAACCGTGCCCGGGGTATTATCACCTTATACCTGCACAGTTAGAGTTGGTGCTATAAGCGATGAAGAGATAGAAAATATTATTTTCACCCAATTAGATAGAAACCAGATTCCCCGTACAGTTCTGAGTGACAAGCATTCGTTATTCAGTCAAATGAAAGTCAGCTTTCGAGGATTCAGCGCTCTGCGCATCAAGCAATTGATGGATCAATTGATAGCTTGTCAAAACATTGATTATGATGCGGCCATCGAAAAAGAGATCATTTCAGCTATTCATGAGTCAAAAAAACAAATATTAGCAAATTGTCCCGGACTACGTTGGGAGAGCACCGAAGTTGTTAATGCTGCCGGTTTAGACGGAATAACGGAATGGTTAAATGACCATTCTATCATTTTCGAAGACCCCAAGCGCGCCAAAGAGCAACATATTGATATTCCAAATGCCGTTTTAATTACCGGAGTACCCGGATCGGGTAAGAGCCTTATGGCAAAAACTGCTGCAAAAAAGTTAAAAATGCCACTGATATCACTTGATATGGGCGCTCTGCGTGGAGGCATTCAAGGAGAGTCTGAGCATAATATGATTAATGCACTGCACATAGCTGAAAATATGGCGCCATGTGTATTATGGGTTGATGAAATAGAAAAAGCTTTCAGTTCTTCTGACAGTGGTGCCAGTGACGGAGGTGTAGGGCAACGAATGTTTGGCAAATTTTTAACCTGGATGCAAGAAAAAACATCTGCTTGCTTTGTATTTGCCACATCCAATGATGTTACTAAATTACCACCCGAACTTTTCCGCTCAGAACGTTTCGACTGCAAATTCTTCACGTTTATGCCTACAGCAAAGGAATGTGCCCAGATATTTGTGGGCAACCTCAAAAAGCAAAACGAAGATTACCAGAAAGAACTTGACGGATATCGTAAGCAAGAACGAAAATCAATGTCCAGTAAGCTATTTCCCGAAAGTTTAATTGACGACGAAGTTTGGTTGAAAGTACTTGATGATTGCTGTTCAGATCATCCGGCGAAATGCTCACTGCAGGAAGAGGAGTGTACAGGCAACGAATGCAAAACATATTTGTGGAGGGTAAAGCAGAAGCCTTCTAACAAACTTCTTACAGGAGCCGATATTTCATCTATTATCAAAGAAGCTAAATTCAAAGTAAATCCCCAATTACAACCTTCAAGTGGTTCCTCTGTATATGACCATGATGCTATTATCAAGGCAGTCAAGGCTATATTAAAGGATTTCCGCCCCTATGGAGAAACTAATCTGAGCGATATAGCTAAATGTTTTTTCTCGCTTTTCAAAAATCAGTTTGAACCTGCTTCCGGTAAAAGTTTTTTGGATTTCAAACAATTTGATGATGACAATATGATATATACCCCCTATAAAGAACAAAATATAACATACGGGACAATGAGATTATATGATATGGTGCTTTATGATACCATAGTAGGAGCTATCAACTATTATTTACCCAAAACATTGTAGTATGAAACTAAACAAAAAGACAATAGTTACTCTAACGGACTTCAGACGTTATTTTGATTTAGAACAATTTTGGGATAACCGTCGCCAGTTTGTTCGTGATATGCACCCTGATAAGGTGTACTATTGGAAGGATAAAGACAAAGAGTGCTTCCAAATCGTTAAAACGTGGATTGAAATGGAAAATAGCGGCAACTCTAATTCCGATATTCGCAAGAACGGGCTTGAAAGTTTATCTACTTTAACCGGCAAGAATATAACAGAAGAGAAATTCTTCATGGCTTTAGGTGCGTCAGATCTTAATGCGGACATAATCTATGTTCAAAGCGGCAGTTCTCTCAAATTACCGGGGAAAAAGGTGATGACAGAAGAGGAAGCAATTAAATATAGCAAATCCTTAGGCAAGCCGGAACGTCTTCACAAAATTGAGATCAAAGGTGATGAGGAAGAAGCTGCAACAATTTTTATCAATGGCATAGAAGTATATAAATTACCTTATGGTGAATGTGTCTACATAACTGAAGTTGAAGGACAATACATAAGAGCACTCCCTATGAAATTAGAAAAAGGCAATTTGCGACTAAAGTTAATAAACAAGCCTGGAAAGTTTTCTTCTACATTACACCTAATCCGAATAATGATGGGTATAGAAACAGAAGACATTCATGATGTAACACAGTTTTCTATTTTTGAGGGAAAAGAGCTATATAGCAACAACTGTATTTTTGATATATATAAACAAAAACAATAAATAATATGAATTGTATAGAAATTCTTGCTAAGAAAAAGGATGAAATCATTAGCACATTGTCTAATAAATCCTTTCATTCCATAAATGAAATCATAGATGTATTTAATATAGAATGGGACAAGTTAATAAAAGACATATCTGACGAACTACCAGAAAAGAATGCGTTTTTGATAGATTTGATTAAGCTCCATCCTTCTATAACAAAGTATATAAGAAGGAGAAAGAACAAATCATTTTACTCTATAATGTATAAACTAGTATTCTGGAAATCAAATAATTTAAAATATAAATACACTATCAACACAGGAGAAATATACAAACATATAGCCCTAATCATAACAAGTTTGGATTTAGCTATTGTCAAAATCAACAACATTTCAAATGTTCCTAATCAACCCAAAACCACCTATGTTACAATCGAAGGGAAACCCGTCATACCATTCAATCAATACGAAGAATTGGTAAAATCATATCAGTCAATTATCAGTGACATATATTTTTGCAAAGATAAAAATTGTGCAAGTTTAGTATTGAAAGATGTTGCAAATGCTCTTTACAAGCAAGGTTATGATGTGATAGAGTACAGCAATGAACATAAGAAATATTTCGAAATTAAATATCCACCCGAATGCACAGAACCTCTAATGATAAGTCCAACTATTTGTGACATAAAGACTAAAGAAATCATAGTAAAAGGCATAGTGTATCTTCCTAAAAACAACTAATATGAATAAGGCATACTATATTGTAGGAATAGATTTTGGTGATGGCGAAACATCAGCCAATTATATCGATATTGAAAATGATAAGCAGGAGCTTTTAATTTCAAGAATTAAAGGAACCCCTGGAAAGATAACTTCTTCCATTTGCAAAAGTGTAGATAACGAATGGATTATCTCCCCTAAATCCGATAACATAAAAGATTGCATGTCGGATGAGGGCAGCTTTGAATATAATGATTGCTTTAAAACTCCTTTAGCCAATTTTTTGCGGAATGTTCATCAATCATTTTTCAAAAAAGATTCAAATACCTTGGACATAATTGGCATGAGATTATTTTTCAAAAAGCTGAACACATTGGATAACGAAGACAGCAATAATGAATCTACTGATAAAAATACAGAGCTATCTTTTCTTGAACAAATAAAGGAGGAGAAAGAAGGAGATAATTACACGGTTCGTCATTTTATTAAATTTGCCAAGCGCGTATATGCTAATATAATAAGGCAAAACAATTTAAGTACAGACCCATGTAATTTCTCTCTATATGCTGCATGTCCTTCCGGTTGGGCTAAAGACGAAAAGAATATAAAGCAAATATATAAGATATTTCTTAATGAAATAGGAATTCCATGTGAAGAAGTTATTGAAGAATCACGCGCTGCATTTATGAATTGCAGGAACTTCGCAAAAGAAATAGATATCAATACTATCCAACAACCGGGTTTGTTAGTCATAGACTTTGGCTCAAGTACCATAGATTTTACATGGTATCAAGGAGATCAGTTTTATCACAATGGCATAGAATTAGGAGCTCATATTGTAGAAAAGGCTCTTTTTTATTATATGATGGGACATGAATCAGTTGCTCTAAATGCTTTTGCAAAGGCTGCCGAACTGTTTCCCAGTAAAACTACACTAAGAAAAATGATATTCTTTGCACTAAGAAAGCTAAAGGAAGAGTTCTATAATTCAGTAGCGGCTCATGAGAATGCCCTATTAGGAGAGGCTCGTCTAACAGATTATTCATTTAAAATCTCAGATGCTGCCAGAGAAGACATCTCATTAATATATTTTGGATTTGACACAGAACCAAATACTCATCGTTCTAGAAGATACAACGAGGAAACTATACGGCAAATCCTAAATAGCAAAGAATCTGATTTTCACAACCTGAATATTTCCCAAGTTTGTAATCAAAGCGTTCCACCCGAATGTTGTGAGTATGAACCCAAAATCATAACCGCTTTTGAGGCATTCAAAGAAAAGGTTTCTGAAATGGGTGGTAGTATTGACTATGTTATTCTCACAGGTGGCGCATCTGTGATGAGCTTTATTAAGCCGGATATAGAAAAAGTGTTTGGCGTAAAATACAATAATACATTACTTTGGGATCCAGATGCATCATATGCCGTTTCTAAAGGCATAGTACAATACGGTGTATTTCATCATAAATCAAAACCTATTATAGAAAAAATAGAAAATATACTCAAAGAAAAATGGTTGTCTGAAAACATTCTTAAGGAGCTATTAGAAACAAAGGTTTCAAATATTGTACATAAATTGTATTGTGACAAAATGGTGGAGGTCCTTACTCAATGGTATAATGGTACAGTAGGAATGTCTCTTGAAAACACTCTAAATAGCGATTTCGATTCTATAATAAATGATGGACAAAATAGTATAAATCCTCTATGGATAAAGATCAAAGAAGGCATGAAGGTCTCACTAGTTGAAGGATATAAATCACTGCATGCTTTATATCGCCGCGTCTTTGACTTTATCGATAAATCTGAAGGTGAAGTTAGTGTTGAGACAATATGCAGACAACTAAATGTGGAATTAGCTCAAGAAATTCATCAAGAAGTTGGAGGACTTTATCAGGAATATTGGGAAATATTTTTTCCTCAAGGTTCATATCAAGATATAATCGATATAAATATTAATTTTGATATAAATATTAGTTTCACAAAAGAATACAAGCTTAATTTGCTTAAAACACTAGTAGAAAAATCTGATGAAGTAATCAGAGCAACAGGAGGCTCAGTATCAGAGAACTCTCTGAATAAACACAGACATCAAACATTAGATTTAACAGGCCCTACAAGATCTACATTTATAGAACCTTTAAAATCGGTATTTATTTCGTTTTCTAATGAGATTAATCCTACTATTGATGAACATCAAGCCGCATTAAAATGTCGTAACCAAATAGAAAGGAGCTTCCAAGACTTACAAAGGAAATGTACATTAGCTACACATGATATTAATAATAGTATTTTTGATTTATAAGTAGAAAAATATATAAATATGGATTGCCAACTATCATCTCAAACTGTTGATGTAATATCACAGATTTCAACGTCCACAGCTATGGCTATGAGCACTTCATATTGTATGCAGAGAAGAAATTTTTCATTACCAAACAATGAAAGCTCTTTATACAATATTTGGAAACGTATCGATGCAGATAGCAAACTTTATAATACTTATTGGATGCAGATAGAGCAAGTCGGTCGCCCATTTAATAGTGATTTAAAAGGATGTTTTACCGCCTTGCAGAATATTCTTCATGCTTGTTCTATACCTAAAACACAATTATTGTTTTTGATTATAGGAGAAAATTGCAACTTCAAGATTTATTTGGGTCTTAAAAGTGACGAAGATTGCAATACAAACAACTCTCGTAATGCAATAAAAGAAATAGATGCTTTCTGTAATGTTAGTTGGCCTGGTTTGAAGTCCCATGTTATTGACAGAAGAGCCGATGATAATATCAAACGATATATTCATAAACGTTTCGACCACGCTTATGCCTTCACAGGCATACCTTCAATGGATTTACAAAAAACAGATTATCCGTCCACTATAGAATATTTGTTAGGTGGCTGCAAACCTAAAGGCGACATTGCATATTTGGTAGTAGCAGATCCTGTGCAAGAAGAAGAACTTAACAACATCGTATATATGTGCGATGAAATGAAAGGGCAGGCTGAATCCTTTGAAAAGTTTAATCTAACAAATTCTTTGCAAGAAAGTATTTCTAAAACATTTACTAAAACGATAACCGAGACTATAGGTGAAAGTTCGAACGATGGCGAATCACACCGTGATATAGGATCTGCCGTAAAGACTTTAATTGGGATTGGGATTGGCATTGCTGCCGTTGCGGCATTCCCTCCTGCTGCTGCATTGATAGGCTCAGCCGCCAGTGCCTTATCTGGTGCAGTGGGTGCTACAGCCGCTGCCCAATTGTTGGGAGGTGGAACTATGATGGGATTAGGTATGTTAAGTAGCTTTATCCCTCAGAAATCGCATAATGAAGGTCATAATAAAAGCGAGTCAATAGCAAAAGGTGAGTCACATGGTATTACCGAATCGTATTCTCAAAGTATAGGACAAACTATTGTAAATGGGCATATTCAAGCTATCACTGAAGAGCTAAAACAACATGGGGAACGCTATCGGGAAGGAAAGGCAAAAGGCATGTGGCGTGTAGGATGCTATCTATTTACAGATGGAGAAAATGCTACATCACAAATCCAATTGAGATCAATCCTGAGCGGAAGTGCATCCCGATTAGAGCCAATTCGAGTACACGACATTTCAAGTTTTGTTAGAGACCCAAACAGGCGAAATGGTGATGCCGATATTATACCGTTTATAACTCCACCAGAGCTTTATGTAACAAATCGAGAAACAAAAGAAATTTTTAATCATCCTTTTGGACGGAATTTTTCAGAATTAATAAGCTATCTCACTACTGATGAGTTGACATCTATGATTAATTTGCCATTGCACACAGTACCGGGAGTGAGTGTTGTAGAGCCAGCTCCACAGTTCAGACTAGATATTCCCGACTGCAGTAAAATGGAAACGCATACACATATTGGTAATCTAATGTATAATGGTGCGGAAACTAACATTCCCTGTCAATTTGAGCTTAACAACTTAACCCGCCACAGTTTAGTTTGTGGTGTAAACGGCAGTGGCAAGACTAACACAGTCCTTAGTGTTCTCAATGCCATGAATCAGTATAACCGTAACTTTATGGTAATAGAACCGGCAAAGACGGAATATGTAGACTGGGCAATATCATTTAACGAACAACTAAAACTTGATCAAGCAAATGGCGAGAGAAGGGACGAGCAACCAATAGTCATATATATGCCCGGTAAAGATAGCTACTGGCATTGCGACAAAAACGGTAAACCAAGGGAATATGCCTTAGAAGATATACTTAAGCTGAATCCTTTTGAACCAGTTTGCCTGGACGGTCATAAACCCAACGTGCAAGCACACATGGATCGGATAAAGTCCATATTTGCTTTAGCATTCCCTATGGAAGATATTTTACCGACTGTCATGGAATCGCTCATACGCGACATATATACCAATGGCGAAAGGTGGCTAAACCGAAGCAAAAATGCTCCACTCCCGGAACTATATCCTACTTTGGGATTATTGAGTTGCAGAATAAAGCCTGTAGTTCTAAACTTAGGATATGAACCTCGCGTTACCGGCAACATCTATGCAGCAGTAAATTTGAGGATTGGCAATCTGCTTTCAGGTTGGAAACGAGAACTCTTGAATAATGAGGTACTTGGCGGTTACAAAAAGCTTAGCAAGTTAGAAGAAAAAGATGGCATTAAACGGCCCACATGGAATAACTTCTTCAATCGTCGTGTAATAATTAACCTTTCCGGAGTGAGCGATGATTCCGACCGTACATTTGTTATGGGGCTATTACTTCTGTATCTATATGAATACAGAATAGCCGTATCAGAAACACCTCAATTCAATTTCAACAACAATGATTTGCATCATCTGATGGTTGTAGAGGAAGCACACCGCGTGATGATGAACAACCCTAATCCTGATTCACCCCAGTATAAGTGTGGTCAATTATTCAGTAATCTACTCTCAGAAATACGTGCTTATGGACAAGGTATCATGATTGTAGACCAAGTGCCAAGCAGATTGATACCTGATGCAATAAAGAATACGAATATGAAAATTATTCATAAATTGCTCTCGCTTGACGATGTAGAAATGGTGGCTGATGCTATGGGAGTAAGCATGGATCAAAGAAAAATTATCCCCAAATTATCAATTGGTCAAGCTATTGTTGCTGGAATTAATGCAGGTAAAATCTCTAATAGTAGTGAAGAGGATATTTTTTGGTGTAAGATTAATAAAACAAAGTAAAAAAGGAGGTATTTATGACCAACGGATTAAATATGGAAGGGATAGTACAGCAAAGCCATAGTCCTTTCGAGGCTTTCGAAGATTTTGCTCAACGCTTGGAGAACAATCCTGAAGGAATTTCAGATGCGGAGATTCTTTCTAAGTTTGATGACAATCAACTTGAATATATCAATAGCGTTCAAGAAAATCCTGTATGGAATGAAATGAATATCAATGAGAAAATCGAACATGTAAAGAATGCCGTAGGTAAGTTTTGCCACAATACGGAAATTGGCAAATTCTGGAGTAATCCATCGCATTGGGTTCCCATGGTTAATTGTCTGATTCGCAACATGCCGAGAATTTAATTATGCAACATTTTTATTATGGAAGAAGTATTTTCACAATTCAGTAGTTCAAACGGAGTTTTCGGTAATTCCCAAGAAAATTGGGAGTTAGGCAATACCTTAGAAGATTTAGGTAATGAATACGAGAATTTTAAGTTTGACGAAAAGCAAACCAGTTACATGGAAGATGTACTTGGCAGCGAAGGCATAACAAATATAAAAGACATAGAATCGGGCAATCTAAAAGAATTGATTGATGCTATAGATATGCGTGTAAAAAGTCTTAAACCGCAGTTATCCACAAAAGTGCATATGGACCACTTTGGTAAGGATAGTGATGTGTGGAAAGAATTTCGTTCATATCTTGAACCCAAGTATCTTGAAGCTCCATCGGATAAAGTCCAGCAAGAACAGATAGCTTCAAGTATGTGTGAAATAGATGGCATCCAATATGAAAATTGGGTGAATCAGACAATGGAGGGAAAAGTTGCTTTACTCAATGAACTCGAACAGAAAATTGCAATGATAGCACATCGTCCTGCAGCAAATATCCGTTCCGAACAAATGGAGGCAGACTTGTTTGGCTATCAACTCAATGGTGACATTGCTATAAACGAATCAATGCTTGAACTGTCCGGTACGGATCCTGCGATATTAGATAAAATGCTTGAGACTTTAATTCACGAGGGTCGTCACGCATATCAACACTATAACGTTGAGGAACGCATGGTTCATCAATCAGAAGCACAAGTGGAAAGCTGGCGTGAGAACTTTGAACAAATTGGGTATGCTGATGGAGAACCTATACGAATTCCAATTATCGGAAACTTCACCTATACAAATGAGGGGTTAGCCCAAATTGGTGCTCGTTTATATTACTATCAACCGGTCGAAATAGACGCCCGGGTATTTGCTGCTGACACAATGTCCGCATATCATAAACATCTTAATGCTTAACTATTATGGAATACAATGAAATTATACAGACGCTAAAAAAAAGAGAAGGATATAATGAAAAGAGAGCTGCATTAGCAGCCTCAGAAAGCCAACATCTCAGTAAGGAACTTGTTCCTTTGCTTAACGATTGGTTGTATGATGCAAACAAGATGCAAGATATAACAGTGCAAGGAATTAGCTTATTGCATATAAAAAAGCACAAATGCATGAACTATCTTGCTGCACTATTGACAATGGATTGGTTGATAAAAGAACCGGAAATAGCAAAGCCAATAGTGGAAGGGTTCTTAATAATATAAGAAAAGTAGTCAAAAGAAATTAGAATAAACCGACTCTTTTAGTTTATCATGACCAAATGATTTAGTTACTATACAAGCCTATAATAGTTAAATTTCGTTTTATCTGCAAGAAAAATAAAAATTCAGCCTCTATATAAGAAACAGTTAAAATGAAATTATTATGAAAAAGCAAAGCCTCATCAACTACCCTCTATTATGGGAAAAGCTTGGCGACTATGCCAGAAAAGCAGGAAGAGTAAGTGCACGCCCTTTACTCCTATTGTATTATGTAATGAAAAGCCCAGATGCTCCCAAATCAGACAAGCTACTCATTGCATCTGCAATCTCCTATTTAGTGTTCCCCATTGATTTAATTTCGGCTAAACGCCTACCCATCATCGGCTGGATAGACGAAGTAGTATCACTAACCATTGCCTATCAAAAGGTGTGCAAATACATTACCCCTGAAATTGAATCGGAAGTAAATAACATTTTGGAACGATGGTTCCCCGAATGTAAATATGAACTAATATCGTAGGACTCTATAATAGAAAGGAAACAATCATGGAAACAACAGCACTAAAACCCTTAAGAATGCACCTACAAGAATTCCTGGAAAGCGTTGGTGCAGATTATCAATGTGACGAAGAAAACCACTTCTTTACATTTGGCATGACAAGCAACGGTATGAACATAAAAGCCTTCATTCTGTACAACGAAGAAAACGACTGGATGAGATGCCACATGCCTATGCCGATCAAAGTTCCGGAAGAGAAAAGAACCGCCGCCATACTTCTTCTGAACAAGATGAACAATGAAGCTCCCGGAATATGTCTCAACATGGACGAAGAAGACGGAGAAATCGTATCTACGATGATGGTCAATACAGACAACGGTGCTATCAACTACTCGATTCTGAATGCAATGATACACACTTGTTATAACGCAATCGATGCTTGCATACCCCAGATAATGCGACTAATATATCAACAACCGGAGGATATATTATTGCAAATCTCAAGCAAACAAATCAATAACAGCATAGCAAACTGACAATTAAAAACTATAATATTATGGACGAGAAAATACAAAAAGACAGAATACGCGGCTCATTGACAGGTGGAGCCATAGGTGATGCTTTAGGGTATCCTGTAGAATTTATAGATTCGTATGCAGGTATTCAAAGGAAATACGGGAACACAGGAATTACCCGCCTTGACACCAAGCAATGGTGGAAGGACGAAGACTGTTCTACCGGAAAGGCTTGGGTTTCTGATGATACACAAATGACACTGTTTACAGCCTGTGGCATTCTGAATGCAAAAGAAAAAGAAAGTACTCTCATTCCTAATATCTGTGAATCTTATATAGAGTGGTATTATACGCAATCAGGCAGGAGAAACAAGCGTTTTAAGGAATGTTGGATCGGGGATATTCCGGAACTGAATCAACGCAGAGCCCCCGGCAATACCTGCCTCACTGCCCTTTCTGAGATTATTGCCGGGAGAGATTCTCATAATAACAGTAAAGGGTGTGGTGGCGTTATGCGTATCGCCCCTATCCCTTTATACGGTGTAGCCCAAGGACGAATATCAGATATAGATGCTCTTGACCGCCTTGCCGCAGATGCAGCAAGACTTACTCACCAGCATCCGTTAGGTTTTATTCCGGCAGCCTTTACCGCCCATATCATTTATCGTTTGGCTACCGACGAGCATCCGGAGAAGGAAACATTCAAAAACTACATTCAGGAAGGGTTGGAATCCACGCAACGAATGTTCGCCAACCATGCCGAAGAAGTAGAAAAATTTGTTTCCTTGATAAAGAAAGCGGTCCTCTTGTCGGATATCCCGACAGATGATGTACGTGCCATCGAAGACGAGTTGGGTGGCGGTTGGGTGGCTGAAGAAACCGTCGCCATAGCCATCTACTGTGCTTTGACCTATTTTGGGAACTTCGAAAGAGCTATGATTGCGGCTGTGAATCATGCAGGTGACAGTGATTCCACAGGTGCTGTGACCGGTAACTTGTTAGGTGCTGCCATCGGTTACGATGCAATACCACAATTCTACAAAGACGACTTGGAACTGCATGATGTGATATTGCATATCGCTGATGACCTGTATCTCGGTAAAACAACATCCTACCAGAAGTGAGATAAATATCGATAGCAATTTTAGGATGGCTGAATTTAAACATATAAACTTATGACAAATACATGGAATGCTGAAATATGGAAAAAAGAATTCTTACTTGCTTCACAAAACAAGGACAGAAACCAACTACGCAAGCTACGTGCGAAAGTATTTCAAGATACAGTCACACGCATAAGTAACAGTGGATATATTTCAGCAGGCAAAACCATACAGATTGCAGGCGAAGCTTCGATGATACACCACACTAAATTCTATTGTGAGCAGATATCATCAGTCCATACTCAGGCGGAAATGCAAACCATAGTTCATGTTATAAATGGCGATACATTGGTTACCGCCAAGTCATTATCGGATGAAGGTCTTCATCCCGCTGTACTGAATATGGCAAGCCGACAAAATCCGGGTGGTGGCGTATATAGCGGTGCAGGAGCCCAAGAAGAGAACCTGTTCCGTCGTACTAATCTTTTCTGTTCGCTATTTCAGTTTGCACCTTATGCCGAGGAGTATGGGTTGGACAAATCAACCGACCAATATCCTCTCGACCGTAATTGGGGCGGCATTTATACTCCTCAAGCCTGTGTGTTTCGTGGAACGGAAGCTGATGGTTATCCTTTGCTTGAAGAACCGTATTACCTTGACTTCATAGCCGTCCCCGCCATCAATCATCCGGAACTGGATACGGACGGATTGATTGTACCGTATCTTGTGGAAGCCACGAAGAACAAGATGCGCACTATCTTCCGCATTGCACTTGCCAACAATAATGATTCCCTCGTGCTTGGAGCTATGGGATGTGGAGCATTCCGTAATCCACCTGCCCACGTCGCCCGAATTTTCCACGAAGTAATGGATGAAACGGAGTTCAAGAATCGGTTCAAGAAAATAGTTTTTGCAATTCTTGACGATCACAATACCGGGCATAAGCATAATCCAAACGGGAATTTCCAACCCTTTGAAAAAGAATTTCAAAATTACAATAAGAATGAAGAAGAGGCACAAGAAAAAATCTTTTATGGCAGAATATAGAATTATTGATGGAAAATACTTCTTCAGTTATGATGCCAGTGGCGGTTCATGCTTTGGTAGCTATCCGGATCCGACGTATATCATTAAAGATATTGATGCTAAGATTCTACTTACCGCTCTTGGAATTAAGAATGAAAGCGGTCTGAAATGGGCTCTTGACAGATTACCCCATGCGGATAATGATATTATCCGATTAAAAGAATTCTGCGATGAGAATAATATTTCCTATCACTATGAAATGGAGGATTAAAAATGAAACGAGCTATTATTTTGTTTTGGCATGGACTGATCGGTATTCTGACCGGCATTGCCAATTGGATTACAGTAATCTTAGGTATGAAAGATGACTCGAAGTATGGAAAACTCTTGCGCCGTATCGTCGGCACCTGCTTCACCTTATTCGTTATTTTATGTACTGTTGCTGCAAGCTGCAGCTTTTTTGAAACATTATGTAGCCGCTATGACATTACATTTGCTGATACCCCGAAAGAAGTCTATACGCAATATCTTTCACGCAACGCAACTTTTTGTCGCGATAGTTATTACGAAAAAGGATATGTCATCGACCGCGATGACAACAAGACATTGAAAAACATTCAGTGGATAGCTAAACCTCTGGGGGATGATTCGCTAATATGCTATAGTGATGGCAAACGGCGTGGGTACTTCAATATGTTCACTGGTAAAGTAGCCATAAAGCCCCAATATGATCACGCGTGGATATTCTCTGATGGATTGGCTTCAGTTGATGATAATGGTTGGATAAAATTTATCGACCCGACCGGTAAAGTGATTATTGACAATCATCAACCCTATATTCCGGGTATGGAGGGATATGTGTTCCACAATGGATTTTGTGTGGTACATAATGAACGTAGAGACAAAGTAGGACTGATAGACCCAACCGGCAAGTGGATTTTAGAACCGCAATATTTTTCTATCCGGCAATATGACACACTGTTGGTAGTAAATAACGGCATAGAAGAAACAGTGATGGACACTAAGTTAAATACTATCATCCCTTACACCAAAGCAAGTTATTGGATTTATGACGGTATTATCTTCGGCACGATGCAAGATCACACTATGCGTCAATATGATCTGCAAGGCAATCTCATCGATGACTTCTACATCAGCAATGTAGAGAAAATCACCTATCCGACAAATGAATTACGCTATAGCACCACAAAAAACTACGATGATAATGGCAAAGTAATAAGTGAAACGGAAGATAATGAACCAACCCATATGCAGGCAATCGCCGGATGTATGTGTTATCAGGCAGAACAGGGGTGGTACGGCCTGATGTCGCCGAATGGTCAAATCATCACACCGCCTTCATATAGTGCCATTACCGCTGTAAGTGCAAATCTATATCTCTGTGAATCTCAGGATGATTACGGTGTGCTACTGAATGGCAAAGGAGAGCGGATAAAATAACGTGTGCCTATAGGCCGCTATCATCTTATTCTTCCCGCTCAATCCAATTATAAAACCATATAGTTATGAAAACAGCCGTTTATTCAATTTTTATTTATTATATAATTTTGATATAATAAATAGTTCTTTTAACTTTGCAACAACAGATATAAGTAATCATTAACAGTAACCCACAAATAACGAAGCACAATGAGAAAGCTTTTACTTCTGGGGATTTGCATCTCTTTTCTTCTACCCACAGCTATGCAAGCGCAGTATATGCGCTCATCTTACTTTATGGAGGGTAGCAGTACCCGCATGCAGTTGAATCCGGCAATGCAACCCAAGCGTGGCTATGTCAATTTACCTGTAATCGGTTCATTAGCAGCAGAAGTATCCTCCAACTCCTTGGGTATCCAAGATGTTATTGACGTCTTTGACTCTGACGGAGAGTTTTACAACAATGATAAGTTCTACAACCGCCTGAAAGGAATGAATGAGCTGAACATCAATCTCAATACGGATGTCATCTCTTTCGGATTCTATAGAGGAAAAGGATTCTGGTCATTCAATGTAGGAGCACGTGTAGATGTGGATGCAACTATTCCTAAAACCATGTTCGAATATCTGCGTGCCATAGATGCGGAAGATTTTACTCGGGGAAGCAGCAGAACCTTTAATATTCAGAATGAGAAATTGCGTCTGAACTCTTATATAGAGGTTGGAGCAGGTTATTCACGTGCTATAAACGACCGTTTGACTATAGGTGGTAAAGCCAAACTATTGTTAGGTGCCGGAAACCTGAATCTAAAAATCAACCAACTCTATATATCAGGCAAAGAGGCAGGATTAGACTCCGAATTCCAACTAAAATCAGATGCCTATCTGGAAGCTTCTGCTAAAGGTCTGGACTTGGAAGAAGAAAATGGATACATCACAGATCTGGACTACAATAATTTCGGTATCAGTGGATACGGGGCAGGCATAGATCTGGGAGCAAGCTATCAGGTAATGAAGAACCTTACGTTCTCTGCTGCCATCCTCGATTTAGGTTTTATCTCTTGGGGTAAATCAAGCACCCAGATAGCCGAATCAAACAAAGATATCGCTATCGATAAAGATAATTACAGTGAATCTACTGATGTACTGGACTTTGAATTGTACGGTTTGCAGAAGAAGGAGAATAAATCCCGTACCACTTCCTTGTCCCCGACCATGGTTTTAGGAGGAGAATACGGATTCCTGAATAATAAACTGGGAGTAGGATTATTATCAACTACCCGCTTCGGACAGTTAAAGACATATTCCGAATTGACTTTATCCGCCAATTATCGTCCGAACACTTTAATCAACGCTACATTAAGTTACTCCATGCTTCAAGGTGGTGAAACATTCGGCTTTGCCTTCAAAGTAGGTCCTCTGATGCTGGGTACTGACTATATGTTCTTCGGAAATAATTCCAAACACGTGAATGCCTTCATCGGACTTTCTATTCCGTTGGGAAGGAAGAAGATATAAGAGCTACAAAGCTACGAGCTACAAGCTACAAGTGCCTTTCGGAATGAAAGCGCAGCCACTTGTAGCTCGTAGCTTGTAGCTTTGTAACTATTTTATCGTCACCATCGTCGCTCCGAAACCATATTCCTGGAAAGAAGCATCCTGATGCCGGAAAGTCGGATATTTACGTTTCAATTCATCCAAGAGTGCTTTTCGAAGAACGCCGTCACCTTTACCATGAATAAAAACGATGCGCTGTTCACGTTTATTCTTATATTGTTCCAGAATTTCACGGAACTTATCCAACTGATAATTCAAGATTTCACTGTTACTCATTCCTTTAGTATCATCCAGCAATTCTCCGATATGTAAATCAATCTCAATAATGCCATTCTGTCCACCACGCTTCACTATTGGCTGAGATTTTGGTTTATCTTCAGTTTTCTTTTGCAGCAAAGCAGATTGTAATTCTTCAGCTGATACATACACCTGTTTAGTAGGAACATCATCTTTCACTATATCATAAATCAGTGCAGGTGTCTCAAAGAACTCTGATTCCTGGAATGTATGCAGTTTGTAGAATTTCACTGTATCAATGCGAAGTTCCACGCTGACTGCCGGCTTCAAAGCAAAAGAGCGGTCCTCTTTAAAAGCGATGAACTGTACTGCAACATGTTCACGGTCATTCAGTTCCACCTTCTCAAATTCTTCCAGCAGCAACTTCGTATTCGGCTCTACTATTCCATTGGAACGGACACTCCATGCTTTTCCTTCAGCGCAGAGGTAGGTATAATACAGATAGTAATTACTATCATTCACCAGATAAGATTCGAAAGGAGTAGTGCTGACGGCCTTAATATCTTCCGGAACAAAAGCCAGAAAAACATTCAGAATATCTCCACCACGCATTTCCGGCTGACGGTAAACAGATACCTGCGGTTTAGACAGGCGCCGCACTTCACTATCTTCCTGAACCGGGTGAGAAATAGAAGAACGTACCGGCTTCTCTTCCGTTTTCTTCGGAGTTGCCTTCGGCACCGGTCTCGTCATATTATAATCATCCGTATCAATCACCACACATTCACGCATGGGCATCGGAATATCAAACCCGTCGGCATCCTCTATCAATACAATATCTTTTCCTCTGAAACCCGTCACTACACCGCCCCCAATTTCATTGAGGAAGCGTACTTTATCACCTATTTTCATCATATCGTTTACGATTTAACTATTAATGATTTACGATTGAGACTACTTATAACAAACAATCGCCCTACAAAGATACGGTAACTCAACAAAAAAAGATAGAAAAAAGACGATAAATATCCGTACCTTTGCACCCCGTAAAGAAGTTTATCATGAAAGAAGATCCGAAACATATCCGTATCAGCGAATTCAACTATCCGTTACAGGACGAACGTATCGCTAAATTCCCCTTGACTGTGCGCGACCAATCCAAACTTTTGGTCTATCGCCACGGTGAAATATCCGAAGACCATTTCACCTCACTTCCTTCTTATTTGTCGGAAGGAAGCCTGATGGTATTCAATAATACGAAAGTAATTCAGGCACGCCTGCACTTCCGCAAAGAAACTGGTGCCCTGATTGAAGCATTCTGTCTGGAACCCATTGAACCGAATGACTATGTGCTCAACTTCCAGCAAACAGAACATGCTGCCTGGCTTTGCATGATTGGCAATCTGAAAAAATGGAAAGAAGGCACTCTGAAACGGGAAATGGTTGTAAAGAATCAACTCATCACATTAACGGCTACCCGTGGTGAATGTCATGGCACCAGTCACTGGATTGACTTTCACTGGAACAATCCGGAGATTACCTTTGCAGATATTCTCGAGGTATTCGGTGAACTTCCCATCCCACCCTATCTGAACCGGGAAACACAGGAGAGCGACAAGGAAACTTACCAGACTGTTTATTCCAAGATAAAAGGTTCGGTAGCCGCGCCTACCGCCGGACTACATTTCACTCCCCGTGTGCTGGATGCTTTAAAAGAAAAGGGAGTCGATCTGGAAGAATTGACGCTGCATGTGGGCGCAGGAACCTTCAAGCCCGTAAAGAGTGAAGAAATAGAAGGACACGAAATGCATACGGAATACATTTCCGTTTCGCGCGGAACGATTGAGAAACTGATTGCCCATGACGGAAAAGCCATCGCTGTAGGCACTACATCAGTAAGAACACTGGAAAGCCTCTATCATATTGGCATTACTCTCCTGAGAAATCCGGATGCAACAGAGGAGGAACTACATGTCCGGCAATGGCAACCTTATGAAACGGCAGAGGAAACTGCAAGTATCACTTCTACAAAAGCATTGCAAGCCATTCTTGATTATCTGAACCGCCATAGCATGGAGGCTTTACATACCAGCACGCAGATTATTATTGCTCCGGGGTATGATTATAAGATTGTCTGTGCCATGGTCACTAATTTCCATCAGCCGCAAAGTACATTGTTGCTGCTCGTCTCAGCCTTCGTAAAAGGCAACTGGCGAAAGATATACGACTTTGCACTAAGCCACGATTTCCGTTTTCTGAGTTATGGAGACTCATCATTATTAATACCATAAGATTATGAACAGCGATAACAACCAGGAAATGTTTCCCCTTGTTGATGAACAAGGAAATATAACAGGTGCTGCCACTCGCGGCGAGTGTCACAACGGCAGTAAGTTACTTCATCCCGTGATACATCTGCACGTTTTCAATTCCAAAGGCGAACTTTATCTACAGAAGCGTCCCGAATGGAAAGATATCCAACCGGGCAAATGGGATACTTCCGTAGGCGGACACGTAGATTTGGGAGAAAGTGTGGAAATGGCATTGAAACGCGAAGTGCGCGAAGAATTGGGCATCATCGACTTTACCCCCGAGACCATTACCCATTATGTCTTTGAGTCCACCCGTGAGAAAGAGCTCGTCTTTGTACACAAAACCGTATACGACGGTGAAATACATCCCAGCGACGAACTGGATGGCGGACGTTTTTGGACAGTAGAAGAAATCAAAGAGAATATAGGCAAAGACATATTTACTCCGAACTTTGAAGGAGAAATCGGTAGGATTATATCACTGGATGCATAACGATATAAAACCTTATACAAGAAGAGGCGGCATCCTTTTATCAGAATGCCGCCTCTCTTATTCTTATTGGGTATTGACTTATTTCGCCAAATCTTCAATCACCTTCATTATCTTCTGACCGATTTCTTCAGCCGCTTCCGGTGTAGAAGCCTCGCTATATACACGAATAATCGGTTCGGTATTGCTCTTGCGCAAATGTACCCATTTGTCTGCAAAATCAATCTTTACACCATCAATATCATTGATTTCTTCATCCTTATAAAGTTCTTTCACCTTCGCAAGAATAGCATCAACATCGGTTTCGGGAGTCAGGTCCACACGATTCTTTGCCATGAAGTAAGGCGGATAAGTTGTACGAAGCTCGCTTACTTTCTTGCCCTCATGTGCCAGATGGCTCAGGAACAAAGCAATGCCTACCAATGCATCACGTCCGTAGTGGCTTGCCGGATAAATCACCCCGCCATTGCCTTCACCACCGATAACGGCGCCTACTTCCTTCATCTTGGTAGTTACATTCACCTCGCCTACGGCAGAAGCAAAATATTCCTTACCATATTTACGGGTTACATCGCGCAATGCACGTGTAGAACTCAGGTTAGAAACAGTGTTGCCCGGTGTATGTTTCAGCACATAGTCGGCAACACTTACCAACGTATATTCCTCACCGTACATTTTTCCATCTTCACAAATCATAGCCAGACGGTCCACATCCGGATCAACCACAAAAGCTACATCAGCCTTACCGCCTTTCATCAGGTTCATGATGTCACCCAGATTCTTTTCCAACGGTTCGGGATTATGCTGGAAGTTCCCTGTCGGTTCGCAGTAGAGTTTTTCTACATGTTGCACACCAAGTTGTTCCAGTAATTCCGGCAGAATGATGCCGCCTACAGAATTCACACAGTCGATAGCTACACGGAAGTTCGCCTTTTTGATAGCTTCTACATCCACCAGGTCGAGCGCCAGCACACTGTCTATGTGTTTTTGATTGTAAGTTAAGTCCATGCGATAAGAGCCCAATTGGTCTACTTCAGCATAGTCAAATTCTTCAGCCTCGGCAATGCGAAGTACTTCGTTACCTTCGGCAGCATTCAGAAATTCGCCGCGTTCGTTCAGCAATTTCAGAGCATTCCATTGTTTGGGATTGTGCGAAGCGGTCAGGATGATACCGCCACTGGCGCCTTCCATAGTCACAGCCAGTTCAGTGGTTGGTGTGGAAGCCAGGTCGATGTCAACAACATCCCAGCCCATACCCATCAAGGTACCTACCACTACATTCTTTACCATTTCACCCGAAATGCGGGCGTCGCGTCCTACTACAATTTTGTTGCTTTTTACTGTGCACGTTTTGCGGATAAGTGTTGCATACGCTGATGTGAATTTCACAATGTCAAGCGGATTCAATCCTTTACCCGCTCCTCCGCCAATCGTTCCGCGGATTCCAGAGATAGATTTGATTAGAGTCATTTAGGTAAATAAATTAAGAGATTGTTTGGTTATACTATATCATCTATAGATTTGATATTTACGGATATCATAGTAATAAGGATTTACCTGCTGCATTGCCGAATTATGTCCCATCTTGGAAGGAACAATCAATTTTACATGTGCTCCGTCACGCACGTAAGCCAATGGAACCAACCAACCGGCAGGCACAGAAGTACCATAATAAAGCATAAATCCTTGTGTAAATTGACCGGCAATAGAAGAACTCGTTACTCTATAATTAAATTCATCCACTACTTCCGCATAGTCCAGATTAGACAAGGTTACCACCTTACTCATAAGGCTATATTCCATGAAACGAACCAATATCTGGTCATTAGGTTTCACGGTATCAGCTGGATTTTTGGAACCTTTATCCACTATCTGCATATACACGCCGCTGGCGAGCTGCACATATTCATTCTTAAGCGTATCCGTAGTCGAGTCGTTTCTATAAAATTCCGTCTGAGATATAACAGTTATACTACTGTCTCTGATGAATGCTTTAATGGCATCTTTCTCATCCTCCAGCATTTCTGCATAAGTCTTGGTATTATCGCAAGCTTGAAAACCCAAGCCACATGCCAGCAAAGCTAAAAAAAACAATGTAAGTTTCTTCATTATCTGTTATTTAGTAATTCCGTACAAAAGTATTCGATTTCGTTGAAAGTTGAAAGCCCTACGTAGAAACTTCGTATCTTTTAACCTTTATGCCTCACTTTTTTTATCCTTTCGCATTCAGCAGAGGCTTGAACTTTTCCAAAGCGCGTTCCAAAACCTTTTTCGCTTCGTCTATCGTACCATAAAATTCGCCACCGGAAGCATTCAAATGTCCGCCTCCATTAAAGAACTCGGCAGCCAACTGATTGCAGGGGAACGTACCCACCGAACGCAACGAAACTTTAATCATCGGCTTTTCCGTATCCTCACGCAGGAAACAGGAGAAAACCACATCCTTTATGCTCAAAGGAATATTTACAAACCCCTCACTGTCACCACGGATATAATTGAAACGTCCCTGTTCATTTTTAGTCAATGATATCAGAGCTGCATGATAATCGGGATACACCCGCATTTGCGAAAGCACATACCCCATCAGCCGCAAGCGGCTTTCGGAATAAGTATTATAAACTTTTCGGTAAATATCATCTTTGTCGATGCCTTTGGAAAGCAGTTCTCCGATGATGAAATAAATCTCCCGATTGTTGGAGTTATAAGTGAAACCACCTGTATCGGTCATCATACCGGTATAAATGCACTCAGCTCCCTGTTTAGTTATCTCGTTGAAATACCCCATGCGGCATATCAACCGGAATACAAGTTCGGAAGTGGATGATATGCTGGGATGTGAAATAGTAATATCACAGAATTCTTCGGGATACAAGTGGTGGTCTACCAATATTTTCTTCCCTTTGGCAGCCTTTATAGCGTCCGCCATTGCATCTATACGGCTCAAAGCATTGAAGTCCAGACAACAAATGATTTCCGCCTCAGCTATCAATTTGTCGGCAAACTCTTTGTAGCGGTCATAAAGCAACACATCTTTGCTGCCCGGCATCCACTTCAGGAAATCGGGGAAAGCATTCGGCACAATGACGTTTGCCGTCTTATCTTGTGAATTAAGGAAATGCCATAGTCCCAGGGAAGAACCGATGGCATCACCATCCGGCGCCACATGGGCTACGATAACTATTCTTTCCGCATGTCCCATCCATCTGGAAAAGCGGTCTATCTTGGCTTGTTCAATTACTTTGGTCAACATATACTTTTATGATTTAGAAATAGACAATCGGAATAATTCCATTCATCTACTCATAATATGAAGGGGCAAAAGTACGAAAAAGTTCGGGAGTTGATGGAAAGTAACGAAAGTTTTATTTAGTCTTCGTATTCCACTATCTTCCTTAACGGAGCTAATAAACGCTCCAATACATTCCTGTCCGCCAATATAATATCCGCTGTCCCTTTCAATTCGCGTACTGTGGGAAGCGTTCTGCCATAGTTTGTATGTAAGCCATCCGGCAAAGCGACTTCCACAATATATACTCCGTCTTCTGTCGGAACCGGAGAAATACTTTCCACCCTTCCTTTTACATAACCAAATTCCTGATCAGGATAATTATCCATACGCACATGTACTTTCTGTCCTATCTGTACCTTTCCTGAACCCTGCAAAGGAAGTTTTGCCTTTCCAACGACTTTCGAATCTTTCGAAGGTTGTACCACAAAAACTGTCTCCCCCGATTCTACATTCTGATTACGGCTCCAAACCGTCATAAAAGTTACCTTGCCACAAATCGGACTACAGAACAAATAGCTCTGTTCCCACGAACTCAATTGAGCTTCAAGCTGTTCTACTGCATTCTTCAATTCAAGTCTGTGGTTTTGTTCTTCATCATAAGCCTGCTTGCCCAAATCCAATAAATTTTCTTCTTGCTGCTCCAATTGCATTTCAGCTTGCAACAAACTCATACCGGAAGTTTCCTTGGTACGCAGACTCTGCAAATAACGGCTACCCGACTCTTCAAATTCTGCTGCAATCATAGCATCTCCTTCAAAAAGGATGGAATCCCGGTCATACATACTTTGCGCCAATTTCATTTCTTTTTCAGTCAATGTATGCTCACGCTGCACCAGATTGAGATAAGAACGTTGCCCGTCCAACTGCTTTCTTCCGGCATTCAATTTCTTTGTGTAATAGTCCTGCTCAATAAAACGGATATAATCCGAAAGAGCAATCATGAAAGAAGCGTACACCGATTGCAGTTCCCCTAATTGCAAGCGTTTACCTATAAAATAGTCCGCTCCCTTATCCGGTTCATAACCGGCCTCTTTCCATTCTTTCATACAATCTGTCAGCCACAGTACATCTTCAGTAACAGAAGTATTCTGAATTACCCCCAAACGCTCGCCTGCCTGCACCATGCCACCATTATTTATATACAACGTATCAATCTTTCCTGCTGAACGTGCCAGGATAAAGGCCGGAGGTTCTTCAGTTGTCAAAGTCACTTCCGCTTGTAGCACATCCGGGTATCGAAACACCCAGCACCCAACCAATATAACAAGCAGAATAATAAACAGCACCGTTATCCCCCACCTCACCACCCAAGGTGAAATGTGATTCATTACTTCCTGCACTTCTTCGCTACGCAGTTCTATCTCTTTATATTTCTTCTCCTCTTCCACAGTATTGAGTTACAAATTTCTAATTACCCAGTTCCAATTGATTTTTCACCAACTGATAATACAAACCTTTCCGCTCAGTCAGTTCCCGGTGAGTTCCCTCTTCCGCAATCCTCCCTCTATCCAGCACTATTATGTTGTCCGCATCTCTCACCGTACTCAACCGATGAGCCACCACCACGACCGTCTTGCCCTTATAAAATTCGTACAAATGTTCCATAATCTCACGTTCGTTATTGGCATCCAAGGCATTAGTAGCTTCATCAAAAAACAGATAATCCGGATTCTTATAAACGGCACGGGCTATCAAAATGCGTTGTCTTTGTCCCTGACTGATACCATTTCCTTCCATACCAATTTTAGTATTATATCCCAACGGTAGAGAATCTATAAAATCACGAATATTTGCAATAGTCACAGCATGCCGCAAACGTTCAATATCAATCTGCTCTTCGCCCACTGCAATATTCCGGGCAATTGTTTCAGAAAAGATGAAACCGTCCTGCATCACAGAGCCGGTTCGGGCACGCCATAGATGCGGATTAATATTTTCCAACGGGGTGTCCTGTATTTTGACAACTCCTTTATTGGGAGTATAGAAGCCGAGCATCAACTTTATCAGAGTGGTTTTACCGCTTCCACTCGCTCCAACAATAGCTGTCACCCTATGCCGGAGAATATGAAGAGAAATATCATCCAGCACATAATCCCTGTCCGCACCATCATAACTGAACGACAGATTCTCGATCCGGATATCTCCCTTTTCCGGCAACACCGTCAGTTTCGATGAGATATCCTGTTCTTCATCCCTTTTGCTATGTATCTCATTCAGACGTTCCAAGCTAATCTTCGCATCCTGAAATTGCTGTGCAAAACCAATAAAAGAAGACACCGGAGAACTCAACTGACCGATAATATAGGTCAGAGACATCATCATACCCAACGTCATCTGCCCATCTATTACGGCTTTTGCCGCAATAAAGGAAATCACAATATTGGTAGTTTGATTAAAGAATATGGAACCCACTTGCTGAATTTGTCCCAGTGCCAAACCTTTTATGCTAATTTTGAACAGTTTCACCTGTATACGTTCCCATTGCCAGCGTTTTTGCGTTTCACAGTTGTTCAACTTGATTTCCTGCATGGCAGTCACCATCTGTATCAGACTGCTTTGTTCTCCGGCAGCTTGTGCAAAGCGTCGTATGTCCAGTTCACGCCGGTACTTCATGAAAACAAGTATCCAACAAACGTACAAAGTATTGCCTAATAAGAAAATACCTAATACTGTGAGATTATAATAAGCAAGTACAAAGGCAAAAATAAAGAAATTGACAAAGGAAAAGAGTGTGGTAATAGATGACCCTGTCAGGAACGTTTTAATACGTTCATGATCACCGATACGTTGCATAATATCACCTACCATTTTCGAGTCAAAGAAATGCAATGGCAGTTTCATCAATTTTGCTAAAAAATCAGATATCAATGATATGGTAATCCTCGTGTTGACATGCAATAATATCCAGCTACGGATAAACTCTACCGACAGTTGTGAAACAGAAATTATGACTTGGGCCACCAGTACCAGTATTATAAAGTTCAGATTGCTGTCTCGTATGCCGACATCCACCAATGATTGTGTAAGAAAAGGAAGGATGAGTTGCAACAGACTGACAGTCAACAGCCCTAATATCAGTTGTATTAGTTGTTTCTTATAAGGGGTGAGATATCTCAGAAAAAAAAGCAATCCTCTTTCTCTAATTTCCGGTTCATCCTCACGATGGTAGAAATCGGGGCCGGGTTCCAATATCAATGCTGTACCGACATCTTCCCCCTCTGTCCTTGTCGACAACCAGCACTTCTTAAATTCCTGTTCATTATAAGTCACCATCTGTTTTCCGGGATCAGCAATCTGAAACCAATATTCCCCTTTTCTTTTTTTAATGCCATAGCAAACTACAAAATGGTTTTGGTTCCAATGTAAGATGCAAGGTAACGGTACATCTGTAATCAATTGGTCAAATGAAACATGGACACCCGCCGTACGAAAGCCAATAGCCTCTCCCGCATCACTGATGCCCAAAAGCGATACTCCTTCGCGAGATATGAACGAACGCGCCCGCAACGTCTGCAATGAATAGCTCTTACCATAGTATTTAGCAATCATACGCAAACAAGTAGGACCACAATCCATCGCATCCGCCTGGTGATAGTATGGAAATGAATGTTTCATTTTTATTGTTTCAAACGCATCATTATTAGTACTATATTTTCTTCATCATTGAGGAATGATTGTTCCAAAGAAACCGAGGCTATATCTTGTAAGTCACCAACTTTTACACTCATTAAGAGATAACCATATCCATCTATGCATTCATAAGTAAAATAGCGATTCAGTAAAGACAACCTCGTATTCGGGAATATCAACAAATCGTCTAATTTATAACATCTATGTTCCTTTTTATCACAGTAGGAAAAGAACATCTGCATTCCAATATGCTGCATAGTATACCAACGAAGCAATAAAAAATTATCCGTATCAATAAAAGCTGTACATATTCTTCGGTTTTCATTAGGAATATTAAAATTGTCCGTATCTAACAAGCGAAACTCCCCTTCAGCCCATAAATATGCTGTTTCATGCTCCATTCCTTTAACATGAAAAATTGTATCATTAAAAAGGTCCCAATATATAAATGAATTTTCATCTTTAACACTAACTCCAAACGTTCCAAAAGAAGCCGCATAATCAGCTCCCAATTGAGTATCACTGCCACGCCAGCATGTCACTAACTCTCCTTTCATATTCGTAATTACCCAATGCAAAGGCTTACGTGATTCTCCCCCCAAGCAATTCGTATAAAAGAAATATAAAAGTCCATTCCTATGATATATTTGCACCGGATATAAACCGTCATCAGGGAGTTCTACTAAAGAAGAATTCAAAAAGACTCCATCAAAATTATAAACGGCAAGCTTCTTTGGCAAACTATAAACGTATATCCTTTCATTTTCTTTATCCATCGCTATAGCTCTATAATTACTATATTCCTGAGGAGCACCTCCGACACAACCAATTTTCATCAAAAACTTCCCTTGCTTATCGAATTTCAATACTCCTTCATTCGTGTCAAAAAACATACAATCATCATTAATTAAAAATCTCCTTCCTAACCCCCTTATCAAAACTGTAGTATCTATTGGTATATAGATAACTGTATCTATTAATTCTGACAACTCTAATGATTTGCTAATCAAGTTTTCTGGAGTAATGAGTAAATACGGATATCTTTCACTTTTAATACAAGAATAGAGTAGCAAACATAAAAATGAGCCATAAATATATTGTTTCATATTTTAGTAATTATCGGTGGTAAGCTTTATATCTCACCACCGTCATGTTCTAATTAATTACAAACAGCAAAAGCCTGAGTTCCTTCTGATTCTCTCTGAATAGAAATTAACGATGAGGCATCAGTAGCAGAAGAAGCACACACTACGCCTTCACTAGTCATAGTACTACCTACATAATAGGTAGTACAAGTGTAAAGTTTTTCACCTGAAGCACAAAGATTTGAAACTGTTGCACCACCATGAATCTGCTTCATTTCCGAAGCATCCAGAATTCGTTTCATAAGCATAAAGTTTTAAGTATTATCGTATGAATTACAATAATGGTTAGCTACTCCATTACCGTTACTGCCCTACGATATTCCACAGTAACATTTATATATCAATTGATATTTAAATCTCCAAAATGTCTCATATCTTCAATCTTATAACTATCTGGTAATAGATAACCATTTATTAAAACAGTAGGAGTTGCTGTCAATCTGTTTTCAAGTTGCCACTCTTTATGTTTACTCAGTTCACGATTAACTTCCACAGACTCCAAATCATAATCAAACGTTAGAATATAAGTCTCTCCCAGATATTTCTTTCCAGCAAACTAATCATTATAAATTGCTTCTGCTCTCTCATGATTCTCTTGTTGATAAACGGCAAGAAGAAATCGGGCACTCTTTTCAAGTTCCTTATTAAAGGAAGAAAAGATATACTGAACACAAACCTTATCTCCCATTTCCTTCAACAATGCACCAATGCGCTTATGCATCTGCGCACATGGATTACAATGAGGATTAGTCAAGACCGTAATACGCAACTTTGCTTGCGGATGTCCCCAAACGATTTGAGAAGTAGCCGGATTTACTTCATAATGAGGTTGTAACTCCAATTGAGAAAGAAAAACGCTTTCTGACGCTTTCAGATTATTCAATTCATACTTCACATTCTCCAACTGTTCCGAACGGAACCAACGTTCTGATAACAGATGTAAAGACAAGAAAGGAAGTAAATAAAGTATAGCTACAGATAGCATATCTTGCATCTCAAAAGTTGGTAGTCTCCATTGCCCGAATACATTCACAATAGCCGTCATCCACAAAAGCAGCAACACAGACAAGCACAACGGACACCATTGTTTAGCAACCTTATACTGATACCATACACTCCAACCCGTATAAGGCAAAGATAATAAGTTGACAAGTATAAAATAGGGCATCCATTGAGGATAAAATACCACCAAAGTAAGACTTGAAATGAAATAGCCAAGCCCTATTTCACTCCAACTAAACGTCCCTCCTAATTTTGCTGCATCAGATTCTAACACACTATTACAATCACCTTGTTTAAACAGTGAACAAATCTTATCAGTATACTCACTCTGTACTTTGCCTTGTTTCAATAACAACAGAAAACTTACACCAACACCTGCCAGATTAATAAACAATAAGAAACCACCTGTTACAGAAGAGAATAAATGATGCTCCCAACTCCCCAAGACCAATAAAACAACCAAAATCATAATCACTCCTATTTTCTGGACAGAATTAAAAAATGCAGTCTTCCGGTGCTTCTCATATTCCGGTTCTCGTGAAGATTCTCCCGGTTCAGCAACAAGTGCGATACCCGACCATAGCTTTTTAAATTCATCTACAGGCACAGATATCTCTTTCTCACGCCAAACATAATCGACCACCTGATCAGACATTCGCTTTACTACCACAAAATCATTACTGACATGCGCCACAAAAGGAGAAGCTAATTCTCTTAAGTCCTTATCCTCCACCTGTATTCCTGCATTCTCTATCTTATATACAGATAGCATATCCGATAAACCATACAAGTTATAGCGATGCGGATGCTCTGCAAAAAGCTTATCGGCATAGCTTCTGGTAAATGGAATATGTAACTCATGCAAATAGGTTGATAATAGTGTTTTCATGTATTCAGATGTCAATTAACTTATTCGTATTATTTCTTTAGCCGAATCCTTATCAATACGTTATTACCTTCTTCATCAATACGATCAGCTAACTTCCGTATCTCAGGATCATCAGAAGATAACCAGGCATCCAACAATTTATAAGGTTGATAAGGAGCTTCTAAATACTCACGCCCATCTATTATAAAATAATTATAGGGAAAAAATAAAGGAAGTCCCCATAAATCATCGGTGAGACCTTCCGAATTAAATAACTTCCCAGATGCTTTATCATAAAAACAATAATTCCACCGAATGTCTTTAAAATCAAAGGGACGCCATACACATAAAAAATAATGCTTTGTTTCGGTTATTGTAGCTATCACCATACATTGACTATATTCATTGTTTACGACTTTAGCCGGAGCCAACCGCCTATTCCATTTCCCCCATATAGCAACAACTTCCTCACCTTTCTCTGATATCCGATATATAGTATCACTGTACTGATTCCAAACCAACATCGTATCTCCGAAGCAGCCCAAATGTAGTGAATTGAAACTGGGATAATTTCCTGGAGTAAAAAACAAACTTTCATCCCGTTTCGAAGAAAGTAAATTTCCTACAGTATCTGTTATCGCATACATATAGGGCTGTGACATCCCCCCTTCCCCTCTATAATAGAAATACAACTTATTATTTAAATAATAAAACTTCCATGCCCACACATCAGGAAGTTGAAGAGAATGCTCACTCAAAAAATCTCCTTCATAAGTAAATGATAAAAGCTTAGATTTGTCGAGACAATAAACATAAATGATTTGATCGATTTCATTTATAGCCATATCATAAAATTTTAGATATTCACCCGGCCCTTGTCCTACAGAACCTATCTTATTTATAAGATGTCCTTCATTATTGTACCTCAAGATCCCCTGTTCCGTTCCTACTAAGAAAAAAGAAGAGCTATGTACTCTCAAACCTCCTTGATAGTCAATAGAGTCTGGCTGAATAATAACCATCTCATCAGCTATATCTGACATCTTCACCTCCCTCTTTATGAAATCATCATAATTCCAAACCATAATATTACTTCCAGGCTGACTATGGCAGGAATAAAAAGAAAACAAAACAAAAGATAAAATCACTTTTTTCATGTGCAATAAAATAAAAAAGTGTATCAAAGCGAAGATTAGAACACGAATTACACAAATAACATAAATTTCATACCACTGATAATCAGTATCCATTTTTTTACGCAATTTGTACAAACAGTATTCTTTTACTCCTATTTCAATACACCTTTTATTAATTTAATTTAGTAACAAACAACAGCAACTTGATCTGCTATAACATCTTGGGTGATACGAATTCTATCAACTGCTTTTTCAGCGCCTTTTGCACTTTTTGCGCAAACAGAACCTGAGGTAGTTGCTCCACCCATCCAGGAACTGGTACAAGTGTATAGCAGTTCACCTTCACCACAACTACTCGAAGGTTGCGCCCCTCCACGCACCTGCTTCATTTCCGAAACATTTAAAACCTTTTTCATAAGCATTCAATTTTAAGTAAAACAATAAAGAGGAACTCCGCCCTATCCATCATAACAGCCAGCTACTCCATTACGATTAATACTATACGGTATCAGCATCAAAGTTGAAATACAGCTAACATCTCGACTTGGAATGTAGCAAAGTTAGGCAGGATACTACACTTAAACAAGAAAAGATACTGGACAAAAAACAAATATACTATAATACTAAAAATCAATACATTAATTCAAAAATTAAAGCAAAAAGAAGAGCATCAACCAGACAAAACATTCTCCTTATTCTCTACAATTTCCGTATAAAATCATCAAAAGTATCGCCGCCAGCCAACAAAATTAGCTCTTCATACGTTGCTTCAACTTCGCAACAGCATCGGCAGTCACATTAGAAATTAATATTATTTTTCTTCAGTCGAATCCTTATCAACACGTTATTACCTTCTTCATCTATACTCTCAGCTTGCTTCCGTATTTGCGGATCATCGGAAGACAACCAAGCATCCAGCAATTTATAAGGTTGATAAGGAGCTTCTAAATACTCACGTCCATCTATTACAAAATAGTTATAAGGGGAAAAAACAGGAAGCCCCCATAAGTCATCGGTGATTCCTTCCGAGTTAAAAAACTTCCCGGATGCTTTATCGTAAAAACAATAATTCCATCTATTCTTCTTTATACCATAGGGACGCCATATACATAAATAATAATTAATAGTTTCAAAGATGGTAGATATTATCATAGATTGATTACATTCTTCCTTTTCTACCTTGGCAGGAGTCAATCGTTTATCCCACTCACCCCATACCGCAAAAGCTTCTTCTCCCTTTTCTGAAACTCGATAGATAGTATCGCTATATTGATTCCAGACTAGCATGGTGTCACCAAACAGTCCTATATGATCAGATGGAAAACTAGGATAACTTCCAGAAGCAAAATGTAAACTCTCATCTCGCTTGGAAGATAACAAATTCCCCATTGTATCTGTTATTGCATACATATAGGATTGTGATTCATTATCAGCGTCTACACAGTAATAAAAGTAGAATTTATCCTTCAAATAATAGAAACTCCAAGCCCATTTTTTAGGAAGTTGAAGAGAATGTTTATTAAGAAAAGTCCCTTCATAAGAAAAAGACAAAAGTTCAGAGGTATTCATACGGTAAACATAAATAATCCGCTCAGTTTCATTGATAGCCATAGCATAAAATCCGCTGTATTCACCAGGTCCCTGCCCTATAGATCCTATCCTGCCTATAAAATGTCCCTGATTATTATACTTCAATATTCCCTGTTCCGTTCCAGCCAAGAAAAAAGATGAAGCATGTACAATTCGGGCTCCCTTATAGTCAATAGAATCAGGCTGAATAATTGCCATTTCATCAGCTATATCAGACATCTTCACATCTTTCTTTATGAAATCATCATAATTCCAAACCATAATAGTACTTTCCGGCTTACTATGGCAGGAATACAAGAAAAGCAGCAGGGAAATAAGCAATAAGTTTCTCATACTAAAATAATTATCCAATCATTCTTCTGTTAGTGTATTCAATGCTATACGGACTTCTATTCACCCTTCAAACGAATCATTATCATCACTAAATTACCCTCAGGATCAATATTTTCTCTTTGTAAAACATCTTCTGGCAATTCATATGGTTCAATCTTTCCTATCATATAATCTTTATTACCCCTTTGAAAGTATGAAAACATCCATCTTAAAGAAATATCTATTTGGGTATTCAAATCATCCCGAAGTCTCTTTGTTCCCATGAATATTTGCTTTTTCTTATCGTAGAAACCGAAAGAAGAAAAAGACTTAAAAGTCGCATCAAGCCACTCAAAAAACAGGAATCTTTTCGTTTCAGCAAACATCGTAAAAACCATCATATTTTCATTTACATCTTCAGTTGATGCAGATATACGATGCTTTCCTCGCCCCCATAAAAAAGCAGGTGTAACATCCTGTTCTGTAAAGCGGAAAATAGTATCATTAAATAAATTATAATATAACAAAGAATTATCAGAAGAAGATGTAAAATAAGTGCCGCATGCATATCCCCTCTTTAAAACAGGCTCTCCATGCTTCTGTTTAATTTCCAAACTTTGCCCACAAGTATCTGTTATCACCCAATAATAGGGATCAGACAAACCTGACATTGACGGATAAAAGAAATAACACTTATTGCCAAGAATGCGCATCATCGTTGGATAGCCATAAGTATCATCCGGCAGTTCATAATGAACACGACTCAGAAACGCTCCATCGTAAGAATAATTAATCATCACTTTTTCCGGTATACTATATACACGAATCCGTTTATTAGAAGTATCAACGGCCATTAACTTATTTCTATTATATTCCATTGGAGCCTGTCCTATTCCGCCTATTTTCATAAGAAACTCTCCCATATATGAATACTTCAATACCCCTTCCGCTACACTTACCACGAAAAAACTATCAGTGAAACAGGGGCTACCGTAACTTGATAATAAAAGTCTATTATCAAGTTGTATCAAAGAAATACTATCTGCGAACTCAGATATAGGTATCTCAGCTAGCAATTCATCTATCGGCTTTATTTCCAAAAGCTCTGTTGTTTGCCGATGATTACAGCTAAGAAACCAAAGAGTTACTATTAATAAGAAAAATAGTCTCATAATATATCACATCAATTATAGCACAATGAAAAGAATCCATAAAGTGGACTATAAATTCACTCTTTCAAACGTATCAACACCAACACCGGATTACCTTCTAAATCATCCGCATCCAATTTCCAATGAAGAGCACCGGGAATATTCTCCACCTTATATGCTTTTGTCTGTGTCACAATATATTCACGTCCTTTCAGCTTGACATATGACATCCTCAGATAGCGCATAGATAAATCTCCACGCTTATCATACACCATGTCATCCCTAAGTTTATATGTAATGTCCGCATTCTTATCATACAAATTATAATACACCCCCTCACTTCTATTTTTAGAACTCCAAGTTAACAGCAGAAAATTCCTAGTATCAATTATTTGTGAACATCGAATGCGCTCTTCCGGAAGTAAAGAGAGATCATCTGTTTCCTGCAAACGAAAATTCCCTTTATCAAATAAATAAGCAGCTCTTTCGCAAGAAGGGCTTACATAAAAAATAGTATCATTAAAATTATCCCAATAGATCATTGTACTATCATCTACAGAAGTATAATTATTAATCAGAACAACTCCTGGATAAAAAGATGTCCTGGCTTCTTGCCCCCGGCGGCACTCCACAAGAGTACCATCTTTATTCATTACCATCCAATACAACGGCTTTTCACCGACGGTTCCCGCATTCATATAATAGAAATATAGTAAACCATTCTGAACCTGAAAAATATCCGGACAATACATTCCACTTGCTTTTTCAGGCATTTGCAAATGTACACGTTGCAAGAATTCTCCTGTCAAAGAATAACTTAACAAAATATCAGGGTACATAAAAGCGTAAACAATTCCATTCATAGCATCTACAGCCATATTATAATTGCCACTTTGATACTCTCCAGGACCTTGTCCTATACTCCCTATAGTATTCAAGAAATGTCCCTCTGAATCAAATCTTAAAATACCATATTTATTTGTAGTACCTATAATAAAGCTATCTGTCAAAACCAAATTGCCAATCCCGGAGAGCAGGATGCTATCGTCAAACTGTACGTACATCACTGTATCTACTATATCCATCAAATCTATGGTGGAAGATGCGCTATGAGGAGACAAAACCTGCAAGCCTTCTTTTCTGCCCACAGAGGAACAAGATGAAACAAAAAATACAAAAAAAAGAAAGTGTATTCCTATTCTATTACATTTTATTGATATTTTCATAATTTTCATATCATTTACTTACAAGAAAAAAGTTTCTTCGCCTGTTTAAAACGAAGAAACTTAGCCTAATTGTATCGGCTAATGATAATACAACAGCATATCACCATTGCTTATTTACTCCAACCTCACATTAGGAGCATTGTATATCCTTAATATCAGGATCGGCTTGTACTTGATCTGTTTTAGCCATAATAATAGCTCTTCTAGCCATATAAACAGTAGCAGCACAAACTGCTCCAGTACTACTGAAACCACTACCATAAGTAGTTGTACAAGTATACAGCTTTTCACCATCACCGCAGAAACTAGAGATTTGTGCTCCACCACGTACCTGCTTCATTTCCGAGACATTCAAAATCTTTTTCATAAGCATAGATTTTAATAAAACAATAAGGAAACTTCCGTTTTATCCATCACAACAGCCAGCTACTCCGTTACGATTAATGCTATACGGTATCAGCATCAAAGTTGGAATGCAGCTAACATCCTGACTTGGAATGTAACAAAGGTAGGCAGGATGCTACACTTAAACAAGAAAAGATACCGGACAAAAATCAAATCAGATACAGCACTATAAATCAAAACATTACCTCCGCACCAAAGACAAAAAGAAGAGCCTCAACCGGACAAAACATTCTCCTTATTCTCTACAACTTCCGTATAAAATCATCAAAAGCATCACCACCGGACAACAAAAATTTACTCTTCATACGTTGCTTCGACTTCGCAATAGCATCGGCAGTTACGTTAGAAACAATGGCAATCATGCCATTCGTGAACCCGGCTCGGATAAGATAACATATCCTCCGTTCCTGCATACCCAGCTTATAACCGTCCAGTTTCCCCGACATATCACCATAAAGAGTATCGATTACTCCAAATACCTCCATCCATTCCTCATCCGACTTCACCAGTCCATATGCCGGCCGGCAACGCAACTGACACAACCGGCTTAGTGCAAGCGTACGCTCAACAGGCAATAAGGAATGAATTTCCTGATATTCTTTCAGTTGCTTTGTATAGGATACATTCAGTTTCTGCAAACAAGAGTTCAACTCATCCTTATCTTTCTGCCGGACGAACAGCTTCTCTATCCTCCGAGACAACTCATGATTTTCTTGCAATAATTGCTGCCGTTTTTCTTCCGATTCCACTCTTCCTTCATCCAATTGTTTCTCATTCTCTTTCAGACGAGTAAGCAAATGCTCAATCCTCCTCTGAACATTCCGTTTGTATAAATGAAAAGCCACAAAGCCGACTACAACTAAAAGCATGGCTCCGAAACCGATAGAAAGCAACCATACCTTACGATGTAACAACTCATTTCTTATCCGCTGATTCTCATTTTTCAAGATTTCACTATTGTACTTCTCTTTTATTTCACGGTCTAAAGCCAGTTGATTCTCATTCATCTTACACCAGCTTGCATAAAGTTCCTGATATTCGGAAGCAAACAGCCTGTAGTCTTTGATTTTAAACTCTTCGCCCTGCAACACGTTCAGATTTCGATTCCTTCCTCTTACAAAATCCTCTTTCATCAGAAACATCCCATTGGAAACCCGCCGCATCGGAAGTTCGTCCGTTGCCGACATTCTCCGGTATTGAAGCATTTGTTGCTTTCCTTCTTCCCAGTCATCCACATTATGGCAGACAATGGATAATTCAGTAGAAATATCCATAAAAAGAGTCGGGTCAAAGTCCGCCACTGCCTCCTGCGCTTGAAGGTAATAATACAGGGCACTGTCCGGACGCGAAGATAAAAGATGGGTCCGCCCCATATTTCGCAAGGTATTGGCATAAGAAGCGGTCAGCGATTTCTTTTCGAATATATCGGCAGCTTGCGAAAAGCATTGCAGTGCGTCCTCATAGTTATGCCCGTTCAGGTATCGACGTCCATAATAACTATAGATAGAAGCTTTCAGAGACGGACTTTGCACCGTGTCGGCAGCCCGTAAAGTGATGGTACTGCGAATGGGAGCTTCCTCTATAGGATGCTGACAAGATGACGCAAGCACAATCATCCCCCAAAAAAGCAATAAACAGAATAGCATTTTCCGTAGTAATAGCAGCCTCAGTATAATATGCATAGGTTATCATTCATGTATGGTGCAACAAATATACTGATTTTAATAAACATCTTCGACTTTATGCGCACATTTCTGCCTGTATTTTAGACAAGAAAGTCAGCCTTAATACAGTTTCCACGAGAGGGAACGAGCGTTCCCAAGTATAGAAACGACAGTTCCCATTAAGAGAAACGAGCGTTCCCATGAGGAGAAACTCTAATTTCCAAAGCTAAGTGTACTGTACTGGATTTAGTTGACAACTTCGCTTGTTATACCTAAGTTAGTTTACTCAATATATTTT
>NZ_CAJLKP010000049.1 GCF_905207245.1 uncultured Bacteroides sp. | reverse complement strand
AAGTCTAAACGGTCGGGGAATAATAAAATTTCACCCTCATTATATTGTTTAAATTGAACTTTTTGCATATCTTTGACTAAGTATATTTTATGCGTTTGGTAGCCTAAATATACATAAAAGTTCTCTCATATCAGTGGATAGAGAGAACTTTTTTTCGAGGGGGAGCTTTTTAGTCAACCCCACAATACCTTAATTAATCACTGAAAATCATACTTCGCCGCGCACGCATAGCCTTCCTCATACAAATCGGTCAGCTTCTGAATATCCCGTTCGATGCGGTCTACCATCACAGGTTTCTGTGGACGGATTACAGTTATTTCTCCCGCCTCTTCCATGCGCTCCACCATCTCCAGTTGTTCATTGTACACACGGCAACGGCAACTCAGCGCCTCACGCATCTTCGGGTATTTACGGTAGAGGAAAGAGGGAATGTGTATGTCCTTCGCTTCCTTGCGGTATCCACGGTTGCGGGTAAGCACCACCACATTATGCGTGAAACCCTCATTCCGGGCACGCATCAGGGGGATGCTGTCCACAATGCCCCCGTCGAGCATCGGCACATCGTCCACATAAGCAATGGGGCATACAAACGGAAGGCTGCTCGAAGCACGCACAATGTCAATCACCCGACCTTTATCCTGCTTTTCCTCAAAATAGTTCGCCTCGCCCGTCACACAGTTCGTAGTGACCATTTCATAACGTTCCGGAGAACTGAAATAGGCCTCGTAGTCATAAGGCAGAATATGCTCGGGGAACTCCTGGAACAGCAAGTCAAAGTCCATGATATTACGTTTCTTCAACAAATATTTCAGACCAATGTACTGATACTTCTCCAGCAAATCAATGTTACTGTACTTGGCGCGACCACGCTGACCGGACATATAAGAAAGTCCGTTACAGGCTCCGGCGCTCACTCCGATAGTATAGGGGAAGCGGATGCCACGGTCCATAAAGCTATCCAGCACACCGCAAGTGAACACTCCGCGCATGCCGCCACCTTCAAGAACCAATCCTGTTTTTGGGTTGATATGTATCTTTTTCTCCATAATTATCTGATAAAACGCTTCAAAGATAGCTTTTGTTTCCGAAATCTCCCTATCTTTGTGCCAGTAACAATCAATTAAAATCAATTTAATCATGATGAAAAAGTCAATACTTATTGCCACTTTAGGCTTATTAAGTTTCAATGTGTCAGCACAAGACACTCCGAAGGCGGAAGAAGGCTTTATCTTCACCACCGTCAAAGAAAACCCGATTACGTCTGTTAAAAACCAAAACCGTTCGAGCACTTGCTGGAGCTTCTCGGCACTTGGTTTCCTCGAAAGCGAACTGCTGCGCATGGGCAAGGGAGAGTATGATTTATCAGAAATGTTTGTAGTGCACCACACAATGGTAGACCGCGGCGTGAACTATGTACGCTATCACGGCGACAGTTCTTTCTCACCCGGCGGAAGCTTCTACGACATCATGTTCTGCCTGAGAAACTACGGTCTTGTTCCGCAGGAAGCTATGCCGGGCATCATGTACGGTGACACGCTGCCGGTACACAATGAACTGGATGCCGTGGCCGGTGCTTACGTAAACGCTATTGCCAAAGGCAAACTGACCAAACTGACTCCGGTATGGAAGAAAGGCTTATGCTCTATCTATGATACTTACCTCGGCAAATGTCCCGAAACTTTCACTTACCAGGGTAAAGAATATACTCCGAAGACTTTTGCCGAATCTCTCGGCATCAATCCGGATGATTATGTATCTCTGACTTCATTCACTCACCATCCGTTCTACACCCAGATGAACATCGAAATCCAGGACAACTGGCGCAATGGTCTTTCTTACAACCTGCCTTTGATGGAATTCATGTCTGTCATCGACAATGCCGTTAACAACGGTTACACCGTAGCCTGGGGTAGCGACGTCAGCGAAAGCGGTTTCACTCGTGACGGCATCGCCGTAATGCCCGATGCTGACCGTGGTGCCGAACTCACAGGTTCTGACATGGCACGCTGGACTGGTCTTACTGCTGCCGACAAGCGCAAAGAACTGACTTCCCGTCCGTTGCCGGAAATCACCGTTACTCAGGAAATGCGCCAGACTGCATTCGACAATTGGGAAACTACCGATGACCACGGTATGCTTATCTACGGCATCGCCAAAGATCAGAACGGCAAAGAATACTATATGGTGAAAAACTCCTGGGGTACCAACAACAAGTACAAAGGCACTTGGTATGCTTCCAAGCCCTTCGTTGCTTACAAGACTATCAACGTTCTGGTACACAAAGATGCAGTGCCCAAGGCGCTGTTGAAGAAGCTGGGAATTAAATAAAAGATGAAATATGAAGTGTTAAGTATTAAGTGCGTTACTTTACAGCGCAGCTTAATACTTAATACTTCTCTTTTCATCATCCTGCTATTAATATATTCCGTGAACTTCTCCTTGTAGTTCTCTCCTACCGGAATGTATGTTTCTCCAAAAGTACACAATACTGTATTTTCTGCACTTTCATAAAGCAATCCTCCTCTTCTTATACTCTTTCTTTTGCTCAAAACCTCCCCGGATGTGCATTTTTTGCCCTCATTTCTTGTCAGAACGAACAGTTTGACTAATTTTGCACGCTGATAATTAGTTAACCGGACAATTTCAGTAGCTGGACTTTATGACCTCCTACTCCTATTCCCGGCGCTGACATATTGAAAAATACTAATACTAAATATTAATAACATGAGTTTGAAAATCGTAGTATTGGCTAAACAAGTTCCCGACACACGCAACGTTGGGAAAGATGCCATGAAAGCCGACGGCACCATTAACCGCGCGGCACTCCCCGCCATCTTCAACCCCGAAGACTTGAACGCCCTTGAGCAAGCCCTCCGACTGAAAGATGCACATCCTGGCTCCACCGTAACCATCCTTACTATGGGACCGGGACGCGCAGCCGAAGTAATTCGTGAAGGACTGTTCCGCGGCGCCGACAATGGCTATCTGTTGACCGACCGTGCTTTTGCCGGTGCAGATACCCTTGCCACTTCGTACGCCCTTGCCACTGCCATCAAGAAGATAGGCGAGTATGATATCATCATCGGCGGACGCCAGGCCATCGACGGCGACACAGCCCAGGTAGGCCCGCAGGTTGCCGAAAAACTCGGTCTGACGCAGATTACGTATGCCGAAGAAATCCTGAACGTTGAAAAGACCACCGGACGCGTGGTTGTGAAACGTCATATCGACGGAGGTGTGGAAACCGTAGAAGGCCCGCTACCCATCGTCATCACCGTAAACGGAAGCGCAGCACCCTGCCGTCCGCGCAACGCCAAACTGGTACAGAAGTACAAACGCGCCCTCGGTGCACAGGAAAAAGCCGCCATCACCAAAGAAGGCGCTGTCCTGCCCTATGCCGACCTCTACGAGAAGTATCCTTATCTGAACATCACCGAATGGAGCGTGGCCGACGTTAACGGCGACCTGGAACAATGCGGCCTCAGCGGCTCGCCCACCAAAGTGAAAGCCATTCAGAACATCTCCTTCCAAGCCAAGGAAAGCCGCACGCTGACCGGAAGCGACCAGGATGTAGAAGACCTTATTGTTGAACTACTCGCCAATCATACGATTGGCTAAGCTACGAGCAACAAGCGACAAGCTACAAGTTGCTGCGCCATTATCCTGAATAGCACTTGTAGCCCGTAGCTAGTAGCTAAAAACTAAAAAATATGAATAACGTATTTGTATATTGTGAGATTGAAGGCACCGTAGTTGCCGAAGTAAGTCTCGAACTCCTTACCAAAGGACGCAAGTTAGCTAATCAACTGGGCTGCCAACTGGAAGCCGTGGTTGCCGGTACTAACCTTGCAGGTATCGAAAAACAAGTATTGCCTTTCGGCGTCGACCGTCTTCACATCTTCGACGCTCCGGGCTTGTTCCCCTATACTTCACTGCCCCACTCTTCCGTACTCATCAACCTGTTCAAAGAAGAAAAACCGCAAATCTGCCTTATGGGTGCCACCGTTATCGGCCGCGACCTCGGCCCGCGCGTTTCTTCCGCACTGACCAGCGGACTGACTGCCGACTGTACTTCACTGGAAATCGGCGAGCACGAAGACAAGAAAGCAGGCGTAACGTATGAAAACCTGTTGTATCAGATTCGCCCCGCCTTCGGTGGTAACATCGTGGCAACCATTGTCAACCCCGAACACCGCCCGCAGATGGCAACCGTTCGCGAAGGTGTGATGAAGAAAGAAATCCTCGATGCCAACTACCAGGGCGAAGTTATCAACCACGACGTTGCCAAGTATGTGCCCACTACGGATTATGTAGTGAAAGTCATCGACCGCCACGTAGAAAAAGCAAAGCACAACCTGAAAGGCGCGCCAATTGTCGTAGCCGGTGGTTACGGTATGAGCAGCCGCGAGAACTTCGATATGCTGTTCGAACTGGCTAAGGAACTCCATGCCGAAGTAGGAGGTAGCCGTGCAGCCGTTGATGCAGGTTTCTGCGACCACGACCGTCAAATCGGTCAGACGGGTGTTACGGTACGTCCAAAACTCTATATCGCTTGCGGTATCTCCGGACAAATCCAGCATATCGCCGGTATGCAGGAGAGTGGTATTATCATCTCTATTAATAATGATGAAAATGCTCCTATCAATACCATCGCTGATTATGTAATCAACGGTACGGTAGAGGAAGTGATTCCGAAAATGATTAAGTACTACAAGCAGAACAGTAAGTAAATTTACAAACGAAATGAAGGGAATCGTTATTGCTTTATGCTTATTCTGCCTATGCGGAATGCTGAATGCCCAGAGCAAATTTCCGAAAGATGGCAAGCATGTCTATTCATATGCCAATGGGCAGGATAGTGTGATTTGCTTTTACAAAAACGGAAGACCGGTAGGACAACGAACGGAGTACTATCCGGATGGGCAACTGCGCCTGACTCTTACATACAAAGCAGGACACATACAGAGTTTAAAGCAATATTATGAGAATGGAGCCTTAAAGCGGGAAGAAGTCATGGATAAACATTCCGCCACAGGGCATCTGTATGATATTGACGGAAAAGAACTGGATTTCATCCCATACATGGAACTGCCTCAGTTTCCCGGAGGAAATGCAGAGCTCATGAAGTTGATAGCTCAATACACCAAGTATCCCCCGCAGGCCGTAAAAGAAAAAAAGCAAGGATTGGTCGTCATAAAATGTTCGATAGACAAAGAAGGCAATCCTAAGAATGCAAAAATTGTAAAGAGCGTTTCTCCGGAACTGGACAAAGAAGCTATGAGAGTAGTAGGGTTCCTGACAATGACTTACAAGTTTACTCCCGGGAAAATAGAAGGACAACCGGTTAATATGAACTTCAGCATTCCCGTAAATTTTCGTTTATAATAAAAAACAATAGAAATAATATGGCTAATTTTTATACCGAAGTTCCTGAATTGAAGTTCCAACTGAACAACCCGATGATGGAACGTATCTGCGAGCTGAAAGAGCGCGGATACGAAGATAAAGACAAATTTGACTACGCTCCGCAGGACTACTCGGATGCGATGGACTCTTATGATAAGGTGCTCGAAATCACCGGAGAAATCACCGGAGAGATTATCAACCCCAATGCCGAAGGTGTAGACGAAGAAGGTCCTCACTGTGCCAACGGCCGTGTGGAATATGCCAGTGGTACGAGACAGAATCTCGATGCCATGGTGAAAGCCGGACTGAACGGTATGACCATGCCCCGCCGTTTCGGTGGACTGAACTTCCCCATCACTCCGTACACCATGTGTGCTGAAATCGTGGCTGCCGCCGATGCTGGTTTCGGCAACATCTGGTCTTTGCAGGACTGTATCGAAACACTGTACGAATTCGGTAACGAAGATCAGCACAGCCGCTTCATTCCACGTATCTGCGCCGGAGAAACCATGTCAATGGACTTGACCGAACCCGATGCAGGTTCCGACTTGCAGAGCGTAATGCTGAAAGCGACTTTCGACGAGAAAGAAAACTGCTGGCGCCTGAATGGCGTGAAGCGTTTTATCACAAATGGTGACGCTGACCTGCACCTCGTTCTGGCCCGTTCGGAAGAAGGAACAAAAGATGGCCGTGGTCTTTCTATGTTCATTTACGACAAGCGTGAAGGTGGCGTAGACGTGCGCCGCATCGAAAACAAACTCGGTATCCACGGTTCTCCTACTTGCGAGCTCGTTTATAAGAATGCAAAATGCGAACTTTGCGGTGACCGCAAGCTCGGTTTGATTAAATACGTAATGGCATTGATGAACGGCGCCCGTCTGGGTATTGCCGCACAATCGGTAGGTTTGTCACAAGCTGCCTATAATGAAGGTCTGGCATATGCAAAAGACCGTAAGCAGTTTGGCAAAGCCATTATCGAATTCCCGGCAGTATATGACATGCTGGCTATCATGAAAGCCAAGTTAGATGCAGGTCGCGCCCTGTTGTACCAAACTTCCCGCTACGTAGATATCTACAAAGCATTGGACGATATCTCCCGCGAACGCAAACTCGCTCCGGAAGAACGTCAGGAGCAGAAGAAATATTCCAAACTTGCTGATGCCTTCACTCCGCTGGCAAAAGGTATGAACTCCGAATATGCCAACCAGAACGCTTACGACTGTATCCAGATTCATGGTGGTTCAGGCTTCATGCTGGAATATGCTTGCCAACGCATCTACCGCGACGCCCGTATCACGAGCATTTATGAAGGTACTACACAGTTGCAGACCGTAGCTGCCATCCGTTATGTAACGAACGGTTCGTATGCCGCTACTCTCCGCGATTACGAAGCAATTCCCTGCAGCGAAGAAATGCAGCCACTGATGGATCGTCTGAAAGAAATGACGAACAAGTTCGAGGCTTGCACCAATGCAGTGAAAGAAGCCCAGAACCAGGAATTGCTGGACTTCGTAGCCCGTCGCCTTTACGAAATGGCAGCTGTATGCGTGATGTCTCATCTTCTCATTCAGGATGCTACCAAAGCTCCCGAGTTGTTTGCTAAATCAGCCGTTGTTTATCTGAATTATGCAGAAGCAGAAGTAGAAAAACACTTCAACTTCATCCGCAAGTTCAAGGCTGAAGAGCTGGAAAGCTATCGCAAGTAATTGACTGACGAATAAGATAAAGAAGGCTGCCTCCACAAAGAGACAGCCTTCTTAGTTTATATAAGTCAGGATAAAAGTGTGAGAGTTGGGATATATAAACCAATAAATAATAATAAAAACAATGCTGCATGTCTGTAAATCAGATTTTTTCGTGTACATTTGTCAAAATCCAAATTAGACAGCTATGATAGAAATTCCTGAATCTACTACCATCAGCCGCCAGGCTACAGAGGTATTGAAAGGCAAAATCGTTACCGATGTGATAAACGCCACCAGTCCGCACCGCTTTGCCTGGTTCAATGGAGACGCAACAAAATATCCGGAGCTTCTGATAGGAAAAAACATAGAATCTGTCAATGGTTACGGCTCTTTCATCGACATCCGTTTCAATGACGATACCCATCTGGCCATCGGTGACGGCACCCATATGAAATATTACACCGCCACAGAGAAATGTCCTACTAAATTTCAGTTACTCATCGCTTTTGAAGATGACACCTATCTCGTCTTCACAGTGGCTATGTATGGCGCCATCTATGCTTTTAAAGGAGAGTTTGATAATATCTACTACCGTGGCGGCATAGAAAAAGCCTCCCCAATGGAAGACCGTTTCGACTTTCCTTTTTTTGAAAACATGATTGCGGGCATCGGAAAAGACATTTCGGTGAAAGCATTGCTGGCTACGGAACAACGCATTCCGGGACTGGGCAACGGTGTATTGCAGGATATTCTGTACAATGCCCGTATCCATCCCAAACGAAAAATCAGCACCTTGTCCGCCGAAGACAAGGAACGCCTTTTCCATGCCGTCAAAGACACGCTTGCAGAGATGATTGAAAAAGGAGTGCGCGATACAGAAAAGGACTTCTACGGAATCCCCGGCAAGTACATAACCCGGCTTTCCAAGAATACCTACACGAAGCCCTGTCCGCAGTGCGGCTCACGAATCATAAAAGAAGCCTATCTGGGCGGCAGCGTCTACTATTGTCCATGCTGCCAGCAATAAAGGCAAGCATACTTTAACACACAAACCAATGAAACTGTTTACTATTCTACTATTATTATCATGCTTCATCTCGTGCAGCCTACGCCCCCAAAAGAGCATAGACGACCGCATCAATGAAGCCATTGAACTACAAAAGAACAACCAACCGGAAAAAGCCATGGCAATCTACTACCAGGTGCTTCCGGAGGTGGAAGACCTGAGCAAACGCTCCGTGATATGTTATAATTTAGGAGCAATGTATCTGTGGGACCGTATATTCGATAAAGCATACAATATGTTCTATCAGGCTTACATCTGCGACTCTATTTTAAAAGATACCGTCGCCATGAGTAGTCGGCTTAACCGTATGGGGAGTGCCCTGAACAACATGCAGGACTCCTTAAACGGAGAACGCCTGCAAAAAAAAGCCCTGCACCTGGCATATGCCGTAAACGACTCCGCCATGCTCTGCGAACTGTACAGCCACTTTGAATATGTACACCAACACCTGAGGCAATGGGACTCAGTAGCCCACTACATACAACTTGCCATCCGCTACACTCCCGCAGGCCAATCTCCATCGAAACAATATGCCACTTTGGGCGAAGTATATCGCATGAAAGGCGACGCAGACTCCGCCCGTTATTATTATAAGAAAGGAATAGCCTGCCCGGAAATGGATGCACGGCTGCCGGCTTATTTTTATAGTGCCCAGTTGGAATCACACCTCGGCAACCATCAGAAAGCCTACGAACACCTGCTTGCCTACACTATGAGTGCAGACACTCTCTACGCCCAACAGAAAACCACCGAACTGGAAAAACTGGCTTACCGGCACGAAGCCGAAATGAAAGTGCGCATGGTAAAAGAAAAACAACACCTGTACATCGGCTTAGGCATTTTAATGTTTATAACCGCCGCCTTCATCTTCCTGCTTATCGTACAAACTCTCCGGAAGCGAAAACGTATCATCCGGCTGGAATACGAAAATGAACTAAAAAATCTCCGCGAGAAAATAATCTTGCTGAAAGAGTACTTACACTCCGAAAACCACAAGAAAGAACACATGTTGCAACAAAGGGAAGAGCAAATCAGTCAGTTACGCAGCGTCTTTTTCCGCCGCACTCCCATCTCCCGCCGCCTTGACACTCTTGCCGCCCAAAACAGCAAGGAGAAGAAGAACATCAAAGTGATGACTGAAAAAGAACAGGCAGAGTTGAAACAAGTCATCTTCGAAATCTACGGAGACTACATCAGCCAATTGCAAAATCAATACCCCAAACTGACAGAAGCGGATTTGCTTTACTTCTGCCTTACTTCTGCCGGATTAAGCACTTTTGCTATCGCCCTTTGCTTCGGCAATATCGACACCGGCATCGTTGCCCAACGCAAACGCCGGTTGAAGCTAAAAATGGGAACAGAAGAGGCGGTTGAAGAGTAAAATGTCATAGTTAATTATAATTTCTCACTCATTTACAACGAATTACATTTTACGAATGTCATCCGTTTTTTTTCTTTCTCTGCCCGTACAAGCCTAACTTTGTTGCATCAAAACAATAACTAAACGTATGCAACAAAGACACGAAAACAATCATGAGGAGCCGTATTCAAGAACTTGACTATCTGAAGTGCCTATTTATCATACTCATGGTCATCTTCCACCTAAGCTATATAGGAGGCAAGTATCCGTATGCCAAAAGTATCGTATATACTTTCCATATGCCCGCCTTCCTGCTGATTTCGGGCTATCTGATTAATGTGCATAAAAAGCCGAAAGTTTTTCTGGAAGCGATGACATGGATATTCATCCCATACACCATTATGGAAATCAGTTATGCCTGCATGTCTACGCTGTTTCCCGTTTGGGACGGAATAAAAGAAATCAGTGTTTCAGTTCTATTCAACAAAGTGTTGCTTGCCCCTATTGGGCCTTACTGGTATCTGCACACATTCATATTATGTGGCATGACTCATTATTTCGTGCATACTTATCTTCGGACAAGTTCATTTGTCCGTCTGTTGACAACAGGCAGTCTTCTTTTACTTTTCTCTTCTGTCTTTCATTTGCTGACATTTGCCAATGCTTTCTATTTCATGGCAGGCACTGCCATCCATCTGGGCAAACGTCCGTTCCTATCTTGTTTTCCCGCTTCTTTTCTTGCCATTATCCCTCTGATCTTTCTGTGCAGTCAGCCGGAAAATCTGAATAGAGGCACTTTAGGAGGAATATTAATCACCGGACTGGTCATCAGCTTCTCGCTGTACATCTACAAACATCTTCCCCATACTGTGAAACAGGCTTCCCTATTCATCGGAAAAAACACATTGCCTATTCTTCTTTTCTCCCCTGTTTTTACTGCACTGTCCAAACTCTTTCTACCTTTCTTTTCGTTCGATCCGACAGGGATATGCTTTCTCTGCACCGCCACAGCCACCACCCTGTACGGTAGCATTTTCATAGCATTTTGTCTGGATAAAACATGCCTCTCTGCTTTCTTCTTCGGGAAAAAGATGCTCATATAAAAAATCGGCATTTCAATAGAATTAAATTCATTACCGCTCCAAAATGAGTGAAGTGTTTTTTACCCATTTATCTGAATTTATTACCAACTAAACAACAAAACGTAACAATTTGATTATGAGCGCATATAGACAGGAGCTATCTCAGTCGTATACTTAGGCTACCTCAGTCGTATACTGAGATACCCTAAGTATACGACTGAGGTAGCCTAAGTATACGACCCGGGTTGAATATTGTTTTTTCGTAAAAGAATATTCTTTTCAGATATCATCTGAAAAGCCTCAACTGACTGCGCAACTCATGAAGTTCCCGTTGCATCTCTTCCATACGCTGCAACAGATGATGAATAGCATCGATTCCTTCCATATTGATGGACAAGTCATAATACATGCGGCTGTAACGTTCCACGTCCGGCAGTTGGGTGAACGTCAGATAGCGTTCACCGTCTTCGGTCGTTACATCTATCAGACCACCTTCCTGTAACAAGTCAATAAACGACGGTTCGATGTGGCATTTGCGACAATATTCGCTGACTATGATTAATTCGTTCTGCATGGTGCTACCTCCTTTTAGTTCATACTTTGAAGTTTACGGAACAGCTCTTTCTGTTCTTCCGTCAAGTTCGTCGGTAGTTTCACGGAATAAGTCACAATGAGGTCACCGAACTGTCCTTCTTTCTTATATACAGGGAATCCCTTACCTTTCAGACGGGCTTTCGTGCCATTCTGGGTTTCGGGTTTCACTTTCAATTTCACCTGTCCATTCAAAGTGTCCACCAACTGGTCGCCACCCAAAAGAGCGGTATAAAGATCGATGGGGACATCGACGTACAAGTCATCGCCCAAACGTTTGAACACCGGGTCGTCCGCAATCACAAACGTGATGTACAGGTCACCGGCAGGACCGCCGTTCACACCTTCGCCGCCATAACCTTTCAGTTTGATAACTTGTCCGTTTGCCACTCCGGCGGGGATGGTGATACGCACATTCTTTCCGTTCACGGTCAGAACCTGTTTATGGGTTTGTGCCGCGTCACGGAGAGACAGGCTTAAGTCTGCATGATAATCCTGCCCACGGAAACCGGCATTAGCACCTCCACTACGTCCCCGGTGTCCGAACATAGACTCGAAAAAGTCAGAGAAACCGCCACCGGCACTTCCGGAGAACTCTTGTCCGTCGGACGAATACCAGTAACTACCGTTGCCATCCGAACCATATCCTGTGCCCGAACCGCCGAAGCCACCACCGCCAAAGCCGCCGAAACCACCGGCACCCGCCTCCTGTCGGGCTCGCTTCTGAGCTTCAAACTCATCGGCATGCTTCCAGTGCTCGCCATACTCATCGTACTTCTTACGCTTTTCAGGATCGCTCAGCACTTCGTTCGCTTCATTAATTGCCTGAAACTTATCCTTAGCAGTAGAGTCATTCGGGTTCAAGTCGGGATGATACTTGCGTGCCAACTTGCGAAACGCTTTCTTTATATCATCCTGACTTGCCTTTTTGTCCACCCCAAGGACTTGATAATAATCTATATAAGCCATAGTCTATAAATTTAGTTCTTCTTATATACCCTATGACAAATAACGCACCAAGCCCACCTTTTGAATACTAAAATACGTAAACGAAAATTAAAAAGAAGTATCACAAACTACAACACAAAGATATACAAGCAATTAACCCTTTCACATATTCCTCATTAACACTACTTTAAATTCAAAATAATGCAAACGACACATAACATCTGTTAATTATACCTACTAAAAGTTCCTAAAATAAGCAGAAAACACTTTATTTGTATTTGAATAATGTATTTACAGAGAGCAGAATTCCCCCAACCTTAATATATTGACTTATTATGAAAAGTAACCATTGGCTACTTACGGTAGCACTCACCTTCATCGCCCTGCAGGTAAAAGCAGACGCATGGATACGTATTAACCAACTTGGCTACCTGCCGCAAGCTGTAAAAGTGGCAGTATTCATGAGCGAAGAACCAGCTGACATACAACAGTATGCATTGGTAGATGCCTTCACCGGACAAACCGTCCGCACCTTCACCTCCACCAAAGCCACCGGAAAGATGGGACTTATGAAAAGTACCTATCGACTGGATTTCAGTGACTTCAATCAACCGGGAACTTACTATCTGAAAGCAGGAAAAGCCGTTTCCCCCAATTTCCCTATCAACAACCATGTGTACAACGGCACCGCCGACTTCCTGCTGAACTACATGCGCCAGCAGCGTTGCGGCTACAATCCTTTCCTGAAAGACAGTTGCCATGTGCACGACGGCTATATTCTGTATCACCCCACCAAGACAGGACAGCACATCGACGTCCGCGGTGGCTGGCACGATGCTACCGATTACCTGCAATACACCACTACATCCGCAAATACTATCTATCAGATGATGTTTGCCTATCAGGAAAATCCGGAATCTTTCGGTGACTTCTACGATGCAGCCGGACTTCCCGGTGCCAACGGTATTCCCGACATCGTAGACGAAATAAAATGGGGCCTCGACTGGCTGAACCGTATGAACCCGGCTCCGGGCGAATTGTATAATCAGATTGCTGATGACCGCGACCATGCAGGTATGCGCCTACCCAACAAAGACGAGGTGGATTACGGTTACGGCCCGGGCAAAGGACGCCCCGTTTATTTCTGTAGCGGTGAGCCTCAGGTGCGTGGTCAGTTTATGAATGCCACCACCGGTGTAGCCAGCACGGCAGGTAAGTTTGCTTCCTGCTTCGCCCTCGGCGCGCGCCTTTTGAAAGATTTCTATCCTGAATTTGCTGCCGAAATCGGTGCAAAGGCTGATGCAGCCTATCAGGAAGGCGTTAAAAAACCGGGGGCTTGTCAGACAGCATCCGTCAAGTCTCCCTATATCTATGAAGAAGATAACTGGGTGGATGATATGGAACTCGGTGCCATGGAACTTTTCAAAAGCACCGGAGACTTGAAATATCTGGAACAAGCCGTTGAATACGGACGCCGCGAACCCGTCACTCCGTGGATGGGTGCCGACAGTGCACGCCACTACCAATGGTATCCGTTCATGAACATGGGACACTACCATCTGGCTACCGTTAACAACGACCGTCTCAGTAAAGAATTTATCCGCAACATGCGTGCAGGCATCGTCCGTACTTACGAAAAAGCTGTCGAAAGTCCCTTCATGCACGGCATCCCCTATACTTGGTGTTCAAACAATCTGACCACTGCCATGCTGACGCAATGCCGTCTGTATCGTGAAACAACTGGTGACGACACTTACAAAGAAATGGAAGCCGCCATGCTCGATTGGCTATTCGGTTGCAATCCCTGGGGCACCAGTATGATTGTGGAACTTCCTCTTTACGGAGATTATCCCTCGCAACCGCACTCTTCCCTACTCAATGCAGGTGTAGGCAATACCACAGGCGGCGTAGTAGACGGTCCCGTTTATCGTACCATCTTCGAAAGCTTGCGTGGAGTAAATATGACGGGGATTCCCGGCACTCCCGGTCAGGATTATGAACGTTTCCAGCCCGATCTGATGGTTTATCATGATGCCATCCACGATTATTCCACGAATGAACCGACTATGGACGGAACTGCTTGTCTCACTTATTATCTCTCTGCCATGCAGAAAGAGGGTATGAAGCAAGCAGGCATCCAGGGCGACAAGAATGTATACGTGAACGGAGGTATCATCCGTACCGACCCGTCAAAGAAACAGATAACACTCGTCTTCACTGCCGCCGATAAAGCAGATGGTGCAGATGCCATCATCAGTACGCTGAAAAAGCATGGCATTAAGGGCGGTTTCTTCTTCACCGGTGAGTTTTATGAACTTTATCCTGACGTGGTAAAGCGTTTGCGTATGGAAGGGCATTTGGTAGGCAGCCATAGTTACGGACATTTATTGTATATGCCGTGGGAAAACCGCGACTCATTATTAGTGACTCGTGAAGAGTTTGAACAGGATATGTTGAAGAGCTACGAAGTCTTGCGCAAAGCAGGCATCGAGTATAAAGATGCTCCCGTCTATATACCGCCCTACGAATATTATAATAAGGAGATTGCCGCATGGGCTAAAAATATGGGTATCCAGATTATCAACTATACTCCAGGTACTATGACTAATGCCGACTACACCACCCCGGACATGGGACAGAAATACCGGAGCAGTAAATTCATCTACGATAAGGTGATGGAAGTAGAGAAAAAAGAAGGTCTGAACGGACACTTGATGCTGATACACTTCGGCACGGACGACCGCCGCACGGACAAGTTCTACAACGGGTATCTGGACAAAATGATTAAAACGCTGAAACGGAAAGGTTACACCTTCGTACCTGTCCTTGAGGCGGTAGGGATGTAATCCATACACATAGTTATTAATAAAAAGGTTAGTTAAAGGTTATCATGCAAAGGTATTTAAGGTAAATATTCAATCGGTTTGTTTTCAGTAAACTTTCTCCCACCCCCAAGGGAGAAAGTTTCAAACCAAAGCTCTATGCCTGCGAAGGTCCGGAGCTTTTTTATTTATTGGCAAAAGTAGCTTTACTATATTATAAAGACTCTTTCACCGCCTGCAATAACGATTGGATATCCTCTTCCGTCGTATCAAAAGAAGTCACAAAACGAATTTCATTTTCCGCTTCATTCCAGAAATAAAAGAAGTAAGATTTCATTAGTTTGTCGATGGCCGGACGCGGCATAGTGAGGAATAACTGGTTACTTTCCATCTTTTGAGTGAAATGTATTCCGGGCAATGCTTTCAGACCTTCGTAAAGTTTCTGCGCCATCCCATTGGCATGTGTCGCATTTTTCTTCCAGAGTTCATCCGTCAGATATGCCGTGAACTGGCACGAAAGGTAGCGCAACTTGGAGGCCAGTTGTGCCGACTGTTTCCGCACGTAAAGTGCTTCCTTCTTCAAATCCGGATTAAAAATAATCACACTTTCGCCCAGCATCAGTCCATTCTTTGTTCCGCCGAAACTAAGAATATCAATACCACAATCTACTGTCAGTTCCTTAAAGCTAAGGTTTAAAGCCACGCAGGCATTTGCCAGGCGTGCCCCATCCATATGCACGTACATTCCATGTTCATGCGCCAGGGCAGTCAAAGCCTTCAATTCTTCCGGAGTATATATAGTGCCCAGTTCCGAACATTGGGATATATAGATTGCTCCCGGTTGGGAATGGTGTTGTTCGCCGAAATTCTTCAGATAAGGGCGCACCAATTCGAGAGTAAGTTTGCCATCGGGAGTTGCAATGGTGCGTATCTGGCATCCTGTCATGCGGGCGGGCGCACCACATTCGTCCACATAAATATGTGCTGTCTCCGCACATAGGATTAAATTGTAGGGGCGTGTTGCCAACTGCAAAGCTACGGCATTACTGCCCGTTCCGTTGAAAACAAACAACGGTTCACAATCAGCCGCAAAAGCTTCCTTTATTTTACGGACAGCTTCTTCTGTCCAAGGGTCATCACCATAGCCTACTGCATGATCCTGATTTGCCCGGTTCAAAGCATCCATCACTAATGGATGTACACCGGAATTGTTGTCTGAAGCAAAACTTCTCATAATTACATTGATTTTTCTAAGAATGTGCAAAGGAACAAAATATTATTTGTCGGCAGAAAAAAGAAGCGTGGATTTTTTCTAAATCCACGCTTTCGTTTAGGTTTTCAATCGGTTTGTTTCATTTCTTACCCGATGTAAACATTCACGCCCAAAAAAATGTAGAGCTCTTCGTTCTCCTGGTGCAATACGATTTTGTCCTCACGGGCTAACCATCCCAAGGCAGCTCCCAGTTCTTTGTCCTTCAGCCCGGACTTTCTCTTCAAAGTCCCATAGTCCCATTTGGCATAGTTGCTAAGCAACGCCCAAATTTTGCCTGCGTTCAGGCCGATGTCGCTTTTGTTCATCTCTTTTTTTATTAAAAAGGTTAAATAATTGATTGGTTTTCTGTTTAGGTTAATCCTATTTGCCCCTAAAGGTATCACTTTTAATTTATAAAACACAAAAATCGAACAAAAGATATCTTTTTTAATCTAAATTGTAACAGTTTCGTAATAACATACAGAAAATATGAGAAAATACTGACCAGTAAACAGAAAAAAAGACCACAGTGTCCTCACTAAAGAGAGACACTGTGGTCTTTACTATGATATATTCAGGGAAAACGGCTATTACATCATGCCACCCATACCGCCCATGCCGGGAGCCCCCATTGGCATTTCAGGTTTATCTTCCTTCTTTTCAACGATTACACATTCGGTAGTCAAGAACATGCCAGCGATAGAAGCTGCATTTTCCAAAGCTACGCGGGCTACCTTAGCAGGGTCTACCACACCTGCAGCATGCAGGTTTTCGTAAACATCGGTACGTGCATTGTAACCGTAGTCACCTTTGCCTTCGCGTACTTTCTGCACTACAACAGCACCTTCCTTACCTGCATTGGCAACAATCTGACGCAACGGCTCTTCGATAGCGCGTTTGATGATGTCAACACCAGTAGTTTCGTCGATGTTATCACCCTTGAAGCCTTCCAACACATCGAGCGCACGGATGTAAGCTACACCACCACCCGGTACGATACCTTCTTCAATAGCAGCGCGGGTTGCACGCAAAGCATCGTCTACACGGTCTTTCTTCTCTTTCATTTCTACTTCAGAAGCAGCACCTACGTAAAGAACCGCAACACCACCCGACAACTTAGCCAGACGTTCCTGCAATTTTTCTTTGTCATAATCAGACTTGGTAGCAGCAATCTGAGCCTTGATTTGTTCGCAACGTTCCTTGATATTTTGTTTGTCACCAGCACCGTTTACGATAGTAGTGTTATCTTTAGAAACAGTTACCTTGTCAGCAGTACCCAACATCTCGATGGTAGCTTGTTCCAGTTTCAGACCTTTTTCTTCGCTGATAACCACTCCACCAGTCAATACGGCAATGTCTTCCAGCATTTCTTTACGACGGTCGCCGAAGCCCGGAGCTTTCACAGCACAAATCTTCAACTGAGAACGCAGACGGTTTACAACCAATGTGGTCAAAGCTTCGCTATCCACATCTTCTGCAATAACCAACAGAGGACGACCAGTTTGCACAGCAGGTTCCAAAATAGGCAAGAAATCTTTCAGGTTAGAAATCTTCTTGTCATAAATCAGGATATACGGTTTTTCCATTTCGCATTCCATCTTCTCCGTGTTGGTAACGAAGTAAGCAGAAAGATAACCGCGGTCGAATTGCATACCTTCCACTACACCGATAGTAGTGTCTGTACCCTTAGCTTCTTCGATAGTGATTACACCATCCTTAGAAACTTTGCGCATAGCGTCAGCAATCAGCTTACCGATAACGGGGTCATTGTTGGCAGAAACAGAAGCAACCTGTTCAATCTTATCGTAGTTGTCACCTACTTTTTCGGCTTGTGACTTAATTGAATCAACCACTTTGGCAACAGCCTTGTCGATACCACGTTTGATATCCATCGGGCTTGCACCGGCAGTTACGTTCTTCAAACCTTCAGCCACATTAGCCTGTGCCAATACAGTAGCGGTAGTAGTACCGTCACCAGCATCGTCACCTGTTTTGGAAGCAACTTCTTTCACCAACTGTGCACCCGTATTTTGGTATGCATCAGACAGTTCCACTTCCTTAGCTACAGTCACACCGTCTTTCGTGATATGAGGAGCACCGAATTTCTTTTCGATAATCACGTTACGACCCTTCGGACCGAGAGTTACTTTCACAGCATTTGCCAGTGTATCGATACCTTTTTTCAATTGGTCGCGGGCATCGATATTGAATAATATTTCTTTTGCCATAATGATATTTACAATTTTATGATTTTACAATTACTATATTAACCTAACACAGCGAGCACGTCACTTTGACGCATGATGAGATATTTAGTACCTTCAACTTCCAGTTCAGTACCGGCATACTTGCCATACAAAACAGTGTCACCCGTCTTCAATACCATTTCTTCATCTTTCGTACCGTGACCAACTGCCACAACTTCACCTTTCAAAGGTTTCTCTTTTGCCGTATCCGGGATAATGATACCGCCAATCGTTTTCTCTTCTGCAGGTGCAGGGAGTATCAGCACTCTGTCTGCCAATGGTTTAATGTTCATAGTTCTTTTGTTTTTTTATTATGTTATACATATATATATTATAGTAATGTCTTGTCTCACTTTTGGCGAGACGTAAAACAAATTGCGAAAAGCGTGCCAAACGGCAAAGCTGGATTTCTGTCAGCATAAAACTGACAAATTGGCAAGGAATAAGACAATATTCCATTATCTTCAGAGAAAATAAGCAGTATCTCAGCATAACTTTTTTATGCAAGCATAAAACTTCTGCCTTCGATTTGCATTATCTTTGCACCCTCAAAAAACGATGATAGAACATGAATGCAGTATGGATTGTTTTGCCCATTCTCACTTTATTAATGTTTGAGCTGGGACTTACACTTGAAATTAAAGATTTTAAATTATTTCGTCAACGTCCCTATCCTGTAATTGCGGGATTATTGGGACAGATTGTTTTGTTGCCTGCACTGGCTTTTGCATTAGGCCACCTGTTCCATCTGGAACCTCTATTTTTTATCGGACTGGTACTGATTGCTTGTTCTCCCGGTGGCAGTTCCTCCAACATATTCTCTATGATAGCTAAAGGTGATGTGGCATTGTCTGTATCACTGACTGCACTCAGCAGCATTATCACGCTATTTACCATTCCTGTCATTATGGAATTTGCCACGCAGATTGCCGGAGATAACAGCGGAATAACCATACACTTACCGATTGGTAGCCTCATCGTTCAAAATTTGCTACTCATGCTGTTCCCGATTGCAACAGGTGTTCTGACAAAACGCTTCTACCCTAAAGTTGCCGAACGTATACACAAAATATTATCTAAAGTGGCTTTCCCCGCACTCATTTTATTGGCTACTGTCTTTTTTATCCAACACCACGAAACGATTGCTGCACAAATTGGTCGATTAGGATTATGCATCAGCATGATGATAATACTGGCTATGGGTGGAGGGTATTTAATCTCTTGCCTGATGAAATTGACCCGGAAAGAGCAGCGTACACTCATTATTGAAATAGGTATGCAAAATGCTGCACAGAGCATTGCAATCGCAAGCAGCCCGTTCATATTCAATAATGATATCATTGCTATACCGGCTATTATTTATGCGTTGATGATGAATGTCATATTGTTAGTATATGTGGGTATAGTGAAACGAAGATAATTCACACAAAGCATCATAAAACAATCAAAAGAGTTGGCGTGGCTATCAGGCTGTAATGAATTGATGATTGCTTGGACAAGAAAATAATTACAACAAGAAGTTGACTCCTTGTCTACAGGGAATTAAGTTCTTGTCTACAAGAAGTTAACTCCATAAAATCGGAACGTTAAGTCTGTCTATTCGACATCTAAATCCAGGTCACAACTTAATTCCGTTGAATATCCCTGCCAGAAACTCTTAGTAGAGTGCACCAGAGCACTTCCCATCAAGAAAAGGAATATCACGGCTATTAACGTCATCACCATACCGATGGCTGCGTAATACTTCGGTTCTAAAACATCCATAATAGTTATCTTTGTTAGGTTAATACTACAAAGATAACCAAGATGGATTACAATGGGTTTACTCTTTTATGAAGTTTTTATTTCTTTAAAGTTTGTATCAATTCTTCGGCTGTAACAAGGTTCTGTTCACCAGTTTCCATATTCTTCAGAGTCACCTTGTTTTCATTCATTTCGTTCTCGCCCACCAATGCTACAAATGGAATGTTTTTAGCATTGGCATATCCCATCTGCTTCTTCATTTTGGATGAATCCGGGAAGATTTCAGCACGGATACCTTCTGCACGCACCTTAGCAAGTACATTCAGTGAGAAGGCAGCTTCTTTCTCGCCAAAGTTAATAAAGAGAAGTTGTGTACTGTTCACAGCTTCCTTCGGATAAAGGTCAAGCTGATTCAATACATCGAAGATACGATCGGCTCCAAAAGAGATACCTACACCGGAAACACCTGCCATGCCGAACACACCGGTCAGATTGTCATAGCGACCGCCACCTGTGATACTTCCGATCTGCACATCCAAGGCTTTCACTTCAAAGATAGCGCCAGTGTAGTAGTTCAATCCGCGGGCAAGCGTCAGATCCAGTTCCAGCTCATTTTTCAAACCGAAAACAGACAGAGTTTTCAAGATAAACTCGCTTTCTTCCACACCTTTTTGACCGATCTCACTACCCGCAAGCACTTCTTTCAAAGTAGACAGTTTTTCTTCATTCGTACCATTCAGCAGAATAATAGGTTGCAGTTTGGCAATAGCTTCATCACTGATACCTTTTTCTTTCAGTTCTGCATTCACATTGTCCAAACCTATTTTATCCAGCTTATCAATGGCTACTGTGATATCCACTATTTTATCAGCCTCACCAATAATCTCAGCAATACCGGTCAGAATCTTACGGTTATTAATCTTAATACAAACCCGGATACCAAAACGGGTAAAGACTGTATCAACAATCTGCATCAACTCTACTTCATTCAGTAAAGAGTCACTACCCACTACATCAGCGTCACATTGATAAAATTCACGATAACGCCCCTTCTGTGGACGATCTGCACGCCAAACGGGTTGTATCTGATAACGTTTGAAAGGGAAGGTTATTTCATCACGGTGCATTACCACATAGCGGGCAAAGGGCACAGTGAGATCATAACGCAAACCTTTCTCACAGAATTTACTGGCAAGTTTAGCAGCATTACGACTTAGCAACTCCTCATCAGTCAGTCCGGAAAAGTAGTCACCTGAATTCTGTATCTTGAACAGGAGTTTATCACCTTCTTCACCATACTTCCCCATCAGTGTAGAAAGCATTTCCATTGCAGGTGTTTCTATCTGCTGAAAACCATAGAGGTGGTATACATCGCGAATGGTATTGAATATATAGTTACGCTTCGCCATCTCTACTGGCGAAAAGTCACGGGTTCCTTTGGGTATTGCGGGCTTATTATAAATCATTGTTTATCAATTATTTAAGTTATCACTAAATTTCTTTGCTGAAAATTTGCATTATTCTATCGTAAAATCAAATACGCCAGTGTAACCGGCAACACCATTACGAACCGACATAATGCAGTATTCGCCGGCCGGGCCGGTAACGGTTATTTCGTACACGTTATTACGTAGCTGCTTATATTCTACATTAACGTCCTTTGCTTTGCCAGCCCCTAACTTAGAACCTATAATAGAAACGGAAACAGTCGTTAGATAGCGATTTCCTTTCTTAACATCAAACCTGCCTACATTAAAATCTTTTGCGGAATATGAGGGAGTAAACATATAATATTTGGCGGCATCGTAGGGTGACGGCGTACCAAAGTATAGCCGGAATGTAGCAGACCCATTAAACCGGTTTGCGCTGGTTGCACCCTCAAATACTAATTTAGCTTTACTCCTAAAACCACCGCTAATTTTTGTTTGATTGTAATTAAGTACCTCTATCCGGTTAGTCACACCATTACGGACGGAGAAAACGCCTATACTATCTGTTTGCGCTTTCGCACTGATAGCGGCAAGCAACGCCACTATAAAAATTGCTATCGTTTTCATTTGGATTTTAGTATTTCTATTAAGGAGGTTATTTGATTATCGCGAGTTGCTATTTGCTTATCTTTTTCCTCTAACTGAGCGAGCAGCCTAATAATAACCGCGCTATCATTTATTTTACTTCCTATATTGCTGTTATTATTATTTTGGGCTACCGATATACTCTTTTCCGGTGTGTCTATAAACATTTCACCAGTACCAATAATCAGCCAATCCAAATTTATTTTAGGTGACGATATTTCGGCTATTTTTCGTATAACATCATAACCGGGTGCTACCTCTTTTTCGCCTATTATGCTGTTAATTGTGGTACGACTTATGAATGTAGCTTTAGCCATAGCCGTTATATTTCCATTATATAACTTTTCTGCTATTTCCTTAATTCTTTCATTTACAGTTGTTTGCATAAAAGCATATTATTTTTATAAAATATATGGCGATATTTCGCCGTTTTTATTTGGCAGTGACGATATATCGTCTTATATTTGCACCCAACAAACTAATAAACGAACAAAAAGGGGCAAAAGAAAGACTGCCGACCTAAAAAGCCGGTTATCCATATCCAAATTATCCGCTACAAAGGTAGGCAGTTTTTTCTATTGCACCAACAAACGAATTAAGTTTTTATCTAAAAATGGAGATTATGGTACAGAAAGTTACAGAGAAAATTACCCGTGAACGCCTGCGAGCAATGCACGACGGAGAGCAGATTACCGTAAAATGTACGGACGGCTACGATTTGGAGAGCCAAAAAAATACGGCCTATGCCATGAAGAAGTTAGAAAATTGCCGATTCAGCTGCAAGTCTGACGGATTAACGCTAACCGTAACACGCTGTGGTATCAACTAAACCGGTTTGCGAACCCGATAGACGCTACAGCCAAAAAGAAGCGGCACTGATATTAGGTGTAGAACGCCACACTATCAGACGCTGGGAAAATGACGGCTGCATACGCTTTGAGGTGCGCAAAGCCGGACGCACAAAGTTTACAACCGGGCGGCAAATCCTAAAATGCTGGGAAGCCACCTACCTATAAAAGATTAAGACATGAAAAAGATTTTAACAAATTACCGCTACTACGTTTTAGCCGCTTTAGCTACTGTAGCCGTTTTGGGCATTTTCGCAGTACCTATTGACAACCTGCCGTTTGCCTGCTGGTGCTATGTCCTTATTTCGTCTAAGGTTATCGGCTTCGCCGCTGCCTACCTATCCGAGAAACTAATAAAGCGTTGGGAGAAACTGGGTACTATCCCGGAATTGATAGACGCAGTAAATAATTATTAATTAAACATTTACAGATTATGCAACCTATTCAGATTAATGTATCGGTTAATATCGGTGTAAACCAAGAGTTGCACGGGCTTTTGTCAGCACTGCTTAACCATCCGCAGGTTGAGGCTGAAACCGCAGCCCCTGCACCGAGAAAACAGAGAACTGCCAAAGCGCAGCCAGTAGTAGAAAAAAAGCCGGAAGCCCAACCACAACCGGAGCCACAGCCGGAAACGACAAAGGAGAAAGAAGAAACGCCGGAGCCTCAACCCGAAACGACAGCGGAAGAAACAGAACCTGCCGCAAATCCTACGCCGGGAACAAAGGAGTACACCGAGGTAGATGTACGTGCCGCTATGGATAGAACGCGCAAACGTATCGAGGGCGAAAACTACAAGGAGCAGACAGACAGCGAGGGTTACAAAAAATGGCACAGAGCATTAACCGGCTGGTTTAAGAATACCGCCGCACTCTGTGGGGCTGAAAAGCCAAGCGCATTGCCGGACAGTAAAAGCCGCTACGAGTTTATCAGCTGCTGCGATGAGGTGTATGTAAAAGATGATGAATTAACCTATAAATGTCCGTTTTAACTATGGGAGCACACGCATTATTAAGCCCGTCCGCAGCGCATAGGTGGATTAACTGCGCCGCAGCCCCGCGATTAGAGGCAAACGTAATAGACAGCGGCAGCGACTACGCCGCCGAGGGTACATTAGCACACGCCTACTGCGCCAAAAAGTTGAAAGATTTTTTAGGACTGCCAAATGAGGCGGAAGCAAAAGAGATAGCCGAACTAAAAGACCGCTACCATACTGGCGAAATGGACGAATATACAGACACCTACAAAACGCTGGTACTGGAGAAATTCAACGAAGCACGTGCGGCAACCAAAGACACGCAGCTACTTATAGAAACCCGGTTAGATTTCAGCGCGTACGTGCCGGACGCTTTCGGAACGGCTGACGCTATAATTATCGCCGACGGCACTATGGAGGTTATAGATTTTAAGTACGGAAAGGGCGTTAAAGTGTCTGCCTATCAGAATCCGCAAATGCAAATCTATGCGCTGGGAGCTTATGACAAATTCAGTTTCGAGTATAAGATAGACCGGGTACGTATGACGATTATACAGCCGCGTATCGCCAACCTCAGCGAGTATGAGTTAAGCGTATCTGATTTATTAGCGTGGACTGATACCGTGCTAATCCCAAAAGCAAAACAGGCATACGAGGGAAACGGGCCGCAAGTACCGGGCGACTGGTGCCAATTCTGCAAAGTGAAAAGTAGCTGCCGCGCCTTAACGAAAAAATGTATTGAGGCTGCAAAGAACAACCCCGACCCGAAGCTAATAAGCCCGGACGAACTGGCTACGGACGTACTGCCTATTTTGGCAACCGTAAAGACATGGTTATCCGGTGTAGAGGACTACGCCCTACAGCAGGCGTTATCCGGCGTACAATTACCGGGCTGGAAAATCGTAGAGGGGCGAAGCGTCCGAAAGATTACCGACCAAGACGGCGCAGCCGTGGCACTTAACAAAGCGGGTTACAAGACTTCTGAGATTTTCAAACCACAGGAACTACGCACTATTACCGAATTGGAGAAAATGGCAGGAAAGAAACAGTTTGCGGTGATTTGCGGTGACTTCATAGAGAAGCCACAGGGCAAACCGACACTGGCACCGGAAAGCGACAAACGCCCGGCCATAGACCCATTAGCGGACGATTTCAAAGACGTAAATGTATAAGCTATGCAGATAGTATTTGATTTTGTTATGCAGCACCCCGTTTGGGCTTTGTACATAGCCATTCTATTAGGCATAGCGGTACACGGATTTAGAACTAACAAAAATAATTAGTAAAGCGGCCCGGCGTATTCCGGGAGTGGATAATAAGTTTAACAGTATGATTACACCAATCGTAAAAGACACTAAGGTAGTGTTTGGCCCGTGTAGATTAAGCTACACACACGTTTTTAGCAAGTATGCGCCCGACGGCGACGCTGCTAACGGTAAGTATATGACAAATGTACTGATACCGAAAGAGGAAAAGGAAACCGTTAAGGCTATCCAGCAGGCTATCGAGGCCGCAAAGAAAGCCGCTACAGCCTCAAAATGGGGAGGTAAAGAACCTAAGAAGTTGGATTTGCCGCTACGTGATGGCGATACAGACAAAGACGACGACGAAGTTTATGCAGACCATTTCTATGTAAATGCTAAGAGTACCACGCGCCCCGGAGTTTGCGACAAAAACAAATCGCCTATCATGGACGAAGAAGAAATATATAGCGGCGTTTGGGCTATCGTTTCTGTAACATTCTTTGGCTACGATGTAAGCGGAAACCGCGGTGTGGCGTGCGGCCTAAACAACATTATGAAATTTAAGGACGGCGAGCATTTTGGCGGCAGAGTTTCAGCGGAAAGCGACTTTGCGGACATTGATATGGAGGACGACGACGATTTGTAAAAAACAGCCTAACCCATGCGGGCTAAAAACCTGCATGGGTTATTTAACAACCCTAAAAAAGATTATAGCGTATGCACGAAATAGGAATAGACATAGAAACTTATAGCAGCCACGATTTGAAGAGCTGCGGAGTTTACCGATACGTGGAAGCGGACGACTTTACGATATTGCTATTTGCGTACAGCGTGGACGGCGCACCCGTACAGTGCTGTGATTTCGCACAAGGTGAAACACTGCCTGCCGAGATTATGGACGCTTTGAAAAATCCGGCGATTATCAAAACTGCTTTCAATGCCGCATTTGAACGTGTATGTATAAGTCGCTATTTTGGCTGGAATCTGTTAGACCCTGCGCAATGGCGTTGCACTATGGTAAGGGCCGCCCGTATGGGGCTGCCGCTATCGCTGGAGCAATGCGGTGAGGTGCTGAGGCTGGAGAGTGGAAAGATGAAAGAGGGTAAAGCCCTAATAAGGTATTTTTCCACACCGACAAAAGGGAAAAGACACCTACCGGCAGATGCACCCGACCGCTGGGAAGTATTCAAGCATTACAATATCCGCGACGTTGAAGTGGAGCAGCAGATATTAGCTAAAGTACGCAGATTAGAACCTGCCGCATTCGACGAAGAACTGTACACAGCAGACCAGCGTATTAATGACCGTGGGGTATTATTAGACCGACAGTTAGCGGAAAACGCTACACGTATTGACGACGAATATAAAGCGCAGCTTCTTAATGAGGCAAAGGAACTTACCGGAATGGAAAACCCAAACAGCCCGGCGCAGATTAAAGAATATCTGCACCATGCTACCGGCTTATCTATCGACAGCCTCAACAAAAAGAATTTGGACGACATAGAAAGCCAGCTAACCTATTGGCCCAAAGCGCAGAAAGTATTAAGACTGCGCCGAGAAATGGGTAAAACCTCAACAAAGAAATATAACGCTATGCTGGAATGTGTATGCGATGACGGACGAATACACGGACTACTACAATTTTGCGGAGCAGCCCGTACCGGACGCTGGGCCGGTAGATTGGTGCAGGTGCAGAACTTACCGCAGAACCATTTACAGGATTTGGACTATGCGCGCCAGTTGGTTAAGTCCGGGGATTTGGACGATTTCCAACTGAACTACGCAAACCCTACGTATGTGCTTTCAGAGCTTATACGTACTGCATTTATCGCAAAGCCCGGCTGTACTTTCCACGTCTGCGACTTTTCAGCTATCGAGGCACGTGTAATAGCGTGGCTATCCGGTGAGCAGTGGGTTATCGAGGTATTCCGGGCCGGAGGCGATATATACTGCGCTGCCGCCGCACAGATGTTTAATTGCAAGGTGGAAAAGCACGGGCAAAATTCTGAGCTTCGCCCAAAAGGTAAAATCGCCGTGCTTGCATTGGGCTATGGTGGTGGTGTTGCGGCTTTGGAAAATATGGGCGGTAGCCGTATGGGGCTGACAGAGCAGGAGGAAAAAGATATTACGATGCGTTGGCGTGCGGCAAATCAGCATATAGTCCGATTTTGGGGGGTTATCGAGGCAGCGGCAGTCAAAGCCATAAAGACAGGCGAAAGCGTGACTATCCACCGTGGTATCGTAGTGTCTTTCCGCTGGGGTATGCTGCTAATAACATTGCCGTCCGGGCGAACTATCTGCTACCCACGTGCGACAATCGGAATAGAACGTAACGACGGCTGGAGGGGTGACCACGAAATTATAGAATACGAGGGGCTGAACCAAACTACCAAAAAATGGGGCAAGATACGCACATACGGCGGCAAACTCACTGAAAACGTAGTACAAGCTATAGCGCGCGACATTTTAGGGCTTATCATTCTAAGGGCTGAGGCTTTAGGGTTTAATATCGTCTTTCATATCCACGATGAGATAGTAGTAGAAGCAGAACCCGGCCAAAATCTGCAAGACGTGGAACGTATTTTTAGCAAACCTATCGACTGGTGCCGTGACTTACCACTGAAAGGCGCAGGATATACGACACCCTATTACTTAAAAGATTAGAGGGCATGGCATATACAATTAAAAACGAAGATGCACTGCGAGCGTCTATAAACCGTGAATTTATAATCCGGTTAGGCTTTCCGAAAGAACGCCGGACGCAGTTAGTAGGTTTTGCCAAATTCTGCATGATTGTAGGTAATCTGCACGCAGAGCATTACAGCAACAAAGCACTAAAGAGTAACAAGCACGCGCCGACATTTAGAGGACGCGCAGGCGCATTATCCGTTACCTTTTACCCACGATAAGGGAAAATATCAGCGGGCGGTACAAAACGCCTAAAATCAAAAATAAGACAGTTATTTAACACTTATAAACAAGCGAAAATATGAATAAGAAATTTTTGAGATTCCGATATACTGCTATAAAACGATACGGTGACAAGCACTGGACGGCGCATACGGATTACATAGAGTTTAACCCTAACTATACTGTAAGCTGCGGGGGTTGCGAAAAAGGAGATTTCGGCGGCGGTAAGGATTTGCCGTTTATCGTGGAATTATCCAACGGAACTAAATTTTTGTGTTTTATGCACAATTACGGCACCGGCGTAGAGGACGAAATACTAAGCGAAAAGGGCGAAGTAGCCAACAGTTACGTAGCCGACGAGTGCCACGCCAAAGTTAAACAGAATATCAACAAACTAAATACCTACTAAAATGAACACTTTAACAGAAAAACAAAATTTGTGTTACGATTTGCTCAAAGCAAATAACTACGATGTGAAAAACGCTAAAGCGTGCTACGACTTTGTAACAGCCCCGGAGCCTCAGCCGACAAAGACCGCTAACGGATTGGCAGACGGTGTTTATTTGATACGGCACGACGACACCGCCGTACTGTTTACCGGGCAAACCCTTACCGACACAGAAAAGAGCCTATACAAAGGCGTAGGCGTTAAGTTGGGTAACAAGTCGCTGGCCGTCGCTATGGGTGATATGACAGAGGACGAAATAACCCTTACCAAGGAACAAGGCGGCACACGCTTTATTACCAAGTACCACGAAGCCGTAGCAGACTGGAACGGTAAGGAAAACACCGACGATATACGCGGTATTCTTAACGACGATATTTTGCTGTCAGACGGCGAGTATATCCCAAGTTTGGGCGAGCTGTATTTTATCCTGCTGCATATCCGCGACATTAACGCCGCTTTGGAGGCTATCGGAGGTAAACTGCTTTGCGGTTGGTATTGGGCCAGCACACAGTACAGCGCGACCTACGCGTGGCTTCTGTACCTCGGCAATGGCTTCGCGGGCAGCAACACTCGGGCAACGAACCAGGACAGAGTTAGGGCCGTTTCAGCATTTTTACCGCTTAACAGTTAATCTTTAGTAGTTAATCTTTGCCCGGCGCAAGCCGGGCGCATTAAATCCCTATTCTATGAATATCCGAGAAAAGCAGCTATCATTATTTGACACTGAACCCGATGCAATTGCGGGGGGGGGTAACGTGCAGTTTGGAACACGACAAACCGAAACTGGCTAAATGGCGTGTGCATTTCAAAAACGGAAACTGCCGCGATGTATGCGGCTGGTGTGTTAAGCGATTCCAAACCGGAGGCAACCACGCCAATATCGTAGAACGAATAGAAAAACTAACAAAGAAAATGATTATCAGATGATAGTATTAAGTTTATTTGACGGCATGAGCTGCGGACAGATTGCACTACACGAATTAGGCGCACAGATAGACCGCTATTATGCCAGCGAGGTAGATAAATTCGCTATCGCCCAAACGCAGTTAAATTTTCCGGAAACGGTGCAGCTGGGTGATGTGAGAAACATAGACGCACGGAATTTAGGCAAAGTGGATTTACTACTGGGCGGTAGTCCATGCCAGTCGTTTAGCTTCGCCGGAAAGCGTGTAGGAATGAGTACCAAACAAAACGAAGAAATATACACCTTAGACCGTTATTTGGAGCTAAAGCGTGCAGGCTTTGAGTTTGAGGGGCAAAGTTACCTATTTTGGGAGTACATACGAATACTGCACGAACTCAGAGAAGCCAACCCTAACGTATTCTTTTTGCTGGAAAATGTGGAAATGGGTAAGAAATGGGAAAAGGTTTTATCTGAGGCTATCGGATTGCAGGGCGTACACATAAATAGCGCGTTAGTATCGGCGCAAATTAGAAAACGGATTTACTGGACTAACATACGCGCAGCCCGGACGGAGGGGGGGGGTGTTTACAGACATTCCACAGCCCAAAGATAAAGGAATACTACTACGGGATATTTTAGAGGACGACGCAGATGTGGACGAAAAATTTTATCTGAAAGCCCAAACCGTGCAGAACCTTATAGCCCACAAAATACGTAATGAAGCCGCCGGATGCGGCTACGGCGCGATATTTCACGTAGGGGGGGGGAAGATGCACGCGATTAAAGTAGGCGGTAAAGGTGTGGACGATTTAGTTAAGGTGTAGAATGAAAGAACAAAGCAAAGGAGGTTTAGACCACCTGCTAAAAAACATAAGAAGCATTAACGGAAAAGCCACGGCATTTTTGGCTACGTCCTATAAGGGTGCATGGGCTAACGGAATGACATTAATTTATAGAAGTATGGAAACAATATGCGTAGCGTCGAGAGGTAGGCAGACAGGCGGAATAAACAAACAGCATTTAGAAGTTTGTCCGGTTGCGGGTAAAACAAACTGCCTAACTACCGTAGCAAAAGATAATTTAGTTATGGAACTAAAACAAATAAACCCAAGTACCGAAAGCAATAACGGACAGCAACCATACCAGCAAAACCGGGTATATGATGTTAGCCACAAATCGCCTGCGCACTGCGCCGGGCTTACAGGTGGTGGCTACATGGTAGCCGATGAACAACAACCCGACGGGCGTATTAGACGGCTGACACCGACAGAGTGCGCCCGATTACAGACGGTACCGGATTGGTATAAATGGCGGTGTAGTAGCACCCAACAATATAAGATGCTGGGTAATGGTTGGACGGTTGAGGTTATAAAACATATCCTATCATTTCTACCGGACTGCCTGCTGTACCACGAAAGTATGGAAGCCACCACGGAACCGGAAAAGGAACAAAAATGCGGTAACTGTGCGCTTTGCGTGCATACGTATTTAGGCGGTGAATGTGGACTAACGGATAATCCGGTAGATTATATGCAGGACGGTTGTATAGACTATATAGCAGAGGACTAATATATGGACGAAAAAGAATTTAACAGCAGCGTAACGGCGGAAGTATCAGCGGAATTTATGCAGAAAATCTATTTGCGGTTAGAGGACGAAGCAACACCACACGCCGTAATAGTAAGCAAATGCCGCCCGTACATAAAGCGAGTTACCATTTATTGCGATAGCAAAGATGTCGCATACTTTAATACGATTGTAACTGATGAAAATAAAACTGAAATATGACTTTACGGTAGATTTAGCCACCGCCCACAGCCGCGTATCTAAGAAGTGGCGTAACAGGCACTGGCAATGGTCTGAACTGCTGGAACGCTGTAGCGAAACCAAACGCACAGGGGAAACGGCAGCCGAATACACACGTATGACGCGCGAGGAACAAAGCAACGTAAAAGATGTGGGCGGTTTTGTCGGTGGCTACCTTAGCGGCGGAATACGTAAAAATACTAACGTGATGTACCGCAGTGTGGCTACGCTGGATATTGACTACGGCACGCTGAACGTGTGGGAGGATTTTCAAATGTCTTTTGGATTCGCTGCGATGATATACAGCACGCACAAGCATAGCGACAAGACACCACGCTATAGATTGGTATTTCCTCTTAACCGGCAGGTAACACCGGCTGAATACGAGCCGCTTTGTCGTAAGATAGCCGCAGAGCTGGGCATAGACCTTTTCGATGATACAACCTACGAACTTCCGCGCCTATTCTACTGGCCGAGTACTTCAAAAGATGCGGATTTCGTTTTCGAGTATCAAGACGGCCGAGCCTGCAATGTGGATATGATACTGGGGCAATATGTGGACTACAGGGACGTAAGCGCGTGGCCGATGTCAAGCAGGGAGGGAAGCGTAATAGCCCACGAAATAAAGAAAGCAGGCGACCCGACAGAGAAACCCGGACTAATAGGCGCATTTTGCCGCGCCTACAGTATCGAGGAAGCGATAGAGCGATTTTTAGGCGACTACTACGAGCCTACCGGAGCCGACGGGCGATATACCTACAAAATGGGGAGTGTCGCCAGTGGTTTGGTCTGTTACGAGGGAAAATTTGCGTTTTCACACCATGAAACAGACCCGGCGAGCCGACAGCTCTGTAATGCTTTCGACCTATGCCGCATACACCTATACGGTGCGAAAGATGAGGGAAGCCGGGCACAGGACATTACACGTAAACCGTCCTACGAAGCTATGCAGGAAATGGCGAGCCAAGACCGTAACGTAAAACTGCTGATGTCACGCGAGCGCAGCAAATCGGCTTCGGACGATTTCGAGGAAGTGGAGCTGCCGGAAGAATACAGCGACGAATGGAAAGCGGATTTAGAGTATAGCAAATCCGGTAAGTTACAGTGTACAATGGGCAACATTATTCTGATTCTTGAAAATGACCCGGCACTAAAAGGGCATATCGTACACGATTTGTTTGCGGGTGTGGACGCAGTTATAGGTGGTCTGCCGTGGAATAAGTCCGCCACGCAGTGGACGGATAACGACGACGCTAATTTGCGCGTGTGGCTGGAACGTAACTACGGCATAACAAGCAAGGAAAAAATATCTGACGCAATTACAGCGGTACTTACTAAGCACAGCTACCACCCTATCCGGGACTACCTCAACGGTCTAAAATGGGATAACGTGCCGAGGCTGGAGAAACTGATAATAGACTATATCGGGGCTGAGGATAACGAGCTAAACCGGGCAATGACACGCAAGCACTTTACCGCAGCCGTTACACGAGTTTTTAACCCCGGCTGCAAATACGATTACTGCCTGATTCTGACAGGCCCGGAGGGCGTGGGCAAATCTACGTTGCTGGGCAAAATGGGTGGCAGGTGGTTTAATGACAGCATAACTACCACCGAGGGCAAAGAGGGCATGGAGCAGCTACGCCGGGCGTGGGTTATCGAAATGGGGGAATTAGCCAGTATCAGACGCAGCGATGTAGAGAGTGTGAAGGCCTATCTATCCAAGCGCATAGATATTTACCGGGCCGCTTACGGGCGACGAACTGCTGAGCACCCGCGGCAATGCGTTTTTTGTGGAACGACAAACGAGGCTTTGTTTCTCAAAGGGGACAACGGAAACCGCCGATTTTGGATTATCGCGGTTAATCCCGTTTTTCGGAAATTCAAGGACTGGAAAGAAGCGTTAGACCGTGACCGTGACCAGCTTTGGGCTGAGGCTGTAACGTACTACCGAAATGGCGAAAAACTCTATTTAAGTGATGAGCTGGAAGTATGCGCAAAGCAACGGCAAGAGGAATACAACGACAACAGCGACGACCCTATGGTGGCGATGTTGCAGACATTCTTAGATACAAAACTTCCGGTTGATTGGGCGACACGTGACATAATAGACCGGCGCAGGTGGCTAAAGAACCCCGACCCGTTGGATGCGGAGGGCGTAGAACTGCGTGAAAAGGTATGCGCTGCCGAATTTATTTGCGAGCAAATGGGCCGGGATATGTCGGATAAGGAGTATAAATACCTATCCCGGAAAGTGTGTAAAATGATAGACGATTTGCCGGATTGGGAGCGGATAAGTACGACTAAGCACGCGGCTAAATGGTACGGAACGCAAAAAGGATTTAGACGTATAAAACGAGGAAACCAAGAGGACTATTTATAGTAAACGGTAAACCGAGTTTATGGGATAAGCAAAGATACGGATAATGATAGGCAGTAAACGCAAATTTCAGTTTACCTTTTCGGTTTACCTTTTCGGTTTACCTCTAATTCGCTGATTTACAACAAATAGCAAACAAGGTAAACCAAGTAAACCAAGAAATTATATAAAAGATATAAGTAATGTAATATATAGATATATACCCACTTTTGCGCAAAAAAACGCACGTCTATACGCGTAGAGGGATATTTATAGAAAAATAAAAACTCAGTTTACGATGAAAAAGAAGATAGAAAATATAGTCAGACACGCCGAGGTATCGGAGAAAGCGATAGAACGCTATTTAGCAGATAGCGTAAAAGAGCTGGGCGGCGTGTGCCTAAAATATAGTAACCCCGGTATGGTGGGTTACCCCGACCGCATTTGTTTGCTGCCAAACGGCGTTACCGTATGGGTGGAACTGAAAAGCAAGGGCGAGCAGCTAAAGGCGATACAGAAAGTACGCATAAAACAAATGACGGAGATAGAGCATACGGTATATGTGTGTGACAGTAAGGAAGCGATAGACGAAGTTTTAGAACCATACAAGACTAACAGGATATGATATACAAGCCATACGAATACCAGCGAACAGCCATGCAGTGGATTATAGATAATCCGCGATGCGGTCTTTTCTTAGATATGGGACTGGGAAAAACAGTATCTACACTTACAGCAGTGCAGCAGCTGATAGATGACTGCGAGATTAGCCGCGTTTTGGTTGTGGCCCCTAAAAAAGTGGCAGAAACTACGTGGAGTACCGAGGCTGAAAAATGGGAGCACCTGCACGCCCTCAAAGTGGTAAAGGTTTTAGGAACGGAAAAACAGCGATGTATGGCACTGGCCCAAAAAGCCGATGTCTATGTAACCGGGCGCGATAACTTTGTGTGGCTGGTTGGAAAGTATGGCGGTCAGTTGCCGTTTGACGCTTTAGTAATTGATGAACTGACCAGTTTCAAATCCGCGAAAAGCGAAAGATTTAAGGCTATGCGTATTTCAGTTCCGAGCGTAAAGCGTGTTATCGGACTTACCGGAACCCCGGCACCTAACGGACTGATAGACCTATGGGCGCAGATGTACTGCATAGACCAAGGCGAAAGGCTGGGCAAATCAGTAAGCAAATATCGTGAAACATACTTTGAAACGCATAAGTGGAATAACATAATAGTCCGATGTGATGTAAAGAGCGGATGCGAGGATATTATACAGAACAAGATAGCCGATATATGCCTAAGTATGCAGGCAAAGGACTATTTGCAGCTGCCGGATATGATAACCCACACGGCGAATGTGTATTTGAGTGAAAAGGCTATGACAGCCTACACTAAGTTTGAAAAAGAAAAGGTTTTGGAGTTTACCGCAGAACACGGCGATGAACCTACTAACGTGCTGGCAAATTCAGCGGCCGGGCTGATGAACAAATTAAGCCAGTTTGCAAACGGTGCGATATATGACGAAGATATGCAGGCACACGAGATACACGGTGAAAAATTAGACCGTTTGGCTGAGATAGTGGAAGCCGCCAACGGAAACAGCATATTAGTGTTTTACCAGTATAAACACGATGTACAGCGGATTACCGCACGGCTCAAAGGCTACAAAGTACGTACCTATCAAAATGAAAAGGACTTAGAAGACTGGAACGCTGGAAAGATAGACGTACTACTGGCGCACCCTGCGAGTACGGCCTACGGATTAAATATGCAGCAGGGAGGGCATTTTATTGTTTGGTTTGGTACAGGCTGGAATCTGGAATATTACCAGCAGGCTAATGCACGACTACACAGGCAGGGGCAGCAGCACCCGGTTATCGTGTATAAGCTGCTTTGCGCCGGAACCGTGGACGAAAGAGCCGCAGCAGCCATAGATAACAAAAAGGGTGTGCAGCAGAGTTTGTTAGATAGTCTTAACTACTTAATCGGAAAATATCATGGGAAATAGAAAAAGGGTAAATATATCTATAGACCCACAGACTTACGAGAAGCTGCAAAGGATAAAGCAGGAATACGGATTTAGTAACGCTTGCGAGTTGGTAGTAGCATTTGTGCATATACTGTTAGACCGTGTGGAAGAGGCAGGCAAAAGAAAGTACGATTTGCCTAATGACGACGGGCGGTATATAGATAGAATGTTTGACGATTTGGGGCATATACAGCCTACACCCGACGGTAACGCACCAGTGCGCCACCACACTAAACGCATAAAATGATATGGCAAAGGATAAAGAGTATCAGCAGCTGATACATACAACAAAGTGGCTAAGGCTTCGCCGTGATGTATTGACAGCACACCCGATTTGTCAGAGGTGTGAGGCTGAGGGAAGATTAACACCGGCTACCGAGGTACACCACGTTAGACCGGTTGAAGAGGCATTTACAAAAGCAGAGAGAGCGCAGCGTATGTATGATATACACAATGTCCGGGCCCTATGCCACGACTGCCATGTGAGGACGCACACGGAGGCAGGGAGAAGCGGAAAGGAAGCTACTAAGAAACGCAATGCCGAACACATACAGCAGGTAGTAAATAATTTTTTTGGAGGGGACTAAGGCACAGACCGGGGGCGTTTTTTTAAAAGGGGGCACACCCCGTTAAACCTCACCCCCACTCTTTTAAGTGCGTGAGTAAAATTTTGGATTTGCGGAACTTTGGGCAGTTGACCCGGAAAAATCGAAAAATCCCGATTTTAGAACGCTTTTAGGATTTTTTATAACGAAACATAACGAAAAATAGCAAAATATGGTTAAAACAGTAAAGGACTACGTTAAGGAAATTACCAAGACGCTAAAGGCAAACAAAGTTTATAGCCGGGGGCTGGATATGCAAATTTTGTCTTTGGCCTCAGCTATGCGTAATTTGGAAATGGCAAATGACCAAATAGACGGACTGACGGAAACGACCGTATATGAAACAACCCGGTACGGCGAAAAGCTGGCACCGCACCCCGTTTTCAAAATCGCAAAAGAAGCTCAGGAATTGGTAACGCGGCAAATGAAAGCGTTAGGGCTTACAGTAGAAGATTTGGCAGGAGATACAGACGACGACCCGCTGGCAGACCTTACTAAGAAACTTACCAAGAAACGTAAGCAGCCTACGATTATCAGACCTAAAGCAGATAGCGAAGAATGACAGAGGAAGAAAAAGACAAGCTGAGGCAGGCGAAAACTGACGTTACCGACCTGCTGGCAAGTATGCCGATAAGCCATTATCGGTTAGACGAAGTGGATAGCCGGTTATACGGTTATGTGCGAGAGGTTGCGGATAATCCCGATGCGCATAACCTTTATGAGCAGTTGGCGGTAGCACGCTTTTTCCGGCTGGTTGACCGTTACGGTATCAATGTAACGGAAGTATGGCAGTTTTGCGATTTTTACGAAAGTCTTTATTTTCCGGGAAAGACTGGGCAGCAGCAGTACAAGTTAACGCCGGTGCAGTATTTCCAGTTCGCCAGTATATTCGCTTTTTGGTGTGGTAGCAAACGGGTTGTGCGTGAAGTGGTGCTGTATGTTCCGCGTAAATTCAGCAAGACTACCGGCACCGCTTCGCTGGCTATCTATGATTTGCTGTACGGCGACGCGAACGCAGAAAGCTATACCGGAGCCAACAGTAGCGACCAAGCTAAAAAATGCTTTGACGTTATCCGTAACTGTATGCGGAAATTAGACCCAAAAGAACGCCGCTATTTGGTGAATGAGCAGACTATAAAGAGCCGACGCAAAGACCGTACCGCCTTTGCGCAATGCCTTACCGCCAACGCCCGGACAAAAGACGGTCTGAACGCCAGTACGGTGATTATGGACGAATTTAGCCAAGCTCGTAGCAGCGAACTGCTGACGGTATTAACTACGTCTATGGGTGTTAGGGAGAATCCGCTAACAGTGATTATTACAACCGCGTCCGATGTATTCGACGGCCCATTTTATGAAATGTTGCAGGGCTATAAATCCGTGTTGCTGGAGGAATACGAGGACGACAGCGTATTTGTACACATTTTCGAGCCGGATTTAGACGATGCGGAGGACGACGAAAGTACATGGGCTAAAGTACACCCACATTTAGGCGTAACGGTTAGTATGGATTTTTACAGGCAGGAATACAAAAATGCCGTCCGCAATGGCAGCGAGGCTATGTTAGCATTTCGCACAAAGCTGCTTAATATGTATGCCGAGAATGAGCAGCGCAGCTGGATTAGTAGTACACTGGCCCGGCATATAAGCCGTCCTATAAGCATAGACGGTATAAAAGGCAGACCGGACGCAATGGTAGCGATAGACCTAAGCGAAAGCGACGATTTTAGTGCGGTTACTATGGGTATCTATGACAAGGAGCAAAAAAGTTTCTATTTTCATACCGCCTACTTTTTCCCGGAGGGCGCACTTCCGGGACACCCGAACGAGAAACTGTATAGGACGTGGGCAGAAAAGGGATTTTTAATGCTTATCGACGGCGATGTTATAGATTACCGCTGCATTGTGGATTACGTGATGTATCTAAATCAGCACGTCCGTATTTTGGGAATAGGTTATGACCCGTGGAAAAGTCAAGAGGTTATAAATATGCTGGCTGCGTCCGGTGCCGGAAATGTGATTAAGGGAATACGACAGACATACGGAACATTTACTGCGCCGGTAGAAAGTTTTGAGCATGGAGCGAAAACAGGGCATATCTACATCAATGATAACCCGATTAACGCTTACTGCTTTGGTAATGCCGTGTTGGATAGTGACAGGCTGGAGAATTGCAAGCCGATTAAGCGAAAACAGACGCAGAAAATAGACGGTGTTATAACTAAACTTATGTGCCTGCGTCTGTTTATCGACTACGAAAGATAATATATTTATTGAATTTGGATAAAATCTGGTACCAGTTGCGCGATTTTGCAGGTAATAGTAGAAGCAACATATTTTTTTTTGCGAATGAAATTTATAGATAGCATACGAAATTTACTTAGACGCAGTACAACAGCCGGGGGCGATGTGGCTAATACCACTGCGACAACGCCGCGCACTGGTGGCGTGCCGTTGCTGCCTAACGTTAGGGCGTTGAATGTTGCTACCGTGTACAGATGCGTTAATTTGTTAGCTGACAGCGTGGCTAATTTACCTATACAGTATATGCGAATGAAAGGCGATATTTTTGTAGAGGACAAAAGTAGCCGCCTGCATTATCTTTTGAATGTGCAGCCGTGCAGCTATATGTCGGCTGTGGATTTTTGGAGGCAGGTTGTACAGTATCTGTTATTTAATGGAAATGCCTATATCGTTCCAGTATATGATTTTAATATTATGGATGTAGAGCGTTTGGCATTGATAGACCCTACAACTGTAATGCACGACGTAGTAAACGACACCTACACGATTAACGACGTGTACGCCGGTGTTAGCGGTGTGTATAGAGAGGCTGATATAATACATATCAAGAATTACACCCGTGACGGTAAAACCGGTTTATCAACTATCGGATTTGCGCGTACTACGTTGGATATTACAGGCACAGGTGATGCGGAAACGCTTAACCGATTTGCGAACGGCGGAAATGTGCGCGGTTTGGTTAGCAATGATACCAGCGTGCGAGGATTTGGCGAGTATCAAGATAAACAACTGGAGGAAGCAGCTAACAATTTGGACGAAAGATTTAGGAGTGGTGAACGCATTGTTTCGCTGCCGGGGCAAGTACAATTTAGTCCGATTTCGTTAAGCAGCACCGATATGCAATTTTTGGAAACCCGGAAATTTTCGGTACGTGAAATTTGCCGATTTTTCGGTGTACACCCATCTTTTGTATTTGATGATACCAGTAATAATTACAAGTCCGCAGAAATGGCTAACGTAGCTTTTTTGAGTAATACGCTTAATCCTATTTTGCGGAAGATTGAAACGGAGTTGCACCGAAAATTAGTAGCCCCGACACTGTGCTGTAAACGCAAATTTAAGTTCGACCGACGAGAACTTTATGCCTGCGATTTGGATAGTCGTATTAAGTACCAATCGCAAACGATAGCCGCCGGTATCTACACCGTGAACGAATGGCGCAGAGAGGAAAACAAACCGGCTGTAGAGGGGGGCGATAACGTATTGGTGTCTGCAAACCTCAAAGGAATTAAAGAGGCTGGGAAACCAACCGAACCAGTAGAAACCAAACCGGAAGAACCGGTTAAAGAACCTAACGAAAATGGCGAAGAATAAAGATGCGATTATTACCCGGCTGCTACACACCGTAACAGATTTACGAGTGCGAGAAGCTAACGAGGGCGAAGCAGAAAGCAGAACCATTACCGGCTATGCTATTCTGTTTAATGCGCCGTCTGCCCCGTTATATGACTATGACGATGAGGAAGCGCGCGAAGTGATAGCACCGGGAGCAGTTACTAAGGAACTGCTGGACGGCTGCGATATTAAATTTACGATGTTTCACGACAGGCAGCTGATATTAGCGAGGAGCAAAAACGGTGCCGGTACGCTTTCTTACGGAGTGGACGACAAGGGCGTTTATTTTGAGTTTGACGCGCCTAATACAGTGGACGGGGACAAGGCGTTAGAATTGGTACGCCGAGGGGATATTACCGGCTGTAGTTTTATGTTTAGCACTCACTACTACGATAGTGCGTATGTATCGCGCGATGTGCAGAGAGTGGACGGTAAAACGATTATTACCTACACCGTTAATGTGATTACAGGCATTTACGATTTTACGCTGGCTGCTGACCCGGCATATCCAGATACCACCTGCGAGGCTGAGGCGCGCGAATTGGTTGAGGAATTGCGAATGACGGAGCGGGATAAAATAAAAGATGAAAATAAAATGCGTGAGCAAGTGCGTGAAATGCGCCGCGCTGCTTCGCAGTTAATATAAATTGTTTAACCATTAAAAAGTTTTTGAGTTATGCACAAGAACACAGTAAACGTACGCGAGTTGGTAAATAAATATCAGACCAACTGCGAGCGTATTAGCGAAATTGCTAATGCGTGTGAGAAAGAGCAGCGCGAGCGTAACGAAGCGGAAACCGCCGAGTATAACGCTTTAGTGCGTGAAAATCAGCTGCTGCAAATGAAAATGCAGGCAGCAGCCGTAGAGCAACTGCGTGAGAACCCGAACACGTTAGAGGACGTAAACCGGATTATCCGCGAAAACATGAACAACGGCAGACAAACGCAAATTATGCTTATGCGTGATTTGGTTATGGTGTCTGACGTAACAGCAGGCGGAATTATTCCGGTTAAAATCCAAGATATTTTAGACCCGCTTGTAGAGGGTTTGATTTTGGATAAAGTCGGTTTGCCTATGCCTACCGGTTTGGCCGGTGATTACATTTGGCCTACCTACGAAACAGTAGAGGCCACTATAGCAGGTGAGGGCGTGGCACTTTCTGATACAGAGATTACGATGTCAAAACTTACCGCTTCGCCTCAACGTGTCGGCATTGCCATTCCGGTAACGCGCCAGTCGATGAACCAAACAGAGGGTGTTTTGGAAATGATTGTTAAGAAACTTATGCCGCTGGCTGTAGCAAAGCTGCTTAACAAAATCGTATTCAGCACGGCTAAAGTCACTAACGCTACTACTTTAGTAGGCCCTTTTGTTTCGTGCGTAGGAAGCGAAACCGCATTTAGCGCAGAACCTACCTTTAAGGAGTTTAACACACTTAAAGCAAAGGTTTTGGCCTCAGGCATTGACGGTGACAATCTTTGCTGGGTAATGACTAAGGCTCAGAAAGCTATCGCAGAGGCTACACCAAAGGACAAAGGTAGCGGTATCATGGTTTGCGAAAACGACCATATCGCCGGACTTCCCGTATTTACTACCCACTATATCGGTGAGGGTAATATAGGTTTGGGTGATTGGAGATACCAGCCTATGGGACTGTTTGGCGATATTTCGTTTATCATAGACCCGTATAGCCAAGCGCGTAAAGACGCTGTAGATTTCGTCCTTAACGTGAACTATGGTACTACCACTTTACGAAAAGAAGCCTTTGCACTTGCAAAGGTAGCGAGCGCGTAATAAGTATTTATAACCTTTATGATGCAGTTTAATTATGGCTACAGTGGATATAGCACTACTAAAACAGCACGTCCGTGCGGACGACTTTAGCGATGACGACCAGTATTTGCAGCATTTGTTAGAAGCGGCACAGCAGTATGTAAGCAATGCTACCAACCGAACCAGTGACGAACTGGCTGAGATTGGCGGCGGTAAACTACCGGCAACGCTACAGCAAGCGGTTTTAATGATTGCCGGACACTGGTACAACCAGCGCGAAGCCGTTAGCGGCGTGCAAATGTCAGAAGTGCCGTACACACTGCAAGCCCTAATTAAACCATATCGAAAATTAGTAGATGATACTACCGAATGAGAGCAGGGGCATTAAAATATAAACTCACATTGCTGGAGCCTAAGCGGACTACTGACCGAATGGGCGCGGAGGCTGTGGCCTACGTCGAAACGCGGACGGTACGCGCCGAACGTGTCCGGGCTATGGGAAACCGTAGCGAGGAAGTAGGCGAACATTTCCCGAACTACGCAGCCGAGTTTAATATACGCGATGCACACCCGGTAGTAGAGAACTGGAGGGTACGACAGTTAGGCGGCTATCTTTATACGGTAGTAGCCATTATCCCTAATTTGGATAGAGGTTATAAAACCCTACTATGCGACCGAGTTAATGAATAAAGTTACCAGTATGGCCCGGAGTATTGACTACGACGATAAAAATTTGCAGCAGTTATTTGCTGAACTTGAACCTAAACGCAGACTGCAAGCGGTTAAGGGAGGTTTTCGTAAGGAGGCTAACCAAGTACGCAAAACAGTTATAAATAATCTGCGCAGTAGTATTCAATCGAATAATGACTTAGAAAAAGGCGTGCGTGCTATCGTGTTTAAGCGCAAAGCCGGATTCCGGGTTACAGTAGGAACGAAACAGGCAGGAAAGAGCGGAAAGGGCGAAGCAGGATTTCACACTAACCGGAAGGGGCTAAAAAAGCCCGTACTAATATGGGCTGAGGCAGGAACGGAGGAACGCAAGACCAAAAGCAGCGGCGGCAAACGCGCGGCACGTCTGAGGTCTTCACACCGTACCGGACGAATGAAGCGTTACGGCTTTATGGAACAAACCCTAAACGGCGTGCGTGATACTGTTACCGCCAATATCCGTAATATGGTAATGGAGAATGTAGAACAAATAGCAAAAAAATATGGCTGTAAGTAAATCGAGTTTAAGCGCAGGCGAAATTATCCGTGCTATCCTTATGGCAGATAGTGAGGTAGTCGCAAGGTCTAAAAAGGTTTTCCCGGTAGTTGAGGATAGCGCAGAACTGCCGTACATAGTGTATCGCCGTACTCAGTTGGAGCAAGTGCCGACAAAAGCCGGGCGAGGTGCTGATACGGTGGGTATCGAAGTGCTCTGCTATACGGAACATTACACCGAGGGCGTAGAATTGGCTGAAGCAGTACGCGGCGCGCTTGACGGCGCGCAGGGCGAAAGTGACGGTTTAGTTATGCGCAGTTGCTATTTGGCAGACAGCGAGGAAGCATGGCAGGACGATGCGTATGTGCAGCAGTTAGTATTTAACGTTAAGATTTAAAGATATGACAAAAAAAACAGGTTATTGTAACGGTAGCGATATGTTACTATATGTGGACGGAAAGGCAGCAGGAAGCTGCACCAGCCACACTACTACGTTTAACAGTGAAACGAAAGAGCGTGCGGTAAAACCGGTAGCAAGTGCGGGTATTAGTAGCGGACTATGGAAGAAAAAAGGAGTTATCGGCCTATCCTATTCTATCAGCTCTGAGGGGTTGGTATTCTACGATGAAACCGAGTGCGGATTTAAGGACCTTTTCAAACTTTGGAAAGCTGGTAAAAGTATTGAAATTAAGTGCATGGAGCGTGAAAATAGCGAAAAGCCGTATTTGGTTGGCAAATGCGTTATCGCGTCGCTGGAGCGCACAGACCCGGCACAGGACGATAGTACGTATAGTATTTCGTTAGAGAATGACGGAGAGCCTACAACGTTGGACGAAAGCGCGATTACTGAAAATGTTGAAGTAGCAGGGTAATAGCATGGCAAGGATTGAAGTAAATATAAATGGCGTAACGTACCCATGCCGCCCTACTATGGGGGCTATGCTACGTTTCAAGAAAGAAACCGGGAAAGAAATTACGGAGATTACCGATAAGAACTTTACCGATTTGTGTACGTATCTGTATTGCTGTGTCGCGTCTGCCTCAGCTGCCGACAAAGTAGATTTCAGTATGTCGTTAATGGAGTTTGCCGATGCGCTTAATCCGGACGATATGACCGCGTGGGCTGAACAGATGCAGCAAAACAATACCGCTAATGTGGATAATGCCGATGAGGTAGAAAAAAAAAGTTAGAACCTAAGGGCATTTACGATTTATTGGGTATCGCGCTGGGCTGCATACGACTGAGTTACGACGACTTTTGCAAAATGGATTTTGAAGAATTTGCAGCCGTCTATAAAGCGTATGTAGAACAGCGCGATACTGATTTTAAGGACAAATGGCAGCGTATGCGATTACTGGCTACTATCGTTATCCAGCCGCATTTAGCCAAAAACAAAAAGATAACACCGGAAAAGTTACTGCCGTTTCCGTGGGATAAGAAAAAGAATCCGAAGCACAGCGATAAAAAGACGGAGTTAACGCCGGAACAACAGCGCGAGCGAATGGCAGAATTAGTTAAGAAATTAGGTGATACAACAATATAGAAACTATGGCAGGTAAAAGTACAATAAGCATAACTTTTAAGTTAGACGGCGACGCTAAGAGTTTTAAAGATTTAGCAAAAGACGCAGAGGGGCTAAAAAAAGTTATAACGTCCACTGTGTCGGAAGCGCAGCAACTGAAAGGCAGTGCCATAAATTTTGCTGCACTGGCTACCGGATTGGACGCAGCGCAGCGTAGCTTTAACCAGTTGCAGGCAGGAATGAAGAATTTAGCGGACGCATACGCCGTACAAGAGGTAGCAGAAACACAATTGGCTACCGTTATGGGGCAGCGCATGGGGGCAACTGATGCGGAGATACAGAGTATTAAGGAGCTGGCAAGCGCACAGCAGGAATTAGGCGTTATCGGTGATGAGGTACAATTATCGGGAGCGCAGCAGGTGGCTACTTTCTTGAATGAAAAAGCAAGTTTGGAAACCCTGCTACCGGCTATGAATAATTTGTTAGCACAGCAAAAGGGGCTTAACGCTACAACGCAGGACGCGGTAACGGTGGGTAACTTAATGGGTAAAGTAATGCAGGGGCAAACGTCCGCTTTAACCCGTGTAGGTATCACCTTTGACGAAGCCGAGGAAAAAGTGTTAAAGTACGGTACAGAGCAGGAACGCGCGGCGATGTTGGCACAGGTGATTACTAACAATGTCGGAAACATGAACGCCCAATTAGCACAGACCGAAAGCGGGAAGCAGCAACAGTTAGTTAATACGTTGGGCGATATGAAAGAAGAATTAGGCGCAATGGTAAACGGAGCACTACCTTTTGTAACCATTACGGCCCAATCTGCTACAGCTCTAACCAGCATTACCACACTGGTAGCAGGTATAAAGACATTATCGACAACACTGTACACGAGCGTTAAAGCATTTGCAGCCTCAACGGTAGCAATGGTTAAGAATAAGGGCGTAGTACTGGCAACGGCTGCGGCTCAAAAGATTGTATCTGCCGCTACTGTGGCGTGGACGGCTGTACAAAAGGTACTTAATTTAGTGCTTACCATGAACCCGATAGGCATAATCATTACCGCTATCGGCGCACTGGTAGCCGCTATTATATATGCGTATAACAACTGCGAGGGATTCCGTAAGATAGTAGATAAGGTTTGGGAGGCTATAAAGCCGTTGGCTAATGCCATAATGAACGGATTAGCCAAAGCCTTTGAGTGGTTGGTAGAAAAATGTAAGGAAGCGTGGGAATGGCTAAAAAACATTTTAGGGCTGGGAGGCAAGAAAGTAGAGGTAGCCGTAGAAGTATCAAAGCCGAAAGCAGCCCCTACCATTGATTTGGGAGGAGTAAAAAATAAGTATAAGGATTACAAGCCAACGACTACCGGAACCGGAACGCCAAAGGCTACAAGCAACGCCCCTGCATGGAAAGAGGATGCGGCCACGCTAAAAGAGATTACCGATAATATCCAAATACTTACCAGCAAGTTACAGACAGCAAGCAAAACGGAAGCCGCGCTGATTAATCAGCAAATCGCAGATTGGAAAGAAAAAGCCGATGCGATAGAAAATGCAGGTAAAGCCGCAGAAGATAATACGCCGCTTTGGAAAGAGGACGCAACTACGCTAAAAGGGATTACCGATAATATCCAAATCCTTACTGATAAGCTACAGAACGCGACAGCCGAGGAAGCGGTATTAATAAATCAGCAAATAGCGAAATGGGAAGAAAAGGCAGACGCAATTAAGAACGCAGGTAAAACAACCGGAAATACTGTACTATGGAAAGAGGACGCAGCCACGCTAAAGGATATAGGCGATAATATCCAAATCCTTACTGATAAGTTACAGACCGCTACCGTAGATGAAGCCGCACTAATTAACCAGCAGATTAAGGCATGGGACGATAAGGCAGACGCTATTAGGAACGCTGGTAAAGAAGCGGAGAAAACAGCGGCAAGTACGGGTAAAGCCCTAAAAGACGGCTGGGGAGGTATTAAGAGTATCGGCAGCAGCATAGAGGGTATAACCGAAAGTCTGAAAGGGAACGGCAGTGCATGGCAGATAGTGTGTGGTATTGTTGACGGATTTATAGGACTGTACGAGGGAATACAAACTGTTATCAGCATTATAAATCTACTGACCGCTGCGAGTGCCGCGCACGCTGTAACAAAGGGTGTAGAAGCAGGCTCAGAAACAACAGAGGCGACCGTAAGGG
>NZ_CAJLKP010000048.1 GCF_905207245.1 uncultured Bacteroides sp. | reverse complement strand
CTGAACGAACATTCAGCTTATGTAAGTAAGGACACCCAACTTAAAAATTGAATGCCCTTCACCTTATTATATATAGGAATATCCTACAATAGTCCTTCGTCAGAGAAGCTGTAATATTCCTCATCTGATAGAATGATGTGGTCAGCGACCTGTATGCTCATCAACTTGGCAGCTTGTACAGTTTGGGTGGTTAATTCCTTATCCTCTCTGCTGGGTTTAAGGTTACCACTTGGATGGTTATGTGCCAAAATGATGGAGGATGCGTTACAAAGGATAGCTATTTGTAAGATAACTCTCACATCTACAATAGTACTACTAATTCCTCCCTCTGAAATCTGGGTGTACCCTAACACTTCTCTGCCTCTATTAAGCAGTAAGATTTTGAAGTATTCCTTATGCTCTATTGTTCCTTCACGATAGGTTGTTCTTAACACTTTGTAAGCATCCTTAGAGCAAGTAACTTTCATTCGTTCTGAATGCTTGATTGTAGATTTGTAGGATAGTTCAACTTCTCCTACCTTATAATCCATTTCCATAATATAATTGAATTAAATGATTATTGATTGATTATGCAGGTATATAATTAAAGTCCCAAATGAAACGGATTGCTCCGGTTACAATTTGGGACTTCATACTACTTGCTAAATAGCTATAAGTGTTATATCATTAGGATATTTTTCATATAGGGCTAAGTTTGTGTTACACTTTACAAATTCATTTAGTGAGAGCTTATAATATTGGTGGGTGAGTATAATTATATTAGTGATTAGGGGTGTACCCCCCCATGTCCTTCTAAATTCAGACTTTTCTTTTAAGGGTATGAGGGGGAGTAAATTGTAGGTGGGGTATCTCGCTTACAATCTAACTTTTCTCTGCCTAAAGTATTTTACTTTTATGAGTTTGTAAAGTCAATTTGTGGCAGGGATAGGGAACATTGTTTGTTGCTTAGGACTATCTTGATAAGCTTATAAGATGAGTTCTGGGTATTCTATATCATTTTTTTCCTGCTTCCTTCCAATTAAGCCGTTCTGTAATGATTTCATAAAAGAGTGTATATTCTTAACTCCTTTAAAGTCATTCTCCTTGTACTTCTTATAGATGATGCACTCTCTGGATAATGGGTTTCCATTACTCTCATTAAAAGCTATCGTGTGCTCAAAAGTAGCTTTTGCTTCTTCTACATATTTATCTTCGGGTAGGTCTATTATCAGACCTTTTACCTTTAATATGATAGTATCCCCAATCTTATCCAACAAGTCCAGTCCCTTTAATTGGTCTATATAAGAGAAAATAGTTCCATGTCCCATGTGGATTAATTCTTTTAGTTTCCTTACAGATAATGTAACAGTATGGCTGTGTGGCTCTGCCGCACTGAACAGTTTAAGGATAAACCCTTTGAGCTTTAAATCTACTTCCTTGTATGAATCATAAAACTCTCTGTCAATTCTTCTGTAATGCCCAAAGACAACGGGGCAGAATATATAATCAGTCCAAGTCCTATCTTTCCTGTCACTGTTCTTATTCTGTATGGTAACTTCTCCTGTGGTTCTTAATTTGTCATTGAAAGATTTAGAACTCTTACCACCTTTATAGTTGGATGACTTCTCACCAACGAATGATGCAAGCTGGTCTATCGTGGTGTCAGTAGTCAATGTTGATTTGTCTGCTGTCAGAAGTAACACGTATGTCCTGTACACATCAGCACAGCCCAACTTCTGAATCAGATTATTGCTCATCACTGTATAGGTCTTAAATGGTAGTTTCTCGTAACTCATAAGGCAATCGCTCAATATGTTTAATTAAAATGATTTGGTTGGTCTTTAATAAGAATCTCATCTTAGAGGAACTTAATCTGTTGATTTTCCTAAGTTCGCTCAATTTGTCATATGAATGGTTGTTATAATGCCACATATCATCAGTTTTAGCCACTCCTTGTTTACAGTCCACCTTCGCGGTGTCCGTTAGGACATTGCATGGGTCTATATGGATTGTAGTGTAGGAGTGTAGAGAGGGGGTGTTTAGACACACAGTAAAAAGTGAATAAGCACACCCCGGAGATTTAACAATATGAATCTCTGAACTTCTGTTTTTATCTTGTTAGTAAGCCAAGTTCTGTAATAAGATATAGCTACCAATTTGAAATCAATTGAATTTGTACAATATTGACTTCTTAGGTCAAATTTCAACAGGTTGATTAACTTGTTCCATAAGAAATGAAAGGGAGGGCTGTTTGTGTAACCCTCCCTATGATAATTCTTATTCAAGGTTGTCAAATGCCTTGTTACTAATAATATGACTATTATCTACCTTGTTAATTAAGTTATGTAAGTAAAATGATGAAATGTTATAATCTTTAAGCTTATCCATTTCGTTACAAATTCCTTGTAAGCAGGTCAGAACGTGGTCTTCATTTTCATTCTTAGTAAATGTGCTACATCTCCTCATTATGTAATATTCGGCCGTATCAGTTTTGGTTGCTACACCGTTTTTCATAGTAAATGTATGTCCTAATTCACTGCTTATAAACCCCAACAGCTTATAAAGATTTGCTTTGGTAGTTCTGGCAATGCTCATAAGCTCTATGATTGTTTCTTCACATTCCTCATAAGAAGGATTGTCGTAATCATTAGATTTGATGTTGTGAGAGCTAAATATCTCTTTGGAAATATGTTTGTAGCTTAGGTATCTATCTAAAATTACTTCGGGTTTCTGTGAGAACTCTTCAAGGAACTCATCAGTTATTTCAAAGTTTCCCCATTCCTTTAAATATCTAAGTGAGTTATTTAGACTATCTAATTGTTGGTCTAACATTATTATCTCTTTATTGTACTTCTGTACATCAAATTTCTTCATTAATTTCGTCATAGCTTTTATTCTTATTAGCATTATCATTATTCATCTTGATGTAAGCGGTGTAAACCCTGTTGTCTTTTTGTCTCTTCTTCTTGAAGTAGCCGTTCTGTTTAGCCCACACTCCAATGCTAATCTTGTTATCATCTACATATTGAGCCATAGCACGCTCGCGAACCTGTTCATAAGTTAGTTCTTGATAATCATTCATTTTAGGATTATAAAGGTTGTGTTAATAAGGAATCTAAAGAGATATGTTGTTTCATCTGTATATGAAGTGGAAAAGTTACTCGTAGTGGTAGATTGATAATAATAGATTAAGTTTAAAAGTTTCTCATGTACAATATGGGACACCTTTGAATGTCCTACTTTTCCCTCATCTTGATACTACAAAGATAGTGATATTTTAGGGGGTGGTATAATGTTTGTGTGACATTCTTTAAAATTAGTATAGAACCTTACTTGTACTCAAAATTTAATGCTCGGAGTTATGGAATCCTATATTGAACCATCTAAATCGAGGTTTCCTGTTATGAATTGATGGCAGGACAAAGTTGGATTCGGGTATAAGATAGCTAACCTTTACTTGACTTTGTCCTGCCTGCAACTAAATCAGTTCGGCTTTAAGATAATAGCCTCGTTCCCTTTTTTTGCCAATCTTGCATGGGTCGGCATCGAAGTAATGTTGTATGGTCTCTCCCCGAATGGTCTTATGGGGATGGATATTCAGTATCTCAAATATTCTGGTCAGTTCAGATACTATCTCGGAGCATTTGTACTTGTAGCCGACCTTGAAGCTGTTCTTTATCAATTTGACAGTCGTGTTACCTTTCATTTGTTTAAGAATGACCTCTTCGTTCATCCGCTTCTGGGAGTAGTCCATTCCTTTGATTGTGTCTAAGCCTAACAATTCGTATGCTTCAATCAGTAATGAATCCACTTTCCTTAATTCATTTATAAAGTCCATATCGTACTCTGACAATGGCTCTGTTAACTCGGAGAGCATTGCTACCATCTTCTTACGTTTCTCTCGGACGGTCATTTTAGAGCCTTCAAGTTGAAGATGTTTAAATTCTTGGAACGGATAACTATATCCCATGCAGGATGGACGGAACAGATTGCAGCTGTAGTATAGAGCTTCTATCCGGTTACTGTCATGGTAGCTGCCAGTCATCAACTTGTCGTTGGTATCGTTATCAATGGCAAAGTAATTCTTTTCTCCGTTGGGGTATAGCATCTTATTAAAAGGGAGTGAACGCATGGCTTCCCCGAAAGCATTCCGTTCCGCTTCAGTCGATGCACTGTTATATAAGGTTCGGATGGTATTGTATGCGTGTTCGTGTGCGATTTGGTTTATATAAATCTCTTCCCTGCTCGGAGTAGGCAGGTTATGGTCTGTTGTATAGATGTGGGTGAGCGATTCAAGACCGTTTCGGAAACGACCTGCTATCTGTACACTGTCTGTATGAATGTCAAGCATAGTGTATGATGATGCCTTTATATCAGTGAGCATTACAACGTGGGGAGAATAGCCCAACTCTAAATCGAAAGCGTTATAAAACCTGCTTGTGAAGAAATTATATCTCCTCATCCTGTCTGCTCTCCATTCGTCATAAGCGTTGCTGAATTTCAACTCATTCCTTAGCTTTGTAACACTCTTGGGAGCGCAGAATATGGATGATTCATTTTCGATTCTTAATTCCTTTATTAATGAATGGCTGTAGTCTACCAGATTGATGAAGAAGCAGACGGGCGTGTCATGTTCCTTTAAATATTCTTGGGCGGTTTGCAGGGAGTTATTGGTCTGTATTATTGTAATGTCCTGCCTATAATCATAATCAGCATCTACAGTGACGGTTCGGAAACCTTGTTTTTTAAATCGTGGGTCTGATAGTGCTATCGGGGTAGCTGAAACCAGAGCCTTCTGTTTAAAAAGGAAGAAGTCATTCATCGGCAGAACTATATTTTCTCTGTAATCCACATCCTTTACTAATAGGTGTGATTCGTCCATCAAGCAGAAGAAGTGGGAATGGAGGTCTATGCCAACATTATTAATCGCTTCCTTTACCTTCTGAAAACTTTCGGGGGTAGTCATCAACTTATGGTATGTATGAGGTTCTTGCAGGTAACGGGTTATCTTATCTACAGAAACACCCTCGTACACTCCGAACAATTTAAAATATTCATCAGATTTCGCACACTTCCCTTGAATGACCGGAACATTGGGTTCTATCAATATGGACGGTCTGGGGGAATGGATTTCTAAGTAGGTCGCTCCGATACCGGGAAACTTCTTAGCCAGATTGATATTGGATGCTATTTCGGGCATTATATCAGCCAATTTCTGACCTTTACTGATGGTATAGTGATTCATATATTATGGGTGTTGAGATATTCTACAATGGGTGCTGTCCTATTGATTCGGAAGTATATTTTACCTAACTTAAATACTGCAACGAGGTTTATATGTGACTGGGTTTCTCTTAGAAATGGAATCCTATATATCCTTTGCTTCATATCGACCAATGTTTTAAGTACCGTAGTTTGAAAGTCGGGTAATGGCTCTTCATGGGACGGGAACACTTTAAAATCATCGGGGCTTCCAGTTTCCAGATAATTGATTATCCACTTCCAGGAATCCTTATTGAGTTGGTATCTTAGTCCTGTTATGTTCGGGGTACTTATCCATGCGCAGGGTTCGTTATCTAACCTGATGGATAGATTTCTTTTCTGCTCCATCAACTGCTTTAGTTGCCGATGGGCTGATTCGTTGTCGTATGCAGGGGGCAGTATAATATTCATAGAACTATTAAGAATGTAAAGGAGAGAGGTTTTACCCTCCCTCCAGATAAGACATTAGTTTGCTTTTGAAGTCAAAACTTCATTTAGTAATTCTTCGATGTGTTCATCCCGTTTAAGATAGAAATGGATTTGACTGTGATAGCCGATTGAGAAAACAGCATGGAGAAATCTACCACCGGAAGGAGATATGAAGTCCTCCTCAATCGTCAATCGGTACTTTGACCGAATGAAAGTCTGAAACATTTCTAATTCAAAGTTTTCGGAAGATTCTTCGATAGCCGTGTTACCATTACTGGCAAACTCTTGAATTGGTTTCAAGTTACTGCCCATTGCTGCGATTACTGCATTGATTAGAGATTCGTTGGCGATAGTCGTTAGAGTCTCTTTGATTCGATTTTGATAAGTCAGATAGACTTTAATAGCTGGTCTGCCATCAATTGTCTTGAAACGAAGACGAATTTCGGTAGGAAGTCTTAGGACGCCTTTGAGGAATCTGTCTATAAAGAAAGAATCAATAGACTTGTCTGTTCTTACAGACGTTTCTTCACTCTGATTTGCTAATAATATGTTCATAGCTTTTTATTTTTAATTTGTTAGTTACTATGTAATCATCAACTTTAGCGCCTTATCGTTGTTGATTACGATGCAAAGGTATTGCTCTGCTTTGGTTTGAATTGGTAAAGAATAACAGCTTGTTTCGGCGAGTTCTTTACCAAAGGAATCCCTATTTGCAGGAGATTCCTTTGTGGGTTTGCCTATTTTGTGACATTAGCCTTCTGCTGCATATTATATGCTGCTTCCTCCAATCCACTTCTGACAAAGGATAGATTCTCTTCTATTTCAGACATTAAATCATCTACAACCGATTCAGGTGAACCTCCGTAGTAATTCTGTAATTTCATTACAACAGCTTCAAGGTCCTTTGGGTCGTCAAACGCTCTTTCTACTAAATAATTTATCTCTATAAGAGATTTAAAATTCATTTCAGCTACTTGTTCTTTTGTCATAGGATAGTTCTTCTTCTTCATTTTCTATTGTACATTCAGTGGTTAGTTGGTGGCAACGAGCCTATCAACTTTCTGAAAGTGCCGCAAAGTTAGAACCTTGTGATGGGGTAGATTGGTACAGAATAGGACAAAGAAAAAGGCAGTTCTTTACCACTGTAAGAGCTGCCTGCTATATAAGGAGAGTATGATTTACCAGAGTTTTGTTCCAACTATATTATTAGGTGATAGTTTGAATGTCTTATAGTTAAGTAGGGATTCTACTGTGTTATATTTCTTTAGGAATGAATATAGCCTGCTTCTTATGTTGTTGGCATCTGTCGTAACATCATCGGCATCTATCAATTCAATAGCTTTCAGATAAGATTCTATTAAATTGGCTTGTGGTCTTGTTGGCACTTTTTCTTTGGTAGATTTTAAATGTGTGTTTTGGAGTAATTGATATGTTCCCCATATATAGAGAGATTGAATAGGGTCAATCATTTTATTGCCGACCTTCTTATTTCCATATATTATGTCTAATTCTAATTGGGCTTCCTCCAGACTGTTTATTCCTAAATAATGGTGCAGATATTCATTCAGTCGATTCTCCAACCAATTATCTTTATTATTGATAAGTATTGGTGAATTACCACCTGCTGCTATCTTTATATCAGTAATGAAGTCTTTCCCTTTTTTCTGTTTGGGCTGATTGAGAGCAATGTATAGCTTTAGCATATCAGGTCTGACTTCATGGATATATTGCTGATATTGCATATCATCATATTCTCCTTCTGATGTTGGGACTTCTGTAACTCTATCTCTATATAGGAGTGCAGCCATGAATATTAATGCACATGAAGCAAAGTCTTCATTGTAAAGTTCTGCGGCATAAGACTCCATTATTGTTTCAGGACTAAAATTATCTGGAACTTTCACTGCTATATTCTCATTGGTAGCCAGCGCAAACTTTACTACATCTACTCCCCAATCATTTTCTGATTTACATTGCTTGGTGAGTTCCTTTTCTTCTGGCGTTAAATTGAGAACTTTCTTGGTATAGACTTGCGTCAATTCATTGCTTATATCGTCATAGGTGAACCCAAAGCATCTGTTCAGTTCCGGATATAGCTGTTTAATGGTTGGTATGTTAAATGTAACTTCAGGCATGGCATAAATATTTGTATCTCTGGCAAAATTAAAAAAATAATCTCACCTACATTGCTGTAAGTGAGATTATTTAAAGTTTAGAGCAAATTCTTCATAGCATCATCCATCTGTTCATTGCCAAAGCTATCCAGATAGATTTGAGTTACCTTCTCTGAACTATGCCCTAAAGATTCGCTGATAATGGAAGTTGCCACACCTGCCTTTTTAAGAATTGTAGCATGGCTGTGACGGGCTACGTAGGTAGTCAAGGTAATAGGTAGCTCCAATTCCTTGCCAATCTTCTTCAATCTTTTGTTTACGTTGACAATCACCTTATGCACCCTGTTAAGCCTTTGTTGTTCTGTCTTATGGTAAGCCAGAAGGATAGGGAACAAGTGCGGGTTATTATCATCATGGTATTTCTCTATCAGTTCAATGGCTTTATCCTGCAACGGGAGCTGAATTAACTTTTTAGTCTTTTGTCGGATATAGACTAATCTATTATCCATGATGTTCTCTTTAGTAAGAGATGCTATGTCTACAAAGTTGATTCCGCCCATGATGTAAGAGAATGTAAAGATGTCTATGGCGAATTGTACCAGCTTATTCTTAGTTTTATATTCCATGATTCTGGTAACATCTTCTTTAGTGATGGCACGTTTGGCGGTTTCCTGTTGTAGCTTAGAGATTTTAAACTTCCTGAACGGGTAATGCTCCACCTTAACAAGATTCTCATCTACGGCAATGTTGTACATGGTGCGTATATCTACGAACCTGCCTTTGATTGTGTTTCCTGATAAGCCATGCTTGCGTAGCCAAGTTTCATATCTCTTCAACCATGGGACATCTATATCCACGAAGTAGATATTAAGATGCTTGTTGAACTCCATGAGGGAATTGTAAGTCTGCTGGATGGTGAGCATGTAGCTCAACCTTTGTGCATCCCTAAGAGCCTGCATCTGTTCCAAAAACACTTCTCCTACAGTCTTTAGTTTGCTGGGCTTACTGACTTTCTCCACCAGAGTACTTGCCGTATAATCCCTATCCATAGCCTTGAACTCCATAATCTGCTCCGAATAGGCATGAAGTTTCAGGGTTATTAGGGTAGTTAGAGCTTCCTTGTTTGGGCACTGTGGTTTGGGAGCATTCTTAGTGAAATCCCAATAGATAGGATTGATGGATAGTCCAATGCTGATGTACTTTCGCTTCCTATCCTTACACACTCTAATCATTAGAGGTGATTCATTGTTTTTGAGCACTTTAGATTTGTAGCATACTACGTTTACTGTTGTCGCCATGGTTTACACGCTGGTTTACACAACTTGCCTGAATCCGTGTAAACCACAGCCCTATTAACGAACAAAGAGCTACTCATTATTGAGTAACTCTCTGATTTTCAAGTGGTGCCACCAGGAATCGAACCTTTTGCTTCGGTTTATTCTAATTCCTTGAATGACTGCACATTCTTGCTTTATCTTTTATAAAAACCATTGAATTAGCCTTACACTAAATTCATTGCTTTTCTTTATCAATTCAACAATCATTATCTCTTTGACAATGCAAAGGTAAGTAAAAGGTTCGATTTCTGCAAATATACACGCTTCTTTTCTTGATGTAATTTCTGATTAAATAGAATGAGATTTTGTAATTGATTAAAAATCAGGTTTTATTCGCATTCAAAGTCAATTTGTTTTTTTATAATAGTAGGAATAATTAGTAGAAATAGTGCTATTGATATTTAGCTGATGTAGCTTGTTAAGTAAACTTCCGAGTATGACTTGCATTCATTATTTTTTTTAAATACTGATGTATTTCTGTTTTTTCAATCCCTTTTTTTTCTAAAGCTAAAGCCATTAACGAGTATTCATTTACTAAAGAAGTTGCTACTGTACCCTTAATATCAGTATTAATAGAGATAGAAGCTTTATCTATGTACTTATATAAATTAGCAGTTGGAACGCTGTCATATTTATCAAATCTTCCAATAAGAAAATTGGATGATGGACAGGTTTCTATATGAATGTTTTTGTTGATTATTGTTTGAAGTAAGGAGGTTTGTATCTTTTCTAATAAAGATAAAAACTTGTGGCTTTTTAATATATGCCATGCAGTTATTTGAGTGAGCTTGTTGTAGTTTTCGGCCACAGTTTCTAATAGATATGTGTCTTCGAAACCTCGAATTTCAAAATTTTCCATGTAAGATTCGAAGCTTAAATATTTTTCACACTTTAAATCCTTAAAACAGTCTTCTATTTTCTGTATGAATAATTTCTCAACATCGTCTTCCAATTTGACACACAATTTATCTGTCCATTTTTGTATCCAAATGAGATTATCTAAAAGAATTTGTTGTGGAATAATCATATTCCAATGCCTTGTTTCATAGTACTTTTCTACATCTACAAAAAGTGAATTGAGATGAGCTAGTCTGTTATGTCCATTCCAGTTCAAGAATACCAAGACTTCATCTACAGCCCTTAAGCCATCTATTAAATCGTAAAAATCTTCTCCAATGTGATAAGTAAAGTTGTCAAATCCATTTTCTCGTCCATATCTAACTAATGGTGAAAAGAAATAAGGTCTTGATTTCCAATCTGCGCCAGCAAAGTCCACACCTACTATTGGTATTTGGTTATCATCCGCTTTTTTATAGAATTTGTGGAGAAATATTTCAAAAGTTTTTTGTGTTTCAGTTCTGTTTTTACTCCATCCTTCACGACTTTTGTTTTTTGGTTTGGGAATAGATATAGTGAATGCTATTCTGTCGGTTTGTTGATTTGCAAAAAGATTATCAGAGAAAAATGGCATAAAAAAATTGGTATTGGATTTTCTCGCCATTTTTTTCTCTGCATTTTCAAAACTTATCGAAAATCTTGGTTCTATTTTTATTTTTGAATTTCCTTCTAAGCTACTTTGTATAACATATTTGTCTTTTATATTATCTCCTACATCACAATGTTTATTGTTATGGTCTTGAAAATTTTCCAAACCAACAAATTTATTTGTTAAAATATAGTTCTTTCTAATATTGATTTTTATTATACAATACATATAAAATGCTGTTGCCAATTTTTTTATGTTTGGATCTTTTCCATTATTGAATTCAAATAAATAGCTATAAAGAAGTTTTCTTTCGCCCCACAATAGCGTGTATGGAGAATTATTAAGAGTTGAAATATCAGTCCTTATTGCGTAGTCCCAATATGAATAATCGCCATCATTATTTATCTTTTGTGAACATAATATAGCAAAGTTAATATCATCGTAAAGAGATGTTGTTTGCGTATGTATCATATTATCTTCCCATGACAAAATATTTTCTATTCCGATCCAATCAGCCTTTTTACATTCTAAATAACTAAATATTTTGAAACGAATAGTCATTGCAATCTGTATCCATTTGCTCTCGTTCCCATCCTCTTTTCCTGAATATTTGCAATTCATCCATTGTATCCATTGTAAATCAAACGCAGCATATGAAGAACTAAAATGCAAGTGTAAATCACACAAATCATTGGTTTGTAACAAAGTGTTTAGTTCATGATTGTCATGTGTTAGCACTTCTTGCCATGAAAAGTCATTTTTAATTTGAGGTGAATTCTTTGATAAGATTGCACAAATCAACAGGTCTTCACCTAAAAACAGTGATGTCTCTCTCCATCTAAGTAGATTGTTAAATTGAACTTTTAGTAAACTTGAAGTATTATTTACAGACAATTCTTTGATAGCATTCATTAAAGATTCTAAAACGCATTTCCCAATAGTATCACAATCTTTTTTCCACTTTTGCTTTTCCATATCAGCCAATAATTTCAATTCACTTTTTGTAAAAGCTGGCATAAGTACAGACATAATCTCTACTATCTTCTTAAACAAAAAGTCATCCGATTTATATTTTTGAACAATGGCATTTGCTACATGATCAAGTTCTATTTCGTAGAATAATGCTTTTAGTATATTTCGAGGAAAATCCATAAGATAAACGAATCTATTTATTTTATTTCACAACATCTTCTGGTACAAGTGAACGTATCATGTCATAATTCTTTCTGAAAATTTCCATAATCTCATTCTTTGGGTGTTGTTTTTGTTCATCCGGAAAGATATTATTCCATGTTTCTTAAGGAATGGTGTCAACTACAGTACCATAAATTTTTCTTAATTCAGACACAATTCCCTTACGTGCTTTTCGAGTGAAGTTTAAGTTGTAAAATTGATAAAATTTCTGTTGTATTACACTTAATGATATACTTGAATCTGTTTCATAAATACGCTTAAATAAATCTCCGTTTGTATTCAATAGCTCAATAATTGCTTCTAAAAATGCAAATCGAATAACATACGGCTTTTGGCTGTCATTATTTTTATAAGTACGCATTTCTGAATTGATAATACTTTTATAGAAATCTGCTATCATTCTGGCATTATCATTCACACCGTGATAATCAAAACGTCTACTTGTTATCATTTCTGTCATGGCAGATAACACTTCTGCGTTTCTTATACTTGCATTGGATATTAAACGGAAGAATTTGTCTTTCAGGTCTTCATCGTTTATGAGTGTTTTGGTTGAAATGTCTTTGGGGGCTTCTGGATGTTCTTCATTATATTCTTTCAAATCAACATATTCCATCATACGTCGCAATAAACTCCATTTATTTTGATAAGCAAATTCATAAAAATCCCAATTATTATCGTAATGTAAATATGAATATCTGCCATATGCATACTTTAGATTTACGATATTAGTAAAAGGTGCCATGATGTCAAATACGATGTATCCTGTATTGATATTGAATGGAGACAAATGATATGGTTCAGGATTGTTCCTTTTCATACGTTCAAAATTCCCAATCTGTTTTTGAGGAACAGAACGTTTGGATGTAATGGCAAAAAATTCCATCATGCGAAATTTCTGTTTAAAGACTTCCATTTCTTTATTTCCAAGTGTTCCGTCTGAAAATTTTTTCATATTGTCAATCCAATCTGTGTATAAATTATCACGTAATACTTTTGCGCTAATAACTTTTAAATCACGGAAAGTTCCTGCGTTTGACATAGGCAAATAATTACCTGGATTATAAGTAAAATAAGCTCCATTAAGTAATTTTTGAAGTATATTAACCCGGTTAAACAAGGCGTCACTTTTAAATATCTCACCATCAAATTGTGGTTCTGGGAATATTTCCGCACTCTTTTCTGTTATTATGTCATAGCATTCATAAAGACGAATACTATAATATGATTTTATAAAAAACAAAAGTAAGCGGAGTTCTTCTTTTACGTTACTTTTCTCTAAAAAGTTTGTTAAGTAAAACACATCACCTACTGAGATGTTGTAACTATAATTATCCGGTTGTATAATATTAGTCAGCAATGAGTTGTTTTCATTTGTTGATATTCTTTCTCGATTATTTTCTGCCAAATAGGAAACGATTTGCTTGTTTATCAGTGAAGTATCGTTGTTTTGACCTAAGAGATTGGCAAACTTTTGGTCTTTTTTATCTAATTGATATATCCACGTCTGAAAGAAATAAGCTTTGAAAGCATGTTTATTGGCTTCTGATGTAGCATTGTTCACAAAATTCTCCATATTATAGAGTAAGCCTATCAAATGACGTAAAGAGCGGAGGTTATTAGGAACGATAGGCGATACGCCTCCTTTACTGTTGTAAAAAAGGTATCTGGTTTTATTATAAATCAGTTGTACAACAGCTTCTTTTACAGAATTGTATGTAGCAGAAGCATCTGAATCTTCATGTGTTTTATATATTTGCAATCGTTTATCGCAAAAATCGTAAGTCTTTGGCATTATAACACGATTATCTAACGGAATAAGTTTCGTAACATATTTTGTTGCCATGTCTTCTGTTTCCAAACGATTGTGAGGAGAATCCTCTTTATCCAAGTAAGTTGCCACTACGTTAATGAGCTGGTTGATATGGAGTGAGACGAATAATATGCATTGTTTGCTTAGCAGATATTTGCGTATTTGCTCCACCATTTCATAGGCACCTTTTATATTGAGATCTATATCATCGATAGAAATTACCAAGAAGTCTTTTTCAGCTACAGATAGATATTCCTTGATTAAGTTATCAATGCTTTTTTGTAATTCTTTTGCTGCTGCCAATGCTTCCAAATCTTCTGTTGTATTATAAAACTTCTCTCTAGGATGTTTTATTTGAGCCAAACAACGAGTTGTACGTTGAAAAGCTTTTCCTAATGGCTTTAATTTTTCTGCTTCCTCACATTTATTCTTGACCTTATCTAGTTTTTTTATGTAATCAGCATATAACTGTCCAAGTAAAAGCTGGATAACATTGTGCTCTTTATCAAAGAATATTGGATCTATCACTTCCAATACTTCGAACTTTTTGTCTACGATATTCCAATTCTTATATAATTCTTTTATGGATTTATTACTTGCGTCTTCCAATAAATACATTATGGTGCGCATGCAAGATGTTTTGCCTTCTCCCCTGTCTCCACAAAAAGATACTATACTTGGTGTTGTATTATTGGGATTGTTTACAATGTCCTGGATAAGTCTCAATGCTCTCTCATATTGTTCTTTAAAAATGGAAGATGTTAAGTTATTTTTTTCAATAATATATTCTTTTTCTTCTCCATTATAAAAAATTATCGCATCCATTTTATTGATGTTTTAATAGTTTGTCAAATAAAAAGTAGGTTAAGTACTCTTAATTCATTGCGTTAAAGTTAACTATAATTTTGAAAGCAATGAATCAAAAATTTTAGTGTTCAGAATTAACAATAACGATTCTTGTTAATTCGGCAGTAAAAATACATAAATGAAGTGAGAAATTAATGTTGTATCTGTGACTTTTATAGTTGATTGCTTATAGTAGAGTCAAATTTTCCCAATTAGAGTGTTGTGGTTGCTGGAAGGAGAATGTTATTAGGCTCGGTTGCAAGTTTGAGCCGTTGTCTTTCAATACTTGTTTTGAGGGTACTATCAAATATTTTGTTGCCAATAGAAAGCTTGTTGATGCAAACTGGTTTTAGAAGAATGAATAACAAAGGGGGGCTATTGTATGCAATATTGTAAAATCGTGTAATAAGTCCAACAATTCTATTGCCACATGTTATTTGACGACTTTTGATGACATCTGACGACTTTGTTTTTCTCATTCCAGGTATTAATATGTTCTTTGTCTTGTGTGGTAACAGTGAGTCGGTTCATGAAAAATGTCATGCTATGAACATACAGGAAGCAAAGAAAATCAGGCTTGTTGATTTTTTAGGAGGACTGGGGCATCACCCGGTCATACAGCGCGGGAACAGTGTGTGGTACAAGTCTCCTTTCCGGATGGAAAAGGAGGCTTCCTTCAAGATTGATCTCCGGAAAGAATTGTGGTATGACTTCGGTCTGGGGAAGGGCGGGGATATTATTACCCTGGCTAAAGAGATTTACCGGACAGGTGATATAAGTCATGTGCTGCGGTGTATTGAAGATAAAAGGGCGGTTTTGAAACCGGTTACAATCTCCTGCCCTGTGGAAGAGGCGGCACCCGCCTTTCAGGAGTTGAAAATCAGGCCGCTTGCCAACCGTATATTGCTTGCTTATCTGAAAGAACGGTGCATTGATGTGGAAACAGCGGGGAAAATATGCAGGGAGGCTTCCTTCAAGCGGAACGGAAAAAATTATTTTGCCATTGCCTTTCCCAATATTTCCGGTGGGTATGAGATACGGAACAGATTTTTTAAGGCTTGTATCTCCCCCAAGGATATTACTTGTATCACGAATGGACAGGAAACGGGCAGGTGTTATGTGTTCGAGGGATTTATGGACTTTCTGTCTTTTGAGCCGGCCTTTCCTCTTTGGACGAAGGGGGATTGCCTGGTGCTGAACTCCGTCAGCAACTTGCCGAAGGCTTTTTCCTTTCTTTCACGATATGATGACATTTACAGCTGTTTGGATAATGATGCTGCCGGAAATAATACGGTGATGGCGATGAGAGAAAAATATGGCAGCCGCGTACATGACCTTTCACAGGAATATGTCGGTTATAAGGATTTGAATGAATATCTGTGCCGTAAGCGATGAAACGTATGATTGTTGGAAGGATTATGTGAAGGGGTTGTATTGAATGGCATTTTGAATGATAAAACTACAGAATCATTTTCATTCTTGATTATTTTCGTTATTTTTGTACCGATTATTAATTAAATTAAGGTTTATATGAACGAATTGTTGACTCAAATACAGGATGTATATGCCGCATTTTCTATAGATGCTGCGCTTCAGATTGAAAAGAATAACAAGGCCGCAGGTACTCGTGCCCGCAAAGCTTCGTTGGAATTGGAAAAACTGATGAAGGAGTTCCGCAAGCTCTCTTTGGAAGAGTCCAAAAAATAATTTCTTCTTTTCTGGTTATCTTTACTTGCAGTTGCGGGATGTCGGTTTGTGAAAAGCCGCTTGCTGCTACTCTTTTGATATTTTTTGACAGTACAACCAAAACGGATGCTCCAATAGGCTTGGATTATAGCCGGTTGCGGTTCGTAATGGTTGTATTGTCCTGCAAATATGGGTTAAGGATGTTCCCTGTCTTGTTCGTTTCCCGCCCACAATGTCCGGTAGTCTTGGCAAATCCTTTCGTAATCTTCCGGCTTCAAGTGCGGGAAATTGGTGGCATACATATATTGAAGGTCTTCCGGCGTCAGTGCCGGATCTTGTCTTAGGATGTCATGGATTTCATCCTCGCACTCATAACGGTCGTTGAATATGCCCGTATGCGGATAGACAGCGGTACAATCCTCAATGATATGCTCTACAAATAGCAGGCCTTTCATCAGGTCTTTCTTGACCGTTATCTCGTGGTCTGAATGGGCGTTGTAATAACCGCAACTCAGATTGACACAGCTGACGCCCATCCCGTTTCCTTTCAGGACCATTACGTCGGTCAACAATCCGTTGTTCTCCTTATAACCCCATTCTTCCGGTTTTACCGCTTTTATGAACTCATCCGAACAAAGTTCCGAGAAACCGATGCTTGTAATCAGGTCGGAATTGCCTTTCCGGTCAGGCTGGATGACAAACCGTACGTCGTTGAAAAAAGGCATGTCTGCGTTGGAACTGCCCGCGCATCCGGTTTCCTCCTCCCTGAAGAAAGCTATTTTAATGGTATCGTATTTTTTCAGGCATTCCAGACAGATGAATATTCCGTTCTTGTCATCCGCCCCCGGATTCTCAAACCGCCTTTTGCCCGGGGAATAGCCGAAAATGATGTCCTTTGTCTCTATCGCCTTGAAATCCTTGGAGTGGTGGCAGTGTGCCACCTGGTCGATATGGCTGACCAGGCAGGGATAGTTTTCCCCCGTTCCTTTTATCACATAAAGATTTCCGTATCGGTCCTGTGAAACGGATATGTTACCGGGAAGTGTTCCGATATAGGAACGGAGGAAACGTATCATATTCTGTTCCTTTCCGCTCGGGCTGTGAATGCTATACAGCTTCTTTAGCAATTGTGTATTCATGTTCTTTTTCATTAAGTTTGTAACCATAGGGAAGACCGGTGCCGGGATTGAGCGTATCAAACGCCTCTTTGTCAAATATCCATGCCTTTCCGTCCTTTACCAATTTGTCCAATGTCCCGGCGGTGATGCTTGTATCCTTATACTTGTTTTCCGCATCCGTCCATACCTGAATCCGGGTGATGTCGTCCTCCTTTTCAAACCACTCATCGTCGTATTCGGAATAATACCAGTTCTTCCGCTTGAATTCCTTCTCCGCTTTTTCCATGCACTTGCCACAACAGTACTTCTCGCCGGTCAGGTGCGATTGCAGGGCATCCCTGTGCAATATCCATTCCTGGCATTCATCACAAGTTGTACAGTCATCATCATGGTGGTATTCGTATATTGATTCTATCCATACAAAATCGTTCAGGTTGTCCATATCCACATAGATTTGCGCACCGTTCCTGTAGCATAGCTGGGTTTCTTCACAATAATACTGGTGATAATCATCCCATTCGTCCTCATCCCCATCAAGATTGTATTCTGTGGTGTCAAGATAATGGCTGTATGATGCCGGTTTATAATTGTAAGCCTTTTCCTTGTCATAGTCATACCATTTGAAGGAATCCTGATAGGAGAGTATGTCTTCCTTGTCCAGCCGGCAGTCAATTTCAAATTTACGACCGGCAAGCGAACTGCCGTCAAGGCTTACAAAAGCATCCGGTTCATTGCATGACGCACCGATTGCCTTATAACCGTCTATATGGTTTTCCTGAATCAACTTTTCAACAAGCAACCGCTTCAGGGTGTCATTCCCTCCGGAGGAATATTGCCTTTCCAGCAATCTCCATTTCTTGCCGTCCTGGTCTGTCACGTTGGTGAACAGGACGGCTCTCGCTATGACAAGGCCATGCCCGTCGGTGATATAAGCGGCTTTGGCATCCACGGAATCCGTATAAAACACCGTCCTGTTCCGGTTGGTCATACAGGAGTTGAAATCCCCCTTGCATTCATGACTGTCATATATTTTTTCAAACTTGTCATCCACGTGAAGTTTCGGGCCATCGGGGGTATGTCCATAGATGTATGTATGCCATTGTTGTGTGAAGACATCTCCGGAAATCCAGTTCAGTACTCCCGGAGAGAGCAGTTTTCCAATCTCCGTTTCAAGGATAAGGGCTCTCATGAATTTTCCGGATTTCATTTTGAATGCCTGGTTGCGGGCGACATTGATATAACGGACCGAGGATTTGTCCATATTCTTGCAAATTCCTTTGTCGTTATCCGTTTTGTATTGTGCGGAGTGATAGGTTTCGCCAATCAGTTCCACCTTGTTTTTCAGTGTTTCATCGTTCCTGCCGGATTCCCTGACAGCTTCGGCCACTTTTTTCTGCAACTCTGCCATGTCGGATATGTGCAGCAGGCTGAAATCACCCTGTTTAAGGCAATACCTGAGCAGCGGAGGATTCCTTAAATGCCCGAGCAATATCCTGTTTTTTCTGGAAGACACTTCGGGCTCTCTCGTTTCAGTTCCGAAACGGTTCTTGAAATCCTCGTAATTTTTAATCTTGTAGTATAACATATCATTGACTTTTTGGTGTTGTTTATGAGATAAAATAAGGAAAGGGATATCCCATCAAGGGTACCCCTTTCCTATATCAATCTGTATTTCCCTCCTGATTCCAATGACGGCGTCAGTGGTTTCCATATCCTCCTGTTCAGGTAGACATATACATCCGGACCGTTTTTTCATCCTGCCTAAGCAGTTCCTTTTCGGGCAGGAAACCGTCTATTTCTTCCATCAGTTCAAATCCTTCCGGTGAGTTCGGGTGGTTCCGTATGGCATACTCCAGTTCGTCAGAGGCAATTTTCATTCCGTCAATTTCGATGAACGGATACTTTATTCCGAAAAAGTGGAGATATTCAATCAGGTTGTTGTCTGCCACTTCTGCCTTGTAGTTTTTCATTTCTTTCGTTTGAACCATAATCTTTCTATTTTGATTAAACATGACCGGCTTTTGCCAAACCGGTATTTCCATTTCTTATATGCCCCGGTTTGCTTTTTGCCGTGATTGCGCAAGGCTTGGAAGGAAAAAATACCGGAGCGAAGCGAGGATGATTTTTTCCTTCCAACCAGTCCGGAGGACCGCCTTGCCCAATCGAAGGCAAAAGGCGACCTTTGCAGGTAAGAATTGAAATACGATATGAATGGTCTTGTAAGAAATTGTACGGCAGTGATGTACGACGGCATTCGTGGACTATCCATGTACATGCCGCATTGTACGGCAGACATGGTAGGGAAATCCGACAGTCTGTCCGGGCATAAGTGTCATGTGCGGTCTGCCATGGAAAAGAAAAACCGTCCGGTAGACAGACGTGGTGCCGGATTCAGTCGAACGCTTCCATCCGGTTACTTTCCAGCAATGCCAGGACATCTTTCTCCTTGTACAATAATTTGCCTCCTATTTTGTAATAGGGTATTTTTCCGTTCAGGCGGTAGTCCGCCAGTGTCCTTCGTGTCAGTTTCAGTTTTCCGGCAAGTTCGCTGTCCGTCATGTAACGGTCGCCGTTCAGTAGCGGACGGAACTTTTCCGCCTGTATGTCCAGAAGGCGGGACAATGTGTCAATGTTCCGGAAAAACTGCCTGATTTCTGGACTTTCCTTGGTCAATAGTGATTGTGCCATTGTATCTTGCCAATTAAAGGATTACCTGACGAATCGTATTTTCCATAAAGCGGATGATGTCCTGACGCCTGTAATATACTTTGCGGTCTATATGGCTGTAAGGGAGCGCCCTGCGTCTTCGGAGCTGTAACAGTTTTCCGGGGGAGGCTCCCATCAGCATACATGCTTCCTGGTTGTCTATCCAGTCATCCATACTTCGGGAATTTTCCCCGCATATTTCCCGCACTTTTTTTGCAAGGGCTTCCAAGGCCCTGTTCATTTCCAAGAATGTCTGCGCTTCAATGGTTACGATTTCCATACGTTTCTCTTTTTTGTCCGGTACGAAAATAGGGATGGAATCCCTTTCCTCCAAAAAGGTGTCTGTAAATGTCATCAGACGGCATCAGATGGCAAGGGGAGCGAAAATGTGAAATATTTAAATACCCCCGAGAAAGTAGCAAGCAGGAATTGGACAGGATTTTAGTCCCTGTTTAAATTTTCTTCAAAAGGGAATGACTTGCAGGTCTTTTCCGATAAAAACAACTATATTTATCCGCCATCAGGATTTTAACCTTTGAAACGTTTATATTATGGAATTGATTGTGAATTTGTCGGTGATATCGGTTTTTATCGGGCTTTGGATGTATGCCCGGTATTGGAGAAGAATGTGCGGGAAGGCGTTCTGCCAATATGCGGCTGCCTGCTGCGGGAGAGAGGAAAGAGAAAAGCTGATGCGGTATGCCATAATAGCGGGAAACCGTCATGCCCCCTTGTTGTATGCGTTGACTTATCCCGAACGGTTTGACAAGGCCCGGCCGTTACGCTTGTTTGAATTCAGGGGAATCCGCTGTGTGTTTGCCAGATATTATTTCCCTCAACGTTATGAAAACTGGCTTTGTGACGACCAGTCCGAATTTGTCCAGAAGGTGTATGATTTCAAGGAGGGGAGAGACCCATGCCGGAATTGTTTCTCGCAGGCGTTCCGGGTTCTTTCCGTTACCGGAGATGTGACCGCCATGTTTATGCCATGCAGCACTTCCCGGCGTTACCATCGACGTTTTTCCGGTATAGCCGCTTTTCTGGAGTCCGGGGGCTATGCCCGGTCAGGGCTGGATCTGATATGTATCACGGAAGACAGGGAGAGCAAACACACTTCCGAAAGGCGTTCCGGAGTGGATACGGCCAATTATATGATGGCGAGGGGGCTGCGGGGAAAACGGGTCGTAATTGTGGATGACCTGCTGACCAGCGGTGACAGCCTGCTGGAGTATGCCCATAACCTGGAAAGGGTCGGCGCCATAGTGACAGGTGCTGTCTTTCTGGCCCGTACGTTCCGGATGCCCTCGCCGGCAACAGTCAGACGGGTTGTCTGGAAACATCATTTATCGGCGTTGCTGACAGGAAAGTAAGACGGCGGGCATGACTGTACGCGATTTGTAAAGTTTACAATACCCCCTTTACAACTTTACACTTTGTCTTTTACAATAATACGCGGAATAAAATTTGTATTCTTTTCTAATTATTTTATAATCAGGATATTCGTTTGATGCTTTTTGTGAAGTGCCGGCTGACGGCACGTTTTTTTCACTATGAATGGCATATACTCTTATCAGTGCGCACAAGAAAGGGTATTCCAGTAATAACCTTTAAAATACAGGAGAGACATGCCATGATGTATATAGACAATGAAGTGCTTGAGAAAATGATTATGACCATAGTGGAAGGGTTTGACCGGATGGAAAAGAAACTGGACAGTATGATGCGTGTGAAGGACTGCATGGATGGTGACAAGCTGCTGGACAACTATGACCTGGCCAGACTGCTCGGGGTGTCGTTGCGGACAGTGGCCCGTTACCGGGAGAAAGGGCTGATCCGGTATTATCAGACGGATGAGAACGGGAAGAACTTTTATCGCAGTTCGGATGTGCAGGAGTTCCTGCAACAGCGCGGGAAGAAGAAATAGAGAATGTTTTATTTCACAATGAGGAAGTTATGTTAACTTTGCACCTGAAATACATGTTATGAAGACAGATATGAAATATGCGGTGGCGGTCCTGGTGGACGGTGACAACGCATCCTTCGAGAATTTGGAGGATGTGATGGGGTTTGTCTCCCGCCACGGAAATGCCATTATCAGACGGATATACGGTGACTGGACGCGGAAACCGCTTTCCGGTTGGAAGGATGCCGCCGGAGAACACGGTTTCCGGCTGGTACAGGCCTCTTCCTTTGCCTCCGGGAAAAACACCACGGACATCGCCCTGGTCATAGACGCGATGGATATTCTGCGTGACGGACTGGCCGACTGTTTCTGTCTGGTTGCCAGCGACGGTGATTATACCCTGCTTGCCCAGCGGATACGGGAAGCCGGCCTGCCGGTATTGGGATACGGTGAAGGCAAGACCCCGGCACCGCTGGTACGCGCCTGTACTGAATTTCTGTATGCGGACCGCATGGAAGGGAAGCCGGTGGAGAATACGCCCGGATACTTTCTCCGGCGGGATATGGAATATTTTGACAGGGCTTTCGAGGAGGCCGCCGACGGTAAGACGGAAGTTCCTCTCTCACTGATCGGAACCGCCCTGAAGAGGATGATGCCCAAGTTCAAGATAAAAAGATACGGTTGCAAGACTTTGGGAAAACTGTATGAGAAACTGGACCGTTATGAGCTGGTCCGGACGGAAAAAGGAGTGGCGGGGGCCGTACGGTTGAAACGCTGAACGTTTTTTATAAAGGGTGACCGAAACTCTGGTTTAGCCCGGATGAGCTTTTGATTTGAAACTTGAACATCCCTAAAGGCAAAAAGAAGAGCCGTATCATTGCTCAAAACGGAGCTTGATACGGCTCTTTTCAGGGCTTGCAGTTACAATCAGTAGCTTTGCAGAGAGTCATTGGGGGGTAACATCCTCCGGATTTTTCAATTCGGGCATTATGGCACTCTCTTTTCCGTTTATACCGGGATGGGATTCACCCGTAGCGTGTCAAGGTTGAGATAGGCTCCCCGATAAAAGGTCCTTCCTTCCCTGAACATGCGCCAGAGGATGTCGCAGCCGGTTTGTGCCAGCATGGAGTTGATGAAGAGGTCCTGCTTCTGCAATGCTTCCGCCAGCGAACAGCTCGGTCCGGAATCCTTCTCCTCAATGGTGGAATAACTTGTCTCCTCGGTAATCACATTCATTCTGGGTATGGTGTGGTACTCGGTGGAGGCGGGCTGATGTATCTTGTTCCGGATATTGCCTATCAGAACCTGCCCGGTTGTCTGGGCGTTGCCGAAATCCATCCAGTAAATCGGTGTCTTTTCGTCATTGTGCGTATTCTTCCTGTGGTGCTTCAGGAGTCTCCACAAGTCAAGCCGGGAACGGATGTTGTCCGTGCAGGTAATGATTATATTTGCCAGTCCGGGACTGTCATCGTCGTGTTTCCGCCTTGACGGGAAACTCTTTCCTTTCGCTTCCCAGGTGTAGCCGAAGAACCGGTTGATACGGGTGACAAGCGCCACAGCCTTGTTCAGCCCGGTTTCCGCCTCGCTAAACAGCTGTCGTCCGATGTTCGCTCCGGTAACGGTATCGGGGTCGAAGACCGTGACATGCAGTCCCGGATGGCCGAGCGCCTGCAATGCCACGCTCATACGTGCCAGGCAGGTGACTACCTGGGAGCCTGTGCCTCCTGCCCCGATTACGAAAACGGTTACCGGATGATAGGGATTGAGGAGGTATTGGTCTGTGTAATGTATTTTTCTCATGACAGTATATCTTTTAGCTGTTTGTTTGCCGGTTTGAGCTCGTCATTGTTGAACGGCCGCTCCCGTGCCTGCTCCGTTACCGAGACCAGATTGCCGCGTGTCGGATTTTCACTTCCTCCCAGGTGCGAGAATTCGCTGAGCCAGAAGCGTTTCTCCCAATATTCCTGAAGCGCGTGGAAGTCCATATTTTCCGGTTTTACCAATGTGGAGCTGCCCAGGCACACACTTCCGCGCGTCACATTGAAGAAAGGCGCCAGATAAAGCGGCGTGTCCTCTTCCGGTGTCCGCCCCTTGTAGGCGAATATGGTCATTCTCTCGTTTTCAATGATGTAGACAACTCCCGGCAGATGGAATACGCCATCCTTGATGTTCAGGCTGTCCTTGAAGAACATCCGCCGTTTTCCCGGCGGGTTGTACCATATATATTTCTCATGCCCTTTCCGGGTGTCGCACCATAACATGTTGGAAGGCAGCCTGCCGTGGGGCACATTCTGCCTTTCGTCCGAATAGGATTCCACCAGGGCGTTCATGAACTCGTACGTGACCGGAATGCCCGCTTCCATTCTGCCCGCCTTGTTGATGGGACGAAGCTCAAGGTAATTCTTTCCGGTTGCATAAGCGCTTTCCCTGTATTCATAGGCAATGAGCGCCGCTTTGGGCACCATTATCTCCTGCATCTTCTTGGTCAGTTCATTCATCTCTATCTGATTTTTGATTTGAAATTTTGATTGGGGGAATTAAAAGGAGCCGGCTATATGCTGCATGAACCTCTGCATCCACTTAGAGAGCCTTTCCGGGTAATCGTCCATGCGGAACAGCCTGTCCGTTTCCGGTGTCAGGTACATGTATGTGACCGGGGTGATGGTATAGGTTTCACGGCAGTCCGAATTGAAATAAGACTCCATGTTTTCTGCCAGCATATCATTGTTGGAGTATGCCAGCATGATTTGGGTGTCAAGTCCTATCGGTGGAAAATCCGGTTCTTTCTCATACGCCCAGTCGTAATAGTACTGTATGAGACACGGGCTGTCCGGTGTTATCAGTTCCAGCCCTTCGCTTACCAGTCCGAGGAGGTCCCGTTCCCTCTTCGCTTCTGTCCGGCATTCCCGTATTTTGTCCTCCAGCCGTACACAGAACGGCTTTCCCTCCATCCGCTTGAGCGCTTTTGAGATTTTTCCGTTATCATAGGATTCCGCCAGCAGGCTGTTTCGCCTGACCTCCTGCGGCGAGGAGTCCGGGTCACGGTTCTTCCAGTCACGCAGTTCTTCCAGTGCCAGTTCGTAATACCATGTTTCCTTGACCATGTTCAATCCGTGGTGCCGGATGAACCGGCGGATGAATTCGCGGACGATGCACCGTACCGGTACGGAGATTTTCTCTATGAAATCAATGGGAATCCAGAACAAGGTGTAATCCGGCCATTCATGGAACCTGTACAGGCAGAAGTAAAGCCTTCCCGCCTTTTCCTCCAGATTGACCTGTTCGGGCAGCGCCTCGTCCATTGCCCGGTACAGTCCGGCGATGTTCATGCGGGGACTGCCCCCTTTCCGTGGACGGAAAGGGAGCTTTATCCCCATCAGCCCGGCATATCTTAATGCCGACCGGTAGAGGAAGTCAAAATTCTCGGATGTCGTGAGATTTGTTTCGGTTTCATCCGTTTCGTTTTCCATGTAATAATCGGTCGCAATGGGGGAAACTTTCCCGGTCAGAAAAGCATTACGCTTTCTGCCGGTGGCAACCTCCGTCTTTTTCGGGAGGTCACGCCCCGGCTGACATTTGAGGAACCGGCTTCTCTGATTATCAGGCCTGCCAGGTTTGCCGTCAGGGATTTCGGTAATAATCTGCATGTTTCCTTCTTTTGATTGTTTCTCTTTATTTTCGCCATATCCCTATCCTTTTGTCCCGATGGTTGTCTTGAACCGGTAAACCGTCCTGTCATTCTCCCATTCCGGCCCGTGCACGGTAGCCGTGGTCAGTTCGGGATAGGTCATGGAATAGAAGTCCATCACTTCGGAAGGGGACATGTTGCTGTCCGGATCTGCCAGTTCCATTTCTGTAGAATTTTTCTTCATTTTGAATATTCTCTGCAATCCTTTGATTTCAAGTGCCATAATTTTTTGTTTTTATAAGGTTTAACAACATACCGTTTCCATTTGCGCCTCATCTTTCATCCGGTATTCTTCCGGAAAGTCAAGGTATTCGGCATAAGGGTCCTCCCGGAGGAGTTCCCTGTCACATTCGTCATCCTTGTCAAAGCTGTACATTTCCGCCGGCTGCGGTTGCGACCTGTACTCGCGGTTCCCGTTGTTTCCCGGTGCGGCCTGTACGGAGACATTCTGCGGTTGCGCCGGGACCGGTTGCGGCCATTGTCCTCCGTATACGGGCTGCTGCGGCATGTGTACGGGCTGATGGAACTGTATGGCCTGCGGCATGGTCTGCGATGCCTGCACGGGCTGTCCGGGAGGTATCTGACCCCGTTGTTCCGCATAAGGATGAGAGTAAGCCGGTCTTCCGTCCGCTCCATATTGGACCGAAGGGGCAGGCTGTGTATATTGTACCGGTTGCGGAGGCTGCTGTTGCGGTACGTTTTGGGGCATGGCAGCTGCCGGTTCCGGCTCGAAAATCAGCGCCTGTCCGTCTTGCCGGCGTAGTGGTTGTGCTTCCTGTTGCGGTTGTGACGCCTGCATAAACGGTTCCTCTCCGAAAAGGCTTCCTTCGGAGGCTTTTTTCTGCACTTCCGCCATTTTTGCGTCAATGTCCTTCTGTCTGTCAGGTGTGGCCAGTACCTTCGCCTGCCTGAGCCACGTCAGCGCCTCGGAATAGCGTTTGCCGGCAATCGCCTCATCCGCCTTTTTCAGCAATTTTTCCATTTTCTCCCGTTTTTCCCTGACCTCCTTCGGTTCCTTTTCCAGCGGGGATTTGGCGCCCTTGTTCTGCGACGCCGCCTGTTCCGCCTGTTTTTCGAATGTCTCCAGGTTGGTGAGGATGCCCTGCGCTTTCTGTACGGGAGTGCTGATGGCTTGAAGGAACTCTGCGTCCAGTTCCTCCGGAGTGCCATTCAATACCAGGGGAACGATTTGCCCCCCGGCTTCGCCTTTCAGTCCGGTGCGGCGGGGCATGACAGCTACGGTCAGACGGTTGTCGACTTGCCGGATACTGAAACTCAGGTCAGTGCCGGCTGTAATCATTCGGTTGATAGCTTGAAAAAACATAGTGGTAAAATATTAAAGTGTTATACATTCGTTTCGTTAAAGAAATCCTTCAGGATTTGCCGCCTGTCGGGTTTTGAGGCGATGCCTCTCAACGGTTCCAGATAGTACCCGATATGTTTCGGTCCGTCCACCGTGCCGGGGATACGTTTTTTAGTCGGTCTGATACGGTGTGTGGCGGGCCATGCGGCCGGCATGACCGGAGCCGGGGAAGAAAATGCTGCTGTTCTCATGTCTTTGAAGGATTAACGGTTATACGAACATGCCTGCCAGAAGCAGGACAAGAATTATTTTTATGACAAAGGAAAGGGTCCTGAAAAAGAATCCGATGATTGTTCCCGAGAAGAGGAACAGGACGATGGTGTACACAGGGACGATCCCCTTGTTGTAAAGCAGGCATATTCCTGCGAGCAGGACCAGCGCTACCGCTTGTCTGCTGATTTTTTCGATGAGTTGCAGTTTCATGTTCTTTATAATTTTAAGTATGAATAATCCCATCGGGATATGTTTTCCCGATTTTATAGGCTCCCGTCCCTTGGATTGCCTTTTTGCGCAAGGCTTGGGGAAAGAAAATACCGGAGCGGAGCGAGGATGATTTTCTTTTCCCAACCAAGCCCCTGAAAGGGGCCGCCTTGCAGCAAATAATGAGGCAATCCAAGACCTTTGCCGCTTAAAAGCGGAAAAACTATCCTGCCGTCTTGTCCGGACCGGAATCAGGCCGGCTCTAAAAAAGAAAAGAGGCACGGGCCTCTGATGACGCCTGTACCTCTTTCCTCTTTTGTCTGTCTGGAATCCGGATGGCCGGTAAACCTCCGCGGGTCATTCCTCCGGGCGTTGGATCCGGCGGATTTCACCGGTAATCCCCCTCACCAGTTCCAGTACACCGTCCAGAAATTCCTCCGGTGTCCGTTCGCCCCGCTCTATCTGCGCCAGTTCCGCTTCCCAGCCCGAGGTGAGGGAGGCGTCGGCTATTTTCATGCCCCGTACCGTTTCGTAGAAAAAGAGCCCCTTGGGAGTCGGAATGACGTATTTCCCCGAATAACGGATATATTTGCGTTCGAGCAAGGTGCGGATGATGTTGGCTCGTGTGGCTACCGTTCCCAGTCCGTTCCTGTCCATGAATCCGACCAGTTCCGCATCCGTATAGGGGGAGGGCGGCAGGTTTCTCTTGCGGATGATGCTGCAACCGGCCACCTCTACCAGTTCGTCCCGGGACAGCTCGGGAAGGGAGAGGCTGGAAAAGCCTTCTTCCGCGATGAGGTGTTCCCGTCCCAAGACGCCGGTCCATCCTTTTTCCAGTATGCGGTATGTCCGGGTACGGAATTTGTGTGCGGCGCATACCGCATCGACCGTGGTGTATTCCACCTTGCAGGATGGCGAGAAAGCTTCGAGCATCCTGCCTACGATGAGCGTATAGACCTGCATCTCCTCTCTGGCCAGGTCGCCGGGTGACATGCCGGTGATGATGATGGCATGGTGCTCCGTCGTCTTCAGCGGGTTGATGACGGCCTTTGCGCCGGCAATATCCAGCCGGTCCGCATACGTCCGGAACTCCTTGCGCGCCAGCATCTTTTCCATGACGGCGGGAAGCGTGGCATACACATCCTCCGGCAAAAATCGGCAGGCAGTACGCGGATAGGAAATCAGTTTCTTCTCATACAGGCTCTGTGTGATTTCCTGCACCTGTATGGCGGTTAGGCCATGGTAGAGGTTCGCATCCGTCTGAAGTCCGGTCAGGTCATACAGAGCCGGAGCCCGAACCTCCTCCGTCCTGCGGCTGACCGCCGTGATGCGGGCTTTCCGTGCCGCCTTGCAGTCCTCGTACAGCTCCGTCGCATTCCGATGCTCCTCAAAATCTTCGGTACGCCGCATCTTGATTATCCGGTTGTCTTTGCAGATGCTGATGAATACCGGCCAGCTGTCGGCACCTATGTGGTTCTCCCTTTCCCGATAACGTCCGCTTATGGCCGCCAGCACAGGTGTCTGCACCCTGCCCAGCGAGTTGTTTCCGAAGCCTACCGCCTTGCACACGGCATAACTTGAATTGACTCCCAGCATCCAGTCCGCCCTGTTGCGGCTGTCTGCCGCCAGGAACAGGTTGTCGAACTGATGGCACGGGCGGAGGTTCGCCATGCCCTCCAGAATGGCCTCATCCGTCAGTGACGAGATCCAAAGGCGGAGACAAGGCTGCTTGCATCCGAGGAAGCGGTAAAGGTGGCGGAACAGCATTTCCCCCTCGCGGGAGGCATCGGTGGCCGCAATGATCGTGTCGCATGCGTCGAACACTTTGGCTATCACTTTCAGTTGGAGCACCGCGTTGATGTCGGGATTCCATCCGGTATCCGTCTTCATGTTCTTCACCGTCAGGTAAGGAGGCGGGACCAGCGGGAAATCCTCCCATTCCACCCTCGCTTTTCCGGAATCCTTCGGCATCGCCAGGGAAAGCATGTTGCCGAATGTCCATGTCACCATGTAGCCGCCTCCGGTCATGTAACCGTTCTCTTTCTTATGGGCACCTACCACTCTTGCTATCTCTCTGCCCACGTTGGGCTTGTCAGTCAATATTGCAATCATATTCTTTTTTTCTTTTTATGTACTCCGTACCGTCCGGCACGGAGTACGTGTCCAACTTCTTCCGTCTTATGCTTCCGGTTCCTTTTCCGGGCTGATTCCCTTGATTTCCAGGACCGGTTTTCCACCGGGTCCGGGTACCAGTCTCAATGTGGCGTCCATGCTCAGGTCGATGACCGGGGTACGGAACTTCAACGGAATGGCTTCCGTCTCCATGCCTTGCAGCAACCGCTCCATACTGCCGTCCGCCTCCAGCTGTTCCTTGCTGAGCCCGAGGGTCTTCAGAACGTTCCACTCCATATCTTCCGCCTTGAGGCGGGTCTTCTGATTCGTATTCATACGTTTCTTGATTTTGGGGTTGTTTGTAAAGTCATTTTCTCTGTCATTTCCGGTATCATCCTACATGGCCTGTTTCGCGCTTTTCTTCTGCTCCTGTTGTTGGGCATTGTCTGCCTGTGTCGCCCGGCGGGAAGTGTCCCTCCGGATATCCGGATTGTCCTGGAAATATTGCAACTGCCCGGAACCGGGGTTGACTTTCAGGTAGGAGCTGAACTGTTTTCCGTTGCTTTTTAGGTCGGAAATGAGAATGGCCTTTCCGTCCTGGAGGTTTGCCCTCTCCTGCGCGGTGAACACATGGCCGTACACTTCCGCCGGGATGCGCGGCGCCTGCTGCTCGTTGAACCCGTCCGGGGTACGGGAGTATTGCGGGTTGCCGGTGGTCATGTTCAGCTTGACGAAGGCGGAGAACTCCTCTCCCTTGCGGTTGACCATGTTTTCCAGAAAGACCGGCTGTCCCTTGCGGAGCAGCTCCTTGTCCTCGTGGGTGAGCTGCACGTTGCAGATCTCCTTCGGGATGTAGATTTCGCCTGTCTCCGGATTGTGGCGGGTATAGTTCGGACGTCCCGTCACCTTGTCCAGCGTGACGAATGAGGAGAACACCTCGTCGGAGTTCCTGCGTTTCATGTCCTCAACCAGGATGGTATGCCCCTCGCTGAGCATCTTCAACTGGGTGGGCGAGAGCTGTACCCCGCCGAGGGACTGCTGGTTGAACGCCTGGTCCTTGGGAAAGATGAACTCCAGCCCCCTGCGTTCGGCACTGTACTGTAGTGTAGCGCTGAATTCTTTCCCCTTGTTGGAAATCATCCCGTCCACGAACACCTGTCCGCCGTTCTTGAGGGTCTGTATCTCGTCGGGACTCAACTTGACACCCCTTACCTCATCCTGCACGTAGACATGCTCCTGGCGGACGGCCACCAGCTCGTTGGTGTTCTTGTCGATGGAGATCAGACAGGGTTCCGTCGTGCCTCCGCGCAGGTTCAGTTCCGCCACACGTCCCATGTTGCCGCTCTCGCGCAGGTTCTTCTTGTCCTCCTCGGTGAAGATATGCCCGAAGTACGGGCGTTCCAGCTGCGGCTCCTTGCGTATGCCGTGGATGCCGAGCCCGACCTGTCCGTTCTGCATGGGTATCAGTGAAAGGCGCGCGTCCATACGGATGGTGGCGGCGTCCAATGTCAGCGTAAGCGGTACCAGCTTGTTCGTCTTGTAGCCTTTCAGCATGGAGTCAAGCAGTCCCTCCTGTTCGAGCGACGCTTTGGAAACACCGATCTTTTCCAGTGCGTTCCAGTCAATCATGTCCTCGTTGTAGCGGTAACGCGGTGCCTGCGGCTGTTGTTCCGCCTGCGGTACCTGCGGCTGCGCGCCTTGTGCCGCCTGTTGCACCTCGCTCTGTTGCAGGGGTTCCTGCGGTTGTTGCGGCTGTTGCTGTTTTTTCTTTGCCATCGTTTCTGTTTTTTCTTGGTTTACATTCTGTTCCTTCCTGTTCTCTTTGGGACGGATCTCGTAGCGCTTGAGGAACTCCTTCACCGCGTCCGTCTGTTTTCCTTCCGCCAGGTCCCTGATGGCCTGCTTGTTCATCTTGTAATCGTGGACGGTCATGCGGATCAGCCGGAAATGCGTGGGGTTCTTGAGCTGGCTCCAGAAATTCTTGATGAAATTCTCGAGGATACTTGAGTTCTTGTCGAATTTCAGGAATGAATTCTCGTTCCGTTCATCCGCCGGAACAGTTTTCACCTTTCCTTGTCCGTCGATTCCGCTGACCGCACGCACGCCCGCTTTCGGGTCGTTCTTGTTGTGAACCAGCATCAGTTCGGTAATCTGTTCCACCGGAAGGGCCTCGTCTTTCGCCTTCGGTTTTCTGGTCCGTTTGGGTTTCTCGTTCATGTTCTTTTCTTGTGCCATACATCATCTTTTTGAGGTTAATGAATCGCTTTGACACTTCAAATGTATGAGTATATTTTGGATAAAATGCTGATTTTCAAAAAGGTGACATCGGACGTCATCAGATGTCATCAGATGTCCGGAAAGGTGCTTCAAAACAAGTAGGAAATACAAGGGCGGCAGGAAAAAAGAGTAGGGGCAGGCGAGGGGACGTACCGCAGGGAAAAGGACAAACGGCGTGCATGGCACGGAAGAAAAAAGGAGCGGGTACGGCGGCCCATGCAGAACAGAGGGAGCTGAAGCCCCCTGTTTTTTCTTGTGGTCCGTCATATACTTAATAAGAAGATTTCAGGCGGGACGGGATATGGTATGGTCAGTATTTGATTTTCAGGGAATATAAGAAACGGTTCCTCCGGAATATCTCCTGTATGTATTGCCCGTGCGTCACGTCGGTCGCAGTTTGCCCCTGTAATCATCCTTCAAATCGAAGCGGGATTGCCGCCGCATTCTTTTTCGCGGCAATTTTCCCCGGCGCCAGCCGCAAGGAAAATTGCCACGAAAAGAGTGTGGAAAATGCGGCTGGCAAGACCGGTTCGATTTTCCTTTGATGGAAGGGGAAACTGTCCTGTATATTATTATCCGGTCCTTTCAGACCTGTTCCTTGGTAATCCCGTACATGCCCATTTTCTTGTAAAGGGTCGGGCGGCTGATGCCCAGCAAGGCTGCCGCCTGTGTCAGGTTGCCTTTGGATATGGTGACCGCCATCCTGATCTGTTCCGCATTCCGCTGTTCGTCTTTTAGCAGGCAGTTGTTTATCTTTTCTTCCTTTGCAAGATTCAACACTGTCTTTCCCGCCTGCTGCAACCGTAAGCACTGAGGGGTTATCAGTTTTCCGCCACATATCAGCACCGCCGCATGGACAACCTGTTTCAATTCACGGACATTCCCCGGCCAGCCGTAGCCCAGCAATATTTTTTTTGCCGCCTCGTCAAAATCCGGAATCTCCTTTCCCAGTTGTCCGGCAGACTGGATACGGAAAAAATCAGCCAGCGGGAGTATGTCTTCCAGGCAATCCTGCAACGTGGGCACGGTGATTGTAAAATCCTGCAACCGGTATAGCAGGTCCTTCCGGAAGCGTTTTTCCGCGACGGCACCCTGCAAGTCCTCGTTGGTGGCGGCGATGACGCGCACGTCCATCCGCTTGTCCTGCCTTCCGCCCACGGGGCGGTATCTCCGTTCCTCCATCGCACGCAACAGCATCTGTTGTATTTCCACCGGCAGATTCTCCACCTCGTCCAGGAACAACGTGCCTCCCCGCGCTTCCTGGAAATATCCCGGTTTTTCATCCGTCGCCCCCGTGAACGCCCCTTTGACATGGCCGAAAAAGGCGGATGCCGCCAATTCCCTTGACAGGCTTCCGCAATCCACGGTTATGTACGGCTTGTTCGCCCTCAGGCTCCGCTTGTGGATCTTGCCCGCCAGATGCTCCTTGCCCGTCCCCGTGTTGCCGAGTATGAGCACCGTCATGTCCGTGGGGGCAACCAGGCGGATGTAGCGGTCCAGCTCGCGGAAAGCGGCGCTCTTGCGTTCATAAATCACTTTGGCGAATGCCTCGTCCGCCATCCTTATCTTTTTCAGTGCGGGAAGCAGCTTGTCTTCGAGCAGCGGTTTGAGGATATAATCCTCCGCTCCCAGTTTCATGGCATGTACAGCCGTGTGTATCTCCTCATAGTTCGTCATCATGATGAACGGATGGGTGTAGCCCTGTCCCCTCATCCATTCCAGCAGCGCGGTGCTTTCCCCGTCCGGCAGTCTCAGGTCGGCCAGCACGATGTCATCCTCCCGGACGGAACGGGCGATGACCTGCCGCGCCTGTGCCAGCCGGTATGCCTTCACTGTCTGGTAATCGGCATTCTGCAAGAAATTGCAGATATAATCGCAGAACAATATATTGTCCTCAACCACAATCACTCTCATAGCTTTCCTTTGCCTGTTGTGCCAAATCAATTATTTCCTTTCCCTTGTCCAGTACTTTCCGGACCGCCCGGCCGAACTCCTCCGCCGAATATTCCCCGTTCCCCTGAAGCAGCATGAACAGGTCCCGCAGGGGCTTGCCGGCATGGATTATCTCCCAGGAACTGCTCAGGTGGTGGGTCCATTCCCTGAGCGACTCGTAATCGTTCCTTTCCGCACTTTCCGCCATCGCCGCGATATCGTCCGTTGTCTCCCTGATAAGCGTCTCCAGCATTTCCAGCCTGTCGCCATACTCCAGCAACGCATGGAAATCGACCTGCTCCTGCTGCCTTTCGTCGCCCAGGCATCCCGTACAGACTTGCAGCAGCTCTTCCACGGAGAACGGTTTCTTCAGGCAGGCCGAGAACCCCGCCTCATGCAGGTCCGCCGTATTGCAGCTTCCCGAAGCGGTGGCCGCAATGACCGGAATGGTCCGCGAGTTTCCCACATTGGCTGTGCGAAGCAGTTTCAACACATCAAACCCGTTCATCTGCGGCATTTTCAAGTCGGTAATCATCAGGTCATAGTTCTGACGGCGGATGCATTCCATCAGGTCACGTACGCACCCGCATGTCGTGCACATCACCCCATGGTGCGCGAACATCTCCTTGACGGCGGCCAGCAGGACGGTATCGTTGTCCAACGCCACGACGGTAAAAGGCTGTACGAGGGACCGGGTGCCGTTTTCTTTCTTTGCCGTCTCCTCCGCAGTTGACACGGGCAGAAGCACCGTGAAGCAGCTTCCGGACCCTTTTCTGCTTGTCAGTTCTATCGTGCCTCCCAGCAGTCCGACCAGCTCCTTGACAATGGAGAGCCCCAGTCCCACACCCTCCTCGGCCATCGCGTTGGGCAATCGCTCGAAAGCGGTGAAAACGCGTGCCTGCTCTTCCGCGCTCATCCCCGTACCGGTATCCTCGACGGAGAGCTGCAAGGTTCCGTTATCAAACCGCATGCGTAATGTGACCGCCCCCCGCTCCGTGAACTTGATGGCGTTTGACAACAGGTTATGTCCTATCTGGACAATCCGTTTCTTGTCCCCGATGACCACCCTGTCCCTTGGACTCTCCATATTCAGGAAGAGGTTCTTGTCCGCCGCCAGCGGCATGAAATCCGCTTCCAGCGTCTCGATGACGGTATGCAGCCTGAACGGAACCGGATTGACTTCCTCCTTTCCGCTCTCCAGCCGGAAAAATCCCAACAAAGTGTTCAGCATGGCCTCCATGTGTCCCGCCACCCGGCGTATCGTCCGGTTGTATTCTTTCCGTTTGGATATCTTTTTCTCCGTCGCGAGCAGTTCAGCATAGCTGTTGATTGTCGTAAGCGGTGTGCGCAGGTCATGGGTTACGGTCAGCATGATTCTTTTTCTTGCCGCGATCAGCTCCTCGTTTTCGGCGACGGTATGTTCCAATTGCCCGATTGTTTCCTCCAGCCTTTTCTTGTAGCGGTTTATGCGTGCCATGTCCCGGTGTATAATCATGTAGGAACCCCCGAGCAGCAGGAGCATGAACACCACCAGCCCGGCGACTATGGCCAGTGACCGTTCGCCCGTTCTGCCCAGCTTTTCCTCCCGTTGCTGCATCTCTTCCTGGATATTCCGGTCCATGTGCCTGATAACCTGTTGAAGCTGCTCGTTGAGCAACCTGTTGCGGGAGGCGAGGATATGTGCCTGCTCGGAGAACTGGCGCGCATATTGCCGCTGTCTGTCCGCTATGGTCCTGTTGAGGGCATGGAGTGCGGATGTGTCCGGGGAGGTTTCCGTCTTCTCTTTTTTCCCGAACAGCCTTTTCAGGAATCCTCTCTTCCTGCCGGTCTTTTTCGGGGGGCTTTGTCCGGCTGTTTGCGGAAGCTGTCCGGCTATTTCCCGGCCGGCTTGCTGCTGCTTGCGCATAATCTCCTTGATTTGCAGCATGGACTGTTCCTTGTCCCTCCATAAGATGCGGATACTGTCTATCCGGGCGTTGGGATGCAATTCCTGTAAACCGTACAACAGGCTGTCGACTGTCGATTTCTGTTTCAGGTACGTGTTGAAATCCTTCTCGTCCCACTCCGTGAATGTGTCGCAGAACAAAGAGAGTTCAAGCATTTTCATATATACATTGCGTATGGCCCGCTTTTGTCTGTTTATTTGCCGAACATTCGTTTCTATAGACCTGATCTCCCGCCATTCGTGGATACCTATATATATGATACAGCCAACCGTCAGGAGCACGGTGATGTACCCCGCCGCAATCTTGGCAAGAAGCGACCGCGGGTGTGAAGTCTTTCTTATCAGTCTGTTCCAATTTATCAATGTATGAGCCTTTTTATTTTTGTTATACCCGGTTTTAAACAAGCGAATAATAAAAACCGACCAGTCGGTATTTTATTATTCGCAAAGATAAATCTTTCCAAATAATAACAAAAGAAAAAGTATTCAAATGCAAGGCAAATGTGCCGTTTACATTAGAAAAATGCGGCTTTAAGCGAAGAGAAGCGGTTATTGTATTTGAAAAAGCAGTGCTCCAAAGGTTTTTCCTATGGAATTTTCGAACAATTGCCGGCTGAACACCTGTATGTCGTCCACAGACTGCTTGTGAATGACAACGACCGCATTGAAAAGAAAATCCTGTTCCCTGGCAAGAAGTTCGTGATACATTTGCGGAAATTCGTCCATGTATTCGTTGGCGGAGGATACGAACTGCATGTAATACATCAATCCGTTGCCCTCCAGTTTTTCAGGAAAACTGTCGATTACCCGTTCAATCGGGTTTTTGTAGGACCGGAGAAATTCGTCCCATCTTCTCCCTTCCAGATAATCCATTTCCGGAGAGAGCTGGGAAGCCGGGAAAAAGCGCATTTTCACGACAGTGTCAATCAAATGCCGTTTGGATGAAAAATAGTGCATGACCGCGCCTTTGGACTTATGCACGGCTGCCGCCACATCGCAAAATGAAGTCTGTTTCATGCCTTTGGTAAGGAACAGTACATACGCCTCGTCAATTATCCGCTGTTTCAAGTTTGGATCCATATCACACCTGCATTATATAAAAAATAGCACAGATGCAATCAACAACCCAAACGTGGCAGTGGAAAAGCCTAGAGATGAAGTCGACGCACCCGTGCTATATGTTTTGATATAGCGCAAGCTGTCATATCCCATCTTCTCTCTTTGAAATTTTCCACTTTTCGTTTGAAAGATGTATATGATACTATACTATTTTACCTGTTAGTTTTGCAAAATTAAGCTATTTATTGCTTATTTCCAAACTTAAACACTTAAACTACACTTAATAACACAGTTCCATAGGAGAAGCGTCCGCTTTCAGGAACAAGCAACAGGATTTTTTCACCGGACTTCAGTTCGTGTGTTTTCCAGAATTCATCCAATATGGCGAAGATGGCGGCAGAAGCTATATTGCCTACTCTGGATAGGTTGGTAAACCACTTGCTTTCGTCAATTCCGATTCCAATCCCTTTTAATTCATTTATTATCTTATCATAAAAAAACATGGAGGAAACATGGGGCAGTACATAAGAAATGGATTCCGGTGCCACATTGTGTTTCTCAAGACAATATTTTATGTGTTTCGCCCAATATGGGACGGCATTCTTTTCCAGTAATTTAATATCTTGCTTTACAGTAAAAAGTGAGCGGTCTGTTAGTTCCTGACTACTGAAACTTTTCCAACTTTTCAATTCTCCGTTTTTTTCTTTTTCCGCTCCCATAAACATGCATGTCGGCAATTCATTGGCATACGAAGTCATTTCCACCCATTCGATATGTAGAGCTTTTCCTTTGCCCGGATTATCCTGTAATAATACCGCACTGGCACCATCACTCAGCATAAAGCGTAGAAAATCTTTTTCCAATGCCATGTATGGTTGTATTCCAAGATTAGCGCATTTTTCGTATTCAACATCAAAATTTTTGGAAAGCAACCCCGCTGATGCCAACTCGGAACAACTACAAACAGCATTACGCTTATCACCCGCTAAAATGCTTAGATATGCAATCTTGAATGCTTGAACGCATGACAAACAGATGCCGGATGCTGAAAATATTTCCATAGGAGCATTTTTTAGCAAACCATGTACCATGGAGGCATGTGAAGGCAGCACTTGGTCCGGGCTGGCAGTTGCACATGCTAAAAGTTCTAATTCTTGCAGAGGTAATAAAGCTTCTGTCAAAAGTTTCTGTATCGACAGTTGTGCCAGTTCCGCATTCGTATGCGTCATTTCCTGCTTTGTGTTGACGGCATAAAAACGTTGTTTTATTCCATTTTGTCTGAGTACAATATTTTTGACACGAGAATGTACTCCAGAGATTAACCCTAAATAATCTTCCATAGAATTATTATCTATCGGAGAGTTTGGGAAGTAAGAGGTTACTGTTGTTATAAAAACTTCCTTTGACATTTTAAATCATATTTTAATTAAACTATATATAAACATAAACTGTTCCTTTAACAGGGGAATATTCAATCCATTTACCAATGCATCATTATAAGATTGTCCCAAATATACGTATTTGAACTGCTTGGCGATATTTTTGCAATTGTATTGAGTTCCAATTTCTCCTTTCTCTTGTGCATGTTTCAATATCCTTTCCCATAGTAATAGCTCTTTTTGGGTAACTATCGTTGTTTCCTTTGTAAAGTTTGGATAAAATTTTTCCGCCTGTAATATCAGACTCATATAAGCCCTTGTTCCGTTGGTATTAGCGTTCGGCAATATGAACTGGTATAGATAGTCCATTGTACGTTTTACATTGTCAATGTAATAGTTGATAAAATCATGCAGTGATAGACTTTCGGAATTTTGCATTTTATTATCTACATCTTGTTTTCTCAAGATATATTGATCAATCACATCCATAAACAATTCTTGTTTGGTCGGATAATGATAGGACATACAACCTCTTGACAGGTTGAGACTTTGTTCAATATCTTTCAAGGGGACCATATTATACTCCTTTGTCAGAAACAACTTGAATGCGGTCTCCCTTATTAACGCTTTTGTTTCTGTTCCTTTTGTTCCTTTCATAAATATGTATTTTTAAAACAAAAATAGAACATTTGGCTGAATATTCAATCTTTTTTGCATACTTAGTTTAAAGCGAATAAGAGTTAAACTACATACGTTAACAGTATGATACTTAAATCAATTCCATTATTTTAGACAGTTTTGCTTCAGGCAATATGGGGGTCTTATTTTTTTTTGTTACATTTGCTTTTAATAAAAACCGACTAATCGGATTTTATTCAGGCGTAGAGAAGAACTCAAACGAAAAGTGGAATTTATTGTATGAGATGATTCTCTATGCCTTTTTCAACTTACTACTCCCCCAAATTATGACTCTTCCGCGTAATCTTGTTTTCATCTAAAATTTGAAAACCGAATCATGCCTGTTGTCAATCCGTTGAATGAACATCAACGAACATAACTGCGACAATTTCAGGTATTGCTGCAATCAGCGGTATGACCAATTCCTTAGCACAAGTTTTGTATATCATAATTTTTTTCATATAAACCGTCCAGTCGGTATTTATTGCAAAAATATAAACATTCGGAATAAAAACAAAGGGAAAGATGAAACTCTATGTTAATAAACATTTCATCCTTCCCTTTTGACAAGTGCTGATTTATCAAATTTATCTTGGAGTCATTTTAACTTTAACCTGTACTCCCATGGAGTTTAAGACACGAACCGGTGCTTTTTCACTGGCTTTCAAATAAAAAAGAAGGTAGTCTTTTGCCCGTTGGGATTCGAAATAACCTTTTTCGTGGTATTCGGCAATCCACTTTTGAATTACCGGAACCTGCCAGCGGTTCATTAATACATAGTAACCGAATTTATACTCCAAGTCACTCAAAAAAATATTGAGTTTCAGGTAATCCCACCAAAACTGTTGCTTCTTTTTGCTTTTGGCGTTGAGTATGACCACCTGATGGTCAAAGGTGTCACGGGGATTTTCCCAATCTTGGCGGGAGATAAATACATCAGGAAGCGCATTGTCCGCGTTGTCCTTTGCCGGAATGAAAGGGGATAACGCCTCAATGGAACCTTTCATCTTTTCATATAATGCCGGCTCATATTCTTTGTTATACAATATGACGTCTCTCAAGCGGGTGGACGTAAGATGGGTTACTACCGGGCGTCCGCTTATACAATGTTCAGGGACAGTCATCCTTGAGGCCAGTTTTTTCATAAACTTGACTTCCGCCGTTATCTGTTCTTCCTTATCCGCTTTTTTGAAAGGGTAGTCCGTGCAGGCTATTTTCCGCATACCCCGATGCAGTTCCGTAAGCTGTAAGGCTCCATAAGCGCAGAAGATGGAAGCACGGATAATCTTGAAGATAGGGGTACGGTCGCCCTCGTGTGCCACATACGGCAGGTCTGTCACACCAAAAAGCATTTCATTTTCCACTATCAAGTCGGCGGAGATTGTCTTGCCCTCTTCCAGGCGACCCTTGATTTTGAATTTACGTTTTTGCCATCCCCAAGTGTGAATGGGTTGCGTAGCCAGCAGTGTCACACAATAATTGCCATTGTGCGGGGTGAAATCTACATTTTGCGGGGTTGCCTTGGACATCAGCTCATTCAGCAACTTGATTTTTTGGATATTGTCCATAAATAAATTGGTATTAAGTGAAACATCTTGTTAACAGTGCAAATGTAGGCATCGGCTTTCGTACCCGAGTTCCGTTTTTCGCCGAAAATCACTGCAAGGTCAACCAATTATTCGATATTTATTCTATTTTCGATTCTCAATATATAGTTTGTTTCCAAGAAAAAGCGTTCCATTCATCCGTCCATTGCGGAGACCGTTTCCTTGAGCGGACCGAAATTCTTAATCTTGATTCTACTCATATCGTTGTTATATAGACCATGTGCAAATATACCATTTATAAATAAGATGACCTAATATAAGGTAAGTGTTTAATGGAGTGAGCCCATTACTTTTGTTCCATGCTTATTTTGCACATAACAGACCAAACAGTCTGTTATGTGCAAATATATTCTTTTTGTATGAGAACGGAAACAAATGTGGTACTTTTTTTGAAATGTGGAAAAGAGGGTTTTGATACCCTCTTGTTGTACGGTAGGTATTTATATGAATGAGACTTCCGTATCGGGCAGGAGAGCGGTAATGTTGTCAACCGGATTGATGGAGATTTTAACTGCATGGAGCCATGACAGTTTCTGTTTCAACTTCTGCATCCATACGCTCATTTGGGCTTTTCGCTCTTTGTCGTCTGTCGCATCCAGTTCTATGCAGGCAATGATGACTATCTTCTTCCGGTCATCAACCAACAATTGGTTGACTTGGGTAAAAAATGCTTCGTCATTTGTGGAAAAACGGGCAGAACCGATTACTGTGGCAATCGTGTCCCTTACTTTGACGGCAATCCTGCGCATCAACTCATCGCCTTTTGCCTGAAGCACATTCCGGGTCTCCTCATCATGCGTGTGCCCCCTGTAATTCTTCACCTCAATCAAAAACAACTGTCCGTTATCATGAATACCCAAAAAGTCCACCGCTTTGGTAGGCTGCAAGGCATTGCTTACCTTTTTGTGTGCCAAATGCTCGTCATACTTGACAACAGTCCATTGGGGAGACTGAAACTTGAAGTTTATGCCGCTTTCTTGAAAATTACTCATATTGGTTGATGAATTGCTGTTCCAAATCGTAAAAAGCCGCATATTCCTCCAGTATCGGATTGTTCCGTATGCCTGCCAAGGTTTCGCTTTCCTCCACAATGATTCCCTTATCTTCTTTTTTCAAACCGAAGAACTTGACGGATATGTTGGTGTGTTCCTTATATTCGGAATAGAGAGAAAGCGTGTGTGTAAGCAGGTAGTCGTGAGTGGCGACGAAAATCTGCAAGCCGCATTCTTGAAGCACACGGATAAACTTTGCCACGACTTTTACAAGAGCCGGATTCAGGTTGGCTTCGGGTTCGTCCCAGAACAGGATGGTGTCCGTATTGATTTCCCCATTCAGTATGAGGTACAAGATGGAAGCCAGCTTGCGGAGTCCTTCGGCTACCAGGTGCGCTTCCATGTTCCCTTTTTCAGTCTGTATATAGAAACGTCCGTTCATCTGCAAAACCTTGAACTGCAATTCCTGCTCCAGCAACTCGATAGCCGGTTTCAACGGATTGTCTTCCGACTCACGCAATATGGGGAGTGACAACGCGTGTGCCAGGTTGATATACGTTTGGTCAAATGAGATTTCACGCTTACTGCTCAAACCGATAAAGCCTTCGAACAAAGAGAACATCTCACGTGGGGGGATATAGATAAAGTGGCGGTCGTCCCACTTTTCATCCGTTTCTAATTTTACAGTTGTTTTGGAAGCGGATGAGAAGCTGTATTGCAACAGTTTGCCGTCTATCGTGACTGTAATGTTTGCCCTGCCTGAAGGCACTCCCTTGTTGACCAGGTTGCCTATGACATCCGGCTTGAAATAAAATATCATGTCTTCCGCCAAGATATACTCAAACTGTTCCTTGGAAGCTGAGTTCTTGCCGAGGAAGTCATGGCGTGCCTGCAAAGTTGCCGCCAGGCATTTGAGAACGTGCGTCTTGCCCGTACCATTCTTGCCAATAAGGACGTTTATCCCTTTGGTGAAATCAAACCGGGTATTTGCAAAGCCTGTAAAATCAGTTAATAATATGCTGTTAATCATTGAATATGTTTCATTTATACTAAGTAACTACAAAGGTAATTTAAAAAACGGAAGAGACAAACCCGGTTTTAAAAAAGTTATGATTATTAGGCTTATGTTTTAGAACTGTCAATGATTACCTGGCAGATGAAGCGGATGTGTCCGGCAGTTCCGTTGCCGAAGCCACCGCCCGTGCGGTCTGCCTTCTGTGGTTTATATGCTCCTTGTATGAGAAGCATCCGGTTGTTGTAACCAAAGACGGAGTTGCTATTCCTGTGGGGAATATATGGAAGGAGAAGCAATTGCCTTCCATCTTGTTTGAAAGGAGAGGGAATTGTCTCTCAAGAAGTATATCACGACTCATTTCGGTGAAGGAAAACTTGATTTCAGCCTTATTGATGGCACTCATGGATTTTCCCTTATTGACAATGAGAACCAAAACGAGTTTATTGATTCATTCCGCAAATTTGAAGAATTGGGTTGGAATACCATAGCAACGGACAAAGGATTGGATTACAAAACGTATAATAAGAATAAGAAAAGCAAGCGTTATTTTTCAGATGGCCTATGGAAGAAAGGCATTAAGAAGTTCAGGATCACTCAGCGGAACAGATGTTTTGGTTATGTGGAAAATGGCGTTTTTTTATGTGTTGAGGTTTGATTTGGACCATGAGTTGAGTGATGTGGGGTAATGTTTTTATAGTCTTGGTATTCTTTTTATATATAGAAAACTGTCCAAAAGCTCATATCCTGTTTATACATACTATACTATGTGTTCGATAAGAGTTCTTGGACAGTTTGAAGTATATTCTATCCCTTTCCTATTTAAAGTTTACTAAAAAAGCAAGCAATTGCAAATTTATAAAGATTTGAATCCTGCTTATCTCCATATACTTTCAAATCAAATGTGTAATTCAAAAAAGCTTCTTCTAATCTTTCTATTTCATCAACAGACAAAAAAGGTTCTTTGAAAAATAGGAACTCTACAGATTTTACTTTTCCGTACGAATCACAAATAAATGTAGTGGCTATCTTTTCAGATTTCAATTCTTCCAATCTTGCCGGTGATAATACTTCTATGTATAAGTTATTGACTGGTGTCGTTTGTTTGGCTACAAAATTGTCCAGTATTTTATCTTGCTGAAAACTTCTATTCAAAGTTTGACGATAAATCTTCTGGTTCTTATAATCATATACATAAGATTTGCCATTGGAAACTTTAACTTCGTTTTGTGCACAAATATTATTTGTAAAAACAAATAATGCGACAATTACTGAAATGAAAAAACTTAATGTCTTCATAATATCTTTTTTAAATACCGTAATTATTACTTATATAATCAAGTAGCGAAGGTTGCATACTATAAATGATACCTTTATTATAGCCAGGATCTTTAACTTTAAAAAACTCCATATAGTTGTAATAACCATATCCAGCATATTTAGTAGATAACACTTCTGATAGAGAAGGAAATTTTTCATCAAGAAAACCATCTTCACATAACAACATAATCCATCTTGTATAATCATCGGCATGTGTCGGTCCTGCTCCTAAGCCACCAAATCCATATCCATTAGCGCAATATATAAGTTCTTGAATAATCTTTGCTTCAAATTCTATGTTTGGAGTTCCTTCTTTACCTGCATATTGAAGAATTCCATTGAAATATACTCTATCTTGTGCGGCATGTATAAACTCCTCCTGTATTGAATTCGTTGCGATTGTTGAGCCTGTTTTCAACAATACCTCATTCGTTTTTGCATTGTACGAAGCTGGTGCTGTGCCTGTATCGCCTCGGGATATTTTTGATACCTTTTTAGTTGTCAGTTTCTTGAAAACACATCTGTATCCTTTGCCTAAAGGATTACTTTGTAATTCCTCAAGAATGGAATTGACAGAACCTTGGTCTGTTAAACTCAACGCCACATTACTAATAAAGCTACTCATAGGATAAGTCAATGAAGCTCTACCCGAAAGTCCCCTTGTGGTAACATCATCTTCATAGGAGAAAAGTAAATCATCCCCAGAGCATGAAACCATAAATAAAATGGCTATGCATGAAATAAATTTGAACATCTTTTTCTTCATAATGTTTTTCAATTAAAGATTAATATTTAATTAGAGTTTACTCTTTCTTAAAGTTGATATACTAGCGAATTGGACTGCCTTTTGTTTAATGTCGTTGAATTTAACGACATTAACTATATGATCTAACGTATCTAATATAAATTCCATTCTTGCTTAAAACCGATTAGTCGGTTTGTTTTTGCAAATATATAAGTTAAAATCAAAAAAATGAAAACCTATCCTTGGTTATTTTCAAAAAAAAATATCAAAGGGTACTAACGGAAGCTGATTGATGTAGAATATCTCTCAGAAAAACATTGTATCTTTATGTTAAGAAGAAAAAAGGAGTTATGGATTTTGAAGGAGAATGTACCATGCGGACAGCTTTCGTATTCCAATTGAAGCGGAAAGGGGAAAAGATTACTTCAATGCTGAATCCAACTCCCGATTTCTTGGAGGTTTGGTATGGAAGCCCAAACAGAAAAGCAAATGGATAATCCCCGATTTATTTACCCGTATCATGGACTTGCCATACGGTTACTTCTGTCAGGTGGTAAAAAACAGCTGATAGACATAGCTAGAGTTTGAACTGCTTGTTCAAGCAAGGAAGTTTTTAAGGGGTGTAAACCACTTTCGATAAGACTATCAACGATCTGTTGACAGCACCGGACGCCCGTTTCATAGATGAAGCGGATGTGTCCGGCAGTTCCGTTGCCGAAGCCGCCGCCTGTGTGGTCTGCCTTCTGTCGTTTATACGCTCCTTGTATGGGAAGCATCCGGTTGTTGTAACCAAAGAAGGAGTTGCTATTCCGGTGGGGAATATATGGAAAGAGAAGCAATTGTTTTCCATCTTGTTTGAAAGGGGAGAATTGCCTCTCAAGAATTATATCACGATTCGTTTCAGTGGAGGGAAACTTGATTTCAGCCTTATAGATGACGCTCATGGATTTTCCTTTGTTGACAATGAGAACCAAAACGAGTTTATTGATTTATTTTAAAAATTTGAGGAATCAGATTGGAATGCCATAGCAACAGACAATGGGTTGGATTATAAAACGTATAATAAGAATAAGAAAAGCAAGCGTTATTTTTCAGATGACCTATGGCAGAAAAGCATTAAGAAGTTCAAGATTACTCAGCGGAACAGGTGTTTTAGTTATGTGGATAATGGTGTTTTTTATGTGTTGAGGTTTGATTTGGACCATGAATTGAGTGATGTGGGGTAATGCTTTGTACAGCCTTAGTGTTATTTAATAAGAATAGTAGGCTGTCCAAAAACTCATATCCTGTTTATACACATTATGCTATGTTTTAGATAAGAGTTCTTGGACAGCTTGATTATACTTTTTCTATTTTAAGTCCTTTTACTAATTGAACAAACAATCGCAGATTTATAAAGATTGGTATCCTGCTTATCCCCTATACTTTTAGAAAGAAATTCAAGGATTGCAAATCCTAATACTCATAACCGGCAGATTATAAATCCACCGGGACGGGTTGTGTTATTCAAACAATTTACTAAAATCTGTTTCAGATGGATCTGTTTTTGAAGTTAGAATTTGTACTTGGGTTAATTCGAAAAGGAATCCATAATTTTCCATGCCATTTTTATTTTTTATTTTACGAGCTAAACCATAAATTTTCACTTCGTATTTATTGGAAGGAATATTATACCTGATAGCTTTATACTCAATATGCTCATTGTCGTTTATATCATAATAAAAACCTTTAATATAACCACTTTCTTGATCAAGGTTTTTAATATTCCATTTTTCCATTTCATCAATACCTACTGCCCAAATTTCATTTGAAGCTCCAACTTGTAAATTGAAACCATTCCATTCTGCTTGAATTTCCCATCCATTCAATTTTGATTTTTCACATTTGCCAATAGAAAATAATAATGTGTATCTATCATAATTTATATGATGAATAGGAATTAGTACTCCTTCTGTAATACAATAGTAAAAAAAATCATTATCTTTACTAAAATAAGAAATTACTTTTTTCGCTTTAATGTTTTTATTTTTACGACATTGTTCAAATTTTTCCGGGGATATTATTACAAACCCGTATCCTAAAGCACTTATCTTTTTGTTTTCCATTTAATGATGTGTTAATTTGTTTTTGACTTTTATTTTATTTTCTACATGTTGTCGAACTTTTACCATTGCTTCTGATGGGGTTAGATTATCATATCTTTTACCATCAATCATTAAATACCCCTTTGTGTCAAAAGATTTATAGGCATTATCCATTGCATCTAGTGCTTGTTCAATCGTTCCTTGATATTGACTTCCGTGAATAGGGATTCCTGATTCTCTTAGTTTTGCATGGAGTTCCTGATGTAAGCTTGCTGTGTTTTTTGAAACATTGGGATACCAACTGACTTTCTCTATAATATCCCTTATTCCTAGTTTGTCTCCTATGGCACGAGGAAATAAATGGTGTCCATCTCCTGTCGGCTTTAGATCACTGAATAGTCCAAATATATCAATCCATGTGTTTGGGTTTTTTACATAGTTGTAAAAAATAAGATTATTGCCAGTTAATCCAATCAAATCTTGATTTAAATAACCGCCTATTTCAGATATATAATATCTAAATCTGTTATAGTACAATCCTGTTTCTTCATCTTCATATTGCCCTTGGAATCTGAATGGACAATCATTTAAAGAACGTCCTTCAAAAGTTGCTACTTTTCCATAGATATCTAAAGTACAATCCCAAGTTTTGTTTTCTTTTTCGTCGTACATCTGAATAGGTGTACCCAAATAGTCAGATACAATGGAATATTGCTTACCATCCTGTATCTTTGCTGTTGGTATAAACGTGCCTGCCTCGAACACCCAGGTGGTAATATTCTCTGTCGGTTCTTTTGACGAAGTGTTTTCTTCCTCATCCGGTTGCATATCGGTGACTTTGTAGCCCCATTCGTGAATAGGCACATTCCCGTCCCATACCCAACGTGTGACTTTTCCGAAATACTGCTTTGCCGTGCGCCGTCCCAACGCATCATACCGGAACTCCACCGGTCTTCCGTCCGGGCGTATGACTTTCTTCAGCATCCCGTTGGAACTCCACTCGTATAGCCATCCCGTCCCCGTTGCCAGAAAATGGATACCCCGTTCTTTCTCCATTCGCTTGCGGTCGAACCTTACGCCCGTTTCCTGCAACTGCTTGAACTCACGGAAAATGAGGTTCCCCTCGTCATCGTAATGATAGAAACAATCCTGGTCTTCCAAAAGTTTTCCCCCGGCACCGTATTTGCGGTCTTTCTTGTCCGGTGTCTCAAAGAGGTTA
>NZ_CAJLKP010000047.1 GCF_905207245.1 uncultured Bacteroides sp. | reverse complement strand
TTTAGAGGGGTCAATTTAGATTGGAAACTGAGGGTCAGTTTAGTTGGAATATCCACTTAGCGGCTATTTCGAAACTCTCTACAGGAGAAGTAAATGAGCCATAAGTCTGACTTATAGGGGTTAATACTTTTTTTGCACCGCTGGCAGACATGATATTCACGAATTCCATGCTTTTGTATGGGTCATACCCAATGGCAAGGATACGTATTTGCTCACGGTTCCGGCGGTTAATATCGTCCGCTATAAGCCGGTAGTCTATCACATTACCCGGAAGAAGTCTCAGATGTCCGGCATCCGCCCATTTCTTGTATAGCTCCCCGTTAGGGTGGTTCTTTAGGGCACCTTCAGGGAAATAATAATCCGTATGTATATGGAAATTTCGGATATCCGGCATGTAGACCGTATAACTGACCGCGCTAAAGTCATCACACACGGACAGGTCTACGGCTACCATGGCGTCGGGACGACCCTTCAGGGATTTCATATTATCGTCATCACGGGACATAGCCTCAACTTCGGAAGCAGTGAACCATATCTTCCCGGTATTCTGAACGAACATGTTCAATAGCTTTGTCCGGAAAGTCATCATGTCATCTGCATTCATTTGGGCTTTCCTGTATTCATTTTCGTAATAATCCGGCTGTACGGTGACACCAAGATGCGGCTGTACTTTCCCCCAAGTGCGGGGGTCGTCTTCCGCATCGTCTACGTCAGGCTCGAATATATGGGCGAATATGAAATCGTTTTCAATCTCTCCGCGAAGAACGGCCTTATAGGAATCCAGCATGTCTACAAATGGACTTTCCAATTTATCGCTGGCCGTCGTAATTACTACGGTGAGAGGATTTACACGGGCGCCCATGGAAGAGGTAAGTACATTCTTGAGCGCCGCACTGTCAGCCTGTGAATACTCGTCAAGTATGACCATGGAGGCGTTTAATCCATCCAGTTTATCCGCATTACTGGCAAGGCAACGGGCAAACGAGGTCTTACCCTGCATCTTGTTGAATACCTGTTCACGGTTTATCTTGAAATGCCGGAATTTCGGATCGAGACATTTTAAGATTTCCTTAATTTCACTAAAACATATCTGCGCCTGATTGTAATTGTTGGCGGCTACATAAGATTGAGCGTTCGCATCTCCGAACAACAAATCATAAATAGCCAGTGAGGCGACGGAGGTAGTCTTGCTATACTTACGGGGAACGAACAGCAGGGCGTCACGAATCAATCTTTTTTCTTCGGTCTTGTAAAATCCCAGAATATTTGCAAACTGAAATACCTGTATGGGAGTAAGCTTATACCGGGTACGTCCGTTCAGTCCTGAAAATTGCAGGCTCTCATAAAATACAATGAACTTCTTTACCTCGCCTGTCCTGAAGAAGTAGGTATCCAACAGGCGGAAAAACCGCACGATGGAAAGAAGTTCATATAAGTTGTGCCCGTCAGGGTCGGCTATTACGCTTTCAATATACGTATTCAGACGGTCGTCTATTACGTCCAGGTGATACCTGTGCAAGTCGATTCCCCGGAGTTTCTCCCGGGCCTCTTCCTTTAGTTTCCTTAATTCATTTTTGTCTGTCATTTTTCATATCTTTTATTAGTTTAGAAATAGCGTCTTCCTCTGTGGATACTCCCGCTGTGTCGCAGGTCAGATGCAGTTCACGAAGCCATTTACGAGACTGCTCGCTCAATTTCAACATGAGATACATTTTCTGAACATTGGGGTTATTCCCGTCCTTATCATCGAACACCCCGGAAGCCTCATCCAGTTCTCCACCGAGCTTTCCACATTGAGCCAAAACAATAGAGGCTTGCTCTATAGCCAGGTCCATAGGCTTAGAGTAAGTTTTCTGCTCTTTCATCAAACTTTTTAGTTTTCGCTCAATATTCTTCTGTTTCATACACACGATTTATGTACATAACTTACGTATCAATGTATCTGGGTGGCACTTATGATAAAAACCCTCCCCCGGTACACCCTCCCCCTATATTTTCACCTCGTGCGTGTATCTGTGGGTAGGGGTGGGTTTCAAAGGGAAGGCCCGCCCTTGAAAAAAAAGCTCCCCCCGTGGAACAATATTTTAACATTTTGTTCCACGGAGAGGGCAGATGTGGAACAAAGCGTTATTCACGGTTCCACATACTGTAAGCAGGTAAGCACAATTAGATGATCTATTTATCGGTAGAATGGTAGCCGTCATCTTGCAATTATATCATTTTGAAAAGCGAATCAGTCATAATCATTGCAACATGACACACGTAATGAGAAAAAGCCAGGGATTTCACTTTATGAATGTTAGCTTATTCTTTGAATTAATAACAAAAAGAAAGCCCTACCTTATTAGGGTAGGGCTGGCAACGTACATGAAGTAAGTGTATTAATCAAACGAATTGAACGTTGCTTAATTCTTTACCAAACTGCTGCAAGGCAGCTTGTATCTTCTCAGCGGTCTTTTTACTTGGATTTCTATGACCGTTTACATAATGACTTAATTGTCCTTGCGCTACTCCTGTTATACGCTCCAGACCAGCAAGAGATAGCCTGTCACTATAGTAAGCCAGAAAAGAAGGAATGTCATAACTAAAATCGAATGTTACTTCCTCAAATGGCTTACCTTCTTGTGCGTAATATTCTTTCATTCCTTCATAAGCATCCTTAAAGTCCCTTACTGTTTCCTCAATAGTATGTCCTGTACCGGTTATTCCATAAGACAAATTATCATCATCCGGCATATATGCGCTATAGTCACCGTCCGAACCTCTTTCAATAAATACTCTTACTGTCTTCATACTCATTTATTTTTTATTTAATATACATTGCGATACCGGAAAGAAGGCGGGGTTAAATCCCCGCCAATCTTTTGATGCTTCTCAGTGTCCCTGTAGCTACTTCCTGCGCTTCGTGGTGGCTGGTAGTAAACTCTTTACCTGTTTTGGGACTAAACCAAAGCGGGTGCCCCGCTTGTGTCTTTCCTAAAGGATAACATCCATTCTTTTTTAGAATCCGATGTAGTTCATTGTACTTCATGTTAATGATCGCTTGATTAATACAATACAAAGATACGAATATTAATATCAAAAACAAGCTTTTTAGCAACAAATGATATTTGTTTTAATATCATTTAATGATTTACTTCAAAAACTTATCAACGAAGGATTCTGTCGCTCTACGCTGGTTGGCTTTCACAGCTTCTTTTGAATGACTAAACATCTGCCTGTGTATGTCTGAATGGCATGCATGGCATAGACTCATAAGGTTACTATATTGAAACATCAAAGAATACATTTGGCTTTCTCCGGCAACAGACTCTACAGGCGTTATGTGATGTACTTCCGTAGCAGGAACTACCAGACCTTCATTCTTGCACTGCTCACATAGGGGATTAGCCCTTAGCTTCATGAGTCGTAGCTTCTTCCACTCCTTTGAAGCGATCAACTTAATGTAATATGGATTTCTACTCATCATTCACGGTTTTATGAGAAACTCTTCGTTTAGGTTTCTCGAATTCAACATGCTTCTCTGCCTCGGACATCTCATCAAACATAGCCTCTATATCATAAGGAACAGGCTCTGTTTGTGCATCACTGGCAGGATCAGCAACACGGAGAAAACAATGAATCAAAGATTGGATAATCTCGTATACACTACTGAAACCGTATTTGCTCTTGATCGCATCAAGTCTTTGATAAGTTTCCGGAGTAACTCTCGAATAGACTTTTTTAGTGAGTATTTTCCTTTTCTTTGCTCTCATGTTTAAGCCTCATCAATTTATCACGCTTATACTCTTCTGCATATTGTGGGGTAGCCTTATTCCTGGTAACATAGATCACCGTTGTACCGGATACCCGGATGGGGTAGAGTTTCTTTTCTCTTTCCCTCTGCCGAGCAATGATTTCATCAAGGTTACTCACGTTGGTTGTAGTATCCGGCTTACGTTCTTCTGCCGGACCCTTACGCTTCTTTTCTCTAATATTATTCATTTGTAATTTTTACGTTTACGTTTTACGTCTATCCAAGCCATCAAACACGCAATAAGTGAAAGCCAAAATGTTATTTCCTCAAATTGATATTTCTTCATATCTCTATTCGATTTAGCTATGGGGTAAGCATAGCCTGCAACACTAAAACGATTAGGACAATAGATAATATCACCGCTAACGGAAGCCATAACGGGGACAGAACCCACCACCAAGACCAATCAATATAATGTGTCAATTTCAAGATTATAAAAACTATTGAAAGGAGTCCACAAAAGCCGATACCACCACCAGTTGAATTATTACTTGTACTCATTTTATGGATACGGTTACCTGTACACCATAAGGTTTTATTCATTATTATTTTGTTATTAATCAATTATTTCAAATGTCACTTTCACTTTTTTACAGCGATATCCCATCTTATACCATTGTTTCCATGTTCGGGAGCATCCCTCACACCATTCTCTAATACAGATGTTTCGGTAGAATTTCTGCGTATTCATTGCGATAAGACCATCAGGATAAACGATAACGTACATTATATCTTCACGCATATTAGCTCCTTTCTTTATTGATTTGAATATTACTTTTTAGAGTTCTTATAGCACTGTACACAAAGTGCTCCAGACGGAAAATTATAAAGCCCTTCTCCAGCTCCGAACACCTTACCACATTTTGAACATTTTTTTCTCGTGTCCAATTCCGGGGATAGAGCTTGTTCTAATGTCAATGTTCCCTTATTGGGAACACCATCTACGAAAACATCACCCTTTAAGTCATTAGTTGTGATATACCCTGTTGCCGCTTCAATTGCTTCTTGCCAAGAATTAAAGCATTCCGTCGGTTCTCCCGCTTCGTATGAATAGAATCTATCTCCATTAGAATCTATCTCCTGTTGCGTAATAGGTCTTCTTATCTTATCATTACGGAAGTCATTACAACTATCGTAATACTCTACAGACACATAATAGTGAACAGCTTCCACGCACTGACCGCGAAAAGTCGTAAGTGATATTATTATCTTTTTATTCATATTTTTCTTGTTTTACTCTAATTGTTATAAAAATATTCACTACACTTAAATCCCTTTCGTGGGGTAAAGTCTTTAAACTCGCAACTCATATACAGTTCTTTTCGATCAGCCCAGTGTGCCATATCCTTTTGCCATTGAGGTATGGTCTGCCGAGGATTATTCAAACTTCTATATGGTTGCGCATGAGGTACAAATCGAGGGCTTACATGCTTCCAATAATTTATCCGATAAAAGCTCTCTTTAAAGTCCATCAAGATGCAGTACAGGAAGTATTCTCCTTTATAGCCATACTTATCAATCAATGATGCAGCCCTTTCAACTTCTGCTATTTGCCCAGGAGTATCACAACCAAAACGAATGCGCTTAAGCCATTTCACTTTTGCAAGTAATCGGGCAATATCATCCGTTACTAAACGAGCATCTAAACCCTGATTAAAATCTACATGGAGCTTCAATTTTGCAATCTTTTCTATCTGCCGTAGTCCATAGCCAGAAGCAAGCACATTATTATCCATCAGGATAAGATTCTTTCGACCGTCGATTGCTATCTCCTCAACATCCATGTATGGCGCTATCGGACCTTCTTTCTTCGGTACCACGCACCACTTGCACTTGTTGGGGCACCCGCGAGTAAGAAACCCGTAAGCTGTCTTAGTATCAAGATTGTAAAGCGAATAGTCTGGCTGCAAGCGGTCTATTTCAAGAGGCAGTGTCTTATCAACATTAATGCCGGTTCCTCCAGTCTCCAGTTCATCAGTGTTTATGTAATATCCATAATTAGGTGTGAAACTGAATACTTTGGCGGCATAGACTTTATCGTAATGGCACAATGGATTATACCATTCCACATTATCGCCTCTTGCCTTGTGATAACTGCTTATCTTCATCAATGCGAGATTTGGATAATTACTATCAACTGCTAATAGTCCTATGTTCATTTCTTTATTGTTCTACTTCTTCTATTGCTTTAAATATCTCAAGAATCACCTGCGGAACGATGGCGTTTCCATATCCTTTGACTGATTCCTGTCTCCACTTTGTGAAAGGAATGGTAAGGTCGTCCACATTAAAGGGAAGCCCATCATTTCCTCGACAAACAGGGGATTGAGTTGGGAAGTTTTTCCAGTCTGGGGAAAGCGATCCACTAAACTGTTCGTAGCTGGATTTCTTCTTCTCTTTTCCAACGCTTCCAAAGTTGATGCACCCTTGTAATCGTTTGTTGTAGGAGTAGGGAGCATACCGCAAGCTGCCAAATCGTTCAATTCCATTGTCCATCCTTGCTCTATTTTCCGCTTCGTTCGACCGTCTTCCGGTTTTGAGCCATTCTTGTAGCTTCTCGCTGTTGGAGTTGGTAGCATCCCATTCATAGCCATTGCAGTCAACGCAGTCCCCATCTGGCTCTTCGGGTTGTACTTCTTCGTGTATTTGTCCGCTTCCCGGGCATTGGGAGTTGGAAGAAGGTCTTTGAATTTCGGATCGTACATTATCTGACTTGTCAGGCTTCCATATTTCGTTCCGTTCCTGTAACCATTTCTTGCGACACGGGCTCGCATCTTCTCTGGAGACTCCAATGTCTGAACAGATGTCGGAGTCTGTAACATTATTCCTGTGGGCAACAAACCACATCCTGTCTCTTCTGTGGGGCGCTCCGACGGCACAAGCCGGAATAAGTATCGGTTGGACGGAATATCCTTCTCGCTCAAGGTCTTTACAGATGGTTTCGACAACATACTCTTGTCGTAGCAATATTCTTTTTCGGTTATCTTCTCCGAAAAGAGAGGTTTGGATTCCCATTTCAGTCTCCTCGCCGGGCTGAACCATCGTGAGGATTCCAGCAACGTTTTCACCAATAACCCAAGTGGGTCGGATTTCCCGTATAGCACGGAGCATGTGCGGCCAGAGGTAACGGTTATCATCCGCTCCCCTTCTTTGACCTGCAACGGAGAAAGGCTGGCAAGGAAATCCCCCTGTAAGGACATCAATTCTTCCTCTCCATTGTCTAAAGTCTGTTTTGGTAATGTCTTCATAATGTTCTGAGTTAGGGAACCAATATTTCAGTATCTTGTTACAAAAATCATTTATCTCACAGTGAAAGGCATTTTTCCATCCCATCCAGGAAGCTGCTACACTCGGGGCATCAAAACCGCTAAATAAACTGCCATGAACTAATTTCATTTAACTCCTTTCTCATTTGTATTGAGGGTTATTCTTCTTTCTCTTCATTATAGAAATCCATTAAGAAGCTATTTACTTCTCCTTGAAGTCTATTCATTAAGTCACGTACCATCTTACCTTTGGTAAACTTATCATGTTCATAATAATTCATCGAAGGGAATTTGATTGTGAATCGAAGCTCTGATCCTTTTCCATTTTTCCAACCTGATAAATCAGCACTTTTATCGCTGGTTTTATGTCCATAATCAATATAAGCTTCTTCGACTTCTTCAAGTGCCTTATCATCTACTTGATATTGTTGCCAAATATCCCAATCTAATATTTTAGTAGACAACTTATCGGCAAAAAAAGGAACTGCCTCTTTTTTTAGTCTGTACTTTTTCATAAGCATTCTGTATTTTCTATTTGTTAATCTTTGATATACAGGTGACATCCCGTCTTATCTTTAGCTCTCAGCAGGAAACTGGCCGCCTCATCACTATCTACAATCAATTTAATTGCGGTTAACCCTTCCGTTCGTGGTTTCTGGAAAAACAGGGAGCAAGGCTGATCGTAGTACGTCCAGTAGAAGATAAAATCAGCTAAATAGAAATTATCAATCTGAACGATGTATTTAATCGGGGGACGCTGCATATTAATCTTTAGATAAGTTTCTCAAGTTGGTACGCTTTCACGTCATTGTACCAATTGCCATTTACTTCTCTGGCTTCGATGGTGAAGCGAACTTTTACTTTGTCTCCAACTACCGGTGCATCTTCAACAGGACCATCAAAACTAACCATTGCAAAACGCATCTTAACTGGGAAGCGTTCTGAGGTTTCCAAGACAAACTCTTTTTTCTCCCAGTCCTTGCCGTTTCTTGACTGTCCGCCAATGGTTGGCAATGCCACCAATATTTTTCCTTCTACTTCGTGATACATATACTAAATTATTTAATTATTATTTTTCAGCCCTCTAATGTCGGTACCCGACAACCCTGCGGGCTGTATAGGACAAGTTGCCGAAAATCGTTAAAAATGATACTTTAAAAGCGTATGTTGTTTATTATCAAATAGTTATATGCGCACCATAAGGGGCTTTCTATCATTCGTATAATTTATTGATTATCAAACAATTACTACTTTCTCCGAATTGGCGTAAATATCCCAACCTGGTAACTTGCTAAAAGACGGTCTTTAAATTCACGCTCCAATTCGCCCACCTCTTCCACATATTTTTCACGCTCCGTGGGCCAACTCCGGGCGAAGTTCCGAATCGTCTCCCATTGCTTCTTTGTGAGTTTCCCGCCCAGATACATCTTCTTATAATGCTCTTTATAGCGCGTTACACCTATGCGCTGGATTTCACGTGCCTTTTCCAACTGGGATATTTTTATTCCCTTGACAGCAGAGAGTTCCCTCACAAACTCTATTTCCGACCAATCTTTATAAAATATTCTACCAATCTTTGACAAAAATGCATTATCAGTTAATTCAGTCAAACAAACGGATTGATGCTTATATATAGTTTCGATACGAAGTATATTGGCGTCAATCCGCCGACCTTTTTCCTTGGCCTCGAATGTTTTATCATAAATCTTCAGTACTTTGCGAAAATATTTAGCTTTTCGCGTCGTCTTTTGCTTATCTTCCAAGTAATTGGCATCTTCTATCAACACTCTGCCCATAATATTTTTTACTTGACTGATATACTCGTCAGCAGGCAACCTCATTTTCATAGTTATGCCTATCTCGTAATAGGTAACTACGGCATCCTCCATTTTCACACACAACCGGAGCAGAAGCTCTCTGATTGTCCGGACTGCCATCGCAAAGGTCATCGGACGGCTGTTATCCAGTTTTCCGGTACGACCTTTACTCCATAACTTGCAAATTGAACATTTACACCGCAGTTGATTCCCGCGGACCTCAATGAAGCAACCGTCGAAGTTGGCGTACGCTGTTGACTTGTAATAAAGCTCGTCACCTTCCGTGCATTGCTCCAGATAGTTCCGCAGGACAATGGTGTCAATGTCGGCAGTGTCAATTCTTGCCTTTATTGTTATCTTGTCGAACATTGCCTTTTGCTTCATAGAACTGGCAGCGACGGAGGGCTTCACCGACCAATTTCCGGTTTAAAACTGAGCAGGTGATGATGATGGGCATCCCGAATGGATCAGAAGACTGGCGACAGTTGAGGCATTTTATAGCCTCACACTTCTTTACTTCCTTCTTCATTGCCATAAGGGAACACATCTATAATAGGAGTTTCAACAACTGATCCGATGCGGTATTCGGCCATCGTACCTTTCATCCCTTCATGTAACTTGGTAGTTGCATCCTCTGTTGAGGCACCTTGTACAAGTACGTAGGTTGATGTCTTCTTTTCGGCACCGCTTTTATCGTCCAGGGTAATGAAAATCAGTTTGCACTTAAACCATCGGTCGGCAGCCTCTTCTTCACTGGGAAACAATTCACTGAGGTTGGCACGACTAATATCCGCTACCGTAAACTCTCCGGAGATGAACGGGGTCATTTCCTCAATGATGCGGGCTTCCGCTTCCGTAAAACTGAGAGCGTCCACCAGATAAGGTTCTGTCACTTTCTTATTCATCCCGTTCTCCATTACCTTCTCGTAACGGATCTTACATATAAACCATGTGTGCATTGCTATGACTATTTATTTTTATTGTTCAACTTCTTTATAAATTTCTTGCACCTACGACACAAATCCTGATCGGGAGATGTTTTCGGTGCGTATTTCTCAATCTTATCAGAGCATTGCCGGAGAAGGCGCTCTAATGCTTGCATGTCTGTTTTGCATAATTCCATATCACCTAATTAGCTTTTCCTTCTTCAATCGCTTCACCTCTTTTCGGTAGTAGTCAATCATTTCGCGATATTCAAAGTCTGAGATTTTATTTATCTGATTTTTCATCGCCTCAAGCATCAATACGGTAGGTTCTCCGTACTTGGCAATCAATCCCCGCCTGTAGCCTTGTATATTCCCCTCGTCAAAGCGATTGCACTTCCGGCATTGGGCATTGCAGTTTTTTTCATTAAATCGCGTGGCCATGTGCTGACGGTTGATATAGTGGCCGCAGTCTGATTGGTCAAAGGGAAGGAGCCTTCCACATGAGATACATCTGAACATTCCGTTCGGCATCGCATCCCGAAGCCGGATGAACATAGCAAACGCCGTATCGAGGTGCGTTTTAAGACTACTTTTTGGCATAAGAGATTCCCGTTATCTGTCGATACTGATCATCACTGCGGAAACGTATAGAGTTCTTATAATAGACACCATTAGCCGCCTGGTAGGGACATTCGTCCGTCAAGTCGCTTGAATTGTCATCGGACAGACGGGCGATAATAGCACTCTTACGGTCTTCATCATCCCAGAATACCGCTGTGTCACCTATTCGCGGAACTTCTTCCACTTGATCCGTCAGGTCACAGAGGAAATCACCGTAATGCTCCGGCTCAAATATAACAAGCAGCTGGTTGCCAATAGCCTCAATTGATACACGGCTGCATTCTGCTGGTATCTTATAATCTACCAATTTCATTTTCATAGCTTAATATGTTTTTGAATCGTAAAACTTCTTGTTTCTCATATACTCCTGAGCTACGTCGTACTGCGAAGCAGGAGCGATACGATCATGGATGTATTGATACTTTTCAAGACTCATGCCGGAAAGGACATCATCGGTGTATTCTACACGACCTCCATAGATACACCCGGCAATGGCTATTGCTATGATGATGGACTGGAGAGTATATTTGCTGATCTTATTCATGTTATCTATTCCATTTAAAGGCACGCCCTCACGATGAAGTTAAATCGTCACTTAAAACTTTTATCAGAGAAGTGAAGGACGTGCCTGGATTATTATTACTTTTGTTTGTCACTTAAAACTTTACATTAATGGTTTACGATTACATTGCAGAAGGTCGGAGAGTATCTGATCTGCAAAACACAGCCCTTCAGAAACATGTCGAATGGTTGAAATACCTCCTGACGGTTTGTATAGCTCTGTTTGGAGCATTAATTTCCCTTCATCCCACACCTCCAGATACCCCGCTATTGCGTTGGTGCTTTGCAGTTTCGAGTGTATTACTTGCATTCGGCATCCTGTTGATATCAGTGGCACTGTATAGTGCGTACGGACAGTATAATACTCTTGCTGAGAAAGTCCAGAAAGAATTACTACTCGCCATTCAGAAAGGGGGTATACCCTCCGGTACGGGAACGCACATATCAAAAGGTTTCGTAATCTGTAGAAGATTAGGATATGGTTTCCTATTATCGTCCACATTCTCTTTTGCAGTGTATTTAGTAATAAGTTCATTTTCATAATTTTGGATTTATCAATTTAATGGGCTTTTTGAAATCCCCGCCAGCCCGTGGCAGGGAATATTACTACTTATCTATTACTCAGCACGCTTCACAGCGGACTCTTTAATCTTTTAAATAATAAGCCGTTACTTCATCTTTAGAGAAGTAAAGATTCCCGTGCTTCTTATGGTGGGGAATCTGACCGCGGCTGCATCGGGTACGGATGGCATTTTCTGTTAACCCAAGCATTTCTGTTACTTGTCTTATTGTTAGAAGCTCATCCTTATGACCAATTCTTTTTGCAAGAGCTTCTGCAATCTTTTCGATTTCGTAATTCGTTAACATATAGTATTAATTTATAAGTGAATAATATTTTTAAGCATCAATAATAGTATACCGTAACACATCCGACCCTTTGCATTCCCAGCGACCGTTCTTCTTGTCGGTAGTCTTGACATAGGCAATCTTCTTCTCAGCAGTCAAGCGTTCCAAGCGTCTACGACCGCCAACCAAGACAGAGGATTGATTTTTGCTAAATGTTACCTTTTCAGCAGCTTTCATTATTTCTTGTAGTCGATCCATGGTTAGTTCTCCTTTCCAATGAATTTATTTACGAAGTATATCTGCCCTTTGCCGGTGACTTTGCTCGTGGTATTTACAATGACATCACCGTTGGGCTTAGTTATTGTTGTCTTTTTGATTTCAAACAATCCCATTTCCATAGCCTTCTGCGTAGGCTGGTTATAGTACTGGCCTTTATTGCAGAGATAACCGTTCTTGCGCATCCATGCAAATAACCGATTCTGCCCTATGGCTACCCCATTTTGAGAGATGATTTTTGCAAGCTCTGATATCAAGCAGGAACGCTGGGAAGTCGAGACAGCCTCAGCGAACAAAACTTTAGGCTTATTTGCTTCAATCTGTTTTTGCTGCAGCTCAATTTCCTCCTGTTGGTGGGCAGCAAGAAGAAGAGCTTCTTTGAAGGAAGCGGGAACCTGAAAATTTCCATTCCGTCTTTCATTCTCTAATTGTTCCCAACGAAGAATCAATTTTGCCCGGGCCTCATCATTGAACTTAGTAGCCACATAGAGACATTCGGTTTTAGTGAGTTCATAATAAGGTTCCTCTTTATGCCCGCCATTAGGCAACTCTCTGATTTTAAACATCAGGGAAAATTTTCCCTGTTGCACTTTCTCCCATGCAGGCTCCATTACTCGAATAGCCTTCATTACATCATTATGAGGCTTTCCAGTGAGTTCAGCTATTTCAATTGAACTCATCGTTTCTTTAATCAATTCAAGGTTTCCCATGCATCTTTCTTCCTCCTAAAGAAGAAAGCCCTATTCTTTCATATCCTTAAAGTGGCAGTTAGGATATTACCGGAATAGAGCTCTTTCAAATGTCTTTCATTCGCGGAAACTGCCACATAACCGCTTTTATTGCTGTAAAACATTACCTCATCTGTAGGATAAGTGAAAAGGACTGCCTATCTTTGTTGCGTTCAAACATACGACGATAGGATTAGGGACGCTTCTCTAACAGCCCTTTTTGTATCCGTCTGTGAGCTTAGTGACGTTTTACGAATGCAAATATCAATGAATATTTTCAATAAACAAGTGTTGCTATTGAAAATATTCATTGATTAAACTTTTATTAACTATTGAAAGATGAAAGATTGGTTCAAAAAGAACTGGCTATTATTGTTTGCAATACTATTGGCTATTATTGCAATTAGCTTATCGTTAGTAAGAATAGAGCCCATTGACTTCAACAATGGTTCTATGGTTTCTTTTGTTGTTGGGCTGATGGGAATATGCGCAACAATAATGGTTGCTTCTCAAATTATGGGTTTACGATTTTCTGAATCCCAAATTAAAAATATGCTCAATAATGAAGCTGATAGGCTCAAAACAGAATCCCACAGAAACACCATAGAAGCATTATTTAGAGTTGAAATGCGTGCGGCCACTGATAGTTATGAAAGACAGGAATGGAAACATTTCATGGCCGACATAAATTTGCTAACATCTTATGTTTTAGACCTAAAAGACCCTCAAAAAGCTAATGAAGTTGCCAAAATATTAGTTGAAGCAGAAATTTCATTTCGGTTTTATGACAACCTGTTTATAGAGGGCAAAAAAAAACTCCATGAAGTCATATTATCATTAGTGAAGATAATGGATAATGATCCAAGGGATTTATTAATGATATTCAATGTTCTACATACCATTGAATAAGGTAACTAACACATATAATAATCCCTAGACACATTGTGAAAAGAACGACACATCCTATAATTTGCTCAATCATGGCAGCTAGTTTTAAAGGTTAATAAATTAATTCAATTACAAATATAATGAATATATTCAATGGAAAGAGTTATAGATAGATTAATTTTATTCCAGCAGTCTGTTAAAGATATTATTGGTGGACAAAATAAGTTCGAGACACATATCGGCTTATCTACTGGATATATCAGTAATATGAAGAAGAACAATGGGGGAATTTCTTCCGATGTTATGCTCAAGTTAAAAAATAAGTTTTCTGGCTTAAATTTAGACTGGCTTATTACTGGCGAAGGACCTATGCTTAAGTCAGAAGTTTCAACCACGCCAACTTCCCCAACGCCTCCCAATAACAACAATGCAGTTGCTTACAAACTCGTTCCATTGCTCAATCTTGACGCCGTAGGAGGCATACATAGCCCTAATATAGTATCAGGAGATAATGAGTATCCAGATCAACTAATTCCATTCACGGATGCTCAAGAGGGCGACGTAGCTCTGACTGTATCTGGTGAAAGTATGTCACCAACATGCCCACCTGGAAGCAGGGTGCTTATACGTCAGGTTCCACAGTGGAGAGAATACTTTGGATATGGGAACATATTCGTTCTTCTCCTGACAGACGGAAGACGTATACTGAAAGAGGTACAGAAATACCCCGAGGACTCTCAGAATTACATTCTTTGCAGATCACACAACGATAGATTCCCCGAAGAAGAACTACCCAAAAATATGATTTCAAGTGTTTGGAAAGTCATTAAGATATTGAATGAGAGAGGATGGTAACATCTATATAATTTATAAACTATAAAAACGACATTATGAAAAAAGTCACATGTACATTACTGCTATTATGTATTTTAATTTGCTCATGCGCAACTTTACCTGAGCCAAGGTCTGAACTCGGTGTTATAGACTACACCCCTCTGATTAAAGAAGGTATCTACGTAACAGAATCTAACTCTGTCAACTTTGAATATACAGCAGTCGCCAGCCTAATTGCAACAGAAAGGGGCGGATGGGTAAATGGAATGCCTCAACGCCCTTCCACAAAAAAAGCTCTATCAAACATTATCCAAGAATTGAAACGCGTTGGAGCAAATGGTATCATAAATCTTACCGTATTATCATCAGTTGAAATGGTTGATCTGAAATCTTACGCATCAGTCATTACAGTAAAAGGCATGGCTATCAAAATTCCAGAAAATGGTATTAAAATGGAAATAGTAGATACAGATGCTTTAGGATACATTGACGGAATAAAATGCAAAATTGCAAAAAGGTACAATAACGGAGCGGTTGTTTATACATCTAAAGAACTAACACCAGAGCAAATTCGCAAAGCTAAAAACGAATTTAAACTAAATGGGAGAATAAGGTTCAACCTGGAAGGTAATGAAGAGAGAGGAAATGCCTACGCGGGGATAGATGACGGCTTTATCATTCTCTATAAAAATAATGAGTTTATAAAATTATAATCTCGCATTTTATGATTTTAGAATAGAGTAACTAACATAATTATTAACCCAGTCAATTCACACACATTGTGTGGAAACGTATGTAGATTAATATATATCCGTCTAAAAGACGAAGAGCTAACAAATTAATAGGCTGAACGATGCGTTTAAGGATTCTGCCAAAGAACAAAAATTCGTAACGCGTAGGTCGCCAGTTCAAGTCTGGCTAGCGGCTCAGAAAGAGAGATGCTTATGCATCTCTTTTTTTATTCCATAGATTCTTCTTACCTTTGTACGATTAAAAAAACCGCAGAAACAGATGAAAAAAAAGACAAAAAGAATTCTTATAGGAGGATTAATAACGCTGCTCTTTATCGGAATAGCCTGTACAGGAACAGTATATTACTATTTATTCTATCCACAATTTCATCCCCAAAAGACAACTTATATTTATATCGACAGAGATGATACAACAGATTCTATATATAATAAGGTAAAAACACAGGGACGCCCCAAAAATATCACAGGGCTTCTTTGGATGGCTCAATGGCGTGACTATAGCTCCAATATCCATACCGGACGTTATGCCATCCGGCCGGGAGAGAATGTTTATCATGTCTTCAGCCGCCTATATAGAGGCTATCAGGAACCTACAAACCTGACCATTGGCAATGTACGTACTTTAGATAGACTCGCACGTAGTGTGGGAAAACAACTCATGGTCGACTCTGCCGAAATAGCAGTTACAATGAACGATAGCGCATTTCAGAAAAAACTGGGATACACCAAAGAAACGCTGCCCAGTTTATTCATCCCCGAAACTTATCAGGTGTATTGGAATATGAGCGTGAATGATTTTTTTGAACGCATGCAAAAAGAACATGAAAAGTTCTGGAACCAAGATCGGCTGGCTAAAGCTACAGCCATCGGTATGACGCCGGAAGAGGTATCCACCCTTGCCTCCATTGTGGAAGAAGAAACAAACAACAATGAAGAAAAGCCTATGGTTGCAGGTCTATATATCAATCGGTTGCACAAAAATATGCCATTGCAGGCAGATCCTACCATTAAGTTCGCTCTTCAGGATTTCGGTTTAAGAAGAATCACCAACGAACACTTGAATGCTCCTTCACCTTATAATACATACCTAAACGCTGGATTACCCCCAGGCCCGATACGTATTCCCTCTCCCATCGGCATCGACGCCGTATTAAACTATGTGCAGCACGACTACATTTATATGTGCGCCAAAGAAGATTTTTCAGGCACTCACAACTTCGCATCCAATTACGCTGAACATATGAAAAATGCCAGAAAATATTGGAATGCCTTAAACGAAAGAAAGATTTTCAAGTAAAATCAGAATAAAATAAAAGCAAAAGCCTATATTTGCGAATGAAAAACGCAGATTATTTCCTTTTTAATAATCCATGACTAACATTAAAATAATCAGATATGAGCAAGCAACTCTTACTTGGCGATGAAGCCATTGCACAAGCTGCATTAGATGCCGGACTTTCAGGCGTTTACGCCTATCCCGGCACTCCTTCCACGGAAATTACAGAATACATCCAGATGGCACCCATCACGGCTGAACAGAATATTCACAGTCGTTGGTCTTCTAACGAAAAGACAGCAATGGAAGCTGCTCTAGGGATGTCATTTGTCGGCAAACGGGCATTAGTCTGCATGAAACATGTGGGTATGAATGTAGCTGCCGACTGTTTTATCAACTCAGCCGTCACAGGCGTAAAAGGCGGACTAATAGTCGTAGCCGCAGACGACCCCAGTATGCACTCCTCGCAGAATGAGCAAGACAGCCGTTTCTATGGTGATTTCTCACTCATACCTATGTACGAGCCAAGCAACCAGCAAGAAGCATATGACATGATCTACAATGGTTTTGCTTTCTCTGAAAAGATCGGCGAACCAGTATTACTACGCATGGTCACCCGTCTGGCACACTCCCGTTCCGGTGTAGAACAAAAGGCACAACAACCTCAAAATGAAATATCTTTTAGCGAAGATCCACGTCAGTTCATTCTACTTCCGGGTAATGCACGCAAGCGCTACAAAGTTCTACTGGAGCGCCAAACTGAATTCATCGAAGCGTCTGAAAATTCTCCATACAACAAATACATTGACGGACCGAACAAAAAAATGGGTATCATAGCCTGTGGTATCGGTTATAATTATCTAATGGAGAACTATCCTGAAGGTTGCGAATATCCTGTATTGAAAATAGGACAATACCCATTGCCCAAGAAGCAACTCCTGCAACTGGTGGAAACTTGTGACGAAATTTTAGTATTAGAGGATGGACAACCTTTTGTTGAAAAACAACTGAAAGGTTATCTTGGTATCGGCGTAAAAGTCAAAGGACGCCTAGACGGCACACTGTCGCAAGACGGCGAGTTGAATCCGGACAAAGTAGCACGTAGCTTAGGAAAAGAAAACAAATCAGAGTTTGGCATTCCCTCTCTTGTAGAGATGCGCCCGCCCGCATTATGTGAAGGTTGTGGCCACCGCGACATGTACACAGTGCTGACGCAGGTATTAAGAGAAGAATACCCTGCACACAAAGTATTCAGCGACATCGGTTGCTACACTTTAGGAGCCAGTGCTCCGTTCAATGCCATCAACTCATGTGTAGATATGGGTGCGTCCATCACTATGGCAAAAGGCGCCGCAGATGGTGGACTCCATCCGGCAGTAGCCGTCATTGGTGACTCCACATTCACCCACTCCGGCATGACAGGGCTTTTAGATTGCGTCAACGAAAATACAAATGTCACTATCATTATATCCGACAATGAAACTACAGCCATGACAGGTGGTCAGGATTCTGCCGGAACAGGACGTATCGAAGCAATTTGTACCGGTATCGGTGTAGCCCCTGAGCATATTCGTGTAGTAGTTCCCCTTAAAAAGAATTACGAAGAAATGAAGCAAATTATCCGCGAAGAAATCGAATACCGTGGTGTATCCGTGATTATTCCGCGCAGAGAATGTATTCAAACGTTAGCACGTAAAAAACGAAACAAGTAAAGCCATGAAAAAAGATATCATACTTTCCGGCGTAGGTGGACAAGGTATCCTCTCTATCGCCACCGTAATTGGTAAAGCCGCCCTCAAAGACGGACTATATATGAAACAAGCGGAAGTACACGGCATGAGTCAACGCGGTGGAGATGTACAATCCAACCTGCGCATCAGCGACCAACCTATCGCTTCCGACCTTATCCCATCGGGGAAATGTGATTTGATTATTTCACTTGAACCGATGGAAGGATTACGTTATCTGCCTTATTTAAGCCCAGCAGGTTGGCTGGTGACCAATGAGACGCCATTCATCAATATTCCCAACTACCCGGCAGAAGCTGATGTAAGAGCGGAGTTAGATAAACTACCCCACAAAATCGTTCTCAATGTAGACAAAGTAGCCAAAGAAATTGGTTCTATCCGTGTAGCAAACATTGTTTTGCTTGGAGCTACCATTCCTTTCCTTGGCATTGATTATGAGAAAATACAAACCAGCATCCGCGAGATCTTCGAGCGCAAAGGCGAGGCTATCGTAGAGATGAACCTCAAAGCACTTGCTGCCGGTAAGGATATCGCCGAAAAATTAATGTAAGCCCCCAAAAGAACAAGACCATGAATAACAAATACTGGGAAGAAGAAATAGAGATCATGAGCCGTGAGAAGTTGCAGGAATTGCAGCTTCAACGGCTTAAGAAAACAATAAGCATTGCGGCAAATTCACCGTATTACAAGAAAGTATTCCAGGAACATAACATCACTGCCGACAGCATACAAACCCTGGATGACGTCCGCAAAATCCCATTTACAACCAAAGCAGACATGCGTACCACCTACCCATTCGGACTGGTTTCAGGCAATATGAAAGAGGATGGTGTACGCATCCACTCCTCAAGCGGAACAACGGGCACGCCGACTGTCATCGTCCACTCGCAACATGATCTGGACTCCTGGGCAAACCTTGTAGCGCGTTGCCTGTATATGGTGGGCATACGCAAAACTGATGTTTTCCAGAACAGTTCCGGATATGGTATGTTCACCGGAGGATTAGGCTTTCAATACGGCGCCGAACGCTTGGGAGCACTGACTGTTCCTGCTGCAGCCGGAAATAGCAAGCGGCAGATTAAATTCATCACTGATTTTAAAACAACAGCACTTCATGCCATTCCCAGTTACGCCATTCGCCTGGCTGAAGTATTTCAGGAAGAAGGTATAGATCCGACCAGTACCAGCCTTAAAACGCTCGTCATCGGCGCTGAACCTCATACAGACGAACAACGCAGGAAAATCGAACGCATGTTAGGTGTCAAAGCCTATAACAGCTTCGGCATGACAGAAATGAATGGTCCGGGCGTCGCTTTTGAATGTCAGGAACAAGAAGGCATGCACTTCTGGGAAGACTGCTATCTTGTCGAAATCATCAATCCGGAAACAGGAGAACCTGTTCCCGAAGGAGAAATCGGCGAATTGGTTCTGACTACCCTTGACCGTGAAATGATGCCACTTTTGCGTTACCGCACCCGCGATCTTACCCGTATTCTTCCCGGAAAGTGCCCCTGTGGCCGTACTCATCTCCGCATAGACCGTATTAAGGGGCGCAGCGATGATATGTTTATCATTAAGGGAGTCAACATCTTCCCTATGCAGGTAGAAAAGGTATTGGTACAATTCCCCCAATTGGGTAGCAATTACCTCATCACTCTGGAAACAGTAAACAATCAGGATGAAATGATTGTAGAAGTGGAACTCAGCGACCTTTCCACTGATAACTATATCGAATTGGAGAAAGTACGCAAAGAAATTACCCGCCAACTGAAAGACGAAATCTTAGTTACTCCCAAACTAAAACTTGTGAAGAAAGGTTCCTTGCCACAAAGCGAAGGAAAAGCAGTCAGAGTGAAAGATTTGCGCCAGAATCACTAAACTTGTAAGAGAACTCCCACACTTAGTTTTTTGATGCATAAAGGTGACCTTTAGACACATAAAGGTCACCTTTATTATAATAAACCTATACGTATATTCCAGAGGCATGGCGGCATCAAAAAGAAAAGGGAACGGTAACCAACCAAGATTACCGTTCCCTTTATAAAAAAGCCGCACCGATGATGTGATGAAACTCCGAATGACATGATTTGAGCGCTCGTCCTCTTTGTAATCCACCGACTCAAAGGTTACCCCGAAGGGCGTGGCCCGCCATTGAGAAGCGAAGCTTGTCTCGGTATTTCATAATAGTTTGATGAGTTTCCCGATCCAATCAATGCGGCTATATTTTCTACAACAAATGTAGTAAGTTTCTGTCAAAGAAACAAGGAAAAACATGAAATTGTTTCTCCCATACAGCATATTTTATACTATATTCTCCGTACAATAAGCAAAAAGTGCCGATTACTCATTCGTAATCAGCACTTTGTAAAGTATTTGCTAAATAAACTTAAGCAGCTTTTGCTTTAGCTACGATAGCCTTGAAAGCTTCCGGATGATTCATCGCTAAATCAGCCAAAACTTTACGGTTGATTTCGATTCCTGCTTTGTGCAAAGCACCCATCAGTTTAGAATAAGACATACCTTCCAAACGAGCGGCAGCATTGATACGCTGAATCCACAGAGCGCGGAAGTTTCTTTTCTTGTTCTTACGGTCGCGGAACGCATAAGTCAAACCTTTCTCCCAAGTATTTTTGGCAACGGTCCATACGTTCTTTCTTGCACCAAAGTAACCTCTGGTTAATTTCAAAATTTTCTTTCTTCTTGCTCTGGAAGCAACGTGATTTACTGATCTTGGCATAGTTTTACTAATTTTTGAATGTTAGCGCCATTACTTCACGCAACGGACTTAAAGCTAATGCATTCGGTTAATACTTAAATACTTTGTACGCTTTTTACTTCATTGCTAAGAGTTCCTTAACCTGGCTTACATTCGTCACGTCAACTGTAGTCGAATGGCACAGATTTCTTTTTTGCTTCTTAGTTTTCTTAGTCAAAATGTGACTGTGAAAAGCGTGCTTTCTTTTGATTTTACCTGTTCCGGTAAGAGTAAATCTCTTTTTAGAACCGGAGTTAGTCTTCATCTTTGGCATCTTACTTATTTTTAAATTATTTAAATTATATGGCAACGCACTATACCTGTGGCGCTACTCATTTCTTTTATTCTTCTGTTTTCTCAGCCGGAGCTGCTGCCTTTGGTACAACCGGCTTCTTTGGTGCTTCCTTTTTCTTTGGAGAAAGCTGAATTGTCATCCTCTTCCCTTCCAAAATCGGCATTTGATCCACCTTCGCATATTCTTCCAAGTCATTGGCAAAACGAAGCAGCAACACCTCTCCTTGTTCTTTAAACAAGATTGAACGCCCTTTGAAGAATACATAGGCTTTCACCTTGTCACCATCTTCTAAAAAGCCTATGGCATGCTTCAACTTGAAGTTGTAATCGTGGTCATCAGTCTGAGGACCAAAACGAATCTCCTTCACGTTCACTTTCACCTGCTTTGCCTTCTGTTCCTTCTGACGCTTTTTCAGCTGATAAAGAAATTTAGAGTAATCGACGATACGACAAACAGGGGGTTGTGCATTTGGAGAGATTTCCACGAGATCCACTTCATGCTCTTCAGCAAGTCTCAATGCCTGAGCTATTGGATATACGTTTGGTTCTACTTCATCGCCCACTATGCGGACTTCTTTGGCGCGGATTTGTTCATTAATCCGGTATTGCCCTTTTAAGCTGTCATTTTTCATTAAATAACCTCTATTTCCAGTTTGTTTCTTATTTACTACTCCCAAATTATTATTTTTTAATGTTAAGTAAAAGCTATCTTTAGAACATCATGGTATGCTATGCTTTCACAAGTGGGCGCAAAGTTACCATTTATTTATCATATTCTGAACTTCTTCGTTCAAAATTTTAGCAAATTCTTCAAATTTCATGGTTCCTTTATCGCCTTCCCCCTGCTTGCGGACAGAAACTTCTCTATTTTCAGCTTCTTTCTCACCAACAATCAGCATGTAAGGAATACGCTTCAATTCGTTATCACGAATCTTACGTCCGATTTTCTCATTACGTTCATCCACAATTGCGCGGACATCATATTGTTTCAGGAATTTCTTCACCTCTTGTGCATAATCATTGAATTTCTCACTGATAGGCAGAATAGCAACTTGCTCAGGAGTCAGCCATAATGGGAATTTACCTGCTGTATGCTCGATAAGTACAGCTACAAAACGCTCCATTGAGCCAAACGGCGCACGATGTATCATCACCGGACGGTGCTTCTGATTATCAGCTCCCGTATATTCCAATTCAAAACGCTCCGGCAAGTTATAATCCACCTGGATAGTTCCCAATTGCCAACGACGGCCAATGGCATCTTTCACCATAAAGTCTAATTTCGGACCATAGAAAGCTGCTTCACCATATTCTATTTTGGCAGTCAGACCTTTTTCTGCACAAGCTTCAATGATAGACTGCTCAGCTCTTTCCCAGTTTTCATCGCTACCGATATATTTCTCACGATTCACTTTGTCACGCAAGGAGATTTGCGCTTCTACATTGGCAAAATCCATAGAGCGGAATACGATAGAAATAATATCCATTACGCGTAGAAATTCATCCTTCACCTGATCGGGACGACAGAAGATATGCGCATCATCCTGCGTAAAACTACGTACTCGTGTCAATCCATGCAACTCTCCGCTTTGCTCGTAACGGCAAACCGTACCGAATTCAGCCAGACGTAAAGGCAAATCCTTATACGAACGGGGAGAATTCTTATAAATCATACAGTGGTGAGGACAGTTCATAGGTTTCAAGAAGTACTCCTCTCCTTCTTCCGGTGTATGGATGGGCTGGAATGAATCCTTGCCATATTTTGCATAGTGACCGGAAGTGATATACAACAGTTTGTTGCCAATCGGCGGAGTAATAACCTCCTGATAGTCATAACGTGCCTGAATACGGCGCAGGAATTCTTGCAAACGCAAACGCAAAGCAGTACCCTTCGGCAACCACATCGGCAATCCTTTACCTACCGTATCAGAGAACATAAACAAATCCATTTCCTTACCAATCTTACGATGGTCACGTTTTTTGGCTTCTTCCACCATCACCAGATATTCATCCAGCATTTTCTTTTTCGGGAATGTGATACCATAAATACGCGTCATCATCTTGCGATCTTCATGTCCACGCCAGTATGCACCTGCCACCGACATCAGCTTGATAGCCTTAATAGGAGCAGTAGTCATCAAGTGCGGACCACGGCACAAGTCCGTAAAAGCACCTTGTGTATACGTCGTGATGTGACCATCTTCCAGTTCAGAAATCAATTCACATTTATAAGTTTCGCCACGGTCGCCGAATTTTTTCAATGCATCCGTTTTTGAAATACTTTCTCTTACAACAGCTTCTTTTTTCGCTACTAATTCCGCCATTTTAGCCTCGATAGCTGGCAAGTCAGCCTCTTTAATGGTAGTTTCGCCCGGATCTACATCATAGTAGAAACCATTTTCGATGGCAGGACCGATACCGAACTGAATGCCCGGATATAATTCCTGCAATGCCTCAGCAAGCAAGTGGGCACTGGTATGCCAGAATGCATGCTTACCTTGTTCATCTTCCCATTTATAGAGAACAAACTCAGCGTCCTCATTAATAGGACGTCCCAAATCATAAATCTCACCGTTTACTCCACATGCCAGCACTTCCTGTGCCAGGCGAGAGCTGATACTTTCTGCAATTTGCAACCCCGTTACTCCTTCGTTATATTCACGTACAGAGCCGTCTGGAAATGTAATCTTTATCATAATGTTGTGTATATTTCAATTTTCAGAACGCAAAAATAGCTAATTCTTTTTGATATTTTATTTTTTAGCAAAAAAATGTTATTCACGCGTATCGGTAAATCGCTTAATGATATTGTAAGCTGACACAATGCCCAACTCACCTGCTTTGCTTAAATCCGTTATACCAAGCTTATTGTTACCCAAGAAAATATGAGTCAGTCCACGGTTAAAATAAGCTTCAGCAAAGTCATCATTCAACTCAATCGCCTTATTATAATCCTCTAGCGCCCCACGATAATCTTTTAACATAGACAACACATTGGCGCGATTATAATAAGCATAAACAAAATCAGGAGCCAATTGGATGACGTGATCCAAATCATTTTTCACAATATCATAATCCAATGCTGTTACTTCAGGCTGTTTCTTATTATCGGCAGAAGCACCGGGAACACCTTCAGTCAGGCCAGCTTCCGCTTTCTTATATTCCAATTGTTTGCAACGTACTAATGCCCGCATAAAATAAGCAGGGAAGAACTTGTCATCCAGCAAGATTGCCTGCGTAAAGTCATCTATAGAGCTGGCAAAATCCTGAACCAAATAGAAGTCAAGCCCACGCAGGAAACGCTTTTTAGCATCCTTATCATTTGCCACGATATCCGAAGTATGGGAATCAACCAAGGCAAAGTGGAACCTCACCTGCTCTTCCGTCAAGGGTGCTTCCATATTAGTGATTCGCAACGGTTTCGGGAATATTTTCGAATGATTCAGCTCTTCAATATATTTATGGAAATGAACAATTCGCTTCACCTCGCTCGATTTCTCATAATACGTCAGCGCATACATGGGTTCCATCTTAATGCTCACATTGCGATCTTGCACACGTCCGCGATAATCGCTCTTATACTTTTGATCCGCTTCCGAGTCATCTGCAATCACAATCTTCCGATAGTTCTCCATATTCTTATCGGACTTTTTACGCGTTTTGCTTCCATCATCACCATCTGCAAGGTCCTTATTGTCCGATGCATCTTTATTATCTTTATTATCCGCAGTGACACCATTACGCTTATCAATCTGCATTTTCATGATTTTGAATTCGTCCTGTTCCGCCCCTTTCCTATCACCTGCTTTCTTCCGGGCTTCGGCACGATGATAATATCCGGCCATAAAATTAGGATACTCATCAATCACCTTTGAATAATCACTGATAGCACCACGATAATCCCCCGTCTGTGCACGCAGCAAACCACGGTTGAATGTTGCCATCATATTATCCGGTTCTATTTGCAGAACAAAATCAAAGTCCTCAATAGCACGGTTATCGTCACCTACCTGTGCACGCAGCAAACCACGATTATAGTGCCCAAGGAAATTATTGGGGTCAATATCCAATGCCAAATCATAGTCGCTCATGGCACCTCTCAAATTTTTCTGGTGAAAACGAGCTAATGCACGATTGATATAATTGCCAGCATTCTTCGCACTCAAATGGATGGCTTGATCCAAGTCGCTTTCCGCATCTGCGTATTTCCCTTGTTGCAAACGAACGATAGCACGCGCTCCCCATCCATCGGGATCATAGCGGTCCATATCAATCGCTTTCTCAAAGTCATTCAAAGCCTGTATCGTATCCTTCTGCTTCAACGACACTTCACCACGCATCAAATAAGCGCGAGTGTATCTGGGAGCAATCTTCAGCAGTTTTCCCAAATCCTCTTTAGCCGAATCATAATCTTCCTTCTGCATATGGCAAAGAGAAAGATTATGCCAAAGCACAATATTCTCCGGGTCATACTTCAGAGCCATCATATAATCTTCAATAGCACCATCATAATTATTTTGGCGGATACGCGCCAATCCACGTATCTGATAAGCACCAACTACAAAGGGGTTACGATGGATAGCAGCATCACAATCCGCTTCTGCGCCCTGGAAATCATCCAAATTTATCTTTGCCAAACCACGAAAGAAGTAAGGCTCATATAAATAAGGCTTAGCGTTAATCACCTGGTTAAAATATTGGATAGAAAGCACATAATCCTCAAAATATAATGCGTTACGTGCGATTGTCATCACACGTTCCGTATTGATTTGCGCACACAATAATGTGGGAAGCAACAGGAAAGCCGTCAATATTCTTTTTATCATCTTGTCTTATAAATGCTTGTAAACGAAACAAATTTAATGCTTTTCGTCTACTTGGCAGGATTAACGGAAGACTTTTTATATTTTTTGAGCCTTTTATACCTTATTATAAGATTAAGCTATCTCACGGTCTTCACCTTATATGTGCAATGAGCCTTCCCTTTCAGCATCGCATTCAGTTTTCCCTTTACCATTTGCTTACGCAAGGGAGACAGGTGATCAATAAACATCTTCCCTTCCAGGTGATCGAATTCGTGTTGCATCACGCGCGCCAGATAGCCTTCAACAATTTCATCATGCTCCACCATATTCTCATCCATATAGGTTACGTGAATCTTGTTGCCACGTTTCACTGATTCATGAATACCCGGAAGGCTCAGACAACCTTCTTCCATGGATACTTCTTCACCCGACACCTCTAAGATATGGGGGTTGATGTACGCTTTCCGAAAATTCTTATATTCAGGATAATCTTCAGACAATACATCCAAATCAACAACTACGACGCGAATAGGCAAACCAACCTGTGGAGCGGCAAGTCCCACGCCTTCTGCATGTTCCATTGTCTCAAACATGTTCGCAATCAATTCTTTCAAGTTAGGATAGTCGGGAGTAATATCTTCCGCCACTTTTCTCAATACGGGTTGACCGTATACATAAATGGGTAAAATCATTCTTTATCTAAATTACAAATTACTAAATCACTATATATACCTTATTATATTATAAGGTAAAACGTTTATTCTCCAAATAACTCTGTAGAATAATAGTCGCACTGATTTCATCCACAAGTGCTTTATTCTGGCGGTCTTTCTTTTTTAATCCGCCCTCCAACATTGTCCGGTGCGCTAAAACAGAAGTGAAGCGTTCATCAACATATTCAACAGGTATGCCCGGCAGCTTTTTCTTCAATGAGCGAACAAAAGGTTCTATGCGTTTCATATTCTCTGAAAGCTCATTGTTCATTTGCTTGGGAAGTCCTACAAGAATACGCTCCACCGGTTCTTTTCCTATATAATCAAGGATAAATGCCAGTAATTCATGTGTAGGCACAGTTGTCAGCCCGTTAGCGATCATTTGTAACGTATCACTAACAGCTATCCCCGTACGCTTTCTCCCGTAATCAATAGCTAATATTCTACTCATAATAGGCTACAAAATTACGATTAATATTTGATATTTGCCTCCATTTACTGCCATAATAATAAAAAGACTACCTAACACACATTCGAACCACCACTAAAATCATAACCGAAGTTCCTGTTATCACAGTCCACTTCAAAAATACAATCATTATTTACCCAATTGCAGAAAAGAGCAATTCAAGACACACAAACATCAAAATATATTACTATCACACACTTTCTATCACCTTCAGAAACAGGAACTGGTAATGAGCAAGTAGCACAACCATAATACAATGATAATCAGCAGTGAACAAACATTAAATCAAAAAGGAAGATATTAACGTATTTCTGCATTTTTCTTGTATTCAATCTCTTATTATCTTCTTTTTCACTCTTTATTCAGCTTTTGCATTTAGCAATTATTCAACAATTAAACTAATTTATTCATTGATTACAAGGAATAAATCATGTAAATAATTCTAATTTAATAGTACGATTGTGATATGATTACATATCTATTTTCACAATCAATCTATCAAATATTGAATTCTTTATAACAAAAAAGGCGTCTAACTAATGCCAGACACCTTTTTATTTTTTTTATAGAGTTTACACTCCTATACTGCTTTCTCTTATTCCAAAATAACTACGCGATTCAGATAGTTCTTACCGAACATATTAGCCGTACCACCGAAGCCTACGAGTTCGAGTTGATCTTTGCTTACGCCTTCTTTAATCAATGCATCGTAAACAGCCTGAGCACGTTTTTCAGACAACTTCTGGTTCCAGGAAGCGCTACCTGTAGCCTTGTCAGCATAACCGGCAACCTTATACTTCTTATCCGAATTAGCCTTCAGAATCTTAGCAGCCAACTGAATGTTAACCATACCGTAATCATCGATACGAGCACTACCAATCTTGAAGAAGATAGCACGAGGACCGGCAACTTCAACTTCCTTCACAACTTCCTTAGTTACAGGTTTCACGTTAGCCAAAGCGTTCTTAGCGTTAGCCAGGTCAGCCTGAGCCTGTGCCAATTCACTTCTGTATCTGTTGATTTCAGCGTTGATAGCATCTTGGTCAACCTTTGCGCCACAAGAAATAAACTTCTTGCCACCAAAAGTGTAAGTGACACCGGCAGTCAAAGACACAGCACCGTCCGTATAAGCATTGCTTTTGCTTCCAAACATAGATGGAGACACTTCACCTCTTGCTTCAATATTAACATCCAAATACCTGTTTACATTAAACTGCCCCATCAAACCGACAGAACCGTTAATCAAAGCATTTAACTTATCCTGATCGCCATATGTCTTTGCAAAAACCAAACCGGGTCCGGCAAACACAGATAAAGTAAACAAGCGATCAGGATTATACCCACCAATGGAATTAGAGAGATTATACATAGCATCCGCACGCAGAGTAAAATACTTCTTATTCTTGATTTCTGCATAAGTGCCTTTTATCTGTCCATGCCCTGAATACAACGTTGACCACAATCCGGCAACCTGTCCGCGGACTCCCCAGATAGGGTTGAACAATTTACCCACCGATACATGAATCAACGGTGTGATGGCATGTCCAAAGCCATAATCAAAATTGTCAGGGTTGACACATGCCTGAGTTCCTACACCAGCGCTAATAAAGATATTATCTTTAAATTTTTCGCTGTAGTATTTCTCTTTGGTCTGTGCGGTAGCCACAAGGGCCATTCCTGCCAACATGATAGATACTATACCAAATTTACATTTCATTGTTTTTAAATTTTTGTATTTCAACTCTTTTTTAATTATTTGCTCCGACCACTCGCTTACTTCAGATAAATCTTGTAAGTAAGTCCGCCGGTAAAGTATTTCATTTTTTGCAATTCTACCTGCATATGCAAGTGTTTGAAAAGCAAATAAGTGGCACCCAGTGCAAAATCTTTTGAGTCATACTCCGCAATCACTCTTAAATCAGGCGCAAAAGTCGGATTATAACTGACACCTGCCGCTATTCCATTCAGTTTATACTCCCGCCTCTTATTATATAAGTAAGAGAGATGTACCCCGATTTCCTCCGTCCCTATTGCAAAGTGTTTGGTTGCCGCCAGATAAAAACGACTATAATATCCGTTTCCCTCTGTAGAACCTACTTCTCCACCTCCGGATGAGGTAAATGGGTCTGATGTACCAAAGACAACAGCCGGCATATATTTCCAGAACTGTCCTTCTTTCAAAGCTCGCAGCCGGACAGAAAAATATCTGTCCTGGTTAGTAAAACCAGAGTAACCGTAAGGCTTTAGACCTAATGCTTCCGCTTTAAAGAGAGTGCAAGTATACGCAACCTCTATCCACGGCAAGATGGTTACATTCAAAAAATAATTGTACGTATGATAGTACCACGTAGGAGGAGTTATCTCCTTATTCATAAAGTTCCCTCCCAGCATCACTGTTTTATCCCTTTGCATTTCTGCCGAAGGAGCATGCAGCAAGCCGGTAGTTCCATAAGTCAATTGAGCCGAAAGCATGGATGACACACTGACAAGCAGCGTTGTAATAAACATCCGTTTCATTCTCATTAGGTATAATCTCATGCTTCGCCTCAATTGCGTTATTCAAGAGTAATTTATTCGAAATTAATAATGCCACCACCTGCATTCAGGTCTTCTCCATTACCACCATGACCGTGAGTATGACCGATGGCATAATTCGGAGTCAAGGTATAAGAAACAATTCTCTTAACCACTACAGTTACATCTATAACTTTCTTGTTTTTATCGATTACATGAACAGTATAAGACTTCTTAACTTGTTTTCTTTCCAGACTAAAGCTATCAATCTGTTTGTATGCAGGTACTACAATAGTCGTAGAAAGAGCTGTTTTCACATAGGCATTAGTCGGCATAACATTAGCATAATCCACTTTAATCATATTTTTCAGCAGGGTTGTTACATAGCTCTTAGTTTCCGCATTCATACCACTTAAAGCTGCTTCTACAGCCATATCGGGAGTCTTTTCATCGTATGCCGTTCCACCCATATAACTTCCATTTACAGTTACGTTAGCAGAAGCTGAACCTGTGTAACAAGGTTTATTGATAGGATCATCCTTCAAGACGGTACTTTCTTTCGAATTGATTTCAGACTCATAACCAAAACGGAATTTAGAGAAGTGGCTGATATTACCAACAAAAGTTTTGGAAGTCATATCATACTCAGCGTAGTTACCTGCATCAGCTTTCCACTCACCTGTTTTTTCATCCAGATAGAGAACACCTAATACATAATCAGGTTCTACCGTAATGGTCACAGGAGCCGGGAACTTGATTTCCATCGGCTTAGAGAATACCGTACCGCTCGGCTTACCTTCATAGGTACGTACAGATGCTGTAGCCTTTTCTGCAGGGATATCACGGGTTACACTGATTACCTCTGCAAATCCACCAACGTAATAAACATTCGTGTTGGCAGGCAATACTATTTGGTCAGCAACATCTTTGGTTTCCGATGTCATTTCCCCTGTTTCTTCATCAATAACAACTTCTTTAGATACCAATTCTACCTTCAACTCTTCTTCTACCGGAACAACAGGAAACTCCTTTGTAACATCTACACCTAGTTCCTTCGCTATTTCTTCGATTTTTTTTACAACAGTTTCATCTTCCGTCTTTTTTATATCTTCTACCGTCGTTTCTTCCGCCTTGTCTATAGGAACCTCAACCTCCGTATTACCGCCCACACTTGGATCTTCAGGAGGAACAGGCTCACCACCTTTCACTTTCAATACGATTTCGAAAGAAGTAACAGAAGTAGCACCCGTTTCAACAAATTTAATAATACCGGCTTTTGCTTGCGTAGCATAGCCTCCCTTAGATACAGTCACAACAGCCAAAGTAGTCGGAGCTACATTTTCCGCAGGCACCTCTACACTAAAGTAACCATAACCATTTGTTATCAAGTTATCTGTAGATGTACCAATATTGACCTTCACCTCAGCTCCATTTACAGCAGCACCTTCTTCATTAGTCACAAAACCACATACAAAATACCTTGCAACCTTAGCAGCATCTTCTTTCTGCATCAACACTGCCACTGCAGAATTTACAATCTGGTCACCTTCACCTTCTTCGGCAGCAACAGAGGCAATATTAATGGTTGCATAAGCATTTTTATAACCGTTTGCCGTGAGGACTGCATAATAAGTACCCGGCTGAATACCTTCTACAGCAAAAGTGTTACCTGTTGGTGTAACATCCAATCCAGGAATTACAACAGAAGTCAGCACAACTTTAGCACCACTTTCATCAGTAGCCGTACCCTTGATGTTGTATTTCACTGTTTTGTAAGTTGGAGCATCCTTACCCGGATACATAGCTGCATTAGCCGTATAAACAGAGACTTGTCCATTCGCAATTTTTTCTACGTAAACTGAAGTAGTTACTGTCTGGAAATCCTCTTTGGTAATCTTCAGAACATTCATACCTTCCTTAGCAATCAATGTATAAGTACCGTCTGCAGCAGTAGTCACATCATTTACTTTAACTCCTTCCAATGGCGCACCAGTAGCTGCATTAGAAACAACACCTGCAATTTTATATACCGGTGCTACAGTGCTTGGCGCCTCAGTCGTCAATTCTTCTTTTTCGTAGCAACTTGCGAACATTCCGCAGATTGCCACTAACATCAACGTCAATTTAACGTTAATACCAAACAAACTTTTCTTTTTCATCTCAATAAAATTAAATTAATAAATTAGTAATTCTGATTTAATAAAATATGGGTTAAAACTATTTGATTGCATAATATTGTCGCCCGGCGATGAACGATAGGTATTATAATAATACTGCTCATTCCCTGCATTATACGCCATTCCCATATTCCTGGAAGGAGCGACCCGGGGAATATGCCCTTTCCGTTTATACCTATATGGCGGAAGAGCTATTTGAAAACGAAAACCACCATTGGCCTTTGCATCCGGACTTTTCATTGCAAAAAAGCCAATAGAAGCGTAACGAAAATGCCGGATAACATCTACCCGAACACCTTTTTCTCCCAATAAATACTGTTCAAGTTTCATTGTTGTTTCTATATTATATCGTGGCCAATAAAAAGAGCCTCCCACTGACCACGTCAATTGTTTCTTTGTTCCAAAATGACACGTAAAGCCATCCCAGTACGCAGCACCTGTATATCCGATACGAGCTTCAACCCCAAACCTATTATCATGAACAAAGCGATGATTCACTTTCAAATCAACTCCATAACGTTCACTACTAAAATGCCCCACAGTCAGTGTTCCCCATATATTATAAGGTAGTCTCACTGCCTGTGATACACCTATAAACCCAGGATGCACTTTATTGTATAGATAAGGATATCCATCATTATATATCGGAACCACCATTTGAGCTGTCAGCCTCATTCCTTTCCAGAAAGAGACTTCAACAGCCGATGCCAAATTGAACAGCACCTGATATATCTGAGTGATTACCAAGTTCTTTAAAGATAATTCCGGGTATATCACAACATCTACTTTAAGCAAAGAGCTATTCTTTCTTTTTACTTTATCAGCACCTTTCCAACTATCCCCCAGATTATAACTGACAACCCAGTCTTTACGAGTTGACTCAGGTATACTGTCACCAGCAATCGGCTTATAAAGCAAAGATATTTGGGGCACATTGTTATCGAGAACAATGACTCGGCATGGCTTTTTATCCGGAAATGAGAATATGAGTTTAGATAGATAAATAAAACACACAATATGTTCTCCTTTAGTCTATTGCATAATAATAGACAATACTATTGCTTATTCATATTGTTTCTTTTTTAGACAATAATATCATATATTTGTTGCTGCTCTGTTACTATTTCTACATCTTTGCAGAAAGTTTAATTCGCATTTATTTTTCTAATATTCAATAATTTAAATACAAAAAGAAGCAATAGAACAGAATAAAAACCAAATGCATAATCATTTGAGACGCATTTTTGTTACCCTATTGTTACCACAAAAGACATTATGTATATTTATTTAACCAATAAGATTTCAAAGTAGCAATATGAAAGAAGAACTAAAAATAAAAGAGCCAATAAGAATCAGAGTTAAGGACTTGACAAACGGAAGTAAATCGATATACCTTGATATGTATATGAATGGAAAACGAAAGTATGAGTTCTTGAAATTATATATCATACCCGAAAACAGCAAATCGGATAGAGCACGTAATAGCGAAACGCTAAAATTAGCGAATGCCATTAAGGCTCAACGGATTATTGAACTACAAAATCAAAGTTACGGCTTCAAAGTCAATAAAGTAACTAACATAAAACTGATCGATTACTTACAGAGTATAGCCGAAAAAAAGTCTGAGAACGAAGTTCGTAAAACCGCCTTGCATGCTGTAATCTGTCATCTTAAGCGTTACGACCCCAATGAAATCCAGCTAAACCGGGTAGATAAAGAATATATTCTAGGCTTTTTAAGCTACCTCACAACAGTCAGACAAGCCCACAGCAAAAAAGAAAAGCTGCTTCACGTCAATACACAAAACTATTATTATAAGATACTAAGGTATAGCCTGAATTATGCAATGTCCGAAGAACTTATATCTGTCAATCCAATGGACAAAATAAAAAACGAAGAGAAACCACATCGCTATCGAACAGAGAGGGAATTTCTCACTATTGACGAACTGAAAAAACTTGCACAAACTCCTTTTTACAATACGTTATTAAAAAAAGCCTTTCTCTTCAGTTGTTTTTGCGGATTGAGGCATTCTGATATTATAGCGCTCACATGGGGAGATATAGAGATTGATGAAAATAAAAGCTACCGTCTACATATTATTCAGAAAAAAACCAAAGAAGCTATTTCTCTACCATTAAGTCAAGAAACTGTAAAACAGTTACCCAAACGAGAGAATTCAAAAGATAGCGATAAAATATTCAAAGGATTAATTACCCTGGGAAGAACAAATGAAATCTTACCCAGATGGGCAAAACAAGCCGGAATTAAGAAACATATTACATTCCACACAGCCCGCCATACTCATGCAACAATGTTGCTGACTTTAGGAGTTGATTTGTATACTGTTTCCAAATTACTGGGACATACCAATATACAGACTACCCAAATATATGCTAAACTCGTAGACGAAAGTAAGAAGAAAGCAATCGATCTTATTCCAAACATAACATAATTATTTCTTTAGATATAAGAGCATTTTGAAAGTAATTAGTATATCCGTTGGCAAAATTAGTCATTGGCCTGGTTTTAGTCAGGAACATATCAAAGAGGTATCTAGTCCGTACCTGCTCCGTAGCAAATTCGGTTGAAAGTACCTCTAACCGAATTTGCTACGGAGCAGGTACGGACAAGATACGGGTCAGATGTGGACAGAACCCGGTCTTGAGTCCTTTCAGATACGAGAAAGGAAACAAAGAGTATCATTTAGCATCAAACTGTAAAGAATATATTTATCTTCGTATTAAGCAATTAATAATTCATTTTCTACAAAACATACATATAACGAGAATTACTTTTATAGTCATATTTCTCGCATAAATATCGTATTTATTAGTCATTTATCAACCTCTTAATCATGCGTTATAAAGTCTTCAGGAAAGAATAGTAGTCTTAGGGAAACGATTATGCAAAAAAAGCTACATTATTTTATTTTTTCATGTAAATTTCTTTGGTATTATTAAAAATGTGTCTATTTTTGCACCGTATTTTGTGTCGTAAAGATACAAAAATTGAATAAACAAGATGAGGTATAGAAACTCTAACATGAGAAAGTGTCTAACTACTAAAACAATAGCACAATGTGCAGCGTTCTTTTTATTCTGTTTGCTTCCTTTAAAAGGAGTTTGCCAAACAGGAGAAAGTACGGTAAATACTTTAGTAGAGATGGGATTTGAAAATGTAGGGTGGACGGAAGACAGCAAAGAACGTGTATACGTTTTGCAAAATTCTGCATATCGTCTGAACGGAGTAGGTATTGGCAAAGCAGTAGATGTCATCCAAAAGATGGGTTTACCGGATAAAAAGCCATGTAGAGTAATCGTTTTAGACAATAATGTACCTCAAATTTCTCTTTACTATAAACCGGTAATCGGTGATAGTATTCCGGAAGCAAGTCGTCGGGATTGGGACGTTAGTTACGATTTAGGCGATTCGTGGGAACAGATTCGGAAACAAAAGAGAAAAAATAGTTCTTTGTTTAAGGTAGATATTGTAGTATACCCGGAATTGAAACTGAAAAATCTGATTATTACGCAAATATATCAGGTTCTTTTCAATTTGAATCCTGCGATTGAAGTTTCGTTATGGAAAGGTATGAAATTTATCGGGCAAGTAATTATACCCGTATATAATGAGTATGGAAGATCATATGGGCAAGTTCGCCAAGGTTATGTGGCTTTATCTCAATCAGTGAGACTCCCATACAATATTTTTCTGACAGCAACAATCGGATCATTCAATAATTACCGCTGGGGGGGGACTTTGGATGCGAAGCACATTTTTAAAGATGAGCGATTCTCTGTAGAAGGACGCATTGGCTATACCGGACGTTCACGTTTTGAGAACTGGCGTTGGAAAGTAAGTCCTTTGAAGCGTATAACTTGGAATTTAGGAGGTAGTTTTTACTGGCCTGAGTATAATACATCGCTCTCCTTGAAAGTTGAACAGTATCTGTTAGGTGAAAAAGGAGTCCGTTTCGATATGGTACGTAATTTTAGATATGTGTCTATCGGTTTTTATGGTATGAAAGTACAGAATGCCGGAAATAAAGGATATAATGGTGGCTTTCGTTTTCAAATCGCACTGCCGCCTTATAAATATAAAAGAAGAGGATATATACCAAGAGTATTACCCTCGGAATATTTTGGAATGTCGTATAATGCGGGTAACGAACAATTTTATGGACGTTCGTTTAATCCTCGCGTAGACGATAATATAGGAACAGAGAATAGTTTTAACCCATATTTTATTAAATCAGAATTATTAAATTTTTAATTTTTTATTGAGATGAAAATGAAAAGTAAATTTTTTGGTGTTACCGCAAAATTAGCGATAGCCATTTTAGCAGTCGGTACTATGTTTACAAGCTGCTATGATTCAGAAAACGGTGATGTAACGAAACCGTATAAAGCACCGGATGCTGTATACTCTTTTATCGGTACTGTAACTAACAATATTACCGGTGCTCCTGTATCAGGTGCCTCTGTTGCTTTAAGTGGTGCTGTTACTGCAACTGCTACTACAGATGCTAATGGTGTTTACCAAGCTGTCGTACAAATAGATGGTGGAGCAGAAGGTGTTGTAACTGTTGCTGTTGCTGCCAAAGCTGGTGAATATGAAGCAGCTTCAGCTAATATAGATGTACAGAAGATGTCTAATGGTCAAGCTATTACTTATTACAAAAATATAGTTGTTAGCTACACCGAGTATATACCAGATGGCCTGAAGTATACTACTTCTTCTAAAACTGATGCAAAAGATGTGGTACTGAGTGGTGAAGATGAAGAATATCCAGGTTTGGATATCATGAACCGTGATAGCGAACCACTTCTTGTTACAAGAAACTTCATTGTAAACGAAGGTACAGTTGTTGTATCACAAAATCCTGAAGTTTATACTCTTACCAAAGCAGTATCTGCAGAAGTACTTGACGCTGTTAGAAATATTATTAACGCTGACTTAGGCGGTGTTGCCCCTACCAAAGAGTTTGATAAGAAGACTACTCCTTTCTCTATTCTGGTTGCTCCGATGTCTGCATTAAAGAATGTTACAGTTTCATACTTATATGAAGACAAGGCTTACAATTTCACTTACGGCTCAGATAAGATCAATGTAGTGACAAGACGTATCGTAAGTGTATCTTTCGACTACAGCGAAACTTCATTCAACCACTATCATGGTCATGGTCATGGTCACGGTCATGGTGATGATTTGAATGCAGGTGGTGGTATCTGGGAATAATTTTTAAAGAGATAGCGCAATAAAAAATGAAAAGAAAGCAAAGATGAGGTATATATTGGGAAAAGTAATCCTTATAGGTTTATTGCTGTGTTGTCCTCTCTTGCTTTCGGCTCAATTGACGTATGGTACCACCGGTTTATTGCATGCCCCTTCGGCAGAAATGCAACGGGACAAAACGGTGATGATTGGTGGTAACTTTTTGAATCAGGAGATAACTCCTCCTACATGGTACTATCATACGTACAATTATTTTCTGAATGTGACTATATTTCCCTGGTTAGAAGTGGCATACACATGTACACTTTTTAAAGCGGAAGCACTGGGACTTGGTCCTTATGGTTACACAGGATTTACAAATCAGGACAGATATTTCTCTGTCCGACTGCGAGCTTTGAAAGAAGGACAATTCTGGAAACATATGCCGGCTGTGGTAGTAGGAGCTTCGGATCCTTATACTGAATCCGGTGATGGGCAGATATCTTCAGTTGACGGTAACGGTTATTTTTGCCGCTTCTATATTGCAGCGACAAAACATATCCCGGTAGGAAAAGAGACGATAGGTGTACACCTCTCCTATCTTTTCAACCACCGCAACGATTATCCTCTGAACGGACCAGCCGTAGGCATTACCTACAACCCTTCTTTCCATCCGCAATTGCGGGTAATCGCAGAGTATGATTCGAAAGATTTTGCGTTGGGTGCCACCTATTTGCTTTTCAACCATTTGCATGCGCAGGTAGAATTGCAAAAAATGAAATACTTTACCGGCGGACTTACTTACAAGATTTATCTGAAGTAAGCGAGTGGTCGGAGCAAATAATTAAAAAAGAGTTGAAATACAAAAATTAAAAAACAATGAAAAGTAAATTAGTAATATTATCTTTGATGTTGGCTGGTGCTACTGTTGCAACAGCTCAGACAAAAGAGAAATTCGTCAGCGAAAAAGCCGGAGACAATATCTTCGTGAGCGTGACTGGTGGAGTTTCTTTGGTAAATTCGGGTAAGAGTGAGGGAAAATTCGGAGACCCGGCTCCCCATATTACCGTATCTCTTGGTAAGTGGTTTACTCCGGTTTGGGGTGTGCGTGCTCAGGGTGGCTTGTGGAAAGCTAACTTTAACACACAATGGTCTGAAGGTACTTATGCTGCTGATGGTAGCATGGTAGGTTCAAAAGTAAACAATGACAAGAATGTAGGTCAAATTCGTTTGGATGGTTTGTTTAACCTTTCAAATGCTATTGGTGGATACAATCCTGACCGTTTGTTCACTTTGTCTGTGTTTGCAGGTCCCGGTTTGACTATTGCTAAGGGTGCAAGCTCTTTCGAAATTGCAGAAAATCAAGCAGGTACTGCTTGGCATAAAGTTCGCCCCGCAGGCGCTGATGATAAGACAGGTGCTTATATCAACGGTTCTGCTGGTTTATTGGGTAAATTCAATGTAAACAACTACCTTGATATAGATATTGAAGCTCGTGGTGAATTAGCTTCTTCTTATCTGGGTTATTTGTCATCTTCAAGAACTGTAGGTGGCGTGTATGTTGGTGCAGGTCTTACTTATACTTTCGGTGGCAAGAAGTTTATTTCTTGTGGCGCAAAGGTTGACCAAGATGCTATCAACGCTGAAATCAACAGATACAGAAGTGAATTGGCACAGGCTCAGGCTGACCTGGCTAACGCTAAGAACGCTTTGGCTAACGTGAAACCTGTAACTAAGGAAGTTGTGAAGGAAGTTGAAGTTGCCGGTCCTCGTGCTATCTTCTTCAAGATTGGTAGTGCTCGTATCGATGATTACGGTATGGTTAACATTCAGTTGGCTGCTAAGATTCTGAAGGCTAATTCGGATAAGAAGTATAAGGTTGCCGGTTATGCTGACAAGGCTACAGGTAGCGCTTCCTGGAACCAGAAGTTGTCTGAAAAACGTGCTCAGGCTGTTTACGATGCATTGATTAAAGAAGGCGTAAGCAAAGATCAACTCGAACTCGTAGGCTTTGGTGGTACAGCTAATATGTTCGGTAAGAACTATCTGAACCGTGTAGTGATTCTGGAATAAGATATAGGGTAAGAGCTTAAAGCTCTAAACAAGAGAGGGCGGCTAAGATAAATTAGCCGCCCTCTTCATTTTTATTCTAATAGCAAATCAATATACCAGTTTTACATTATCAATCCAAAGTGAATTACCCGGAGAACCGATGTATGCTCCTCCATGACTGGAAGTGAATTGCAATAATAAATGGGTAGGAACATCTTCTTCTGTTCCCCACGCCACTTCTTTCACAGGAACACTTTCACCCTTACTATTGATTGCATAACGTTCTTCTACTTGAAGACGCATCATATGTGGTTTATAAGCAGGATCACCGGTTATATCGCCATACATAATTGAATAAGTGGCATTATTACGCCAATCAGGAGTAGTATTATAATAGCGCACTACCATAGTTCCCACACGTTTGGCAAAGATGTTACCATCCTTATCTTCCCAACGTTTCTGCAAGAAAAGGTTCACTTCCGGAAAGTCCTTACCATCCACATCGGTGATACGGCTGAAACCGGTAGCACGAATGCGTTTCTCCCTATCAGACATCTTTACCTTATAATCAAACTGAACAGCAATAGGCTTCTTAGTAAAAGGAATACCGGAATTCAGCATCTTCTGCGGATTTTTTGTCCCCTTGATTGGTTCGTGCACTGATCCCAAAAACATAGAGCCTGCGGCAAGCACCGTGATATCAACAATTCCCAATACTTTTACGCTCTCCATACGGGTATCCATACGGGCACAGTAACCATCTCCACGCTTTTCAGGGAATACGGAGGTATTGGTTTTAGTAATGCCAGCCACACGAGCCATCACATTGGAAGTCGCCCACGGCGAACCGCCCATATTCGTATAAGCTTTGTTCTCACGAATAGTTGCTGTCGGTCCGATGGCATACACATTCTTCATTGCGCCACCGATAATGCCCGACTCTTTAATCTGCCGATCTATCCACTGGTCCATATTGCCAAATGGAATCATTTCCACAGTAGGCTGTTGCTGCTGTGCAGATGCCATTCCGCAACATAAGAAAGCGGATAGCAAACCATACATACAAATTTTCTTCTGCATCATCTTCTTAAATTGAGAATTAAAAATTGAAAATCAAGAAATAATAGACACACAATCATTCATTTCTTAATTTTCAATTTTCAATTTTTAATTATTATATATCGTATTTCCATTGCTCCAATGCAAAGCTCCAGTTATCCTGAACCAATTGCACAGTGCGGTCATCATACTTATATTTATTCTTCTTATATCCTTTTTTTCCACCTACATACTTTTCTATGTCAGCCTTCGCTTCTGCAAATCCGGGAATGGACAAATCCCGGTAAATTTGCTCGGTCATTCCCATAGCATCCGCCTCAAAATCCTCGAACTTAACTTCTATCAGATTACCGGCAGGAATGAATGACTTATCTGCTTCATATTTATGATACAACTTAGCGTAAATAGAAAGAATATTTTTTTCTAATTCTTCATTACTGATGTCCTGCAACTTCAACGGTTGGATAGTATTTGTAAAGAAGCTACGGGTACTCTCGAATACCGTATAAGGATTACGCATCAGATAGATAAATTTAGCATTGGGGAACATCTTGACAAGCTCCTTCACACGTCCTGTATGCGGTGGATTCTTACTCAGGAATTGCGTTCCTTTCGTATTCCACAAAGATATTTTAATCAGCTTGACAAACACCTCTTCAAATACTTTCAGTTCTGCTTCCGTAATATCATCGAACAGCAAATACTTATCTGCATACTCCTGCTGATATTTAGGAAGAAACCAGAAGTTATAATAAGTATAAGGCATCATATTGGCAAGCGCAAACTCTTCTTCCTGCGGCAGGTCTACGGCAAGTTCCATATTATCCGTGGGACGCTTATCAGGCATCAGCCAACTCATATTCTTCTTGAAGAAAGGTTGTCCCCACATCATCAGATGCGGAAAAACGGTCTGATAAGTGGTGTTATAGCCAAAATGTTTGTCGCACGAAAATACATTATGCACAAATGTAGTACCACTGCGCCAATGGCCAAGGATGAATACCGGATCATGTTCTAAAGGTCGAGATGCTAATTGTTTCTCATAGCGCCCATTCTGCAAAGGAGCCAAAGTAGAAAGCAAACGGCATACCGCTTTAGTCAGACGATACTTGCCTTTATACGCTGCATCTATTTCCCGGTCCTTGGTTATGGCATTGAATGTCTTCCAATCAGCCCCTACCAACGTGTTTATAGGAAGTTTATTAAATTCGAGTAAACCCATAGTTATTAAATTGAGAATTGAGAATTAAAAATTGAGAAATAGCCATGCGGACTAAAAGCTGCTGTATAATTTCCCCAAGTATCATTTTTCAATTTTTATTTTTTAATTTTTAATTAAAACAGTGATCCCCTGACGTTCCAAATCCTTTACTGCCTTTTCTATAGCTTCATAATGCTCGGGAGCAATGCCCAGCCTCGATAAATTTAAGACAGGAAGGTCCTCGGACAGGTGCATATCTTTATCCTCCACCCTATCAATAATCATACCCACAGCACAAGTATTGTTGGTTATCGGATCAATCAGAATGAATGCACCTGTAGCTTTGTTCTTTTGATAAGAATCAAAGAACAACTCTTTGGCAGTAGTGAACACCACACGCGCTATTTGATTCAACTGCATCGGCAGACTATCGGTTGTCAACTGGCCATTGTCAATCGATAGCTTCTCCATCGTATTCACATCTACCTTATACTTTATATTATCAATGCGCGAACGGCTCAGATTGGTAGTTTGCTTGATGAAAAAAGACTTATTAAGATCCATCGGTTCCTCATCCATCCACACCAGCATAGCCTCAAAATTGCGGTCTACAACAGGCAAATTACCAGGATGCACCAACATCTCTCCTCTCGATACATCAATTTCATCCTCCAGGGTCAACGTTACGGACTGAGGCGGAAAAGCATATTCCAATTCGCCATCATAAGTAACAATACTCTTGACACGTGATTTCTTACCTGATGGCAGTGCTATGACTTCATCTCCTTTGCGAACGATACCAGACGCTACCTTACCGCAGAAACCACGGAAATCAAGGTTAGGACGCAATACATATTGCACCGGGAAACGGAAGTCTGTCAGATTGTGGTCGTTATCAATATGAACAGTTTCCAAGAAATCGAGCAAGGAAATCCCCTTGTACCAAGGAGTACGTTCAGATTTCTCCACCACATTATCACCATCCAAAGCCGATAGAGGAATACAAGTTACATCCGGAATACTCAACGGAGCAATAAACTCCTTATACTCTTTAACGATTTCATTGAAACGTTCTTCCGAGAAATCCACCAAATCCATCTTATTAACAGCAAGCACCACATGCTTGATACCTAACAAAGATACCAGGAAAGAGTGACGACGTGTCTGTGTGATGATGCCTGTACGCGCATCTACAAGAATAATCGCCAGATTGGCTGTTGAGCCTCCGGTAATCATATTACGCGTATATTGCTCATGTCCCGGAGTATCAGCAATGATAAACTTACGGTTATTAGTAGAAAAATAGCGATATGCTACATCAATCGTGATGCCCTGCTCACGCTCAGCTTTCAAACCATCCAGCAACAATGCATAATCAATATGATCACCCGCATTCCCCATGCGCTTGCTGTCGCGTTCCAGTGCATCCAATTGGTCTTCATATAATTTTTTGCTGTCAAACAACAAACGTCCAATCAGCGTGGATTTGCCATCGTCTACCGAACCGGCTGTCAGGAAACGAAGTAAGTCTTTCTGTTCGTCTTTATCCAGAAAAGCCTTAATATCTAATTTAGAGTTATTCTCCATCACTTTTTACTTTTTAATTGTCACCTTTATTCTCTCAAACCTGAGCTTCAGACTTCTAAAGGTCAGGTTTAAGATTCCAATCCTCAGGTTTTAATTTTTAATTCTTCAATTTTTAATTCCTAAAAGTACCCTTCACGCTTCTTCTGCTCCATGCTGGCATCCTGGTCGAAATCAATTACACGAGTAGTACGCTCACTCTTTGTGGTGGTCATCATTTCCTCTACAATCTTTTCAATGGTATCAGCACTGCTCTCTACAGCTCCGGTCAGCGGCCAGCAACCCAATGTACGGAAACGGACCATCCGCATTTTTATCTGGTCGCGATACTTTTCAGGCAGACGATCATCATCCGCCATAATCAGATTGCCATCCATTTCCACGCAAGGACGTTCCTTAGCATAATACAACGGAACAATAGGAATATTCTCCAAACGGATATATTGCCAAATATCAAGTTCTGTCCAGTTACTCAATGGGAATACGCGAATACTTTCTCCTTTGTGTACACGAGCATTATAAATATCCCACAACTCCGGACGCTGGTTTTTCGGGTCCCACTGGTGGAACTTATCACGGAAAGAAAAAATACGTTCCTTTGCACGCGACTTCTCCTCATCACGACGGGCGCCACCAAAGGCAGCGTCAAACTTATACTTATCCAAAGCACTCAGAAGAGCTTTGGTCTTCATCAAGTCCGTATGTACTTTACTACCATGAGTAAAAGGCCCTACACCTGCATGAAAAGCCTCCATGTTGCTCTCAACAATCAGATTCCAGCCATACTTTTTAGCATACTCATCGCGAAATTCAATCATTTCCTTAAACTTCCACTTCGAATCGATATGCATCAACGGGAAGGGTACTTTGCCGGGATAAAAGGCTTTCTCGGCAAGACGAACCATCACCGAGGAGTCTTTTCCGATACTATAGAGCATCACCGGGTTTTCAAATTCCGCAGCCACTTCACGGATGATATGAATAGACTCTGCTTCGAGTTCTTTCAGATGGCTTAATTTATATTCTTCCATTTTTATATAATCACTTTTTAATCTGTATCTTCGGTAAAACAAGCTCAAGCAACTTATTGACTGATTCTTCCAGGCTGAGCACTGCAGTATCCAGCGTTAACGCCGGACATACAGGAGCTTCGAACGGGGCGGAAATACCTGTGAAATTCTTAATCTCTCCCCTGCGTGCTTTGGCATACAAGCCCTTCACATCTCTGCGTTCACACTCTGCCAAAGGGGTGCTGACGTATACTTCGAGAAAGTCATCCTGTCCGATGATATTAGCTGCCATTTCGCGGATATCATTGTTAGGACTGATAAATGCAGCAATGGTAATAATGCCTGTATCAAGAAAAAGTTTAGAAACTTCGGCTATACGGCGGATATTTTCCACACGGTCGGCTTCGGTGAAACCCAGATTATTGTTGATGCCGCTACGGATATTATCGCCATCCAGAATGCGGCACAGCAAACCGCGTTTGTGCAACTCACGTTCCAAAGCAATAGCTATCGTACTTTTACCGGAGCCGCTTAATCCGGTAAACCATATCATCACACTATGTTGGCCGAGAAGCTCTTCTTTGTCTTCTCTCGACAACATCCTATCAAAAATCGGATATATATTATTATCTGTCATAATCTAATTAAAAGGGCCAAATTAACGGAATCAGGAATATAGATATTAGAAATGCTATAATATTTAATGGCAAACCGATACGGACAAAGTCAGTAAACCTATAGTTCCCGATACCTTGTACGATAAGATTTGTCTGATAACCGATAGGGCTGGAAAAACTGGCGGAAGCAGCCATACAAATCACCACAAAGAAAGGCATAGGACTGACACCCATTTGCGAAGAAATGGAAAGCGCCAACGGAAAAGCCAATGCAGCAGCAGCATTATTGGTTATCAATTCGGTAAATAAATTCGTAATGATAAAGACAGCAGCCAACAGCACTTGTGGTCCGTAATGCTCAGTCATACCGATAATATAGCTTGCCACTACATCTGCCACACCGGAGTTGACCATTGCTTTACTAATGGCAAAAGCACAAGCAATTGTTATCAGGATGTCCCAAGAAATGTATTTGGTATACTTACGTGCCGGAAAGATTTTAGCCCACGCCATGATAATTGTAGTCACAGAAACAAAGAAGAACATATCCAGCTTGATGTTCGGGAAGGCTTCCTTCACTGCCGGCAGTTCGCCCACCGTAGCACCGACAATCATCAGTATCAGTAAGATGAGTGCAAACCAGCGTTTCCCTTTTCCCGGAACGGGTTCATTATCCTTGCCATTGGCCAGCAAAACGAATACAGAAGATTCGCCCCACGTCTGAACAAAAGAATCATCCGCCATCACTACCAATGTGTCACCGTCACGCAATACTTCGTTATCCAGATTCTCCGTTATGCTTTGACCACTACGTTTGATTTCCTTAACGGCAGCCCCATAGTGACGCTGGAAATTGAACTCACCCAACTTTTTATTGATACCGGGAAAACGGGGTCCCAGCACTGCTTCAACCCGGTGCAAGCTGCTATCTTCTTCCTCTTCATCATCCAATTTCACCGCATCCGTACGAACATCCGGCAAGAGTTTGGACGAGAACAAAAACAGATAAATAATACCTGCGATAGCAATGAATATCCCGACCTTACCCAACTCGAACATAGTAAATCCTTCATAACCGGCTTCCAGAATCATGCCATGCACCACCAGATTGGTAGAAGTCCCGATAAGGGTACAGATACCACCCAGAATGGTCACATAAGAAAGAGGAATCAAAAACTTGGTAGCAGGTAATTTTACCGATTCTGCCCAGCGCTTAATAATCGGGGCAAATATAACGACAACAGGGGTATTATTGAGAAAAGCAGAGATGAAAGAAATAGTAGGAAGCATACGTAGCTGTGCTTTAAACACTGTCGTTCTGCCCTGAGGAAGTAATTTCTTGATGACCTGCCCCAATGCCCCCGACTGGCGGATACCTTCACTGACCAGAAACAGCATGGCTACAGTAATCATCCCTTTATTGCTAAACCCTTCCAACATTTCTTTAGGCGACAGGATACCTGCACACAAGAACAAAACTACAACAGAAAACAGCACCATTCCGGGACGCATTTTGTCCAACACCAATGCAACAACCATGCCCAAAAGTGCCAAAAGCACAAATACTATATCAAATGTCATACACTACACTGTATCTTATTAATTTTTCATTCGCTTGGGTTCAACGACAAACCACGGATTCAGCAGATTCTCCTTATTGTAACAAAGTGGTTCTTCTTTCCCTACCTGATAGATTTCCATTCCGGCAGCACGTGCAATGGCATGTCCTGCTGCCGTATCCCACTCCATAGTAGGTGCAAAACGGGGATATACGTCTGCTTTCCCTTCCGCCACAAGGCAGATTTTAATAGAGCTGCCGCTGGACACAAGTTCCACTTCCGAATGCAGGCGTTTCATATCTTCAATATAAGCCTCAGTCTCCGGCGACAGATGCGAACGGGAAGCAACTATCACAAACCTGTCTCTTGTAGCCATAACCGGAAGTCGGGTGGCGGATGCCATTAATTCGTCCAGTGAGGCGCCTCCGCGCGAAGTTATACCGGACAGTTTATATGCACCCAGTTGCTCATCTGCAAAATAAAGTTCCTTCTTCACAGGGAGATAGATGACTCCCATTACCGGTACTGAATTATGAACCCATGCAATATTTACAGTAAACTCTCCATTCCGCTTAATGAACTCTTTAGTCCCGTCCAGCGGATCCACAATCCACAAAGCATCCCATCCGGAACGCTCTGCATAGGGCAAATGTTTGCCTTCTTCGCTAAGAATGGGGAAAGGGGTATTGCATAGAAACCCGGTAATAGTTTCATGAGCCTTGCGGTCGGCAATTGTTAAAGGGGAGTTATCCGCTTTTCTCTCTATTTCAAAGTCAGATGCCGGGTCGTTATAGATGGCAAGTATATCTGCACCGGCTTGCAGAGCTGCATCTATCGCGTTTAAAATATATCGTTGTTCCATATATGGTATCTATACTTATATATAGTTTGCAAAATTAAAAACTTTTTCATCCTCAAAAGTTTCCATCCTTCGTTTTATAACTTCTTTTAAACTACCTAATACATTTATAAGCACTTTTCACAATCAATGAAACAGAAAAGGTACTTCAATGGAATATCGAAGTACCTTTTCCTAAAAACAGTTTCTTTTTCAGCTCAATTCTTATATTGTTGTATTTCCCGATTTATAAGGAATATATTATTTACAAACAATGTATGTTCAAGGAATAGTTGTATACTGAACCTGATTCAGTCGTATAGTGAATGCCATTCAGTCGTATACTGAATAGGGTTCTGTCGTATACTGAATACCACGCGGTCAACTGCATTGATAATGAGAATGTTGCAAAGCACCACATTTTCATCAATAAACATCAACATATTATTAAAATATCATTGCATTCAAAACTGATTAGTTACGAGCTACGGGCTACAAGCTACAAGTG
>NZ_CAJLKP010000046.1 GCF_905207245.1 uncultured Bacteroides sp. | reverse complement strand
TGCAGTGAGCGTTTATGCTCAAAACTTCAATGGACTTGACATGAATATGGGTAATCTGTCGAGATTATCTAATGCAAAAACCCGCTCCATCAGTCCTGAAAACTTTACCGGCGAAAAAGGCAAGGGTAGTATGGCCGATCCGGTAAGGGATAAAGATAAACCTAATCAAGCTAATGCGCATCATGCGGCTAAAGATTTAGGCAAAGGCTGGAAAGTAAATCCATTCATTATTGTAAAGCCCGGCGAAACAATGACAATTGCTGAAATCGAAGGCCCTGGAGCTATTCAGCAAATTTGGATGACACCAACAGGTAATTGGCGCTTTTCTATTATCAGAATGTATTGGGATGATGAGAAAGAACCATCTGTTGAATGTCCGGTAGGCGACTTCTTTTGTAGCGCATATAATGAATATGCACAACTATCTTCTTTGGCCGTTTGCGTAAATCCAGGTAGTGCTTTCAACTGCTACTGGAAAATGCCTTTCCGTAAAAAAGCACGCATCACATTGGAAAATATAAATACTGCTGAAGAAATGCGTTTGTACTACCAAATTAACTACACATTAACCGATATTCCTGAAGATGAAGCTTATTTCCATGCACAATTCCGTCGTTCTAATCCCACTAAAGGTTCATTGCACACATTGATAGATGGCGTAAAAGGCAAAGGCCAGTATGTAGGCACTTATTTGGCTTGGCGTGTGAATGATAATTGCTGGTGGGGCGAAGGCGAGATAAAATTCTACATGGACGGTGATAAAGAATATCCTACTATTTGCGGAACTGGAGCAGAAGATTATTTCTGTGGTTCATACAACTTTGAAAATCCCAAAACTCGCCAATACCAAGAGTTTACTACTCCTTATGCCGGAATGCATCAGGTCATCCGTCCAGATGGACTCTATCGTGCAGTTACTGCCTTTGGACTCTATCGCTGGCATATTTTGGACCCCATACGCTTTGATAAAGATTTGAAAGTTACAATACAGGATTTAGGTTGGCGCCATGATGGTCGTTATAACAATCAAAAATCTGATATTTCATCAACTTCTTTTTGGTATCAAACTGAACCACATGTTAAGTTTCCAATCTTGCCAAGCAAAGATGATTTAGAAATTCCAAGATGGTAAGAACAGCGTATACTTGATATATACAATCACAATGAATTTTTATTAACTATTAAATCAAAGTATTATGAGAATTTCTTTTAAAAGAAATGGTTTCATAGCATTGGCATCAATGTTATCATTAGCAGTGTATGCGGGAGACAATGTATTTCCTGCAACTGCTAAGTTGGCAAATGAATCTACTCAAGTATCTGAACACGGCATCAATACATCCAATGAGATCCAACAAGCGAGAATAATACAAGGAACTGTGTTAGAAGAAGGTACTAATGAGCCTCTTATTGGAGTGAATGTCATTGTTAAAGGAACTGCTATAGGTACTACAACTGATGTGGAAGGAAGATATTCAATAAGAATACCTTCTGATGATGCAATATTGGTATTTTCTTATATCGGTCAGAGCACAGAAGAACATCCTGTTAAAGGTCTGAAGAGTTTGGATGTTGTTATGAAGAGTGATGCTACAATGCTTTCTGAAGTTGTAGTATATACTGGCTACATGAGTCAGAGAAAGGCAGACCTGACAGGTTCCGTATCTATGGCCGATGCAAAAGATATCAAGAATACTTCTGCCAATGCCATGAAGTCTTTGCAAGGTAAGATGGCCGGTGTAAAGATTACGACCAATGGTGGTAACCCAGCCGAAAGTGTAGGTATCCAGATTCGTGGGCTATCTTCTTTATCTGGTGCTGTGACCCCTCTGATCGTATTGGATGGTATGCCGACGCAGAACCTGAATCTTCGTGATATCAACTCGGGTGATATTGAGTCCATCCAGGTCTTGAAGGATGCTGCTTCCGCTTCTATTTATGGCGCACGAGCTTCTGGCGGTGTAATCTTAATTCAGACCAAGAAAGGTAAGGTTGGCAAGACTACCATCGATTATAATGGTAGCGTTTCTGTCAGCAAGATACTGAATAAACCAGAGATGATGAACACGGAACAATTTGGTATCGCTGCTTTCCGCGCTGCTGCCTATGACGAATGGGCTTACGGATCGGCCCTACTTTTTCCAAATGGCTACGAGTATGACTATCATAGGGGTGAAAATGGTATGCTAGTGATGGACGGCATGCGGACAAAAGATTTTTTGGATAACGACCATTTGGTGAGAACTGCTGATACGGATTGGATGGATGAAATATTTCGCACTGCTTTGTTGACCAATCACCAAATCACGATTTCCAATGGCACTGAAAAGGCTAAGAGCTTATTTTCATTGGGGTACTCCAACAATCAAGGTACGCAGATACATTCCTTTTTTAAAAAATATTCTGTACGTGCCAACACAGAATACAGTCTGATTAAAGACCGTGTAAAAGTAGGCGAAAACCTAGCTATATCTTATTTGCAGTATAAAGACCAATATCAAACTTTTAATGCTATGATCATGCCGTCCATTGTTCCTGTTTACGATGTAAATGGTAACTGGGCTGGCCCAGCTGGACTTGATGATATCAATAATCCGGTTCGTATGATGACAATGGGTAAGGATAACATCAGCAACTACGTAAAAATCGTCGGTGATATCTTTATGGATGTAAATATTTGGAACGGAATCTCGGCCAGAACCCAGTTCGGGGTGGATTATGGCAACTCCTACAGCAGGGCAATAGATGGCGCCTTTGTAGAGACAGGTTTCAGAGGTAATACTAAAAATTATGTAAGTAACAATCAGTCTCACCCGTTGAGTTACGTATGGACCAATACTTTATCTTATAATCAAAGTTTGGGTAAGCACCACATTGATGCTGTGTTGGGTACTGAATTCACCCGATATGTACAGGAAGGGTTTTCTGCTAAAAGAGAAGGTCTTTATTTGGAAGATCGTGATTTCGCCCATCTTGGTGTAGCTACTGGTAGTGAAATTACCCTAGGTAGCTCGGCTGACGAATATGCTTATTTCTCACTCTTCGCTAAGGCTAATTACTCATACGCTGGCAAGTATTTACTGTCTGCTACAGTGCGTCGTGATGGTTCTTCTTTATTCGGTGCTAACAATCGCTATGCTGTATTTCCTGCATTTTCGGTCGGCTGGAGAATCAAGGATGAAGCTTTTATGGAAGAGACCGACTGGCTGTCCGATTTGAAGCTACGCCTCAGTTGGGGTGCTAACGGTAGTGTACAAGGATTACCTCGTGGTTATACAACGACTCCGTTTACTACCAGTTATTTTGATACAGCTTACCCCATTGAAGGCCAAGAAACCGGTAATCTACAATCGGGCTATAGAAGAACTTGGCTCGGCAATCCTGATTTGAAGTGGGAGACTACAAAGCAAACTAACGTTGGTATTGATTTCGGTTTTTTCAATCAACGCTTGACGGGTTCTTTCGATTATTACAACAAGAAAACTAAAGATATTCTTGTACAGACTCCATACATTGCTGCAATGGGTGAAGGTGGTGAGCCATGGATTAACGGTGCAAGTATGAACAACCAGGGTGTAGAATTTGCTTTGACTTTCAGAAGTGAACCTACTAATGATTTCCAATGGGCAATTACGGCTAACATTGGTACATACAAAACAGAGTTGACTGAACTCCCCTCCAATGTAATCAACAAATATGCAGGTGACGGTGTGCATGATTTGATTCTGGGACGCTCACCAAACACTATGTATGGTCTGGTTGCCGATGGTATCTTCCGCACACAGGAAGAAGTCGACGCTCATGCTGATCAGCCAGGCAAAGCAATCGGACGTATTCGTTATAAAGACTTGGACGGTGACGGCGTAATCAACGAAACATATGATAGAACCTGGATAGGCTGTTCTGATCCAGATTTCTTCGGTGGGCTTAACTTTGACTTCGCTTACAAAGGCTTTGACTTAAATTTGTTTTTCGAAGGATTGTTTGGTAACGACGTGAACAGTGACTGGAAAAAGGAAAGCGACATTTGGCTTTATACGAATCCGGCTTGGAAGAATCATGCTACCCGCATGTTGGGCGCTTGGTCACCCAGCAACTCAGGTTCCGATATTCCAGCCATTACAAACAATACCTCTAACAATGAGCAGCGCTTCTCTTCTTATTTTGTAGAAGATGGTTCGTACATTAAATTGAGAAATATAGAGCTGGGGTATACTTTCCCTGCTCACCTTACTGAGAAGATGTATATGAAGAATCTGCGTCTGTATGTTTCTGCTGATAATGTTTTTACGTTGAAGAAATTCTGGGGAGCTGATAAGTATACCAGTTTTGACCCTGAATGGCCTTCTTACGCTTATTTGACACCGTTTACTTTCAGCTTCGGTATTAACGTTACTTTCTAAACTAAATAAAAAGAACAAATTATGAAAAGAATATATTCTTTATCGATCGCTTTACTTTCATTATTGGGAGTTTGCAGTTGCGATTCGTACCTGAATGTCAATCCCAAGCAAGTGTTGGATGAAAATATACTTAGCAAACCTAGTGATATTGAAGGTTTTGTAACGGCTGCTTATGCTCGTATGTGCGAGATCGGTTCGTTTGAGTCTGTTTACATGTATTGGTGGTCCGGTTCCATGCGTTCGGATGACGTTTATAAAGGTGGTGGTGGCGTTGCAGATGCTATCGGTTCTTTCGGTAATATGTCACTTTTTACTAATGTGACCTCTGATACGGGTGGATTGGACGGAACTTGGTATGTATCTTATCAAGTCATTCAGAGATGTAACACAGCTATCCAGAGGATGGCAAACTTCACGGAAGAAGAACTACCGGAGAAAAACAGCTATATGGGCGAGATGCTCTTTATCCGTTCGTTTACACTGTATCGACTGAAGAAACTTTGGAAGTATGTACCCTACATTGATGAGAACGTGACAGGTACGTCCGAGGCTTTTGAAGCTGTGCCTAATCGTGAATCCGGACAGGATAATGATCTTTATTTATGGCAACGTATTCTCGACGATTTCAAGAAAGCCGAAAGCCTGCTCCCTTTGGATCAAAAAGACAAAGGTCGTGTGAGTCGCAATGCTGCTACTGCTATGATTGCCAGAACAATGCTGAATATGGCATACGAACAGGATAACCGGCATCAAGTGGTAGGCATTAATAAACAAATGCTTGAAGAGGCCTTGCCTTATATTGATAAGATTATTGCTCAGGAAGGCGACCGTGTAGGTTTGGAACCCGACTTCGCCAACAACTTCCTGTTACAATACGACAACGCTACCAAAGAATCCATTTGGGAGTTGCAGTTCTCTATCAACGACGGTCTTTCATCCGGTGGCCGAATCAACCGTGCCGAAGGTTTGAATCATCCTTATATGTGGCCCAAGGATGAAAATGGTAATGCCAAATTCCAATGCTGCGACTTCAATCATGCCAGCTACACTCTGACCAATGCCTTCAAGACGGATCAAAATGGTTTACCTCGTTTCGAAGATTATAACGACGACGACTATGGTCAGTACATCAAGAATCCTGATGGTTCGTACAATCTGGATATTGTTAACAGTGGTGCTAAAGATTACTTTGACAAATATACATGGGATCCGCGTTTCAGCCATACTATCGTAGCCCCTGGTCAACCCTGGAAGTATAACCCCGACTTGATATTCCACTCATCTGCCAGCCGTGATCCGATTACTTATAGTTTTCTGAAGCCCATCAAAGATATGCCGGATCCAGATTGTGGCTGTTTGATGTATGATGGATGGCAGTTTAACTCTATGAACAAGAAGATGATTCGTTACGATGATGTCTTGTTGTGGAAAGCTGAAATCCTGATTCAATTGGATAGAGAGATGGAAGCTCTGCCATTAATCAATCAGATTCGTTCTCGTGCAGCCAATAGTAGAATTCGCTTGATAAAAGCCGATAACCAGCCTACAATGGACTATCATGTCGCTACTTATCAACCAGGCGTAAACTGCACATGGACCAGAGACTACGCTTGGCAAGCGCTAGTGTGGGAGAATCGTTTAGAATTTGCTTGTGAAGGCCATCGTTTCTTCGATCTGCAGCGTTGGGGTACTTTGGCAGAAACTATGAATGAATACTTTGCTATCGAAAGAACTCGTTTTCCGTGGTTCAATAGTGCTCGCTTTACTGCTGGTCGTGATGAGTACTTTCCAATTTCACAACCCCAGATGGAATACGCAAAGGGTAATTATACGCAGAATCCTGGATATTGATGTCTAACTATTAAAAAGAAAATTATGAAAAAAATAGCAACCGTTTTTATAATGCTGCTGGCAGTGTTGTCACTATCCAGCTGCTATGATAGAAGTGTACTTGATGACAAAGGCTTGAACTACTTCATGCCGATAGCAGAAAATGTACAATATACTCAGGATGATGCCACAGTTACATTGACTTGGAAAATCCCTACCGAAATACCCGAAGAATTTATACGTCCTATTGCAGTGCAGATACAAGTGGTGGAAAATGATATCTATAGAGATAGGATAACCTTGGTAAATGAAGAAACATCCCATGATTTCACTATTGATCCAACAAGAAAATATCGCTATATCGTCAAGTTGGTAGGTACTTTTACCGAAGATGCTCAGGAAACTGGACGTACTTCCAAAGTTACTTCTGAGGGTGTAATTGCTAAAATAGAATAGTCTCAAAAGGAGTGTTCACAAATAGAGAGTGTGCTTTTATTGGAACAAGAATTAATTGTTGTTTTTCTGAATAGGCCCGCTCTCTATTTTTTCCAAAATAAAATACAAGCTTATGATAAAAAAAGTATTGACAATATCAGCCTTGTTGGGTACAATGACTCTCTCTGTGGCGCAGACTATACCTCAGACTAACGAAGTGTCATCTGGTGCTCTTTCAAGAAAGTTTAATGGAATATATCAAGGAGAAAATCTGAATCGGATTGCATTTCCTATTGGTGGTATTGGCGCTGGTATGTTCTGTTTGGAAGGAACCGGTGCTATCTCGCATGTATCGCTCAGACATCATCCAGATGTAATGAACGAACCATATGCTTTTGCTGCTATTTATGTAAAAGGCTTTGAGTCGGGAGCAAAAGTATTAGAAGGTCAGATACCGACCTGGAAATTGTTCGGACCCGTTCAGAGCAGTTTAGGTAGAGGGGATAAAACATATGGTTTGCCTCGTTTTGAAGAAGTAGCTTTTCAGTCACATTTCCCTTTTGCAACTATAGATTTAAGAGATAAGACTTTTCCTTTGCAGGCAAAAATTATAGGTTGGAGCCCCTTTATTCCAACAGATCCTGATAATTCCAGTCTGCCGGTAGGAGTACTGGAATATCAGCTTACGAATGTCTCTGATAAGACTCTTGAGACTGTCTTTTCTTATAATGCAAAGAATTTTATTGATGACCAGGGGACTATCCAAGGGGTAAAAAATGGGTTTATTTTGGAATCTAACCAAAATGATAGTGGCCTGGCTATTTATGTAGACAATGATGAAGCAGTGGTAGACTATTGTTGGTTTCGTGGTGGTTGGTTTGATTCCCAAACTGTGGTCTGGGATAATATCCGTTGTGGAAGGATGGCCAATAATCAGCCCGTTAAAGGAGTTGCTCCAGGAGCATCTGTTTATGTCCCGGTAGCATTGCAACCAGGAGAGACAAAAACTGTTAGAGTAAACTTCTGCTGGTACTTTCCTGATTCAAATCTTTCTATCGGCTTTGCCAGAAAAACAGGTAAGGCATACATTGGAAGCCCTTCTAAAGGAACTGCTCCTAATCAACAATCTGTAAGCGGCTTTGCTGGTAAACAGTTGTTGAATTCGTTCGATAAAGGAGGTGATGGCTTGGTAGGTATTATTCAATCTCCTGAGTTTAATATTGAAAAAAGATACTTGAAATTCCTGGTAGGTGGAGGTAATCAGACCGACCGTACTTCTGTTAATTTGGTTATTGATGGAAAGATTGTTCAAACGGCGGCTGGTAATCAGTCTGAAATTCTGAATGAAGTTGTTTGGGATTTGAAACTTTTCCAAGGAAAGAAGGCTATTTTGAAAGTCATAGATTTGGATGTATATCCTTGGGGACATATCCTTGCCGACCAGTTTGTATTGACCAATGATGAGAATGAGAATCTTTATGATTTATCTTCTACGGCAACAGTACTTGCTGACTTTGAAGATAATAGCTGGAAAGATTGGCAAGTCATGGATTCTTCTGAAGAAGAAAAGCAATTTCTGATAAATGAAGAGGATACTGAGACCACATACCGGCCTTGGTATTCCAAGCGTTTTAAGAATTTGAATGAAGTTATTGGTTATTGGGATGCAAACCATGTGACATTGAAGAAAAATAGCAAATTGTTTAGCGACGCATTCTATGATTCCACCTTACCTGATGAAGTTTTGGAAGCTATTGCTGCTAATTTGACCATATTGAAATCTCCAACAGTATTACGCCAATGGGATGGACGATTTTGGGCTTGGGAAGGATGCCAAGATTCTTGGGGCTCTTGCCACGGAAGTTGTACGCATGTATGGAACTATGCACAGGCTCTGCCACATTTATTCCCATCTTTAGAAAGAACATTACGTGAAACGGAGTTTAGGGTGGCTCAAAATGCGAAAGGGCATCAGAATTTCAGAGTAAACATGCCTATTTCTCCACCACCACATGATTTTCATGCTGCTGCTGACGGACAGTTGGGTGGAATTATGAAAGTCTATCGTGAATGGCGGATAAGTGGAAACACCCAATGGATGAAAGACCTTTTCCCTGCTGTAAAGAAAAGTCTTGACTATTGTATCCGTACATGGGATCCCTTGCAGAAGGGCTATCTTGAAGAACCGCATCATAATACCTATGACATTGAGTTCTGGGGGCCGGATGGCATGTGTACCAGTTTTTATTTAGGTGCCTTAACTGCATTTATTGAGATGAGTAAGGCACTGAAACAATCCACAAAAAAGTACGATATTTTGCTGGCAAAGGGCAAGAAATATATGGAAAATACTCTTTTTGATGGAGAGTATTTCATACAAAAGATTCAATGGGAGGGACTTCAGGCACCTAATCCGGTAGATGTACTTTCTTTCGGAGGAGGCTATTCGGATGAAGCCATGAAATTGCTCAAAAAAGAAGGTCCTAAATATCAGTATGGCAGTGGTTGTTTATCCGATGGTATTCTAGGAATGTGGATGGCTTCTGTATGCGGATTGAATGAAGTTCTTAATAACGAAAAAGTAAAGAGTCATTTGGTATCTGTACACAAGTATAATTTGAAGGATAATCTCGTAGATCACTTTAATCCCCAAAGACCGGCTTATGCTTGTGGCAAGGAGGGAGGATTACTGCTCTGTACCTGGCCGAAAGGTGGTATGTTGTCATTGCCCTTTGTGTATAGCAATGAAGTCTGGACAGGCATTGAATATCAGGTTGCCAGTCATTTGATGATGAAAGGTGAAGTAGCAAAAGGGTTGGATATCGTTCGTGAATGCCGCAAAAGATATGATGGGAGAGTGAGAAATCCATTTGATGAAATAGAATGTGGTCATTGGTATGCACGTGCTATGGCAAGTTACGGCATGTTGCAGGGACTTACCGGGGTCAGATATGATGCTGTTAGTAAGACCATGTATATAGACTCTAAGATTGGTGATTTCAGAAGTTTTATCAGTACAGAAACAGGTTTCGGTACAATAGAATGGAAACATGGAAAGCCTTCTTTGAATGTTGTGTATGGAATCATTGATGTAAAACATTACAATGTTTCAGGTAAGACGATGAATTAAAATCAATTGAAATATTATGAAAAGGATTACAAAAGTTAGTTTGCTATTATCCCTTGTATTGAGATTGTATTCCCCTATTGTTTTTGCGCAAGTAAGCATAAACAATGAGATGTTCGATTTGGCTAAATTGAAATCAGGAGTAAAGAACAAGCGCATTTCCAGTACTGACCCAACAGGCGGTAATAGAGATCACTTAGAACCGTTTCAACCGGGAGAGAAAAGGACTATTGCAGAGATCAAAGGAGCAGGAGTCATCAATCATATCTGGATAACCATTGCTCCTCCTCCTAATGAATTGAGCAGAAATGATATTATTATCCGCATGTACTGGGATGGAAAAGATTACCCTTCTGTGGAATCTCCTATCGGTCCTTTCTTTGGACAAGGTTGGGATGAAAGATATAATTATGCATCACTCCCACTATCTGCAGGACCGGAAAATGGTACGGGAATGTCGAGCTACTTTACAATGCCTTATACCGAAGGAGCGCGGATAGAGATTGAGAACCAGACTGACAAGACTATTAATGCTTTCTATTTCTATGTTGATTATCTGGAAATGGATAAACTCCCGAAAGATATGGGAAGATTCCACGCATGGTATAACCACAACCTAACGGAAGCTCTTCCCGAAGGAGAAACCGAATGGGGGCTAACTGGAGCACAACACCCAAATACAACGGGTGAGCGGAATTATGTTTTTATTGAAACGAAAGGAAAAGGACATTTCGTTGGCATTAACTATTATGTACATTGCCCAACTCCAATGTGGTATGGTGAAGGAGATGATATGTGGTTCATCGACGGAGAAACGAATCCCTCATTAATAGGAACAGGTACAGAAGACTTTTTCAATACTTCTTGGTGCCCTAAAGAATCTTTCTCGCATCCATACTTCGGCTATCCACGGGTAAACAATGATGTAGGTTGGCTGGGACGCACACACGCCTACAGGTTCTTTATAACAGATCCCATATTCTTTGAAAAGAGCATAAAGGGCACCATTGAACATGGTTCTAATAATAATCTGACTTTAGACTTGGCTACTGTTGCCTATTGGTATCAGGATTTGGCTGCACCACTGCCTGCTGCCCCAACCAAGGCTCAACGAGCTCCAAAACCATTTATCAACCATATGGACATGCATCGCTGGAGAGATGCATGGCGCAAATCAAAGGGAAACAAAGCAACTATATGGGGAAATGAATAATAATTACTAACAACTATATAATATGAAAAACCTTCCAAAAAAATGAGACTGCATGGTACTGGTTCCGAAAATTATTATAATGGTGGCTGGTATGCTGTACTGGAGCGTTGGAACAGAGGTAACAGCCTTCCTATTCATTGATAGAGGAATCCGGATGATTTGAGTTAGGTTTAGTCATTCTTGAAAAAATTAAGTAGAATATGATTAGATTAGTTGAGATGAAAATTAGATACTGCTTATTATTCGGCTTTATGCTATGTAATATTGCGGGATATGCCAGTAACGTGAATCTTGATAAGCAAGAAAAAGCAGGTAAAAGAACTCTTAATGCCACTAATGTATGTATGGTAGCACGTCTTACAGGCACTTCCCTTCCAAGTGAAACCTTATTCAATCCTAATGATACAGGGACTGATTTTGATGTTTATGGAACTGATCTGGGATTAATGTGGCATATAGAAGGGAATCGAGTAGGAATTTTTTTCGGTGATACCAGTGGAGAAGGGTTTGTTATTAACAAGAATGGCGGTAATGGTGCAAACTGGCGTTCTAATGTACTTGCCTTTTCAACAGATACCAATCTTGAAGATGGGCTGAAAATAGATTCTATGCTATTGGATGCTGAAGGAAAGGCCCGTGAAGTGTGTGATGGCGCCAAAGCAAATCCGGAGGTTTACCAGACTTCAATTCCAACCAGTGCAATTCGTGCAGATAAATTGGATTGTGTCCATTATATGAATATTTATGATTGGGGAGCACCACATGGACGTTGGCTTACAAATTACTCATCCCTTTATACTTCTGATGATGATGGTCATACCTGGATACGGCGTAAAGAGGTTATTTTCTCTTCTGAAAGTCATTTCTCACAGGTAGCCTATGCCAAACGTAATGGCTGGGTTTATATGATTGGTACACAAGCAGGGCGCGGCGATGCAGCTTATCTGGCACGTTTTCATGAAAAAGATATATTGAATATGCAGGCATATGAATATTGGAATAGCAATCGTAGTGAATGGGTACATGGTGATGAAACAGCCGCTACACCTATTTTGCGTGGCCCTGTAGGTGAAGCATCTCTAATGTGGCATAAGAAATTTAAGCGCTGGATACTGACATATAATTATGACCCCAATCACGATAAAGCTCCATTAACTAAGAAACATGCTATCCTATATTGTGATACAGATGACATCACAAAATGGGGAGCACCTAAAGTATTGGCTACGGCAGAGAAATATCCTGCCCTTTACTGTGCTTATATGCATCCGCTCAAAGATAACGATGATAAGCTTTGGTTCATCATGTCGATGTGGGAGCCTTATAATACCTTTCTAATGAGTGCTGATTTGGCATTAGATTATTAATTATTAGAAAACAAAGGAGGTACTTCTTTTTATATTAAGATTAATACAAAAATAGTAAATAATGAAAATTACAAAAAGATACATAACCGTATTGGCATTTGCTTCACTGTTAGGAAGCAATGCTTATACCCAAGATGCACCACAAAGAGCGAAAGCTTATATGGTGGCTGATGCGCATTTAGATACACAATGGAATTGGGATATCCAAACTACGATTAAAGAGTATGTATGGAATACCATTAGTCAGAACCTATTTCTACTAAAACAATATCCCGACTATATTTTCAACTTTGAAGGTGGAGTAAAATATGCATGGATGAAAGAGTACTATCCTGCCCAATATGAAGAAATGAAAAAATATATACGGGAAGGACGTTGGCACGTCAGTGGAGCCAGTTGGGACGCAACGGATGTACTTGTGCCTTCTACGGAATCTGCTATTCGAAATATAATGCTCGGACAAGACTTCTACCGGAAAGAGTTCGGAGTAGAAAGTACGGATATTTTCTTGCCTGACTGTTTTGGTTTTGGTTGGACACTGCCAACTATCGCCTCGCACTGTGGTCTTATCGGCTTTTCTTCACAAAAATTAGATTGGCGTACAAACCCATTTTATAAAACAGGTAAGCACCCGTTTACTATTGGGTTGTGGCAAGGAATTGATGGTGCTTCCGTTATGTTAGCTCATGGTTATGATTATAATCAGCGCTGGAAAGATGAGGATTTATCTAAAAATAGGGAACTTCTGGAGTTGACTACGCGTACTCCACTTAATATGGTTTATCGCTATTATGGTACAGGAGATATAGGAGGTTCTCCTACAATAGAATCTGTACGTGCTGTTGAAAAGGGGATAAAAGGGGATGGTTCACTGGAAATAATAAGTGCAACAAGTGATCAGTTATTCAAAGATTTCTGGCCATATAAGAATCATCCGGAATTACCTGTATTTAATGAAGAACTTTTGATGGATGTTCATGGAACAGGCTGTTATACTTCACAAGCTGCCATGAAATTGTATAACCGTCAAAATGAACTTCTGGGAGATGCGGCAGAAAGATCGTCTGTAGTAGCTGAGTGGCTAAATCAGGCAACATATCCAGGCGAAACGCTCACTGAAGCTTGGAAGCGTTTCATATTTCACCAATTCCATGATGACCTTACCGGAACAAGTATACCCCAAGCTTATGAATTCTCATGGAATGATGAGTTTATCTCTCTCAAACAATTCACAAGCATATTGACATCTTCTGTTGGAGCCGTTGCAAGAAATATGGATACAAGGGTGAAAGGTATCCCTGTAATATTATACAATGCATTAGGATTTCAGGTTACTGATATTGCAGAAATTGAACTTAATTTACCAAATGCTCCTAAAGGTATCACTGTATATGACACTAATGGTAAAAAAGTGGCAGCACAATTACTCTCTTATGCAAACGGGAAAGCTAAGTTTTTGATAGAAGCTGTTGTACCTGCTACCGGTTATGCTGTATACGATGTTCGTACCTCAGGTCCTGTCAATCATGCTTTAGCATCTACAAGTACCAATACATTGGAAAATTCTATTTATAAAATAACTTTAGATAAAAAAGGAGATATCGTTTCACTGTTTGACAAAAAGAATAATAAAGAGTTGGTGAAGACCGGCAAAACCATCAGATTAGCTCTTTTCACGCAAAATGAATCATATGCATGGCCTGCCTGGGAAATCTTAAAAGAAACAATAGATAGAAATCCTGTATCAATTACGGAAGATGTAAAAATCACATTAGCAGAGAATGGGGAGTTACGTAAATCTCTTTGCATTGAGAAGCGGCACAGTGAATCGTCATTCAAACAATATATCCGTCTTTATGAAGGAAGTAGAGCTGATCGTATCGATTTCTATAATGAGATAGACTGGCAGTCAACCAATGCTTTATTGAAAGCGGAATTCCCCCTTAATCTGGAAAATCAGGAGGCTACTTATGATTTAGGAATAGGAAGTATCAAACGAAGCAATAATACAAAAACTGCTTATGAAGTATATGCGCAATATTGGGCGGACCTGACAGATCAGGACAAACATTATGGCGCGTCCATTCTTAGCGATAGCAAATATGGTTGGGATAAGCCTGATAATAATACACTACGATTAACTTTATTACATACACCCGCCACTGATAAAAATTACGTTTATCAAAACCGACAAGATTATGGATATCATTGTTTTACATATAGTCTGATTGGCCATGTAGGTAATCTGAACAAGGTATCTACGATAAAGAAGGCTGAACTTTTAAATCAAAAACTGAAAGCTTTCCATACTGATAAGCATAAAGGTACATTAGGAAGGGAGTTTTCTTTTGTTACTTCTGACAATCAAAATGTGATCATCAAAGCATTAAAAAAGGCAGAAAACTCTGATGAATACATAGTACGTGTATATGAAGTTGGAGGTGAAAAGGCTCAGAGGGCAACTCTCTCATTTGTTGGTGATATTATCAGTGCCAATGAAGCAGATGGTACAGAAAAGACAATAGACGAAGCCGATTTTGCTAACAACAAATTATCTGTGAATATAAAACCATATTCTGTCAAGACCTTTAAAATTCGTCTGAAACCTTCCGGTCAGCCGACCTATCATGTACAATATGCAAATTTGCCATTGCCATATAATCTTAAATGCTCATCATTTAATGAATTCCGGGGAGAAACTGATTTTGAATCCGGTTATTCATATGCTGCTGAACTTTTACCTGCATCACTTACGGTGAACCAGATTCCATTTCAACTTGGAGAGAAAGATGCAGCCAATGGTATGATATGTAAAGGAGACACAATTGATTTACCGTTGGGAAGAAAGTATAATCGTTTGTATTTCATAGCTGCTTCCATGGATAGAGACTATTTGGCTACTTTCCGTTGTGGACGTAATAAGACTGAACTTATGATTCCGTCATATTCTGAGTTTATTGGACAATGGGGACATACCGGCCATACAAAAGGTTATCTTAAAAATGCAGAAATAGCTTATGTAGGTACGCATCGTCACACTCCTGACGGTGATCAGGCTTATGAATTCACTTATATGTTTAAATTTGGCATCGATATTCCTGAAGGAGCAACCCACTTTATACTTCCTGAGAATAACAAAATTGTTCTGTTCGCAGCTACTCTGGTACAGAAAGAACAAAAAGAAGCTATCAGAGCTTCAGAGCTTTTTCATACTGCTATTAAAGAAATGGATATAGCTGCTCAATCCACTGAAATTACACTCGAAGAAAATTATTTAAAAGAGGCTAAAGTCATAGCATACTCAGGCTATATAAGTGATCGTGAAAAACCAGAATTTATGATAGATGGTGATGTTTCCACTAAATGGTGTGACATCAGTCAGACTCCGAATTATGTAGATTTTGATTTGGGAGAGACTAAAAAAATTAATGGATGGAAACTATTGAATGCTGGTCAGGAAAATCATAGCTATATCACCAGTAGCTGCTTTTTGCTGGGGAAGAATACTTTAAATGAAGAATGGAGAACATTGGATAGTGTGGACGGAAATCGGCGGAACACAATTTCACGTGAAATAAATACCTCTGCCGAAGTACGCTATATCCGTTTGTTAATAACCCGTCCTTCTCAAAGCATAGGAGGAAAAGATACACGTATCTATGAATTTGAAGTATACTAATACTACCATACAATGAATGTAAGAGAATAAGATTAAGACATTGTATAATGCATGAAAAGTACAATATACCATAGAAAGCTCTTTTTATATTGAGTTTTTTATGGTATATGCAAAATCCTCAAACAATATCTATGAAATATGCTTTTTATGCCATTAACAAAGTATTCAACGGATTATTTTTCTCCTATTTCTTCCCTGCTATATACACCCCACCCATAATGCAACCTGCACCAATCAGTGCAATTATCGTCAGATGTTCATTCAGCAGAATTGCAGACCCTACCAAAGTGAACAGCGGATTGAGATAGATATAATTAGAGGCACGCACCGTACCGAGATTTTTCAGTACCACATTCCAGACTGCAAAACAAACCAGCGAAGCAAGCACACCCAAAAATAGCAGATTCAGCAAGATAGAAGGTTCCAAGAGCAAGGAAAGGTCTGCTTGCCAAGGCTGGAATAAGAAAGCAGGAAGTATGCTCAATATCCCATAGAAAAATATCTTGCGGGTAATAAAGATAGTATTGTATCGTCCTGTCATCTTCTTCATTATCAAACTATAAAACGCCCAAGAAAGAGCAGCTAACAGAGTCAAGAAATCGCCCAGCGGTGATATTTTCAAAACAAAACTACCATTATAAACCACCATTGCCACTCCCACCAATGCCATCAGTGAACCGCCTATCAAACTGCGGGTGGCCTTCTCCTTCTTATAAATCATCAAAGAAAAGATAGTGGTGAGCAACGGAGCCGTGCAAACAATAAATGCAACATTAGTGGCCAGCGTGATGCCTAATGCCATATTCTCTGTCAGAAAATAAAAGGAGCCTCCTGTGATACCACCCAAAAACAACCATAATTCATCCTTCCAGCAGTTTGCAAACAACTTGCGGGGAGATATAAACCAGATTCCCACATAAGCAATCAAGAAACGAAGCAGGAAGATTTCTTTCGGAGAAAGTCCATTGGCTATTAAAACTTTGGTGGAGATAAACGTCAATCCCCAGATTCCTACAGTGAGGATTGCTATCAGATGATAGGTGTAATTTTTCTTCTCATTCATACACTACCTATAAATTGAGTGCAAAGATATGGCATTTCTTCTTTTTACACAATAAAACAGGCGGTTTAATAAACGTCAGAAACGTTTTTAATAAATAAGGGGGACATTTTTTAAGAACTTCGACCGCGTTTATTAAGAACGTGATTTCAGCCCTTTTTAGCAGGTTGGCATAAAAGTAAACAAAAAGGGATGCAATCTTCTCAGACTTCATCCCTTGAAATATCCTAAAAACACTTTTGTGTAAAATCCTATTGAATTAACTTAGCCATTTTTTGTATTACATTACTTGAATTAGTTTTAATAAGCACATCACAAATATAAAGAATAAAAATTAATTTGTCAAGCATTTCTCCTGTTTTTTTTACAGTTTCTTCTAATTGATAGAAAATCAGGGGAAACTGAAATTTATTTCTAATAATTGCACCTTAACCGGGAGAAAGTAAATAAGTAAGGTGCTTTTTTGATGTACTACGATACGAATCTGAAAATAAACCCGTAAATTTGCACCGTTTAATAAAGTATATAACTAAGTATCAACCATAAAATAACGAAAGAAAACCATTATGGAGTACAATTTCAGGGAGATTGAAAAGAAGTGGCAGCAAAGGTGGGTGGAAGAGAAAACCTACCAAGTGAAGGAAGACGAGACGAAGCAAAAGTACTATGTACTAAACATGTTCCCCTACCCATCCGGTGCGGGCCTACACGTAGGACACCCGCTGGGATACATTGCTTCGGACATTTATGCTCGTTACAAACGACTGCAGGGCTTCAATGTACTAAATCCTATGGGATATGATGCTTATGGACTTCCCGCCGAGCAATATGCCATACAGACGGGACAACATCCTGCAATCACTACCATCAACAATATAGACCGCTATCGCGAACAGTTGGATAAGATAGGTTTCTGTTTCGACTGGAGCCGTGAAATTCGCACCTGCGACCCGGAATATTATCATTGGACGCAATGGGCATTCCTGAAGATGTTCAACAGCTACTACTGCAATGACGAAAAGCAGGCCCGCCCCATCGAAGAGCTGATACAGGCTTTCGAAGAAATAGGTACCAATGGGATGAACGTTGCTTGCAGCGAAGAACTCAGCTTCACCGCCGAAGAATGGAAAGCAAAGAGCGAGAAAGAAAAACAGGAAATCCTGATGAACTATCGTATCGCCTACCTGGGTGAAACGATGGTGAACTGGTGTGCACAGTTGGGTACGGTACTTGCCAACGATGAAGTAATCGACGGTGTATCCGAGCGTGGTGGCTTCCCTGTAGTCCAGAAGAAAATGCGCCAATGGTGTCTTCGCGTATCCGCCTACTCACAACGTTTGTTGGACGGAATGGATACCATCGACTGGACAGATTCTCTGAAAGAGACTCAAAGAAACTGGATAGGCCGTAGCGAAGGTGCTGAGGTACAGTTCAAAGTGAAAGACAGCGACATAGAATTCACTATCTTCACAACTCGTGCAGATACCATGTTCGGAGTTACTTTCATGGTGTTGGCACCGGAAAGTGAACTGGTAGCCCAGTTGACTACTGCCAAACAGAAAGATGAAGTAAATGCTTATCTGGAACGCACCAAGAAGCGTACTGAACGCGAACGCATCGTCGACCGTAGTGTTACAGGTGTATTCTCCGGAAGTTATGCCATCAATCCTTTCACAGGTGAAGCAGTGCCCATCTGGATTAGTGATTACGTACTGGCAGGATATGGTACGGGCGCCATCATGGCTGTACCTGCACACGATAGCCGTGACTACGCTTTTGCCAAACACTTCGGATTGGAAATCCGCCCGTTGGTAGAAGGTTGCGACGTGAGCGAAGAGAGTTTTGATGCCAAAGAAGGTATTGTTTGCAACTCGCCAAGACCCGGTGTAGAGCCTTATTGTGACCTTACACTGAACGGACTGACCATCAAGGAAGCTATTGAAGCTACCAAGAAATATGTAGAAGAAAATAATCTGGGACGTGTGAAGGTGAACTATCGTCTGCGTGATGCCATCTTCTCCCGCCAGCGTTATTGGGGTGAGCCGTTCCCGGTTTACTACAAAGACGGCATGCCTTACGTCATTGATGAAAGCTGCTTACCGCTCGAATTACCGGAAGTGGATAAATTCCTTCCTACCGAAACCGGAGAACCACCGTTGGGACACGCAACGAAGTGGGCTTGGGACACCGTGAACAAATGCGTGGTAGAAAACGAAAAGATTGATAACGTAACCGTATTTCCTCTGGAACTCAACACCATGCCTGGCTTTGCAGGTTCCAGCGCTTACTACTTGCGCTATATGGACCCACGCAACCACAAAGCATTGGTTGATAAGAAAGTGGATGAATACTGGAAGAGTGTAGACCTCTATGTAGGTGGTACGGAACATGCCACAGGTCACTTGATTTACTCTCGTTTCTGGAATAAATTCCTGCACGATGTAGGTGTATCTGCCGTGGAAGAACCGTTCCAGAAGTTGGTTAACCAAGGTATGATACAGGGACGAAGCAATTTCGTTTATCGTATCAAGGACACCAATAAGTTTGTATCACTTAATTTGAAGGACCAATACGACACTACCCCACTCCACGTGGATGTGAACATTGTATCCAATGACATATTAGACCTGGAAGCCTTCAAGGCATGGCGTCCCGAATATGCAAATGCCGAGTTCATTCTGGAAGATGGCAAGTACATCTGCGGATGGGCCGTAGAAAAGATGAGTAAATCCATGTTCAACGTCGTTAATCCGGATATGATTGTGGAGAAATACGGTGCTGATACATTGCGTATGTACGAGATGTTCCTTGGTCCTGTAGAGCAATCCAAACCTTGGGATACGAACGGCATCGACGGTGTATATCGCTTCATTAAGAAGTTCTGGTCACTGTTCTACGACCGTAACGGAAACTATATGGTAACGGATGAACCTGCAACCAAGGAGGAATTGAAAGCTTTGCACAAACTGATTAAGAAAGTAACGGGCGATATTGAACAGTTCTCTTACAATACTTCCGTCAGTGCTTTCATGATTTGTGTAAACGAGTTGTTCAGTCTGAAATGCAACAAGAAGGAAATCCTGAATGAGCTTGTCATCACACTGGCTCCTTTCGCTCCGCATGTATGTGAGGAGTTGTGGGATACTCTGGGACATTCAACTTCGGTTTGCGATGCTCAGTGGCCGGCTTACAACGAAGAATATCTGGTGGAAGATACAATCAACTACACTATATCCTTCAACGGTAAGGCACGCTTCAACATGGAATTCCCTGCTGATGAAACATCGGAGGCTATCCAGAACACCGTATTGGCAGACGAACGTTCTGCCAAATGGATGGAAGGGAAGTCGGTAATGAAGGTTATCGTAGTTCCGAAGAAGATTGTAAACATCGTTGTTAAATAAATAAGTTACGAGCTACGAACTACAAGAGACAAGTCAGCCTGTCTCATTTACTTGCACTTGTAGCCCGTAGCTTATAGCTTGTAACTAATTAATATGCAAATTACAAAACCAACAAAAGCCGAAGTGATGAGGGAGTTGAGAGACTATATCTTCATCACTATCGGTCTTATCAGCTATGCTTTGGGATGGGCCGCGTTTCTGATTCCTTATCAGATAACGACGGGAGGAACCACCGGTATTGGCGCCATCATCTATTATGCCACCGGATTCCCTATCCAGTGGTCATACTTCATCATCAATGCTGTCTTAATGACATTTGCTATCAAGATACTGGGTCCCAAGTTCAGTATTAAAACTACATTTGCCATCTTCGGGCTGACGTTCTTTTTATGGTTTTTCCAGATACTTGTAAACGGTTCTGATGGCATTCCACCGCTTATTTTGGGACCGGGACAGGACTTTATGGCCTGTCTGATAGGTGCAGTGATGTGCGGTGCAGGTCTTGGAATTGTTTTCAATTGCAACGGAAGCACGGGAGGAACGGATATTATTGCCGCTATCATACACAAGTATAAAGATGTTACGCTGGGACGTATGGTGATGCTTTGCGACGTAGTTATTATCAGCTCCTGTTATTTCGTGTTCCATGACTGGAGACGGGTGATATTTGGTTTTGTAACTTTGTTTGTTATCGGTTTTGTGCTGGATTATATTGTCAACAGTGCCCGCCAATCCGTACAGTTCTTCATCTTCTCCAAAGAATATGAAAAGATTGCAGACCGGATTACCAAAGAGACACACCGTGGTGTAACGGTGCTGGATGGCATAGGCTGGTACAGTAAGCATAACGTAAAAGTCCTTGTTGTATTGGCCTATAAACGCCAGTCTATCGACATTTTCCGTTTGGTGAAAGACATTGATCCTAATGCATTTATTTCTCAAAGTTCCGTTATCGGAGTGTATGGGGAAGGGTTTGACCGACTGAGAGTGAAATAACTTATCAAAATATGAAACGTAAATTTGTATTCGCCACAAACAATGCACACAAGCTGGAAGAGGTAACAGCTATTTTAGGAAACAGAATTGAACTTCTTAGTCTGAAAGACATTAATTGCCACACAGACATACCTGAAACAGCCGACACTCTGGAAGGAAATGCTTTACTGAAAGCACAGTTCATTCAAGAAAACTATCAAATGGATTGTTTTGCCGATGACACCGGACTGGAAGTAGAAGCATTGAACGGAGAACCGGGAGTTTACTCCGCACGTTATGCCGGAGACGGCCATAATGCGGAAGCAAACATGCTGAAACTCCTGCACGCTATGGAAGGAATAGAGAACCGCAAAGCACAATTCCGTACGGTTTTCGCACTGATTATCGATGGAAAGGAACATCTGTTTGAAGGTGTTATAAAGGGAGAGATAATCAAGACCCGTAGAGGGAATTCCGGTTTCGGATACGACCCGGTATTTGTTCCCGAAGGCTATTCACAATCCTTTGCAGAGATGGGCAATGAACTGAAAAATAAAATCAGCCATCGCGCTATAGCTACAAACAAACTCTGCAAATTCCTCAATAGCATACAATAAACCCGTAAATATAGAGTTATTAGTTTGTAAGTGTGTTGCTTACAAACTAATATAACTCTGATTTCATGAGATTCTCATATATACTTTTTCTCTGTCTCATTTATCTTCTGCCTGTCCATGCACAAAATGCTGTGGGAGAGTGGCAGACTTATCTTTCTTATCACAATCCCACCCGCAGCGAAGTCGTAGGAAGCAAACTCTTTATTCTTGCCAATGGAGGTTTATATTCTTATGATAAAGAGGATACCAGCATACGTACATATTCCAAATCTTTTCCATTAAGTGATACGGAAATCTATCACATAGCTTATCAATCGGCATACAAAACGCTGATTATAGTCTACTCCAATGCAAATATAGACTTATTAGTGAACGAAGAAGATGTCTATAATCTTCCCGATTACAAGAACAAGAATATGACACAGGATAAGACAGTCCGCCACACTTGTTTTTATAAAGAATACGCTTACTTGTCCACTGCCTCAGGCATTCTATGTATTCATCTGAAAAAGCGGGAAATCAGTAATTACTATCCCTTAAATAAAAATGTCCTGGCTTGTAATGTTTCTGATAATCATCTTTATGCTGCCACTTCCGAAGGATTGTTTGCCGGATTACTGACAGACAATCTATTGGATATTAATAACTGGAACAAAGTATCGGATGATACATCTGACTTTCTTTCTGAACATCAGGATGTCCCTTTCAAAGAAGAAGTACCGGAAAACATTACTCCTGATAGTCCTGTACGGAACTATCCCTATTATATGAACTTCATCGGTGACAAGTTGCTGATTGCCGGAGGCGGGCATATAGCAAACAGGCTTGACCGTCCCGGAACCATCATGACATTTGAAAACAATACCTGGAAAAATTTTCAGGAACAGGGCATCAGTGAACAAACTAAACATCGGTATGATGACATAAACTGTGTAGTACAGGACCCACAGGATGCCACCCACCATTTTGCCGCATCGGCAGGAGAGGGAATTTACGAATTTAAGGATGGGAAGTTCATTAATTGGTACAGTATGCACAATAGTCCACTGGAAAGCGCTTTGCCTAATGAGCCGTGGGCTGATAGTTATGTACGCGTCAACGGACTGATTTATGACAAAGAAAATAACCTTTGGATGGTAAGTTGTGAAGCGCAACATGCAGTAAGTGTTTTAACGAAAAATGGTGACTGGGTGAGTCTACGTTACCCGGAAATAGTAAAGGCAAGTAACTTCGGACGCACCCTCTTTGATAAAAGAGGCTGGCTATGGGCCACCTCTTCGCGTATAGAGTCGGGAGGAGTATTCTGTCTGAATTATAATGGAACGATAGAAGATACTTCGGATGACCAGCATAAATTCATCACCCAGTTCACTAATCAAGACGGAACGATTTTAGAACAACTGGCAGTTTATTGCATTGCCGAAGATAAGGAAAGCGTCATTTGGATAGGTACTAACAAAGGACCTTTGGTGCTGAATAATCCTTCGCGCTATTTCAACGATAATTTCTATTGCACACAGATTAAAATCCCCCGCAACGATGGGAGTGACCTGGCAGATTTCTTATTAGTGAATGAAGCAATCAATGCCATTGCAGTGGATGGCGCCAACCGTAAATGGATAGGTACGGCAACCAATGGAATTTATCTGTTGAGTGCGGACGGAATGGAAACCGTTCATCACTTCACGGAAGATAACAGCCCGTTGCTTTCCAACAGTATTGAATCTATCGCCATACATCCCCGCACAGGCGAAGTCTTCATCGGAACAAACAAAGGGTTGGTTTCTTACCAAAGTGACGCGACAGAGGCTGAAAGTAACTTTAAAGAAAGCAATGTACGCGCTTATCCCAATCCTGTAAGACCGGAGTATGATGGAATAATTACCGTAACAGGTATGGTTTATGACAGTGATGTGAAGATTGTAGATGCCGCAGGACATCTTGTCTATCAAAGCACTTCTTTAGGCGGACAATTCACCTGGAATGGAAGAAACAGGCAAGGTAAAAGAGTATCTACAGGAATATATATGGTACTTGCTGCAGATAGTGAGGGAAAAGAGGGAGTGGTTACGAAGATTGCATTTGTCAGATAAAAGTTCTAATTCATCAGATAAAAGTTTCAATTCGTCGACTTACATTTTAATATATTCTATTTTTATAGGAAAAAACTGCTCTATTTAGTATTTTTGCATTGCAAATTATAATAACAAATTTGATGAAAAACACACTAATCAGCTTTTTATTTTTATTATTTCCAATCATAATCTATGGGCAGTCCTGCAAATTGTTCACCGTAGACAGAGAACTGTCCTGCAGCTTAATCAATGAAATATTCCAGGACAAAAATGGGATGATATGGATTGCCACAGAAGACGGTCTGAACCGATATGACGGAACAAAATTCACAGTCTACAAACACAAAACAGAAGACAAGCACTCCCTGTGTCACAACTATGTACGTACATTGGCAGAAGATAGCCGGGGACACCTGTTGGTAGGTACTCATACAGGTATTCAAATGTACGATCCGGCACGGGATAACTTTAGTCCTCAGGCCAAATGGAAAAATGGAGAAGTATTCAATAGCAATATTATTGATATATTAGAACGAAAGAATGGAGAGATATGGGTCACGGGTAATCAGTTATGTTCGCTCTCCATCAATGAAGATGAACTTACCGTAGATAGTCTCAACCTTCCTATCCCTATGTATGCCACTGATTACATAATTGAAGATAGTAATCAAAATATTTGGATGAGCAAAGGAGAAAATGGAATTTACCGCCTTACTCCCGACAACCAGGTGAAACACTATCTGACACAGGAAAAAGGAATAACTATCATTGACCTATGCCGAGACCAAAACGACAATATCTATGCAGGAGCTATGGGCAAAGGGCTGTTAAAATATGATAGAACCTCCGATTCATTTATTTCCATTCCCTGCAAAGGAGAAGAAAACCTGCCCATCAAAACACTTTGTTCCGTTAGTCCGGATGAACTATACATCGGAACAGACGGTAAAGGAGTTAAATTCTTCAATAACAACGAACAAAAAATTACAGACTATCTTTTCGACAATACGTATTTTAATCCCCAGACCTCCAAAGTACATTCCATTCTAAAAGACAATGCCCAAAACCTCTGGCTTGCCATATATCAGAAAGGAGTGATCATGATTCCTTCCCAGACGAACGGTTTCAAGTATATAGGTCACAAATCTATTAACAAGAATATAATCGGATCCAGTTGTATTACTTCGTTCTGCCGTGACCATGAAGGCGTATTATGGATTGGAACAGACAATGACGGTATTTATGGCATTACCAAAAATCTCACCCAAAAAGTACATTATTCTCCCACTAATGATGAGTGGTCTCTTCCCTCCACCATACTCAACTTGTATGAGGATTCGGACAATAATCTATGGTTCGGTTCCTTCACCAAAGGCATGGGAAAACTGGACAGACAGACCGGTAGGTGCTCTTATCTAAAAGAGCTGTCAGACGAAAACGGCAAATTTGTGCAGCGTGTATATGGTTTTGCTGAAGACCAGGACAAGCGTTTGTGGATAGCGACTATGGGGGCCGGGCTATTTTATTATAATATAAAAGCCAAACAATTAAACTATCCTTCTGAAGTAAACGAACATGTTAGCAAATGGATCAACTGCCTATTTCAATCCAGCGATAATAAACTATATGCAGGCACATACGATGGAGTGACCTACATAGATCTTGCTACTGATAAATTCAAAAGTCATACCCTGCTGGAGCATCACATCGTTTTTTCGATATATGAGGACAGAGAGAAATTGATTTGGATAGGGACTTCCGACGGTCTGTCCTGTTGGGATCCCAACAACAAGAAACTCATAAACTATACCGTGAAGGACGGCCTCCCCGGCAATACAGTTTATGCCATCCAAGGTGACGAGCAAGGATATCTGTGGATAAGTACTAATGCCGGTATTACGCAGTTTCACAAAGACAGCCATCAATTCATCAACTATTATGTAAGTGACGGACTGCAAGGCAATGAATTTAATAAGAACGCTTCACTGAAAGATACCGATGGCACCCTGTGGTTCGGTGGAATGAACGGAGTCACTTATTTTAATCCAAAAGAAATCACCAATCCTGCTCAAAAATGGAGTATACGCATCACAGACTTTTATTTGCACAACCGTCCGGTTAAAAAAGGCATGTTTTCCGGTAGACATGAAATTATAGACCGCCCGGTGTTTGAGACGGAAAATTTCCATTTATCTCATAAAGATAATTCATTCAGTATAGAGTTCTCAACTCTGGAATTGAACTGTCCTGAACGAATTGTTTACCACTATACCATGAATGATGATAAATGGGTCAGCCTGCCTGCAGGAACTAACCGGGTTTCTTTCAGTAACTTGTCACCGGGTACTTACCAATTTCGTGTAAAAGCTGTAGACTACATGACAGAATCGAACGTTAAAGCCATCACTGTATATATCTCACCTGCATGGTGGGCTACAGGATGGGCTTGGCTACTTTACTTTTTAGTCATAGCAAGCTGCATTTATTATATTATTCTACAAATATACCATCGTTACCGTATCCGACAGGAAATGATGAAACACATGCATGCAGAGCAAATAAATGAAGCTAAACTACAATTCTTCATCAATATATCACACGAAATTCGTACACCGATGTCGCTCATCATCAGTCCACTGCAGAAACTAATCTATAACGATCCTGACAACGAACGGCAAAAAAACTATCATATTATCTATCGCAACGCCAAACGGATTCTGACACTCATAAACCAACTAATGGATATCCGCAAGATAGATAAAGGTCAGATGATACTCACTTTCCGACGGACGGATATTATCCCATTTATCAGTGATCTGTGCGATACCTTTACCCAACTGGCAGAAGAGAAAAAAATTACCCTTCACTTCCACCATCCGGAAAACAACACACAGGAATTATGGATAGATCCAACTAATTTTGATAAGATTATTCTAAATATCCTATCTAATGCCTTCAAATTCACTCCCGAAGGAGGGAAAGTAGATATCAGCCTATACACAAAGAAAGACCCACATACATCAGGTCCTTTGCAACACTATGCGGAAATCACCATAGCAGATAGCGGAATAGGTATTCCTCCACAAGAAGCCGAACATATATTCGACCGCTTCTACCAAATACGGGGCAGTATGAACAGTCTGAATACCGGAACTGGTATAGGGTTGCATCTTACCCGTTCATTGGTAGAGCTGCACCATGGAACCATTCATGTGGAAAACAATCCGGAAGGTCAATCCGGATGCCGGTTCATCATACATCTACCCATAGGATGCGGACATCTACTCCCTCAAGAAATGGAAAATACCAAGAACGATATTCCGGCACTTTCACATGAATATCCAGTTGTACCAATGCCACCTGCCGTAACTGCCCAAGGGAAAGTTCCCCTGCAGAAATCCCGCACTGCATATCGTATCCTTATTGTAGAAGATGATGATGAAATACGCAATTACATCTGTAGAGAACTATCAGCAGAGTTCCATACCGCCGAAAGCAAAAACGGCAAGGAAGCACTGGACATGGTGTTCAAGTTTGTGCCTCATCTTATCATCAGTGATGTTATGATGCCGCATATGGACGGCCTCACCTTGTGTCGAAAAATAAAACAAAACGTCAATCTGAACCATATCCCCGTTATCCTTCTCACAGCCAGAATAAGGGAAGAAGACAATCTGAAAGGTTTGGAAAACGGAGCTGACGCATATATCACTAAACCTTTCAACATTGAAATTTTAAAAAGGACAGCATTTAACTTAATACATGGACGAGAAATACCACATATCACACAACATGGACAACAGATACAAGAAGAGCTATTGAAAAAAATAGAATGTGACTCCCCTGACGAAAAGCTAATAGAACGGATTATGAAAGTCATCAATAAGAATCTGGGAAATCCTGATTTCACGGTAGAAATATTAGCCAAGGAAGCAGGAATAAGTCGCGGACATTTGCATCGCAAACTAAAGGAACTCACGAACCAGACAACACGTGATTTTATCCGTAATACCCGGCTGAAACAAGCCGCAAGTATGCTATCAGAAAAACGCTACTCCATTAATAAAATAGCCGAACTGACTGGTTTTGCAAATCCAAACAACTTTTCAACTGCCTTTAAAGAATTATACGGAATGTACCCAACTGTATACATGAAAGATCACATTGAAAGAAAAGAATCATCCCTGTCTTCGACAAATGAAAAGAATACAAATATACAATAATCTAAGTTGCCCGAAAAGTCTGATTACTTTTCGGGCAGCCTCAACAATGAATCATTTATCCATAGCAGCCTGCTTTCTAAAAAATTTCGTCATTTTCTTGAAAGTCTGCTCATTGAAAGTTATAGGGCCATGCTGTCCCTGAGGTACAGAGATAAACTCCTCCAATCGTCCTTTTGCACTTAAGGCATCTTTGAAGAAAATACTCTGACAATAGGGAACCACCTGATCGGCATCTCCATGAATCACCAGGAACTTAGGATCTCTTTCGTCAATATAAGTCATCGGATTCAAAAGAGCCAGCACATCCATATGCTCGGCCGGTGTTCCTCCTATCAAGGCAGCTTCAGGTGAATCTGCTCCTTTGGTCGTAGCACAGTTTTCCATGCGGGTCATGTCTATCGGCCCGAACCAATCAACCACTGCATCCACTTGACTGCTAAAAGAAGTATAATCACCTACGTTTCCTTCGATATCCATCTCCGTATCACCTACCTTATACATTTTGACACCATTAGTAGTACCGGCCAGTGAAGACAAATGGCCACCCGATGAAAATCCGGTGATACCGATAAAAGAAGTATCAAACCGATACTCATCAGCATGAGCACGGATAAAGCGCACGACCGCCTTCACATCATTAATCTGTGCCGGAAACTTCGCATCACTACTGGAACGATGATTCATAGAAACCACTGCAAAGCCCTCATCAAGTAATGGCTTTCCCATTGTCTGAAAGGCCATCTGCTTCATATTATTGGCAAACCAAGCACTGCCATAAATCAAAACCACCACTTTATATTTAGACTGTTCTCCGCCGGGCAGATAAATATCAAGTTTATGTCCCTCCAGACTGTCATTAGCATAATTGATATCAATCCATTGCATAGTCTGTCCAAAAGACATCAGAGAATAGAACAGTACACATACAAATCCAAAAATAAATTTCATATTTTTCAGTTTATTAAAAAGTTTGCTTATCAAAAGATATCCGGTCACTATTCACACACTTTATCAGGTAAATTCCTGATTATTTAAAAATAAGTTGAGCAAACTCGTTCAGCGCTCTGCGCCATGTGAGCCATTCATGAGCCGTATCAGGAGATTCGTAATACGTATATTTAATCCCTTGTTTGTCCAGCATCTGCCGGAAGGCTTTCACTACTCCGGGGAAAGGATGTGGTTCGGCTGTACCAAGTCCCAGAAAAAAAACTTTAAACTGAGCGTTTACAGCTTTACCACTTTTAAACTTTCCATCGAGAAAAATAGTTGCATCCAGTGGTTCAATGCTCGGATAATTCGACGTACCACTGAAACCGCCATAATAGGCAAAATTATCAGGATGATTCATGGCAATACGCATGGTCTGGTTAGCTCCCATCGATAATCCCGCAATAGCTCTATTCTCACGATTGGATAAGGTACGAAATTTTATATCAATCATCGGAATAACTTCGTTCATCAGCACCTCTTCAAAAATAGAAGCACCAGAAGGTGATTTTTCACCAGACTTTGTGGCATATCCATTATCCATTACCACCAACATAGGAACTGCCTTCCTGGCAGCAATCAGATTATCCAAAATCAAATTGGCCTTTCCTTGTCTCCCCCATCCCGTTTCGTCCTCAAAACTGCCATGTTGCAGATAAAGTACTGGGTATCGTTTTTCTTTATTATCATTATATTCTGCCGGAGTATAAATAAAACAACGTCTCCATGTCTTTGTCAGATCAGAATAATAATTCATTTCACTCAACAAACCGTGAGGAATATCTTTCAAAGCATAGAAATCAGCATCATGAGCCGGAATTTCTATACCACTCCCCCAACGACCTGCACCATAGAAATAAATGGTACTCGGATCGGGAACAGATGCCCCGTCCACATTCAATTGATAATAATGAAATCCCTCCTGTTGCGGAGCAGACTCTCCTATCCATACACCTTTTTCATCCTTGACAAGATCATACTTTACCCCACCTAAATCGAGTTGTACTTTCTTTGCTTCAGGTGCTGAAATTTGTACACGAACTCTACGTTCCGAATTGACCTGAGGATAAATTCTTCCCGGCTGATTTACCTCCGAAGGTTCGAAATCCTCTACCGTCTGTGCAAAAGATGGTAAGCCTACACTTAACGTCCATACCATCATACTCCAAAATAAAATTTGTTTCTTCATATAAAGTAGAAATTATTTCTTAAATAAATTCGGTAAAAATTCATTCACACATATAAAAGTTTGCATCTTGCACAAATCCAGTTATGCTTGTAAGGAACAGACCTGCCAACAAAACCATAACAAGTTTTTTATTTTTCATGCTGATTCCATATTTCCAATAAACATAATAATTTAATCTAATTCATACAATTTTGAATGTACTTTTTATGTTCTTTTACTATTGAAACTATATAGTGAAAAGTAAGATTCTCATCTCACGACGAAAATCTCACCTTTCACTATATAACATACCTATTGGAACAACACTAACTACCTAACCTTCATAAGCCTCATTCTGATTACAGTTCTGTTTCTTGAGACTTATGTGTGTTATCAAACAATTAATCTTTAATTACTTCGTTGCCCATCCGTTAAGTTGATGAAGTTCTTTGTTTAAGTCTATGACATCTTTTGGAAATGGAAAGTATTCATGTTTACCCTTTACGAAGCCATAAGAACTTGCAGGTAAGTTTTGGTCTACTGATAAAGGATGAGTTAACTCAGCACGTAGATGATGCTCTTTTCCATAGTATGATGTACCTTGGATAAAGAAGTCGTCATACAGTTGCGGAACTTGGTCAACAACAGCATCCTGACACTCTTTAACAATGCCCCAACGAACTATATCGTGGAAACGGCAAGTCTCAAACCAAAGTTCGTACTGCTTTTCATCGCGAAGAGTCTGAATTGTAAGTTCTGTCTCAGGAGCTTCTGCACGTTTCTGAATGGCATTAAGATATTTTTTGCCTTCAGCCACATTACCTGTTTCAAGACAAGCCTCTGCATAAAGAAGATATGCTTCAGCTAAACGGGCTATACGGAATGATGTGGAGTTGTGAGTATCACTGATAGACATATTACGGTCATTAAGAGATTCTATATTCTTGACTTCCATATATATACCATGTGAAAACAAACCATCTGTACTCTTAATACCACGTTTCGGATCTTTCTTCTTCTCGTCAAGAGATATCTCATTTCCGTTGGCATCGAAATCACTTTCCCAACCACAGAGCTTAGAGTCATACAAGAACTCATCGGGAGTCAGAAAGGTAGCCTTGCGACGTGGACCGTCACCATCGTTTTTGTACATCTTCTCGGCAAACTTCCAATTGATGGCTCCACCACCCCAACCATCGTTTGCACCGCAGATAGTAGCACGAGAACCCAAACGATCATAACGCCAATTCAATACGTTGTTGACCATCCAACCTCCACGATAAATATTATTCCAGAAACCTTTATCGATATTTCCGAAACAGTTAGCTTCGAAAATTTTCTCCTCACAACCATTTCCTTCAACATGGAACAGGTCACGGAAACGATTTCCCGGAACAAGTGCATAGTTAGGAGATTCAACCAAAGGCTTAAGAACTTTCTCTGCACGAGCCATATCGCCGGCGAATACAGCAGACTTACCCGCTACGAAATATGCAAAACCCTTTGTAACTTTAAATGCGCCTTCTACATCATTAGGACCTTTACGGTCATCCAAATCCTTAACAGCTTCTTCACACTCGGTAGCACACCACTCAAGCAGAGATTTTTGACTTTCGACATTTGTTGGTTTGTCATCGGCACCAAGTAATTTGTCGACTTTTGGAGGACATTGGAATGTGAGAGCAGCCATCATATGACAATAAGCACGTAATACGCGAGCCTCTGCAACACAACGAGCCATAACTGTACTCACAGCCGGATCTACATATGTTATTACAAGGTTACTTGCATAAATAGATTTATAGTAACGCTGATATAGTTCTTTTAAAGCAGCGTTGCCTGTATCATAGCGGAACTCATCGAATACACGCATATCCATGTGGTCAGTATAATTTGTACCAGCAGAGAAAACATCATCTGCCGAATAATTGAGTAAAGTGAACTGTGGCTGATAGATTCCGACAGATGCACATACATTATCAAGGAACTGTGCATAAGCAGCAGTCATAGCATCAACAGCATCTTGGTCGGTTTTATAGAAGTTGTCAGTAGAACTAACAGCCTTCTGCTCAATATCCAAACGACTTTCATCGCAAGATGCACAGAACAGTGCGGCACATACCGCAAATGAATATATATATTTTTTCATTTTTTATCAGTATTAATGGTTGGTTTAGAATGTTACGTTAAGACCAAATGTCATCTTGCGCATTGTAGGATATGCACCGGCATCAAGACCTACATTATTACCACTTCTTGAAGCAATTTCAGGGTCAAGACCCGGATAAGATGTAAATGTGAAGAAGTCGTCAAGTGACACGTAAGCACGAAGGTTCTCTATAAATACCTTTTTTGTGATAGACTTTGGCAATGTGTATCCTAACTGCAATTGCTTAATCTTGAAGTATGATCCGTCAAATACAAGAGCAGAAGATGACCAGTAAATTTTATCACCTGCAATTGTGTTAAGATTAGGCATATTCCCCTTCTTGGCTTCATCGTAGAAATGCTTAGAGATATTGTTGTAGCCTGTACGATACATACCGTAGTAAACATCATTTCCTACTGTACCTGTACCGAATACCGAGAAATCGAAACCCTTGTATTCAAGGTTGATTGTAATACCGTATGTAAAATCAGGAATACCTTTACCGATATTGAATTGATCTTCATCACCCGGAGTTAATGTCTCATTACCTTCTTTGTCGAGATAAAGAGGCTGTCCTTCAGAATTCTTACCTACATATTTGTAACCACGCATATACCATACCGGCATACCTTGTTCGAAGTTAGTGTATATAGTAGAGTTTGCACCTGAAATACTTCCACCCGAGATACGTGTGATACGATCATCAAGGTAAGTTACTTCATTCTTCAATGTTGCGAAATTACCTGATACTGAGTAATTCAGTTTACCTATGTTTCCTTTATAAGATGCTTCAAATTCAAAACCTTTGTTCTGTACCTCACCTGCATTAATCATCTGTGAAGATACACCTGTCTCAGGCAAACATGGAGCATCTACAAGAAGGTCTTTGGTAGTTTTTTTATAGTAGTCCATGCTTATTGTCAAAGCATCATTGAACAAACGTAAGTCAAGCCCGAAGTCCAACTGGTCAGAAGTTTCCCAAGTAAGGTTAGGATTAGCCAAACCGCTTGGCATAGAACCATTTGTAACAGTTGTACCATTACCATATTGATACCACTGACCGCCGGTTGCAATAGAAGAAGAATATTTATAACCGTTAAGTACGTTGATATTACCGTTACGCCCCCAAGAGGCACGTAGCTTGGCAAATGAAACAATGTTATCAGGAACTAAATCTTTAAAGAATTTCTCGTTGCTGAGTGTCCAACCTGCTGATAATGATGGGAAGTATCCCCAACGTTTATCCGCCGGAAGTTTTGAAGTATCGAATGCGTCAGCACGGAAATTGGCTTGTAAGCTATAGCGATTGTCATAAGTATATCCTAAGCGACCAAAGTATGAAATGCTTGAAGACTTGCTTGGTGTTCCGCTGAATGTACGAGAAACCTTATCTGATACAAGTACACAATCCAAGTAACGGAAATTTTCTTCGTATGAAGAAAGCAATTCTTCACCTGATGCACCTGCTGTCGTACCGTTGCTTTCGCTCTGAATATACGACATACCTGCCATTACCGAAATGGTGTGCTTGCCAATTGAAGTCATATAGTTGGCAAAGTTCTCCCACTGATAGTATAGACCAGTGCTTGTAGTCTGGCTGATAGAGTACTTGGTATCACTTACACGACCGGTGACATAATAAGGTTCTGCATAGCTGTAAGTATTACCCTGAGTAATGCGAGTACCAAAACGAGAAGTAAATGTAAAGCCCTTAAATGGGGTCAAGTTTGCGAAGAATGTACTATGTACATTGATGCCGCCATTTTTATTATTAGCATTCTTATCGCGCTGTGCAAATGGAGTACCACCAGCAAGTTCTGTATTGAAGTATGAAGTAGCGTACATACCTTTATCATCGCCATAGAAACGATAATTTGTATCAGAAGTTCCATTCTGAACTGCGTCATAAGTAGAACCTGTGGCAGCAAGATATTGGCTGCGGTCTGTCCAGTGTGTAGGAGTCAAAGGATCCATTACAAGAAGCATTTCAAAAGCAGAACCATAACCATATTCTGATACGCTGCCTCTACGCCATTTCTCTATAGAAGTATTGGTACCTACCTGCAACCAAGGTTTTATTTTATAATCAGCATTGATCTGGGCAGTTAAACGTTCATAGTAGTCGTTTTTACCTTTTACGATACCATCCTGATTAACGTATGTGAGGTTTGCAAAATACTGCCCCTTGTCGTTACCACCCTGAAATGAAAAAGAGTGCTGTTTGCTCCAAGAAGTACCCATAAATTCATCAAACCAATTTGTATCTGTATTTGGATTCCAATTATAGTCGCGGATAGCATCCGACATAGCAGCCTCGACGTTATATCCTTGCATGCCCATCCAGTCCTTGAATTCTTCTGCATTCAGCAATTGTGGTACATGTCCAAGTTGGTTCATTGTATAACGTGCATCATATGTAATCTTACCGCTACCTTTGTTTCCTCCATTTTTGGTTGTGATGAGTACTACACCATTACCTGCTTCAGAACCATAGATTGCTGCGGAAGCAGCATCTTTCAATACTTCCATAGACTCAATCAAGCTCGGATCAAGATACTGGATGCTTGAAACTTTCAAGCCATCTACAATCAAGAGAGGACCAATATTTCCAGAATTAGAAGAATAACCACGTACACGGATTTCAGCACCGTTACCCGGAGCGCCTGATGAGTTCAATATTTGAATACCTGCGGCTTTACCCTGAAGAGCAGCAGCAGCATCGGTTGTAGCCAAACCTTTAAGGTCTTTAGAGTTTACAGAGGCAACAGCGCCTGTCAAGTCACTTTTGCGCTGAACACCATAACCTACAACCACAACCTCATCAAGCATTTTTGTATCTTCTTCCAAACGAAAGTTAATTATGCTACGACCGTCGACTTTAACAGTCTGTGTTTTGTAGCCTATAAAAGAAACGGTAAGAGTAGCATTACTGTTATTCACCTGAATAGAATAATTACCATTGAGATCGGTAATACAACCGTTGTTGGTTCCTTCTTCAAGAATAGCAACACCAATCATTGGCTCAGAATCATTAGCTGAGACAACAGTACCCTTGACTTGAATTTGTGCCGATGCTGATATACACGTAAAAAGCACAAGCATAAACAGAAAAGGAATCTTCTGAATTTTCTTAGTTACATTTTTCATTATAATTAGTTTAAGAATTAATTAATAGTATTTTTTCTCCCATCATTAGCTATTACCACAATAGCTCCCTAACTGTCATCATACATACATTCCATAGCTTTTCAATTATTTAAGATTAATATAAGGGAAGGGAAATTCATTTCCATGTGGCATATAGCATACCAATCACACTCCCGCCGCAAATGTATTGATTCGATTTTTTATACATTCATATCCATGTCGCATGTATCTCTAAGGAGGTCTCATTTTAAATAAAAATGTAACAAATACATTAATGTACGTTACACTACTGCTATATACACCTATATAACAGTATATTATAAATCATCAGGTTCAGGATAACTACACCTAAATTCGGGAAAAAAATATTCCATCTGCCATGCCGAATGAAATCGAAGCATGACAGATGGAATATTAAATAGAAGTATGTATGATTTGAGATTATAATCCCAACTTTGCCGATATCTCCAGCATCCTCTTAATCGGCTTTACCGCCTTCTCTGCAATCTCCGCATCTACTATAATCTCCGGTGATTCGTTTCTCAAGCAATTATAAAGCTTTTCCAGCGTATTTAATCTCATGAAGCTACACTCATTGCAAGCACACGTACTATCGTTGGGAGGAGCCGGAATAAACGTTGTCTGCGGACATTTCTTCTGCATCTCATGAAGAATACCCGATTCGGTGGCAACAATATACTTCTTTTCGGGATGATTCACCGCATATTTCAACAGCGCTGCCGTAGAACCTACCACATCGGCCAACTTCAGAACCGTACTCTTACATTCGGGATGTGCCAACACCACTGCATCGGGATACTGAGCCTTTAATTCAACAATCTTTTCAACCGAGAATTGTTCGTGTACATGGCATGCGCCGTCCCATAATAACATATTGCGCCCGGTGATAGAGTTGATATAATTCCCCAGGTTTCTGTCCGGACCAAAGATTATTTTCTCATCTTTGGGGAAGCTTTCCACTATCTGCTTTGCATTGGTGGAAGTCACCACAACATCCGTCACTGCTTTCACGGCAGCCGTTGTATTCACATAGGATATCACCGTATATCCGGGATGCTCTTTGACAAACTGACTGAACTTGTCTGCCGGACAACTGTCCGCCAACGAACAACCGGCTGCCATATCAGGAACCAGCACTTTCTTATTCGGACAAAGCACCTTAGCCGTTTCACCCATAAAGTGAACACCGCACATCACAATGATATCCGCTTCCGTTTTGGCTGCCCATTGAGCCAATGCCAGACTATCGCCGACGTAATCGGCTATGTCTTGTATTTCCCCCTTCTGGTAGTAGTGCCCCAGAATAATCGCATTCTTTTCCTTTTTCAGTTGCTTGATAGCTTCTATGAGATTATCCATAATTATATTTTTTATTTCTCTTTCTAAATTTAAAAATCCTTTGATGGTGATGATAGCCTGTTAATAGTGTCGACAAGTTAATACGATTTTTCTTGCCGGAGAAGTTATTAGTATGAGATAAAACTTTATTCGTACGTTATCAACGGGTAAATAAGGTATGTATCTCTTGATAATAAGCCTTCTGCAAAACTCCATTAACAGCTTGTTGATAAAGTGCAAAGTTAATAACTTTATAGTTATAAACCGGTGTAATAGGGCTGAAAAATGTGTTTATATAACCTCGGAAAGTTTCCCTTAACTTTTTTGGAATGTTCATTCCGGTGGGTACATATACGTTGTTTTGAATATTGCAAGGATTATTTTTTAATTTCTTTCCCGCCTGTTTTGACAGCTTTTAAACGGTTATTAACAGGGATGTGAACGGAAAGAAGTATCTTTGCAACGGGAAGTGTATATAATAGATAAACTGTGCTGAATATATAGTGTTATGCGTAAACTAAAGATAACCGAACTGAACCGTATTAGTGTAGAGGAGTTCAAGGAAGCTGAAAAGCTGCCTTTGGTGGTAGTATTGGATAATATCCGCAGTCTTCATAACATAGGTTCCGTGTTCCGTACTTCGGATGCTTTCAGGGTAGAATGTATTTATTTGTGTGGCATTACAGCTACTCCACCCCATCCTGAAATGCATAAAACGGCTTTAGGAGCCGAATTCACTGTGGACTGGAAGTATGTTGATAACTGTGTTGAAGCGGTTGATAACCTCAAAAAAGAGGGATATATGGTTTATTCGGTAGAACAGGCGGAAGGTAGCATTATGCTGGATGAGCTGGTGCTGGATAAGGCCGGGAAGTATGCTGTGGTGATGGGAAATGAAGTGAAAGGGGTTCAGCAGGAAGTTATTGACCATTCTGACGGGTGCATTGAAATACCTCAATATGGCACCAAACATTCGTTGAACGTATCTGTAACGGCAGGTATTGTTATCTGGGATTTATTTAAGAAACTGAAATAACAGGCTGTTGATAAGTTGTGAGAACACTGTTCAAACAGGCATTGCTGTGCCTTTATCAATAGAGAAATAAACAACTGTTCATATAAGTTATAAACAACTTTAATAGGCTGAAATACATTGTTTTATTCTGATAATAAGTTTTATTGATAACAGGTTCTTAACAAGCTATCAACAGATAATAAACAAGTTATTACTAATAATCTATTTTGAAATGAAGTAAATGATAAGTTATACTATCTTTATAACTGTCCGCTTTCCACTAATAAAATAACCCGTTCGGTAAGCGCATCATCTCCCGTAGGATCGTATTGCTTTTTCAGACTGGCGCCGAACAGCGCAGCAAAAGTCTGGTAGAAACCAGCTTTGAAAGGTCCCATGAAGGCTTTTACCAATTCATAGCCTGTAGAGTTGGTTTGGCGGTCCACTAACTTTATCAACAGTTTACCTTGAGAAAAAGAGAGCTTTTTCATACGTGGAGTATATTGTTCTTTCAAGCTTTTCTCTACCGCCTTCATGTGTTTCTGGCGACTCTTCTCATCGGGCAAAGTTATCATGTACTCGTAGGTTTCAATAATCGCCCGGTTAATTTCTTTGGAAATGGGCAATACTTTCTTTACGTTATATACCAGCCTGTTGTATTCGTTTTGTTGCTTCTTGTTTTTGAATTTCAGGGGTTTGAAAATATAAACGATGGGTATTTTTACATAAGGAATGGTATCGCCTTCGTAAACGCACATAGGAACCAGGTATCCTTCCGTCTTCGTTTCCTGCGCCTGGCAGAGGGAGGTACCGAACAGAAGAAACACAGTTATTATTAATATGTTAAGTCGCGCGTTCATGCTACAAAATTAAGTGTTTATCTTCATATTTTATCCGATTGTTGATGTTTTCCTTGCCTTGTTAACTTATTTATGGTAATTTCGTGCCTATTAAACTTATTTACACGAATGAAATTACTCAAGTCGGGAGTTTTTCTAAGTATGCTGTTGATAACTCCTGTACTTGAAGCTCAAAATACAAGTGTGTCCCTTTGGGAAGAAAACATGGAGCAACTCTCTATGGATGAAGAAGAAAAGAACTGGGAAGATGAACTCGAAGAACTTTCCAACCGTCTGAAAGAACCTGTTAATATCAATGTCACCACTAAACGCGAATTGGAACAATTTCCTTTCCTTACGGATATTCAGATTGAAAATATTCTAGCCTATGTATACATACATGGGCAGATGCAAACCATCTATGAGCTGCAACTGGTGAAGGAAATGGATAAACGTACCATTGATTTGCTGTTACCCTTCGTTTGTGTAATTCCTGTTACTGAAAAGAAAGGTTTCCCCCGGTTGAAAAGTCTGTTGAAATATGGTAAACAGGAAATATTAACCCGCTTGGATGTACCTTTCTACACCCGCAAAGGGTATCGGAAGAATTATCTGGGACCTTCGATGTACCATTCTCTGAGATATGGTTATCGGTATGGAGACTATTTGCAGATGGGAGTCACGGCAGAAAAGGATGCCGGAGAACCTCTTTTTGCCTTGCACAACAGGAAGGGATATGATTACTATTCCATTTATTTTCTACTCCATAATCTGGGTAGGTTAAAAACGTTGGCCGTAGGCAATTACAAACTGAGTTTCGGCCAAGGACTGGTAGTTAGTACGGATTTCCGTTTGGGAAAGACTTATTCACTTTCGACGGTTGATAATCGTAGTAGTGGTATCCGGAAACACAGTTCCACCGATGAATATAACTATTTCCGGGGAGTTGCGGTAACAGTGGAGATTATCCCTGCGTTTCAAATATCCGGTTTCTATTCCCATCGTTCCATGGATGGGGTGGTGGAACAAGGTGAAATTACCTCCATTTATAAGACCGGGCTGCATCGTACGGAGAAAGAAGCGGAAAAGATGAACGCTTTTGCTTTACAACTGATGGGCGGTAATATTAACTACGAAATGAACAACCTAAAAGTAGGATTAACAGGGATTTACTACTTTTTCAGCTATACTTATCAACCGGAGTTACGAACCTATGCCAAGTATAATATACAGGGAAATAACTTCTATAATGCAGGCATAGATTATAAATACCGCTTGAATCGCTTTACTCTGACGGGTGAAGCAGCTATGGGAAAGCAAGGTTATGCACTGCTAAATCAATTGAAATATAGTATATTAACCGGTTATCAACTATCAATTGTTCATAGATATTATACCCACGATTATTGGGCTATGTTTGCCCGTTCCTTTGGTGAAAGCAGTACGCCGCAGAATGAAAACGGTTGGTATCTGGCTGCCGAAGCAGTCCCCTTTGCCCATTGGAGATTCTTTGCTTCACTGGATTTATTCTCCTTTCCCTGGTGGAAATACCGTATCAGTAAACCGTCCCAGGGAGTAGATGCCCTGTTTCAGTCTCTCTATTCTCCCAAACGGAATTTATTCATGTACATCAATTATCGCTATAAACGGAAAGAAAGAGACGTAGCGGGTACAAACGGGAAAGTCATCCTTCCTACCTATCATCATCGTTTTCGTTATCGGCTGACTTATTCACCGGATAACCTTCAGTTACGAACAACAGTGGATTACAATCATTTTCATTCCCGAGGGCGGAAGGGGAGTCAGGGCTACCAGTTTACCCAATCCTGTTCTTACGCTTTTCCATTTCCGTTAAAGCTCTATTTACAAGGTACTTATTTCCATACGGACGATTACGATTCCCGCGTCTATGCTTCCGAAAAGGGATTGCTTTACACCTTTTATACTCCGTCTTTCTACGGGCAGGGATTTCGCTTTTCAGCTTGTGCCCGTTACGATATGAACAAAGCTTTTATGCTTCTTGTTAAGTTCGGACAAACTATCTATCAGGACCGTGAAACCATTGGTTCGGGTAATGATCTGATAAAAGGAAATAAAAAAGCTGACTTGCAGATGCAGCTTCGTATAAAGATTTAGTTAACTTTGCCGTTATAAACCTTGAGAATTATGACTGTTATTTATCCGTCTCCCATCTTCGGTCCTGTTCATTCCCGCCGTTTGGGAGTTTCTTTAGGGATTAACTTATTACCGGAAGATGGTAAAGTGTGTTCTTTCGACTGTATTTATTGCGAATGTGGCTTCAATGCCGACCATCGTGCCAAAAAGCCGCTTCCCACCCGTGAGGAAGTTCGCACTGCCCTTGAAGCCAGACTTCTGGATATGCAGCAAAACGGACCCAAACCCGATGTGCTTACCTTTGCCGGAAATGGTGAACCGACGGCTCATCCGCATTTCCCTGAAATCATAGAAGATACGTTGATGCTTCGCGATAAGTATTTTCCGAATGCCAAAGTCAGCGTATTGAGTAATTCTACTTTTATTTATCGTCCCGCAGTATTCGATGCATTGAATAAAATAGATAACAATATTCTGAAACTCGATACGGTAGATGAGGAATACATTCGTACTGTAGATCGTCCTAATGCACATTATTCGGTATCTGAAATCATTGAACACATGAAAGCCTTTAAAGGTAATTGCATCATTCAGACTATGTTTATGAAAGGCAGTTATCAGGGAAAAGATGTGGATAATATTTCAGATAAATATGTGCTTCCCTGGCTGGAAGCTGTGAAAGAAATAAAGCCCCGTCAGGTGATGATTTATACCATCGACCGTGAAACACCTGATCATGATTTGTGCAAAGCCACTCATGAGGAACTGGACCGTATTGCGGCTTTAATTAAAAAAACGGATATTCCGGTAAGTGTTTCCTACTAAAAAAATAGTATATAGCAATTATTAAATGAGTGTAGTAATATGAAACCTATTGCAATTAAAGACCTTTCAGACAACTTTTTTGAGATTATCGGTAAAGAATGGATGCTGGTGACGGCAGGTACAAAGGAGAGTTTTAATACTATGACTGCCAGTTGGGGCGGCATAGGCTTCCTGTGGAATAAACCGGTGGTTTATGTTTTTATCCGTCCGGAACGTTATACATTTGAATTTATAGAACGGAGTGAGTACTTCACACTTTCTTTCCTGGGAGAAGAAAACAAAGCTATTCATAAGATTTGTGGAAGCAAGTCGGGTAGGGAAGTAGACAAGGTGAAAGCAACAGGGCTGAAACCTCTTGTTACGGAGAAAGGAAATATTCTTTTTGAACAGGGACGCCTTAGCTTGGAATGCCGCAAGCTCTATACGGATGTGATGAAAGAAGATTGCTTCATAGATCCTGCTATATGCAAACAATGGTATGGTGGTGCTCACGGCGGCTTGCACCATATTTATGTTGCGGAAATTACCGGAGCATGGATAAGAGGATGATGTATTAAAACTGAAAAAAAGCACGCAAATTACCCGAATTACACAAATAATAAACCAGATAAATTCTGATTATCAGAAGTATAAAAACCGCCTTATTTGTGTAATTCGGGTAATTTGTGTGCTAATCTTTATTTTGATACACTCATTCATTCAATCAATTCCTTTGCCCTTTCCAGCGCTACATTGATATTCGGACAAATATTCTTTTCGCCCAAAAGCTCATAGAAACCGGACTTTTCCAATACCTTGTGCACCTTCTCATTTACTCCGGAAAGTACGATTGTCGTTTTCTCACGTTGAGCCATCTGACAAAGGCTTGTCAGGTTGTGAATACCTGTGGAATCAATGAAAGGCACCTTCCTCATACGGATAATGCGTACTTTGGGGCGGTCGCCCAGTCTGGACATGATTTCTTCGAACTTGGTAGCCATGCCGAAAAAGTACGGACCATTGATTTCGTATACTTCCACCCCTTCCGGGATAATCAGATTTTCTTCATTTACCTGAATATCTGATTCGGCATTCAAATTTATCTCATCTTTGATAACAGAGATTTCGGTAGTTTCCATTACACGGTGCATAAAGAGTACACAAGCAATGACCAGGCCAACTTCAATGGCAATCGTCAAATCGAAGATAACTGTCAGGAAGAAAGTAATTAACAGAACGGTCACATCTGATTTCGGGTTCTTCAGTAACGCCTTGAATGTGCGCCAGCCGCTCATATTGTAAGAGACAATCACCAATACACCTGCCAGACACGCCATTGGAATATATTGTGCCAGTGGCATAAGGAACAGAAGGATAAGTAACAACACAACTGCATGAACCATACCGGCCACGGGCGTCTTACCACCGTTATTGATATTTGCCATCGTGCGTGCAATAGCACCTGTAGCAGGAATACCGCCGAATAAAGGTGTAACCAAATTGGCCGCTCCTTGTGCAATCAATTCCGTATTGGAATCATGTTTGTCGCCAATGACACCATCCGCTACCGTAGCAGAAAGCAATGACTCAATAGCTCCCAATACGGCAATGGTAATGGCAACAGGAAATAGATTTTTAATGGCTTCCCAATTTAAGGAAGGCATCACTGCATCAGGAAGTTCGGCTTTGATGCTGAAACGGTCGCCAATAGTATCGATACAAGTAATACCACCGTATGTCTTCATCAGATACACCGCTACCGTCACTACAATAATGGCAATCAGCGAACCGGGTATCTTTTTCGAGAACTTCGGTGTTATGGCAATAATTGCAATACTGACAATGCTGACAATGGTATTCCACCAATTAATGGTGTCGAAATGCTGGAAATAAATCATCCATTTCCCGACGAAATCTCCCGGCACCTTCTCTCCACCGAAATTCAGCCCGAAGATATCGGCAATTTGTGTTGTAAAAATGGTGACGGCAATACCGCTGGTGAACCCTACGATAATAGGATAGGGGATGAACTTAATAACAGCTCCCAACTTGAATACCCCTAAGAGGATAAGAATAACTCCTGCCATCAGTGTAGCAACAATCAATCCTGCCTCTCCATATTGCTGGATGATACCATAAATGATAACGATAAAAGCTCCCGTCGGACCTCCTATCTGAACTTTACTACCTCCCAACATGGAGATGATGAATCCGGCAATGATAGCTGTGATAATACCTTTTTCGGGTGATACACCGGATGCAATACCAAACGCAATGGCAAGCGGAAGAGCAACGATACCCACAATGATACCGGCCATCAGGTCTGCCATGAATAATTCTTTCGAGTAGTTTTTCAAAGCTGTATATAGCTTTGGTTTGAATTCGAACGCCTTCATTACTTATATCTGAATAATTTAAAAAACGAGGTGCAAAATTAGACAAAATAATGCACATATAACATATATGCTTTACATTTTATATTTTTCGTTGTAAAACTCGCAATGAAAAGTCTTACTATTTAGTATACTCTTGACTAAATATGCTATATTTGCAGTCATTAACCATTGATTCTATGAAATCACGACTAATCATATCATTCCTTTTTATTTGGATTCTGAATGTATATTCTTCAGATGTCAAATTTTATAATATCAATTCTATATATGGAGTTTCTATGAGAGAAATGGCTTCTGTTTGTAAAGATGGGAATGGCTTTATTTGGTCATCATCAAAAACAGGAGTATTGAGAGTAACGGAAAGTGACTATCGAATCTATTCATTACCTTATAAGACCGCAAATATTCTGACAGTCAGGCTCACATACAATGCTTCACTTTTAATCGCCTATGCAAATAATGGACAATTGTTTCGTTATAATGAGGTATATGATAGATTTGATTTACTTTTCGATCTTAGGGTTACATTGAATAATAACTTTTTGAGTATTGGCAAAATTGTTATTGATAATCAGCAAACCTTGTGGATACCTACATCTGTTGGTTTGTGTAGATATAAAGATGGGAAGTTTGAAAAAATAGATAAACAAGATAAACACATGCAATCTATAGAGTTTTATAATGAAACTCATTTGTTTGTTGCTACCCGGGATTATATTGATTTATTGGATATCAACACACTGGAACGTAAAAACCTGTATGAGATTAATGGCTCCCTTCAAATCAATAATACTTTTTATGATGAAAGAATGAACATTTTGTGGATAGGTACTTCTACTAATGGACTATTTTGTTATGATATGAAGAGGAATCAGTTGTTATCATTTCCTATAAGGAACTTTCCCAAACAGCCTATTGAAGTTATAGAACAAGGTTCCGATTCAACACTATTTATTGGAATTGATGGGCAAGGAGTATGGGAACTGGATAAATATAAGAAATCTGTTTTGAATATTTTTAAGGAAGATGTTGATAATCCGTCATCTCTTCGTGGTGATGGGGTTTATGATATATTTTGCGATGGTGATAAGAGAGTTTGGGTCGCTACATATACAGGTGGGCTTTCTTTTTTTGATCGTAAATCTCCCTTAATCAATCAAATTACCCATCAGGTGAATAATGCCAATTCTTTAGGGAATGACAATGTAAATAAGATATTAGAAGACAGCAAGGGTGATATATGGTTTGCCACTAATAATGGTATAAGCAGATGGCGGGTAACTGCTAATGAATGGGACGTTTACTATCAAAATAAGCAAGAACAAGCTCAAGTGTTTCTGGCTTTGTGTGAAGATAACGAAGGTAATATCTGGGCTGGATCTTTTTCTTCGGGATTTTATGTGTTAGATCGAAATACGGGCAGGGAATTGGCGCATTATCCTCAATATTCTGCCGATTTGAAGTCTAATGGTAAGTTTATAATGAATATATATAAGGATAGTGAAGGTGATATCTGGATTGGAGGAATTCAGGATGTGATTTGCTATTTGACAAAAGAAAAACGTTTCCGCTCATATGTAGCACAACCTGTTCGTACATTTATGGAATTATCTCCAGGTAAAATATTACTGGCTTGTACATACGGACTGCTTTTGTTGGACAAGGAAACTGAAAAGATCAGTTATTTGGGTGAATGTCTTGCACAAGATGTTTTAGTACTGGGTAATGATATTTGGGTAGGAACCTGTGGCGATGGTCTTTTACATTGTAATTATGAAACTCGTAAAATTCAGAAAATCACTACAGAATCAGGACTCCCTTCTAATTATATAAATAGTGTCATGTATGATAATGGTTATTTATGGTTAGGAACCGAAAGTGGATTATGCCGATATAATCCCGCTGATAGTACCGTACATACTTATTATTCTACTTTGGCTCTTTCCAGCGTTTCGTTTAATATAAATGCTGGTTGTAAATTAAACAACGGAGAATTAATGTGGGGTACAAATAATGGAGCAGTGATGTTTGATCCCAATAAATTATATAGCTCTCAGCTTAATGGGCGAATATTTTTCCAGAATATCAATATTTCCGGTCGTTCTATTAAAGAAGATCCTGACTTATTGCATGAAATACCTGTAAATGAACAAAAGAAACTCACATTCAGGTATGACCAGAATACCTTGGCACTTGAGATACTACCTATTGGCGTTTCTTCTAAAGAAATTAAGTTTTCATGGAAAATGGAAGGGCTCGATACAGATTGGTCTCATCCATCCAATCAGCAGATCATAACCTATACTAATATTCCAAACGGGGATTTTAAATTGAGAATCAGAATGTACGATAATTCACTTTCTCAAGTAGTTGATGAACGTACATTGGATATACACATTATTCCTCTTTACTGGCAGACATGGTGGTTCCGTTTAATTATATCTATCATAATAATAAGTATTATATCTTTTGTACTGAAATTCTATATAAACCGTTTGAAGCAGCGCCATGCAGAGGATAAAATTCGCTTTTTTACAAATACAGCCCATGATCTGCGTACATCGATTACATTGATAAATGCACCTATTCAGGAGTTGAATAAAGAAAAAGAATTGTCGGAGAAAGGGCATTATTATCTGAATCTGGCTACAGAACAGTCCGAGCGTTTATCTAATGTTGCCACTCAGTTATTGGATTTTCAAAAGGTTGATATGGGGAAAGGCCAACTGTTCTTGGTGATGACGGATATCGTCAATTTAGTATATAGACGGAAAACAATGTTTAAATCGACAGCCGGAAAAAGGAATATCATATTAGAATTTTCTTCTAATAAAGAATCCTACATGTCAGCGGTTGATGAATTGAAAATCGAAAAAGTAGTTGATAACCTGATTTCTAATGCTATAAAATATTCTCATGCCAATGGTAAGGTAGAACTTATACTTGACTGTGGTGAAGAATATTGGAATTTAGAAGTAAAAGACTATGGATTAGGTATTTCGGATAATGCTCAAAAGAAGCTATTCAAGGAGTTTTATAGAGGGGATAATAAGATTAATTCCCGTATGGTAGGTTCCGGGATAGGTTTGTTGCTGGTAAAGAGCTATGTTATAATGCATGGTGGAGAGGTTTCTCTGAATAGTAAAGAGAATGAAGGATCTTCATTTAAAATAACCATTCCTTATAAAGAGGAAGCAGAAAGCGGACTAATTGAGCATGAGAATATAGAAAATGCTGTATTTGAAGACTGTCCGGAGCATCAGTCCAATAATACAAAGGAAGATGAACAAGCTGAAAAGAAAAAATCCATATTAATAGTTGATGATAATAAAGATCTGCGCAACTTCCTGAAGTGTTCTTTTGAGGATCAATATAGTGTATTAGAAGCTAAGGATGGAGTTGAAGCATGGGAATTATTGCAGAAAGAATCTCCTGAGCTAATTATTTCTGATGTAATGATGCCCGGCATGGATGGCTTTGAATTATGCAAATTGATTAAATCAACTTTTGAAACTTCACATATTCCGGTGATCTTGTTAACTTCACTTTGCGATAAAAGCGATCAATTGGAAGGTCTGGGTTTAGGAGCAGAGGATTATATCACAAAACCTTTTGATGTTTCTCTTCTAGAACAGCGCATGAAGTCGCTTGTGCGGAACAGGGAAATCGTCAGAGAAAAAGCATTGAAGTTGGATAAGCAAGAAAATGACTCTAAACAGGTTATTCTATCCAATGAACTCAATGATCTCTTTGTGAAGAAAGCAGTTGGGATTATTCATAGTAATATACAGAACTTGAATTTTGATAAAGAAAGTTTTGCTATGGAAATGCATGTGAGTTCTTCACTTCTATATAAGAAGATAAAGGCGTTGACAGGTCTGTCACCTACCGACTTCATTAAATCAATTCGATTAAATCGGGCGTTAGAGTTATTACAATCACGTAAACACACTATTACGGAAGTTAGCGAACTTTGTGGTTATTCTAGTATCAGTTACTTTAGTACAGTGTTTAAAAAGTACTTCGGGAAGTCCCCTACAGAGGTATAATTTACTTCTTTTTCTTTTTTTCGTTGAGTAGGATATCATCTTATCAAGACCGGGTCCGGTCCGTATCTGGTTCGGGGGCTGACTAAAAAGTCTCTCCTTGATATTTTCTTTGTTCTCCTTCTTATGTGC
>NZ_CAJLKP010000045.1 GCF_905207245.1 uncultured Bacteroides sp. | reverse complement strand
CGCCTACACCGCCAACGACCTGATGGTGTCGCTCGGCACGGTGACCCAGCGCACCGACGGCGCGGACGGCTCCGAGCTCCGCTTCGAGATGGAGCATCAGATGGCGCTCGCCGTCGTCCGCGTGCCCTCGACGGAATATACCTACTCCGAAACCGTCTCCGGCATCGAAACGAAAAAGAGCTACCGCCTCTACACCGGAATGAACACAGGGGGGGCTGCTGGCAGGAAAACAGCCATACGGCACGCCGCCTTGTGAATCCGCAACACGAAGCTAAACTCCTAAATGGTTATTATTACACAGCCGAATCTAAAAAGTGCTGGTTCAGCGTAACGACAGTCGGGCGAGGTGACGGCACCCCCGGCACCTACCGCCTCTACACCATCGACGGCGGATGTTACGGAACGCCCCCTCAAGGAAGGCGACTTCTACATGCGCGACGGCAGCGTGCTGCCCCAAGAGGCCGCCGAAGGCAGAGACCTGCCCTACGACGTGCAGAAGGACTGCCTCGGCGTAGTGTTCTGGGTGGGCGAGAACGAGGGGCGCCACTGGACGCAGACCAAGTACTTTTACGGCGACTACCTGCTGATGCGCGACCACCCGGAGTGCACGCGCGGCATGGCGGTGGCGCTGCGCGATGCCTCTCAAGGGGCGGCGTGGGCCACCGGAGAGGGGGCGGGTACGTACTTATACGACTGGGGCAAGGGTTTCAGCGGCTTCACCCACGCAGAGCAGGCTGATTGGGAGGCAATAGATGCCTCCGGTGCCGGCTATGGTTATTGTAGATCCCGTTTGATGAAACTGTACGGTGCCCATTATCCCGCCACCACTTTCCCGGCTTACAACCAGATAGACACGTATGCCGCCGCGCATCCCGCGCCGGACGGCAGCGGGTGGTTCTTTCCCGGCCAGAGAGAGCTTGCCATGATGTGCTACGGCATGACGGGCAATTTTTCGGAAAAACCGACAACCCGGCGGAATTTGCTCAACGGCTTGTTCCCGAAAGCCGGGGGAGAGGCATTCGATGGAAGATACTGGAGTAATTTCGAGGACGGAACTAATGCGTGGACTATTGATTTTGCGGGCAGCACGGCGTATGGCAATGAATCCAAATCCGATACCCATAAAGTGCGCGCCGTGATTGCCTTCTGAGCCGTGCGGCCTGCGGAAAATTCGAAGATAATAAATTATCACCCCCCGTCCGGCAAAGAAAGGAGGATATATGAACAGGACGGTGTTACTAAAAATGAGTATAAACTTTAATAATAAACAATTATGGCACAAAAAGACATTTTTGAAGGTTGGGCTACCCCCGTAAATTTACCAATACCTTTAGTAGCCGAGATTGCAGATCATACATTTGTATATTGCACAAATCAGAATTCATTTTTTAAGTGTTTTGGAAGTAGCGACAGATACGCTGAAGATGCAAAATGTTGTGTGACTTCCACTGGTAAAAAGGCATTTTGCAAAGCCGATAAATACAGATGTGGAATACCCGGATTACCCGATGGTCCCGGTATATCTTATCTGTCAACCGGAGTATGCCATCAGGCAGCGAATCGGTTCCTGTATGCTTCTGAAACATATACATCTTTCCCGATGGGAAAGGAGCGTCCACGCGGCTATTTTGCCACCTGCCTGATTTATGGTACATGGGGAAAGCTTTTTTCGGTCTTTCTTGCTACTCTATATGCGCAAGCCTACACGCGTTGTATGTTTGCCCACATGGGGCATACAGCCATACAAGGACTCGACCCTGATTCTTTGGATTATAAACTATTAGATTATTATCAGATGCAACATGTAACAGAAAATAATCCGAAGCATCCGGTTGCTGATGAATTGGAAATCGTAATCCGCCACACCTTAGGTATAGATGAACCGGCGGAGTTGAAACAAGCTCATGCCAGAATATTGGACGAGGTGGAAAATGCCTTGGCCGAGTATTCACTAACCGCTACCCCCGACGGAGAGCCATCTGTACGCTTATCGGCTGATGATGTTCACCGGTTGGTAGAGAGGGTAAACAATTATTCGCTCGAAATGCAGAAGGAAGTGAAGAAAGCATTGGGAGATGAAGCCTTTATTCAGTTGAACGGTGATGATAAGTTTTATCTGCCTGTCAATCCGGAAGTAGCTTTGAGCGCCTTAGGTGAATAAAAGTTTCTACTATTTTCACATGCCGCCGCTCTCGTGTTTTTTCAAGTTGGCGACAAGCCGTTCTCGAGTCAGCGACAAGACCACCCCGAGTCGGCGACAAGAGAAACCCGCTCCGGTGACGGCATGTATCGGTTCTCGATAATAATAACAATTAAAACAATTAGAATTATGCCATTTTGGAAAAAGATGCTTAATCAGAAACAAGCAGTTTATTACCCTCGCGCCATCGTGCAGGGTAAACCCGTTGAAACGGAGACCATTGCCAAAGACCTGGCAAAAATCTCCACAGTGAGTAATTCCGACGTTCAGGCCGTGCTGGGCGACATTGCAGGTGTGATGCACACCCGCATGGCGCAGGGCAAGAGCGTCCATATCAAGAATCTGGGATACTTCCGCTATGTGCTCGACACCACGGGCGTGAAGGATCTCAAGGACTTCAACTTCGAGAAACAGGTGAAGGCCGTGCGCGTGGAGTTTGTGCCCGAACGCACGCGCCTGAGCAGCGGTGCCTACACCCGCGCTCTGGTGGACAGTGAGCAGCTGGAGTGGATAGAACTATCGCCCAACACCGAAGACCAGGACCCGGCGCAAGGCGGTGGCAGCGGCGGTGACGGCGGCCTGGACGAGAATCCGCTGGGGTAGGACAGAAGAAGAGTCCGGAACCGCTCCGGACTCTTCTTCATTTTGCATTTATAACTTTGAGTTCAGATAAGAGCTGTATTCATTATTCAAAAATTCATCGGAATTCTTTAGGCTTACAATGTAATTTAGTTGGTTTTGCTCCTGAAGTTGGTCAAATACCTTTGCAAACGTTTGATCTTTTCTCAGTAAATCTTTAGAGATAAACGTCTTGAACATAAAAATACGTTCTTTCCGGCTAATGATGTCTCCGATTGCATATCCGTCTTGAAAACTTAATGCGCATTTATCTTCTCCCGTTCCTAAAACGAGCATAATGCCTATATAACTGTTTTTTATATATTGATTAATAAGCTCTTGCTTGTCAATTGCGTCACCCTTTAAAAACCTTGAATGATAGCGGGAGAAAAAATGAGGTGGAAAAACATAGATGTTATGCTCACGGGCAACAATATATTCGTAAACATAAGTTCCTTCTTCGGTTTGAACCTGGGTTACAGCAATACATGCAGCATCTGCGGCCAACTTTTTGGTTAGTGCATAGTAAAATATAGACCAATCATTATTTGTTTTCTTACTGAAGTAATGAATCGGATTGAATATCATTGGCAAATGAAGGCTTTTAATAATAGCCCTACGTATTTTTGAATCATAATTTCTTTTGAGATAAGGAACTATATTTCCAAATATATCATTTTGCATCTCCCTTCTAAGCGCGGAAGGGCTCATTGTCCTTGTTATCATTTTTTTAGTGATTGATATTGCGGGCACAAAGGTAAGCAAAACAAACTGTAATTAATAGATTAAAATGAATTTCAACTATAGGAACTTTTCTTATCTTTGTGTCGTTATGCGCCATAAAGCCATACGGATTAACTTAAAAAAACAGCAGGAGGACAGCAAATGGATCCATTGAAATACATAGTACCCGGCAGAAAGAGACTTCCCTACGGCATGATGAACTTCGCGGATATCCGCAAAGAAGATTATTATTATGTGGACAAAACCCACTTCATTCCCATGATAGAGGAGGCTGACCGCTTCTTCTTCTTTATCCGTCCGCGCCGCTTCGGCAAGAGCCTGACGCTGAACCTGCTGCAACACTACTACGACGTGCGCACCCGCAACAAGTTCGAAGAGCTCTTCGGCGACCTTTACATCGGGAAGCACCCCACGGCGAGCCGCAACAGCTATCTGGTGCTCTATCTCAACTTCTCCGGCATTAGCGGCCAACTGAATGACTACCGTAAAGGGCTGGACGCGCATTGCCAAATCTGTTTCGACTACTTCTGCGAGGTCTATGCCGACCTTCTGCCGGAAGGCATCAGAGAAAAACTGAACGAAAAGGATGGGGCTGTCAACCAGTTCGACTACCTCTATCATGAGTGCGAACGTGCCGGGCAGGACATCTATCTCTTCATCGACGAGTACGACCACTTCACCAACGCCATCTTCGCCGACCCCGAAAGCCTGCACCGCTATACCAACGAAACGCATGGCGAAGGTTACCTGCGTGCTTTCTTCAACAAGGTGAAAGCGGGAACTTACTCCAGTATCAAGCGTTGCTTCATCACCGGTGTAAGCCCCGTGACGATGGACGACCTCACCAGTGGATTCAACATCGGAACCAACTATTCCCTCACGCCGGAGTTCAACCAGATGATGGGATTCACGGAAGAGGAAGTGCGGGAAATGCTGACCTACTATTCAACCACCAGCCCCTTCAATCACACCGTTGACGAGTTGATAGAAATCATGAAGCCGTGGTATGACAACTATTGCTTCGCACAGGAGTGTTACGGTGAAACCACGATGTATAATTCAAACATGGTGCTCTACTTCGTTAAAAATTATATAATGCGTGGCAAGGCACCACAAAATATGGTGGAAGATAACATTCGCATCGACTACGAGAAACTGCGCATGCTCATTCGCAAGGACAAGGAGTTTGCCCACGATGCTTCCGTCATTCAGACGCTGGTGAGTCAGAGCTATATCACCGGTGAACTGAAGAGTGGCTTCCCCGCCTCCAGCATCACCAACCCCGACAACTTCGTGAGCTTGCTCTACTATTTCGGTATGCTCACCATCAGCGGAATGCATAGAGGAAAAACCAAACTGACCATCCCCAATCTGGTGGTTCAGGAGCAACTCTATACCTATCTTTTAAACACTTACAACGATGCAGACCTGAGTTTCAGCAGCTATGAAAAGAGTGAACTGGCAAGCCAACTCGCTTATGATGGCGACTGGCAAGCCTACTTCGGCTACATTGCCGACTGCCTGAAGACGTATGCCTCGCAACGCGACAAGCAGAAGGGCGAGTTCTTTGTTCACGGCTTCACCCTTGCCATGACCGCGCAGAACCGCTTCTACCGCCCCATCTCCGAACAGGATACGCAAGCGGGCTATGTAGACATCTTCCTCTGCCCGATGCTGGACATCTACTCCGACATGACGCACAGCTACATCGTGGAACTGAAATATGCCAAGTACAAAGACCCCGAAACCCTTGTGGAAAAACTCCGTCAGGAAGCCATCGCCCAAGCCAACCGCTACGCCGATACAGATACGGTGAAGCGTGCCATCGGCAACACCCAGTTGCACAAGATTGTGGTTGTATATAAAGGTATGGAAATGCGGGTGTGCGAAGAAGTTATTTAATCAGCCGTTATGGATCAGGTATTATTCCGAAATGAAGTGTATAGCGTAGTCGCCTCCATCCCTTCGGGGCGCGTACTGACATACGGGCAAATCGCCTATCTTGTAGGCCGCCCCCAGTGCTCCCGCATGGTGGGACAGGCTATGCACAATGCTTCCGAAGAGCGGAATCTCCCTTGCCACCGGGTGGTAAACAGCCAGGGAAGACTGGCTCCTTGCTGGACGGAACAACGCGAACTATTGGAAAAGGAAGGTGTCGCTTTCAGAAAAAACGGATGCGTCGACCTCAAGGCATGTGGCTGGGAAATACTGAAAGAATCTATTTCTTAGCAAAGATATTGATAATCAACGAGCAACTCGTCAGTAAAATACCTGTCCCTATCACTCCCGTCCAGCCGAAATATTGCCACGAAGTTCCGGCAAGGAAAGTTCCCGTGGAACCTCCGATGAAGTAAGTAGTCATAAAAATCGTATTGATGCGGTTGGAGGCTTGCGGACAAAGGGCGAATGCACTTGTCTGGTTGCTAAGCTGAATGCATTGCATCCCTATATCTATCAATAATATACCGGCTATGATGCCTACATAGCTGTATTGCCCCACATACAGGGTGATCCATGCACTGATAATCAGTGTACAACCTATGTAAGTAAGCCGTTTCACTCCGAGAATATGTATATATCTGCCGATGGACGATGCCGTCAGTGCTCCGGCTATGCCGCAAAGGCCTAACATACCTATGATATTGTTTCCCGCAAAGAAAGGTGCTTGCTCCATCTTGAAGGCCAGACAACTCCACATGGCAAGGAAGGAACCGAATGAAAAACCTGCACGTAGCGAAACGATGCGTAGTTGGGGGTATTTCCTGACTAAGGAGAACAGGGATTTCATCAAGCCGAAGTATGTCCCCTGGAAGTTGGAAGGGAGGTCCGGAAGTATCCTGATGATGACGATGAGGCAGACAATCATCAGTCCGGCGGCAACGAAGTAGATGAAACGCCAGCCCATGTATTCGCCTACGATACCGCTCACTACGCGCGAAGCCAGAATACCGGTCAGCAATCCCGAAAGGATGATGCCCACATTCTTCCCTTTGGTTTCGGGAGTGGAGTATTGCGCCGCAAGAGGCATGAACACTTGCGGAATGACGGAACATGCACCTGTCAGCAGGGAGGCAAAAAGTATCAGGTGGATATTGGGAGCCAGGGCAATGGTGAGCAGGGAGACCACCAGCACGGAGATATTCACAAGGATGATGTTCCTTCGGCGGTATAAGTCTCCCAATGGAATGATGAAAAGCAATCCGAGCGCATAGCCTATCTGCGAGAACATGGCTATCAGATTGGCGGTGAACTCGCTGATGTTCAGATCACGGCTGATACGGTTCAGTAAGGGTTGATTGTAGTATATGTTGGCCACCGTTACTCCTGAAATGATGGCGAGTGTCCAAAGTAAGGACGACGGTATTCCCTGATTTTCCTTTAGTTCTTGTTTCATGCCGCAAAGGTAACTATTTCATGAAAAACGAACGCATATATTATCAATGATTCATATAGAAAGGCATCAGGCGGTGATAGGCTTTCAGGTATTTCTTCAATCTGCTGATTTCTTTTTCCCCTATGCAGGGCATACGACGGACGTCCATATTATCCGTCAGGTCGTGAATCTTAACGGCAATCGCGAGGGGATTGGTAGCACATCTTCCGATGTATTCCTCGTAGTCTTCTTCATCGGATAGCTTCGTGACGCACCGCACGGCTTCGATGATTTCATCCGGGAAACCCTCTTTCTTCAGGTCTTCGCACGTCCATTCCGTGTCTTCCACCACGTCGTGGAGGATGCCAACAATCTTTTCTTTCAGATCACGTCCCATATTCATGACGCGGATGGGGTGGTGCAGGTACTCCTGTCCGTATTTATCTTTTTGTCCTTTATGAGCCTCGGTGGCGAGGGCGATGGCGTGAGAGAGAAGATGATTGTCCATAAGATTTTTTTTAGAAGTGTTCGATACAAAGTTACTGAAATCTGTTATTTAATATAGAGAGTCTTGTTATTTATTTATTCACCCAATAAAGGAAACAGATTATGAATATAGAACATTATCCCGAGAAAAAAGTTTTTCAGACAACGGTGGATGGGGAAACTGCCCGTCTGATGTATCATGTCACTGATGGTGCGCTGGATGTGCGCCATACGATTGTTCCCGATGAAATCAGCGGGAGAGGCATTGCCTCTGCTTTGGTAAAGGCGGCCTATGACTATGCTTTGGCCAACGGATTAGTGCCGGTGGCAACCTGCTCTTATGCCGTGGTTTGGCTGGAAAGACATCCCGAATATAATGGAAAGACAGGAAAGGATTATGCCGGAGAAGGGACGTGTGCACTTTAAATTAATTTTGCCGTCTTCGGATTTTTCTCTATCTTGCTTCCGTTTTTAATCATCATATAAAGAACAGATATGAAAAAATATATTGGAGCGCACGTAAGTGCAAGTGGTGGAGTAGAAATAGCTCCCGTTAATGCCCATGAGATAGGTGCGAATGCATTCGCCTTGTTCACAAAGAATCAACGGCAATGGGTAGCCAAACCGTTGACGGAGGAAAGCATCTGCGAGTTCAAGGGCAATTGTGAGAAATTCTCTTTTGATGCCCGCTATATCCTGCCCCATGATAGTTATCTGATTAATCTGGGGCATCCGGAAGAAGAAGGATTGGAGAAAAGCCGTGCCGCATTTCTGGATGAGATGCAACGTTGTGAGCAATTAGGCTTGCAACTCCTGAACTTCCATCCGGGAAGCCATCTCAATAAGATTTCGGTGGAGGAATGTTTGGATAAGGTTGCCGAGTCCATCAACATTACATTGAGCAAAACGAAAGGGGTACCGGCCGTTATTGAAAATACGGCAGGGCAGGGTAGCAATGTAGGTAATGAGTTTTGGCAATTGAAGCATATCATCGACCGGGTAGAAGATAAATCACGTGTAGGGGTATGCCTGGATACTTGCCACACCTATTCGGCAGGTTATGATATTGTAGGGGAATATGATAAAGTATTCCGTGAGTTCGACGAGGTGGTTGGCTTCAATTATTTGCGGGGCATTCACTTGAATGATACGAAGAAAGCGTTGGGTAGCCATGTAGACCGCCATGATAGCATCGGGAAAGGCTTGTTGGGGATTGATTTCTTCAAGCGTTTTATGAAAGACGAACGTTTCGACAACATGCCTGTTATTCTGGAAACACCGGATGAAACGCTTTGGGCGGAAGAAATAAAGTTGTTGCGTAGCTTTGAATAGCGTGTAGAATAATATAGATACGCGGACGACGCGGAATAAACGGACGAACACGGATTTTTCATTATGAACTAAAATCCGTGTTCGTCCGTTTATTCCGCGTCGTCCGCGTATCCTTTATTGATTCACCTTCACATTATCCCATTCAAACGATGAGATCACCGACTTATCGCAATCTCCATTCTTCGCCTTGATATTCAGATTCTCGAACTTGAAGTTCGATAATTTGTATTGTTCGGATGCACTTACGTTGAAGAATACATCACAATCGAAATCAATATTACGCATCGTCACATGGTCTGAGTAGGACATCGGAGCATCCTTCCGGTCCTTGAGGTCAAAGAATTGTGTCCACGGCTTGACGTAGAGGAAACTCTTGGCATTTCCTTTGATGTCTTCAACGAGGATATACTCGTAATTCTGAGGAGTGTCGGCACGCATTTTCAACCATAGCAAGCGGCTTGCCTGATTGATTGTGCAACGGCGGAGGATAATATTACGGTTATGAATAGATTCGCTACCACAAGTCAGTGCACTATGGCAGAAACCGTACGTACAATCTTCTATAATAATATTAGTGTTGCTTCCGTTGTTAGAATCCTTATCAGCCCAGGGGCCTTTTCCACCTTTAAGAGCAATAGCATCATCGTTTACAGAGAGATAGCAGTTCTTAACCAGCACATTATTGCATACATCAATATCTATGGCATCCGTGCTGGGTGCCTTAACAGGAGCAGCCGGAGAGAAAATATATAGGCCTAATAGCTTCACATTGTTACATTTGTAAATGTGTGTCGTCCAGAAAGGAGAGTTGATGAGGCGTACACCGGAAAGCTGTACATCATTGCTATTGGAAATGTGTACTAGGCGCGGACGCAACTCATCCATATTCGTGCATTTCGGAATAACGGTGCGGCGCAACCAGAAAGATTTCCAATAGCGTAGTCCGTTGCCATTGATGGTTCCCTTACCGGAAATGGTGAAACCATCTACTTTGTCGGCATTAACCAATGCGGCAAAGTATTTGAGTGATTGCCCCTCTATCCGGGTATTGATTATAGGGAAGTTGCTGATATCATCGCTACCTTTCAAAACAGCTCCTTCTTCCAGGTAAAGGTGCGTTTTAGGCTTGAAAAAGAGTGCACCGCTCAGATAAGTACCTTTCGGGATGATGATCACACCGCCATCTTTGGATGATGCCTGGTCGATAACCGCCTGAATTTTCTCTGTTTGAAGTAAGGTGCTGTCATTCACCACACCATGATCAGTAATCTTATATTTACCGCCAAGGGTTTCGATATTTACAATTTCGTTCTGTCTGAACCAGTCGGGAATAAGGGTACCATCGGGGAATTTCTCTTGTGCAAAGGATGGCAGGCAGAAAAGCAAACTACATACTAAAGTTACGAATTTCATGGTCTTTATCATTAATTGAGTTAATAGTGTCTGATCGGATAGATTTATCCGTTTGCAAAAATAGGGATTAAAATTCGGATATGATGGGAATGAAAAGGTTCAATTCCTAAGCTATTTGTCAGTTTATATAGGCTTTTTGACTCTCTCTTGTGGAAGGAGAAAAAGAGAAGAAGCAATCATCAGAAGTCAGCCTTTTCCGTGATACGGATGACCCGTCCGTCGGCGGGATGGGTAAATTCGATGGACTCGGCATGCAGGTAGAGGCGTTTATCCTTTCTCCCGTAAAGCTCGTCGCCTATGATGGGACAATGTAGACCTGACGGATGTGCGGCATGTACACGGAGCTGATGAGTGCGCCCTGTATGCGGATGAAAAGCTATGCGTGTGCATTTGTCCCTCCGCTCAAGAACCTGATAATAAGTGATGGCGGGTTTGCCATATTCCATGTCCACCACCTGCCGGGGGCGGTCCAGCGGATCCGGGCAAATGGGAAGCTCGATGGTTCCCTCGTCTTGGGGAATGATGCCGTCGAGCAGGGCTATATACATTTTTCGGATGGTGTGATTCTTGAACTGGGCTTGCACGTGTTGATGCACCTTTTTATTCTTGGCAACGATTAAAAGTCCCGATGTAGCCATGTCCAGCCGGTGCACAATCATCGGCCCGTCGGCTTCCGGATAGAGTTGCCTTGCCAGACTATATACGGACTCCTTTTCACCCTTACCGGGCACGGAGAGCATTCCGGAAGGCTTGTTGACTACCAATAACCATTCGTCTTCATAGACTATTTTTAATTTCCCGTAGCCCTGTTCCGGAAGTTGTAGCATAGGATTTTCTTCTACTTCCAACCCTTGAAGCATGTGTTGCAAGATAGGCTCGCACTTACCTTTACAAGCGGGATAATAATAACCATGATGGCGGATTTCGGCTTTGGGAGAGTTGCCCCACCAGAACTCTGCCATAGCAATGGGTTTCCAACCATGCAGATAGGCTTGTTGCAATAATTTAGGGGCGGCACATTCTCCGGCACCGGCGGGAGGAGTTTTGTGCACGGTTTGGCTGAATATATCACACAAGGTTTTCACCTCCTTCCGGTAGTTCAACATTCTGAATTGCCCGAATAATTGTTGTTGCAGCGTGGCGGAACGGCTTTTGCGTTCCACCTTCAACTCTTGAATTTGTTCTTCCCGGTTATTGATTTCCACTTGCAAAGCGGCTATCTTTTCTTTCCAGGAACGTTCCAGCCGTTTGTATTCCGCTTTTTGAAATTGGCTTTCGCGTATCAGGGCGGCTTCTTCTTCGGTAGTGAGTCCGGCTTCCTTTCTACGCAATTCTCTTTTCTCTTTCGCTTCTTTTAATTGTTGTTTGGCTATGTCCAGTGCTTCCCGGGCTTGTTGGTGGGTTCGGGTGAGCTCGGACAACAAAGAAGTGTATTCCTTGTCCTCTTCCAATTGCTTGATGCGCCGGTTGATGGCGGAGATGTTTTCCTCTTCGACTTTGAAGAAACCTTGCGGTTGCAACAAGTCATATACGGGCGGAACGAAGTAGGAGTGTTGGTTCTTCCCCGCCAATATGCCCGAAAACGCGGCCAGGTAACCAACCTCCCCATTTCCGATCTGCACCACCAGCACTCCGAACATCTTCCCCCGACTTAGTTCTTCTTTCCATTCATGTTGCCGGTTGAGATAGTGTTGCACCTCTTCCGCCGCCATCACGCATAATGGATGGGGAGTGTAGCAGAAAGGATAAGTAAACCTTTCCGGAAGTGGAGTATTTGCTATGGAAGTCTTGAAACGGTGCAACATAATGGCGCAAAGATACTCATTTCTTATAATAAGCGTATCATGGTGCCGTGCTTTCTGATTATATATTATCCGACGGAGAAAAGTTCTTCACTCTCATTATGGTAGGGTAGGGTGAAGGTGAACCGGCTTCCCTTTCCGGCCTCGGAGCTAACGGAGATTTTTCCACCCAGCTTTTCAGCTATGACCATGCTTATGGAAAGCCCCAGGCCGGTGCCTTGAACAAATTCGTCCTGCTTGTAGAAACGTTCGAATATCATCTGTTGTTCTTCTTTCGGAATGCCTTTTCCGCTATCTTCCACATAGATGGAGATTTTGTATTCCGAGAAATCAATTTCATATCCCAATTTGATATACCCTGATTGGGTGAATTTGGCGGCATTATTCAGGAAGTTGGTAATAATTTGACTTAACCGGTTCACATCCGTATGGATGAAGAAGGTGGCATCAGGCACTTCCTTTATGAATTCAATCTCCTTGGGTATCAATAGGGAATGAGTCATGTACATATTATCAATCCAACTATTCAGATTGCAAGTTGAAAAGGAGAAAGCCATTTTGCCAGACTCGATACGGGATAATTCCAATATGTCGTTTATGAGTTTTAGAAGAAGTTCACAATTGCTATTGATGGTATTTATAAAGTCCGCCTTCTCGTCATCGGACAAGTCGTCTTCACTGACCAGTAGGTTGGAGAAACCTACGATTGCATTGAGCGGTGTGCGTATTTCATGACTCATATTGGCAAGGAATGATTGTTTAAGCTCTGCTTCTATCGCCAGGTCTTTGGCCTTCATTAACTCTTCTTCTTTATCTTTGAAGTGCTGTATATTGGTAATCAGACCTATGATGGAGGCGGATTCTGACATTGTTTCCGTAGGATTGGCATAGCGTAGTTCATACCAGATGTAACCTTTACCATTAAAGTTATATCGGCATTGAGTATGTGTTTTGGAGTCCGGCTGGGTTTTTATGCGGTAGAAAGTAGCCAGGACGTCTGTCCGGTCTTCCGGGTGTATGGCTTCTGTCATTTCTTGTAAAGTGAAAGTTCGGAAAGGCATGTCCAGATGCTCAAAGAACTCTTTATCACATGAGAAAGTATTTGTGGATTCCACATATTTCCAGGTATAGATATCGCTTTTTTCGAGTAATAATGATAGCAATTCCTTTTCCCTGATTAATTCTCTTTGGGTGGCACGTTTCCGTTTGGACTCCCTGAAATAGAGGAACAACGGATATAGGATGAAAAAACAAATGGCGGAAGCGATCAGAAGTTTTTCCGCACTGATTTCCAATTTCGGGATATTGTTCGTCGGCACTTTTTGCGCATGCATTTTGGTGAATAGAACAAAGAGAATTAAAATGACGGATACCCTTTTGAGTACCCAATATCGTTTTTTCATAGAGTCATTTTTTTTGAGCTATATTATTTGTCATAAAAACACGTACGTATGTCCGTTACCAGTGGAGATCTTAAAGAAAATCCCATTCGCAAAGTTACACGATTATTTTGAATTCCCACACAAATGGATAAAAATGTGAGAATTAACTTCGTTTGTATCGTAACGCTGAATTTATGATGTCTTAAAAAAAGACTATATGAATGTAAATCTTATTTTTCCCTTTTATAGACTCATTTTTGATGTTCCGGATTTGTCAGGTAATAGCATTGATGGTCATATACATGTCCGTCATAAGTCACTTCGGCCTGATGAAGCGTACCCTCATGCACAAAGCCCTGGCGTTTCAATACTTGTTGAGAGCGCTCGTTATGGGGGTAACAGTTAGCGGTGATAAGACTTAGTTTTAGCGTGCCGAAACCGTAGTTTAGTACCGCTTTTACCGCCTCCGTCATATACCCTTTTCCCCATTGAGCCTCGTCGAGCCAATATCCCAGCATACGTACTTGCGGGTTTTCGCGTCTGGGGTCGGCGATGATGCCGATGGAGCCAATCAATTGCCCGTTGTCTTTCAGGGTAATGGCCCATACCCCTTTCTGGGATAAGAATACGGAACGAAGTACTTCCCGTGATTCCTCCAGGCTTGCGTGAGGTTGCCAACCCGCATTGTTCCCTATGTTGGGGTTTCGGCAACAGGCAAAGAGAGCCTCTGCATCGCTCTCCACGAAGGGGCGTAGTAGCAACCGTTCTGTTTCAATTGGGGCGTCGGGTTCTTCTGAAGTTTCTTCTTTCCGATAGACACATTCTACGCGGTTACCGTCAGGATCAAGAATGACGCTTTCGAAATAACCATCGCCTGAAGTGTGCGGTTCTCTGGCTATGGTATAACCGTCTGCCCGGAGTTGTTCAGTAGTCTTGAGCACATCTTCTTTGCTTTGAAAGGCAAGGGCAAAGTGGGTGAGCCCTAACCTGTTTTCTTCTATCAGAGTGTTTTGCACGTCCGTGCGGCTCATTAATTCTAATGACGGACCTTCATCAAAGTAGATGAAGTATGATTCGAAACCTTTCTTGGGGTTGATATATTTTTCGTTGCTCTTTCCGCTAAAATACCGGATATAGAAGTTCCTTAATTCCTCCAGGCGGAAGGTCCAGATGGCGATGTGATGTACTCTCATGATTCCTTTTTCATGCAAATATAGTGATAATTCCCTGTAAAATCGTACCTTTGTGCCGTAATAAAAAGAAATGATGACATTTAAACAGATGAATATTTCGGAGCCGGTGTGCCGTGCGCTCCTCGAAAAAAACTATTCTACCCCTACACTTATCCAAGAACAAGCTATACCCGAAGCCCTGACTGGGCGTGATTTGTTGGGACTGGCGCAAACCGGAACCGGCAAAACCGCCGCTTTCGCCGTACCCATCATCGAGCAATTGCTTGCCGCTCCTATGCCCCAACGCAAAGGTGCTCCGCGTAGCATCCGTGCGCTTATCCTGACTCCAACCCGGGAGTTGGCGATTCAGATTGATGAATCGTTGGCGGACTATACACGCTATACGACCTTGCGCCACACGGTTATCTTCGGCGGAGTGAAACAAAAGTCGCAAACCGATGAACTTCGTGCCGGGACGGACGTCCTGACGGCTACTCCCGGACGTTTGCTTGACCTGATATCGCAAGGCTTTATCCGCCTCGACGATGTTCGCCACTTCGTTCTTGATGAGGCCGACCGTATGCTCGACATGGGATTTATCCATGACGTCAAACGCCTCTTGCCCAAGCTCCCGCCCAAGAAGCAAACCCTTTTCTTCTCGGCCACCATGCCCGATAGTATCGACCGTCTTGCCAAGAGTTTGTTGCACAATCCGGCGCGTGTGGAAGTAACTCCGGCATCCAGTGTTGTGGAGATTATCAGCCAGTCCGTCTACCGGGTAGAGAAACCTCAGAAGAAAGAATTGTTGGCTCAATTGTTGCTCGGAGAGGCAGGCCATCAGGTGCTGGTTTTCTCCCGTACCAAGCATGGGGCGGATAACATTGCCCGCTACCTGTCTCGTCGTGGCATTGCTTGCGAAAGCATACATGGAGACAAGTCACAGAATGCCCGCCAACGTGCGTTGAGCAACTTTAAGGAAGGGCGCTCCAATGTGATTATTGCTACGGATATTGCTGCCCGGGGCATCGATATAAAAGGTCTGGACCTGGTTCTCAATTTTGATTTACCTGATGTTCCGGAGACCTACGTGCACCGTATCGGACGTACTGGACGTGCGGGTTGCGAAGGACGTGCCATTGCTTTTTGCTCAAGCGAAGAAGCCCCCATGTTACGTGAGATAGAGAAACTTACGGGTATAAAGCTGGTGCAACAAAAGCACAATTTACCTTCTTTGGGAGAGCCTGCCGCTTCTCCTACTACTTCTTCTGCTACCCAAAACGTTGCATCGAAATCGCAAAGCCGCACTCAGGGAGGAAAATCTCAGAACAATAGGAGGCGGGAGGACAGAAAGAGACCGGTCGAACCAACCGGAAGCACTCAAAAGGCGGTGGTATCTGCCGAAAAGCCCAAGCGAAATAATAACCGTCCCGAAAGACCTCGACCTGTCCAGCAATCCGGGCAGAAGAAGTCGGGTTCAGGGAAGCCGGAGCCGTCACCTAAAAGTTCGGCAAAGTTGCGTTCGCGCTACGAAAACTATGATTGAAAGTTGTATATGCTTTTGAAGTACTTGTAAAATAAAATAGGTTTCCCTTTATCTTACTTTGTGTGAAAAGGAAAATATTTAATATTTAAAAACTTGGTAAAAAATGCTCTATTGTCTTTAAAAGTTTGTATATTAGCGGCTTGAATGCTTGGAGGAAAAAACGAGAATTCGTTCCGAGTAGTCTAAACTTAAGGAACTAAAGACTATATGACCAAAAGCAAGGAAAGTTTAAGTGTATTTCTACTTCAGTTTTTAGAACGGTTGAATGACCATGAATCTATTGAAAGGAAAATCACGAAGTCGTTGATAGACATTTGTAATTACTATGGATTCAAGAAAGGGTTTGTTTATCAAACGGATGGCTTCCGCTATTTCTTTTTGAAGGAAACCATCGGAAATGAAGGTGGCACCCTGAGGTCTCGTTTTGAAATGGGAGAGATGACCACACAACATTCTGATCGTATAGAGGCTGGAAAGAAACCCTTTTATACACGTAAGGGTGGGAATATATCTTTGTCCGATATGGATATTTTGGATTTTTATGGAGTGGATTCTTTGCTAATCAGGCAATTCGAAGATTCCGAAGGCAAGATTATCGGATTTATCGGGTTTGCGGATAGGGAAGAAGCCTCGATACCTTTCGCCGAAGACGAGCTCCAGATGATTCATCTGATATTGGGCTCGCTCTCCAAGGAGATAGCGGTCAGGGAATATAAGGAAAGAGAAGTGCGGGCAAGCAACACGCTGGGTAGCATTATGAACAATATGGGAGTGGACATTTATGTGAACTCTTTCGATTCTCATGACATGCTATATGCCAATGCGTCTATGGCCGCCCCGTATGGCGGCATCAGGCATTTTGAGGGGAAGAAGTGCTGGCAAGCGCTCTACACCGATAAAACGGGTGAGTGTGAGTTCTGCCCTAAAAGGCACTTGATTGATGAAAACGGCCAGCCCACCAGGGTTTACTCCTGGGACTATCAACGCCCGTTCGACAAATGCTGGTTTCGCGTGTTCAGTGCCGCATTCCCCTGGATAGACGGACAGATGGCGCACGTCATCACCAGTGTCGACATCGACCATCAGAAAAAGATAGAAGAAGAATTAAGGATAGCCAAGGAGAAGGCGGAGAATCTGGACCGCCTGAAGTCGGCTTTCCTGGCCAATATGAGTCATGAAATCCGTACTCCGTTGAATGCGATTGTCGGTTTTGCAAGTATACTCGTTGAGGAGGAGGATAAAGAAGAACGTCAGGGGTATATTGAAATCATGCAGGAGAACACAGAGTTGCTCTTGCAATTGATATCCGATATTCTGGATTTGTCGAAGATAGAGGCGGGGACGCTCGACTTCAATATGGGGTATCTGAACATCAAAGACTTTTGTGAGGACATACTTCGTGGTTACGACATCAAGGAAGATAAACTTGTGCCGGTGTTGCTGGCTTCTAATTTGCCCGATTATCGTATTTATACGGACAAGAAGCGTTTGATGCAGGTTATCACAAACTTTATCAATAATGCCCTTAAGTTTACGAGCGAAGGGCAAATCACTCTCGAGTATCACTTTAAGGAGGATACCAATGAGATAGAATTCTCCGTAACAGATACGGGTATCGGTATTGCTCCGGATGCGGTGGGGCAGGTGTTCGACCGCTTTGTGAAACTTAATACTTTTTCCAAAGGCACCGGTCTGGGATTGTCCATCTGCCGGAGTATTATCGAGCATCTTGGCGGCACTATCGGGCTTGAGTCTGAGGTAGGCGTCGGTAGCCGTTTCTGGTTTACGCATCCTTGTGCCGAGTCGGCATAATCAAAACTATTATTCATGAACTAAAAAATTAGTAGGCCAATGAAGAACAAAACATGGAAATATTGGGTTGTTGCATCAGTTGCATTGTTGCTGGTAGGTTGTGGCGGCGGTGCAAAGAAACAAACTAATGAGGAAGCAAGTATGGATAGTACAACTATGACATGTGACGGTTTGAAAACCTTACAACTGGATGGAGTGAAGGTCACCTGGATACAGGATAATGCAAAAGAGCGTCTTATGGAGAGGACGCTTTTCGCCGATGCCAGTGATGAGCTGATAGATAGCTTGAAGTTGGCGGATGGGATACCTTCGTCTATGAGCACTTTTCTGGTAAAAACGGATGGTGTCCGGATTTTGTTTGATACGGGAATGGGAGCGCCGGATAGCCGTTTATTGTCGGGGTTGGCCTCTTTGGGAGTAACCCCCGCTGATATCAAGTATCTGTATCTCACCCACTTCCACGGTGACCACATCGGAGGGATGATGAAGGGAGATAGCATTGTCTTCCCTAATGCCGAGGTGTATGCATCGAAAGTGGAGTATGATGCCTGGCTCAAGATGCCTTCCGATAGGAATGCGCAAGTGGTGAAGACCATGAACGCTTATAAGGACCGTTTGCACCTGTTTGAATTTGGTGAAACCTTACCGGGGAATGTGGTTGCCATGAATGCGGAAGGGCACACTCCCGGCCATACGGTGTACCAGGCGGGCAAGCTATTGGTGATAGCCGATTTGATTCACGGAGCCGCTCTTCAATTGGAACATCCCGAAATCTGTGCTGCGTATGATATGGATAAGGATGCGGCGGTGAAGTCACGTAAACACTTCCTCCGGTATGCCAAGGAAAATGGATTGACAATGGCGGGAATGCATTTGCCGCCTCCGGGATTTAAATAGTATATCAAATATTGAAAGTGTCCCTCAAAGTTAGATACTATAACTTTTTGAGGGACACTTTTAGGTTAGAAAAACTGTGTAAAGTTGATTAATAAATAAGTTTGGTCTTTGGGCCGATATCTTTTGCCTCTGATATTGGAATAAGAGTAAAACCCCAATTATACTCTTTATCTGAATAAATGGTAGCATCGTCAGTTGGTCTTGCCCCCCAACTGTTATATCCGCCTACTCCCTGTTGTTTCCAGTCGAGGCAAATTTCAATGAAATTCCGTGGAGTAAGTTCATGTGCATGGGTCTGTTTGGGCAATACATCTTTGGCTTCCGTCTCATTCCTGTTGGCAATTTCTGTTGCCGAGAAGTTTTTCCATTGATAAGGAGCATCGGCTTCCTGAGAATCCAAATCTTCTACGGTGTAACGTAATGCATTGAACCCGATCAGGCTATCTGCCTGTATTAACAGCCCTTTGTTTTTTTTATTCATAATAGCCAGCCAGCGAGTATCTGTGTGATGCCCGTTTTCTTGCGGACGAACATAAGGATGATATAAATCATCTGCGTGGGTGCGATATAAGTTGACTAATGTCCCCTTAAAACGGTCACAATAGTTTTCTTCCGGCCCACGTCCGAAGTATTGAATATTTTGCATGGCAAGAGGAACCCGGAAACGTACTCCAATGCGAGGAACTTCCAGAATATTCCTTCTCTCCATATCCGATCTGGCCTGCGGACTATAAGTTGCCGTCAATTCAGCCTCAGATTTGCTTATCGTTGCCTCGTTCTGATGTATAGGAGTGAACCTGGCAGAAACATGGATGACTCCGTTTGGATAAACACGATAAGATACGATGTAGTTGTTGCCGGCAGGTAAGGCATAATTTACGGTAAGGGTTACAGAGTGTTTGCCTTTCTTGATATCATAAGCTTTCACACTGAAATTCTTGCTGGAGTCTTTCCATATTTGCAGACGCTTGGGGGCACCGTTTCCATAATCATTATCGTTGGGAGCTCTCCAGAAATTAGGTTGAATCCCGAAATTCTCACTGAAATATTCGGTGCCATCCACCTGATAACTTGTTGGAATACCCCTGACTTTATCGAACACGAACGTGAACCCGGGAGATGAGAGACTGATGGACTGCATCTGGTCATTAACCTGAATATCTGTATTTTTAGCCGGTATATAGGCTTTCTTCTTTGCAGAAACAGGCAGTTCAAACTGGTCGTAGGCGATGATATGATTGGCAGGAACCAATGGCTCTGCCTGTTTGGTTCTGACTTCAAAGTTTATGAAATACTCAACACCGGGCTCTGCCTTAAGCTTGCCTACCGGAAGAGTTATGGTTCTACTTTCCTGCGGGGCGAGTGAAAGGGGGAGTGTTGCTTTCTTTATTATTTTATGATTGGCTTTGATTTGATATTCTACCAGATACCTGGACAAATCAGTGAAGTAAAAGCGGTTGGTAATCCGTATTTCTCCTTTATCCAGATCTATGGCTTCAAAACCTACGTTCTGGTGAGTATATTTCACTTCCGCCATTCCCGGATGAGGTTTCTGGTCCGGACCGATGATGCCGTCAGCTACGAAATTGCCATCGGATGGGAGATTCGTACCATAATCACCTCCATACGTCCAGTATGGGTTACCCTTATCATCATAGGCAAGTAGAGAGTGGTCTATCCATTCCCACAAATACCCCCCTTGCAGATGCGGATATTTATATATCGCCTGCCACTGACCATATAAATCTCCCGTAGAGTTTCCCATGGCATGAGCATATTCCGACGGCACTACGGGACGGTCTGCACCTTCTTTGCCTATTTCCTCAAGCCAGGCGGCAGACGGGTATTGCGGCACATACATGTCGGTGTTCCATTCCCAAAGCGCCCGTTCATAGCATACCGGACGGTTCATTAGTTGCTTGGCTTTTTCTTTAAGAAACAGATAAGCCTGATAAAAGTTATATCCGTTTCCGGCCTCGTTGCCAAGCGACCAGATGGTGACGGACGGGTAATTCTTGTTTCTTTCGAACATATTCTCCACGCGATACAAATGATTGGCCAGCCATGCAGGATTATTTCCCAATGTTCCTCCTTTTTTGAGATTATAGTACATCCCGTGCGACTCTATGTTAGCTTCATCATAAACATACAATCCATACCGGTCGCACATTTCATAGAATTTACGGTCTTGCGGATAATGACTCAGGCGTACCGAGTTAATGCCGTTTTGTTTCATTAACTCGAAGTTCCTCTTCATCTCTGCGGGACTTACATAATGCCCGGTGTATTGACTCACTTCATGAATATTGACACCTTTCAATTTGATGGGCTGTCCGTTTACATAAAAGAGGTTCAGTTTCTTTCCATTGATTTCTATATCGCTTTCTTTAATTTCAATCCGGCGGAAGCCAACATGAAAAGGTATTACTTCTTCTTTCCCGTTGTGGGCTACGGCAATCAGTAACTTATATAAATTGGGATGTTCTGAAGTCCAGGTGGCTACATGGTCTATTTCAGTTCCGAAGTTTAGAGTTTGTCCTCCGGCAGGTATGTGGGCAGTCCGGGCAGAGGTACTTACCACCTTTCCTTTCGAATCCAGCAATTCATAGCGCACGGTTGCCGGAGACGGATTCTTCGATAGAGTATTCTTTACATCCACTTCCAGCTTGAAAATACCCTTTTCATATTTATCGTCAAGCGTAGAGATTACCCGGAAATCATTTACTGCCACGCGAGCCTGAGACCAAAGAAATACATCCCGCTCGATGCCACTGATTCGCCAAAAGTCCTGGCATTCCAGAAAGGAAGCGGTGCTCCATCGGTATATTTTAACCGACAGCACGTTATTTCCATCGCGAAGATACGGATTGATAAGGAATTCGGCCGGATTCTTGGAATCCTCGCTGTATCCTATTTCCTTGCCGTTGATATAAACATAGGTTGCTGACCGCGCTCCACCGATGTGCAGATAGATATCCCTGTCTTTCCAGTCCGACGGAATTTCTATATTCCGACGATACACACCCATAGGACTGTAGTCCGGCAAATGTGGTGGATTGGGATTCCTGGGTTGGAATTCATACCCATGATTAATGTAGATGGGGGAACCGAAACCCTGTACTTCCCAGTTGCCGGGAACTTTGATATCTGCCCATCCTGAGGTGTCCGTGTCTGCATCCGTGATGTTCTTCGGTGCGTTCCGGTCGTCTTCGATATAATAGAATTTCCAGGTGCCATTCAAGAGCTGATAGAACTTGCTTTGTTCATACTCTCCGGTCAGTGCGGCTGCCCGGTCATTATAGGTCATGAAGGTGGTGTGTGGTTTCTCTTTATTCACTTGCAGCACATTCATATCACGCCAATACGGTATCTTTTCGTTTTGAGAAGAAGCGGTATGCACTGCCGTGACGGATAGTGTTGTGAGTAGTAATAAACCTTTTATATTCATCATTTTATTCTAATGGATTTAATGGTTGTTTTATATATGCCTTGGACTTGCACATTTGAGGCTTCCAGTATGATGCGGGTCAGTTCATTGCCCCATACACGGGTTAAACGCGGGTCTTTGACTTCCAGTGTCTCAATGGTAGCGTTCAGTTGCAGTGGGTTATAGGTCAATTCTACAATTTCATTGTTACTATTGATCCGGATAGTTCCCGGTTGAATGATTTTTGCGTCACCCCATACGATGAAGTGCTGCCGATTGGGAACTGACGGGTTATCCAGTTGGAAATCGTCTTCAATATGCAGCGTGTTGGCTGCCAACCGATAAGTACGTTGCCATTTCTCTATGCCCGCTTTTGGGGGATATGCACCTGCTATGTCCATCGAGAAGGTTTTCTTATCAGGATTCGCTTCCACCTGTCTGGCTTTGTATGCCCGTCCATATTCTTGTTGCTGTCCATTGATTTGCGGCAGGTTATGGTAATCACTTTGCATGGTCCATATCGTATACCGGTCTTTACTGAAAGTCTTACCGGTGTAAGTCTCCACACCGATGTCTACAATGACAGGTTGGTTGTTTACATATAGATTGAATGTCCCTACATCGTTATGATTATGGCTCTCGTCATTGTACCCGGCTTTAGCTGCCAGAAACAGAGTCTTATTGGCGAGATAACAAAATTGAGTTTCCGGATAATAAGTATATGGAATGTGCGGATGGGCCGGAGGGTAAGAGCCTATTTCCCGGTCATAGCGGAAACTCTCAAGGGTACGTAACATATCCCTTTCAATAGTTACGGGGCGATAATGCTGTTTTTTGAGATAAGCGGAAAATTCTTTCAGCTCTTTACTATCCACTTTGTCGCCGTAACGGGCTATGAGATGATAATCCAACTGTTCTCTGGCAGATGCATCGGCAAAGTTTACCACCCAACCGTTTCCGACATAAGAACGCGAAATATATTCTCCCATATTTTTGATTATCGGATTGCTGAAAAGGGAAATCTTGCCATTGGTCGCATTGTATATCAGGTGCAGATAGTCGAATAGTTTTCCTGCGGAGTGTCCCCAATAGGACGGTCCCTCTTCGCAGGCACCATCGCTTTTGGTGTAGTTGATATATTTATCTACGGACACCATGCTGCGATATACGGCTTTTGCCAGTTTTTCCCGGTCGTTTTCCAACAACAGGAAGCATTGCAGGATATTCGAATTGCACCATGTGTTCCAATTATTCACGAAACCCTTGTCCCCGTCCACATTGAACGCCATCCACCAGAAACGGTCTTCTTTCATATAAGGTATAAGGATGCGCTCCCTGATTTCCTCGCGAAGCCGTTCGGAGAAATGGGGAGCGACTTTGTCGAATTCTTCATGCAGGAAATAATGAATCCAGGAAAGAGTAGCCGCTACATCAGTGGACACGAGTGCAAGCACATGGTCGTTTTTCACAGGAAAGGAGCCGCCTGCCCGTTGTGAAACCACGTGTGCCGAAATGGCCCAGGAAGTCATCTCGCAGATTTGGAACACCCCGTTCAACAACCCATCCACGAAACGTCCCTTTCCCTCCGCCAGTTCTGCCATGAACAGGCTGGTGATGGCATAGATGTTGGCATTGTAGATGTCCGCCATCTGATTACGGTTTCCGGTACGTGTATATTCCAGATAGTCTGTGGCTTTCACTAACTGCCATTGATAAGAGAGATATTTCTCTCCTTGCTCAATGCAATACGCTGCATTATCTCCCAGAAATGATGCCCAGCCCTCACGATTATTATAATCAGGATAAGGTATCCATTTCTGGTTGGGTACAAGCCATTCTGTGAGGGTCTGCACATTCGCTTGTTTCTGAAGCAAGTTGCGTTCCTGATATGCTTCTGCCGACAGGGTTATCAGCAGAAGCATACAGCATAAATAGATTTTAGGTCGCATATAAGTTATTGGGCGAATTTCAGTCCGTTAAGTTTGTTCCAGCCGCCACGGGTGAAGTCCGGTATTTCCACGGGGGCGCTGTTGTTATCCAATGAAATCTCCGTTAGCGGGATGAGGCAGCACCATTCTGCCAGGTCATATACGTCCATGTCCAGTGGCAAGCCGTTTTGCAGGCAGTAAATCAGGCGGTAATCCATGATGAAGTCCATGCCGCCGTGTCCTCCCACTTGTTTGGCTAACTCTTCGATGTCCTTCACGATGGGATGTTTGTATTTCTCCATCAGAGCCTCTTTCACTTCTTCGGGTACGAAGTCGTGTGCATTCAGGTTTTCGTGGTTGGCGGCAATTTCAGGATCAATCTCTCCGCCGTCGAGGGCATAACCGGAAACCGGATACTTATTGGCAAACCCTTTGGTTCCGGTGAGCTGATACATCCGGTTGTAGGGGCGTGGCGAGGTAACATTGTGTTCTATCAGGATGCTCTTTCCTTTTTCAGTGCCAATCAGCGTGCAGGTGTGTTCGCCATTGCGGAAATCAGTCACTTCTTCGCCTGTTTTTTCTTTGATGAACGCCGGGTTGCCTACCGCTTTAGTATCTATTGATACCAGATAATTCATTTTGTCGCCCCGATGGATGTTCATTGCCTGGCATACGGGCCCCAGTCCGTGGGTGGGATACACATCTCCGCGGTGTTTACGGTTATAGTCCATACGCCAGTTATTCCAGTATTGCTCCCAATAAGGTTGCAGACCATGAATATAGGCGCCTTCACCATGCAGAACTTCACCGAACAGCCCTTGCTGTGCCATGTTCAGCGTGGTCAGTTCAAAGAAGTCATATACGCAATTCTCCAGTTGCATGCAGTGCTTGCGTGTTTCTTCCGAGGTGTTGATGAGGCCCCAGATTTCGTCCATATTCATTGCGGCAGGCACTTCGATGGCCACATGCTTTCCGTCCTTCATGGCCTGTATTCCCATTTTAGCATGGCTCTTCCAGTCCGTAGCAATATAAATAAGGTCTACATTGGGCAAAGCGGTGATTTTTCTCCATACGGAAGTGTCTCCGTAGAATTCCTGCGCTTTGGGCAGGCCGCGTTCTTCCAGTATTTTATTGGCACGTTTTGTATTTTCCTGTTCCACATCGCACAAGGCTATGATTTCTACTCCCGGTATGTGAGTCATGCGACTCACCGCTCCGGGGCCTCGCATCCCCAATCCGATAAAGGCTACACGCACAATGGGAATAGGGGCGCAAGCTAACTCCAGCACATCAGTCTGTCCTGCCGGACGTTCGGGAGTGGGAGTGGGGATGACTCTGTTACATTCTTGGGTCTGGCAGCCGTATAAGCACAAGGCGGCTGCAACAATCATCAGAAGATACTTTTTCATGTTCATTTATTTTTTTAAGTTAATGCTTGCTGGTATTGATTTTTATCATTCCTGTTGTCTTCCAGTTCTATTACGATGACAAAAGGCTGGTCGGGCGTAAATCCTTTGGGAATGGCGATCTGATAGAGCAGGTCGTTTTTCTTATTTCTTCCGCCGTCGATGATGTCCATTTCCCGTTTATCTGCCAACAGATAAGCTTTCCTGATTTTGACGGTACCTTTGGGCACTTCAAATTTCACCCGGTTATTTATCGGACGGTTGAAGACCGTAAGATAGAGTTTATTCTCTTTTTGGGTGAAATATCCCCAACCTTGCGGTTTGAGCTCGGATGCAGTGCAGGCATAGATGGCTTCGTTGTTGGTTTTCATCCATTTTCCTATCTCTCCGGCAATCCGGGTTTCTTCCGGGCGGATATTTCCTTTGCTGTCGGGACCGAAGTTCAGCACGAAATTGCCATCCATCGATACAGACTTGACCAGCATCTCTATCAGGTCGTAAGCTGTCTTGACATATCCCTTCCACTCAGAGTGATATCCCCATTGGTTTTCGGGGATGGTCATTACGCAGTCCCAGTCGTTGCCATAGAGTTCTTCCTTTGAGTTGGGCAAATCACGTTCCCAGCCCTGTTCATAATCACCCATGAGGTCACCGTTAGAGTCAGTGCCGCGTTTACCGTAGTCGTCGGGGCGGAAGCGGCTTCCGATAATGAGATCGGGCTTGAGGATGCGCAGTTCTTTCTCAAGGTTATCGGCAAACTCAGCTTCTTGTTTCCAGGCAGCGTGCCAGGTACCATCGAACCAAAGCCCTTTCAGTGTAGGATAGTTGGTGACGAGTTCGAGCAACTGGTTGCGGGTGAACTGTTTGAACCGTTCGTTCGCCAGGCTGTCTTCGGGGTTGTTGATACTGCCCCGGAAGTCCGGGTGATGCCAGTCCATGATGGAGAAATAGAGAATAACGTCTATGCCTTCGCGGTTATAAGCGTCTACCACTTGCTTTACGATATCTTTCTTATACGGACTGTTTGCAATGGTGAAATCAGTGTATTTGCTGGGCCACATGCAAAAGCCATCGTGGTGTTTGGTGGTAAAAATCAGGTAACGGGCACCCATTTCCTTTGCCTGGCGTGCCCATTTGCGAGCATCGAAGGCTGTAGGGTTAAACTCATTGCAGAGGTTGTCATACTCTTCATTGGGCACGAGGTCCCAAGAACGTATTTGTTCGGCGGCATAGTCATAATACTGTCCTTTCCAGAATCCTCCGGGAATGGAATACAATCCCCAATGTATGAATTGTCCCAGTCCGTGCTCGCGCCAACGCTGCATTTCAGGGTCTGTGCGTTTACCGATGCGGTGGGCACCGTGTTTCAGCGGGATGGAGGAGCGCTTTTCCTGTGCGTGAATCTCGGCGGAAAAGCAGATACATAAGCCGATTAGAAATAATGTAATTTTCTTCATAATCCGGTGTGTTCTTTTTCTTTTATTAGTATGGTTTGATTTTCAGTTTCATTTTCAGGATGATAGTACCAGACGATGCAATCCTGAATTACGCTGTCTTTCTGTTGCACCTTCGCTTCCAGGATGTTTTCGCCGAGTGCCAGTTTCACATTATCAAAGATGAAATGAACGGAAGTGGTTCCTTGCCTGGGGCTTCCCGCTTTCTTCCCGTTGATGTAGAGAGCAGGTTCGCCCTGGTTGGAGTAGACGGTGACGGAAGTGTCGGCACGATAGCGGTTTCTGTTTCTCCGGCCGGTGATGTACACCACGGGGGCTTTACTCCAGTTGGCCTTGTACCAGTAGAAGGGATCTTTCCGGACTTTCCGGTCAAACGTAACCATCCCTTTCATGTTTCGGGCTTCGACTTCTCCCTGCGATGACATGGGGGTGCAGAAGTCGAACATGTTCCAAAGGTAAGAGGCTGCCAGATAAGGGCAGTTGGCTATATATCCCCATTGTTCCTCATGGAGGCGTGTGGCGAAAGCTTCGTTATACTTTCTGGTGAATCCGCAGCAGTCACCCGCATCCCCTGTTACTTCATTTTGCTGGTCGATGTTGGCTTCGGCGCCGTATTCCGCCAGCATGATGTGGTGTCCGGGGTAATTCCGTTCCAGACTTTCAAGCCAGGGCTTGAGGTCCTGCATTTTGCGTTCATACCATCCGAAGTAGCGGTTGATGCCCTGAATGTCCGCTTGCATATTGACGGGATGTCCGGCATCTCCGTAGCCGTTGACGCTTACGGTGTACCGTCCCGGGTCTTCCGACTTTGCCAGGTCGTGCAGTTCGGCGGTAAGTTCAGCGGTGTAGTTGTGGGGGATATATACTTCATTGTGCAGCCCCCATACGTAGATGGACGGATGATTGTAATTCTGGCGAATCAGTTCGACTAATTGCTGGCGGGCATTGCCGGCCTCTTGCATGGTGACACGGTTGACGAATGGAATCTCAGCCCACACCAGGAAGCCAATGCTGTCGCATCGGGCATAGACGTATTCCGCTTGCTGATAATGTGCCAGCCGAATAGTAGCAGCTCCTATTTCGCGGATAAGGGAGAGGTCTTCGTCATGATGTGCATTTGTCAGGGCACTTCCCACGCCTAAGCGGTCCTGATGGCGGCATACGCCGTACATCGGTACGTGCTTTCCGTTCAGATAGAGGCCGTCTCCCTGCCGTAGCTCTATGTGGCGCACGCCAAGCGGCTGCGTCACTTCATCTATGATTCGTCCTTGGCGGTCTGCCAGTTGTGTGACGACTTTATACAGATAGGGGTCTTCCAGTCCCTGCCATAAGTGCGGGCGTTGCAATGTGAGTGGTTGCTCAAATGCCTGGCGTCCCTGGGGGGAAAGGGCTATGTCGTTTTGTAGTTTACTTTTCACACGGCCGTCTGTTTCGTAGATAGTGGTGGTTAACCGCAAGTCCAGCGTGTGATTGTATTTGTTTTCAAGTTTGGTGAGTATGCGTATGTCGGCGGATTTCCGGCTGACTTGTTTCTGCGTGATATAAATGCCCGGTGAGGCGTGGTCGGTAATGGCGATATGGGCTTTTTCGGTAATGACGAGTGACCCCGGGCGGTAGATGCCGCCGTATACGCCGAACAGGTTGTGATTCACAGGTATTACGTCCGGGCGTGAAGCATTGTCGGCGCAAACCAGTATCTCGTTCGGCTTTCCGAAGTTCAACAGAGGAGATATTTCGATGGCAAAAGCGGAGTATCCCCCTTCGTGTTTCCCCGCCAATGTGCCGTTGACGTAAACGCTTGCCGTGCTTGCCACGCCTTCGAAGCGCAGAAAGATGCGACGGTCCTTCAGTGAAATGCCGGGGGTATAGGTTTTCCGGTAACAGGCTTCTCCGGCATAGAAGTTGTTTTTGTCTGTTTGCATATCCGTGGCGTTCCAGGTGTGCGGAACGTCTACGGTTTGCCACTTCTGATTGCTGAATCCCCCTGTGATGGACTCGTCCGGAGAAAAGGGACTGGCGGCTGCCAGTATCGGATTCTGTTCGAAAGGTCCCTGCCTGAACGACCAGTCTTTGTTGAAGGGGAGGACGATTCTGCCTCCCGGTGCGGATGCCGCCTGATTGTCGGTGTCCGACGGGCTGTCGAGGCGGATAACTTCTGTTCCAGCGAGCAATAAGGCACCGGGCCCATACACGGAGGTCATGTCACGGGTTACGGTTTTAGGGTCTGCACCGATAGGTTGCACCCATCCCAGCCGGCCATCTCCGTCTATGGCGGAGGTGAGTGCGCTCCATGCCCTGACGATGGTGGGGTAGAAGGTCTTTCTCTCCAGCAAACCGTGGTTTACGCCATAGGCAAGTGCATAGGTGATGAGGGAAGTGGCGCTTGTTTCCGGCGAAGGATAGGCTGCGGAGTCGAGCAGGCTGGCATGCCAGAAGCCATCAGCGCTTTGCAGCCGGGCAAGGCGGGTGCATAGCTGCGCGAACAAGGCTTCGTAGAAGGAGCGGTGCTCAGACGACCGAGGCAGTACTTTGAGGATATTCACGAGTCCGGCGGCTACCCAACCGTTTCCTCTGCCCCAGAATATTTTTGCTCCATTCTGTTCCGTTCGGTCGAAGTAGCTTCCATCGCGATAGAACAGGCTGTCTGCGGGACTGTACAGATGATTGCAGGTGTTTCGGAACTGTTGGTCCATGAAGTCGGTGTACTTGCTTTCCTTCGTGATTGCTGCCATCCGGGCGTAAACGGGCGGTGCCATGAACAGGGCATCGCACCAGGTCCACGCCTGTTTGTTCAGGTAGCTCATATCCGGTTTTGGCGGATTGGCGATGATGGCATCCAGACGTTGCCGGGTGTCTTCCATCATTTTTTTGTCCTGATAGCAGTCGTACATGGCAAGATAGAATTGCCCTATGCACAATTCGTCGGCATGATACATGCCGTATTGGGGATGATGGATGAAGTTGCGCGGAAGCTGCCAGTTCATCTGTTCTCCTTTCTCGCGAAGCCATTCGCGGTAGGGTTCCGGTTCCCGGGCTATTGAACTCCATTCGGCCAGTCCGAGGAAGAACGTGGCGTTTGTCCAGGCATCGATACCATAGTCGTGCAGATGGAAAGCGTTGCCTTTGGCGGAATAGTGGAAATCGGCCATTTGCCTGTCTGTTACATTTTGCAGCGTATGGCGTATTTCTGCCTTTGGGGGCAGCGCTTCTCCGCCTTGGGCAACGCACGGATATGGAGAACCTATTGATAATATAAGGGATAGGACGCCGGTGGTGATGCAATTTTTCATGTTAATATTCAGCATACATTAAAGTCGTTAATAAACAGTTTTTTCGATGCACAAAAATAAGAGGCGTGCATGCTTTTCATGTTGCTGAAATGACTATTTGTTTTGCTCTAATCGGCTGCAGGGATGTTTGTAGGGGCGAAATGGAAAGATTTTATGTTTTGTCTGGAAACGAAAGCGCAGGCATCCGAAAATGCTTGCGCTTCCGTTTAAAAATGCTTGCGCTTCCATTTTTAACTCCTTGCGCAAGCATTTTTCCGACGGTTTTATGGGGGATAAAACGCCTTGTCTTTGGTGTTTCCTTTCGGGGTGTTTCTGACGGAGGAGAGGTGGCAGGCGGTTTCTATTTATTGATTCCCTTTCTTCCTCTTTTCAGCGTGCCTTTTGGCAAATGCAGTAGGTGTTTCGTCAAATTCCTTTTTGAATGTCGCAGTGAAATAAGACTGGCTTTCGATGCCCACCTGTTCCATGATTTCGCGTATGGACATGTCTTCCTCCACCAATAGCCGGGCAGCTTTTCGCAGGCGATATTGCAGGATGAACTCAACGATTGACTTATTGGTCAGACTCTTCACTTTATTATAGAGTTTGGAACGACTGATAGATAGTTCGGAAGCGATATAATTGACATCCATCTCCGATTGGTCGATGTTTTTCTCTACCACTGCGATGAACTGTTTCAGAAACTCCCTGTCCTGGCGGCTGCCCGCAAGCTCGGATGTATCGGCAAAGTAGTTCTTGGCATAATATTCCTGCAACTTCCGGCGTGTATTGAAGATGTTCTGCACCGAGGCACGCAGCAACTTAGAGTCGACGGGTTTCTCGAAATAAAGGTCGGCTCCCGAGTCCACACCCTCCAGTTTACTTTCCAGTCCGGTTTTGGCTGTGAGCAGGACGAACGGGATATGTGAGAGGTTTATATCGTTTTTCACTTCACGGCATAGTGTGATGCCATCTTTCACGGGCATCATAATATCACTGATAACCAGGTCGAAAGGATCTTTCCGTAATGCCTCGGCCGCCAATGCACCGTTGGCTGCCTCGGTCACTTCATAGTCTGCGGCAAGCGATTCTGCAATCAGCCCTCTCAGGTCGTCGTTATCCTCTACCAGTAGGATGTGTTTCTTTTCCGAAAGCAGCTTTTCGCTCGACTCGTCCAGCTCTGTTATGGCAACGGGGGAATCCGCTTCCTCCGTCTTCCTGTCTTCAAGGGCGTAGAAATGGTTCGATTTGGATAAGGCAACCACTATGTCCGTGCCCGATTCGCGTTCGCTGTATATCGTCAGTACACCTTTGTGCAACAATACTAAACTTTTCACCAGCGCCAGCCCGATGCCTGTGCCCAGGTGTGCATCGGCTTGGTCCGTATTGACTTTATAGAAACGTTCGAAAACGCTGGCTATCGAATCTTTGGATATGCCGATACCCGTGTCGCGCACCACAATGAGGAAAGCATCTTCCGGAATGACATCTCCTTGAACTGTGAAGTGATTGGCGTGTGAGGAACGGAAGCTCTCCACGTCATTGTATGTTTCTATGGAGATATGCCCTCCTTGCCGGGTATATTTGAAGGCATTGTTCAGTAAGTTGAGCAAAATCTTTTCCAGTATGTGCTTATCCGCATGAATGGGTATGGGCAACTCGTCGCATTTCACTTCAAAAGTCATTTCCTTCTGTAATGCATAGTTGCGGAAGTCGTAGGCGATGGCATTCACCATATGGTTCACATCCAACGGGGTTACCTGTAAAGGCATCTTGCCGTTTTCGATGGTGCGGAAGTCCATCAGCTCATTTACCAGGTTGAGAAGGCGTTGGGCGTTGTTGTCCAGAATGCGGTAATAGTCCGTTCGCCATCCTGTCTCCTGAAGCTTCTCCAGCACTGCGATTATCAGGAAAAGCGGGGTGCGGAAGTCGTGGGAGATGTTGGTGAAGAAGCGCAGTTGCGACTGGTGAATCTCCTCTTTCTTCTGTTTGTCCACAGCTTCCATGTAGAGTTGCAGCTTCATCTGTTTGCGGATGTTGTAATGGCGCAGGACGAAAAAGAGGATGCTTCCTGCAATCAGCATATAAACAATATAGGCAGGCAGGCTCAGCCAGGGGGCGGGCAGGCGTTTGATCTGTATCGCGTAAGGTGTGGAATTCCATACCCCGTTATTGTTGGCTGCCATGACTTCAAAAGTGTATTTGCCCGCCGGCACTTTCGTGTAGGAGGCAAGGCGCCCTGTCCCGCTGACTTCTGTCCAGCGGTCATCATATCCGCGCAGGCGGTAGCGGAAGAGGTTTTTATTGGGATTGAGATAGTTGTCCGAGGTAAAAGTGAAGCCGAATGTGGACTGGTTATGATTCAGTACGATGCTTCGGGGAAACCAGGCTGTATCGTTCTTAGCATCTCCCCCGGTAGGAATAGCCGGAACATTGTCTATCAGAAGATTGAGGATAATCAGGTTAGGCTGGCGCATATTGCGGCTTAATAGTTTGGGATTGAGCTTTGTGAAACCGTTTGTTCCGCCGAAGTAGAGTTCGCCCGTGCGACTTTTGAATGTGGATAGCGGATAAAACACCTGTCCCTGGGCACCGTCTTGCTTATCGAAGCGCAGATACTCATTGGAGGCCGTCTCGTAGCGGAACAGACCGTTGTCCGTGCCCAGCCAGAGATTGTTTTCATCATCAGTGCACAGACTGAGTATGGAGTAGACATTCCGTTGCAGGATTTCATCATGTATCCGGAACTCTTTGGTGCGTGTATTGAATCTGATTAATCCTTGCCCGACCGTACCGATCCATAAATCGCCGTTTCCATCGAAGCAGGCTGACTGGCAATTGAGCAAGCGGTTGTCCACCGAGAAACTTTCTGCGTGTCTGGAAGCTATGTCGAACATGTAAAGTCTTTCGGATACCAGCCAGAGCCGGTTGTTGTTCAGGCAGAAGTCGTGTATAAATTCATTTTTCTCGGATAGCGTATAGTGGGTGAACTTCTTTCGTGCAAACGAGTAAAAGGATATTTTCAGTTTGTTCAGTTGGTAGGCAATCCACAATCCGTTTTCACCATCGAGGATGATTTTTCGCAGGTCGTTTGTGAGTAACGAGTTGTCATTTCCCGGTTCGTGGCGGAAGTGGGTAAATTGCCGGGTTCGTGTGTCATAGCAATCCAGTCCGCCCCTGAACATGGCAATCCACAACCGTTGTTCCGAATCGTAGACGATGGATTTTGTGTTATCATATGCCAGACTGTTTGGGCTGCCGTTGTTTTTCAGGTAGGTGAATTCGCCGGTTTGCTTGTTCATCCGGTTTATGCCGCCCCCTTCGGTGGCAATCAGCAGATGAGTGTCATCTTCGGCAAATCCGCTTATCAGATTGTGATTTAATGGGCTGACCAGAGGGGTGAAACTTTTCAGCCAGACATTTTCGTCGAGATTGACATAGCAAAGACCGCCGGAATATGTACCTATCCACATATTTTCTTGCCTGTCCTTTGTAATGCACCAGATGGAGTTGTTCGGCAGGCTGAACGGGTCGGTTTCGGAATGCATGTAGCGTGTGTATTGCCCGGTTTCAGGGTTGAGGATATATAATCCTTTTTGGGTGGCGATCCAGACGGAATGTTTTTTATCGATGCTAATCATTTTGGTCAGTACGTTTCCGCCATTGTCCAGGTGGAAGAAATCGTAGAATTGCTCTACCGCTGCCGTCGGGATGTCGATGCGGAACAAGCCCCGGTCGGTAATCAGTACCCATAGTTTATTCCGGTCACGTGCCATGCTTTGTATCTCCATTCCTTTCTCGAAAGAGTAAAAAAGGGAGTATTTGTCCGAGTCGTAGCTATACCGGTAGATGGCATGGGCTGTGCTGACGAATAAGCTTGCTTCATCTCCGGTGTAGGATGTGCTCCACGAAAGCGGTTTCTTCCCGTAAAGCGGGGTGTGCAGCGAACCGTCCGGATGGCGGAAACTGATTTCACCGTCTCTGGTCATCCAGAGGTTATCATGTGCGTCTATATGTAAGTTTGCGATGGCTTGTTCGTTGACCTTGCAGAATGTATCGGCTCTCTTTTCATATATATAGAGTCCGCTGTTCGTCCCGGCATATATGTTGCCTTTGTCGTCCGTGCTGATGCTGTTGAACTGGGGTGTTTGGCCTAAATTCCGGCTTGTATCGGAAGAAAACACTTTGTGATAATTCTTGTGTGTATATCCGTCAAAGCGGTAGAGGTCGTTGTCTATGATGAACCAGACCAGTCCATCTTTATTCTGCACGATGGAGTTGATTCCGTTGTAGTAAAAACCACCTTCGGGTGAGAACGTATGAAAGCGATAAGGTTGCTTTCCGGCAGTGTTGCCGGTGATGGATAATAGCATGAAAATCCATCCGATGATAAATAGCTGTCTGTTTTTCATAAGCGTATGATTCTATGCAAATATAGCAGATAAGGAAGTCTCCCCTATCAGTTTTTCTTCTTTTTTAAGTTTATAGTCATTAGAGCAAGATTAATCGCCATTAGAGCAAAGAAAGCAAGCCTTTGCAGTGGGAAAAGTGGGGTAGGGACTGTCCGTGATGGGGTTTGTTGAAGATGAAAAAATAGTGATATGCTGAAATGCGCAAAAAATATAATGGAACCGGCAAGCTGCATAGCCAATAAGTCGCTAAGTTTGCATCACCAATTTATGATCGATCATTTAATTAAATTACTAACAAACAAAAGGTGAAGAATAATACCTTGAAAAATCTATTGCTTATGAAACAATTTCTATTATTGTTGTTCTTCGGCGTTATATCTTTTACGGCCGGTGCGCAGGTAACTGTCAGCGGTGTAGTCACTGACGCAATGAATGAACCATTGCCGGGTATAACGGTTGCTGTGGAAAACACCGCTTCGGGAACTATTACAGATCAGGATGGTAAATATAATATTACCGTACCCGATAAGAATTCAACCCTCCTCTTTTCTTTTATAGGATTTGCGACACAAAAGATTACGGTGAATGGCCGTAGTGTGATAAATGTAACTCTTCTCGAAGATGTCGCTATGCTCGACGAGGTGGTAGTGGTGGGATATGGCACGCAAAAGAAAGTGAACGTGACCGGAGCCGTATCTTCTATAAACTTTGAAGACCAGGCTGTGTCCCGCCCCATAACAAGTGTATCCGCTTCGCTGGCCGGACTGAGTGCGGGTTTGTCTGTAAGTCAAGGCTCCGGACAACCCGGTTCGGATGGTGCGACGTTGCGTATCCGTGGTGTAGGTACACTGAATGATAACAGCCCCCTCATCCTGATAGACGGAATGATAGGCTCGATTGATGATGTGAATCCCAATGACATTGCTTCTATCTCCATCCTTAAGGACGGAGCTTCCGCGGCAATCTATGGTGCACGTGCCGGTGCGGGTGTAATTCTCATCACTACCAAGAACGGCAATAAGGAAGGGAAAACAACGATTACTTATTCGGGACGTGTATCGGTAATGAATCCTATGAACCTGCCGAAAACCGTAAACAACTATGCCGATTTCATGGAGTACACCAATGAGGCGAACTGGCAGAGCGGCGGAACAGGAACGACGTTCGATCCGGTCACCGACATACAGTTGTGGCGTGAAAAAGCTAAAGATCCCAACGGATTGAATGAGTATGGTTTTCCGAACTATGTGGCTTATCCTAACGTGAACTGGTTGGAGGAAGTGTATAATAAGAACAGCATCAAGCAAGAACACAACGTTTCTATTGCTGGGAACAGCAGTAATGCGCGTTATTTGTTGTCAATGGGTTATGTTGATAATCCGGGGTTGGTTGACTATTCTGGTATGGAGCGTTTCAATATGCGTGTGAATGTTGAATCGGATGTAACTAAATGGCTGACCGTCGGTGCCCGTCTTTACGGAAACAAGGACCGGATAGGACGTCTCGATTTTGACGGTAGCGGTTCGTATGCCATCAGCAATTGGTTGTTGTCTGCCATTCCCGGTTGTTATCCATATTATGATGGCAAGTATGGTGGCGTGGAGAGCATCAATGAAAACCCAAGTCCGATAAATCTTCGCGAACGTCTGGATGGTTATGCTAACGGTCAGAAGGAAAGAGTACGCCTGAATAGTACGGTGTATGCGAAGTTCCGGATTCTTGAAGGGCTTACTTACGATGTTAACCTGAATTATGACCGCTTGTGGCAGGAAACCAATAGCTGGGGCAATCCCCGTACCGGACTTAAATTCAGTTTCAGCCGGAATATGGAACTGAGTCCCGTAGTGGCTAACGACCAGTTATCAACCCCCCCCGGCCGTTATGATGTTTATTCTTACACATTGGAACATTTGTTGAACTTCTCAAGAACCTTTGCCAAATATCATGACGTGACGGCTTTGGCCGGTTATCAGGAATATTACTGGAAAGACTGGAGCAATGGCGGAACCCGCAAGGGATTGATTGACGAAAGCATTCATAATCTTTCTTCCGGCACCGAGGTGACAGATGCTTATGGCACAATGAAAGACCGTGCTTCGCGTGCTTTCTTCGGACGTCTGACGTACGCTTTCAAGTCCCGCTATCTTTTCGAGTTCAATATGCGTTATGATGGTCATTCGCGTTTTCACAAGGATTATCGCTGGGGTACTTTTCCTTCCGTATCGGCAGGTTGGCGCATCAGTGAAGAAGGCTTCATGGCGACTACCCGTGACTGGCTGGATAATTTAAAGTTGAGAGTTTCGTGGGGTAAGAACGGTAATTACGGTGGCTCTTCCGTAGGCGATTATGAATATCAGGGCGGATATACGGTGGTATCTTATCCTTTTGGCGATTCGCAATATGCAGGATTGGTGCAACGGGACATTGCTAATCCTTTGCTGAGCTGGGAGAGCACAAATACTACAAACTTCGGTCTGGAAGCAGGTTTTCTGAATAACCGGTTGACTTTTGAACTGGATGTCTTCCAGAAAAAGACGGATGGCATTCTTTATCAGATAACGATTCCTATTACGACAGGTGATAAGGTGGCGCCCCGTATGAATCTTGCCAAACTGGATAACAAGGGATATGAATTTACGGTGGGCTGGAGAGACAATATTGGTAAATTCAACTATGCAGTATCCGCTAACATGAGTTATTCCAAGAATGAGGTAACCAAGTATAAAGGTGCCCTGAAGCAGGGATGGGTAGAAGACGCCAACGGAAACAAAGTATGGCAGAGCAATCTCGGAGACGTTTCGCAGGGTGGTCACCAACGCGTGGTTGAAGGCAGAATGATGAATGAATACTTTTTGCGTACGGTCTATAAAGGAAGCGGTAATCATTTTAATACGGACGGCACGGTTAACCCCGGTGGAGGACCGAGCGACGGTATGATACGTACCGAAACTGATATGGAATGGGTGAAAGCAATGGCTGCCGCCGGCTACACTTTCCAGTCTTTCTCGAAGGAACAAATAGGACAACGCTCAGGCTTATACTACGGCGACTATATCTATGCTGACAACAATGGCGATAAAACCTTTGGTAATGATGCCGACCGTGCTTTCCTCGGTTCTTCAAATATACCGAAGTATGTATATGGCTTCCAGTTACAGGCTGAGTGGAAGGGTATCGACGTCTCAATGAACTTTGCCGGTGCGGCGGGATTCAAGTTGCTGATGAAGAAAGAGGGATATAATTCTACACTCTTCCAGTACGGTAGGGGTATGTCTGCCGACATAGCAGGCGATCATTACTTCTATGATCCGGAAAATCCGAATGATTCGCGTACCAATATTTATGCCAAATACGGTCGTATCACACAATCCACATCAAACAGCAATGTGCTTGATGCCCTGATGTCCGATCTCTATCTGTACAAGGGTGACTATCTGAAACTGAAAAACCTGACTATCGGTTATTCTTTACCGCAAAGATGGTTGAGTAAGATTAGCCTGGAGAAAGTGAGATTCTACTATTCCGGTGAAAACCTTTTCAGTATAGACTCTTTTCCTGGCGTTGACCCAGAACAAGGTGCCGCTCCCAAGTATCAACCTATCCGCCAACATGCTTTTGGTGTAAATGTAACATTCTAATAAAACTATTGTGATATGAAAAAAATACTAATAATATTCTGTGTCATAGCATCGCTCACCTCTTGCAAAAACGATTTGTTGGATACTTATCCGTACGATAAAGTCGGTAGCGAAAATATGTGGACCACCGAATCGCTGGCAGACCAGGGAGTAACCGGAATATATCAGGCTTTGAAACAAAACATGATTGCCGGAAAGATAGACCAATTGGAAGCTTTTGGTGTTTCGGGCAATAACGTATGGCTTTGGGGGTGGATTAACTGGGTTACTAACCGGGTTTCCGCTTCCGAGGGTATGTTCTCCAGTTATTGGCAGCAACATTACGAAATGATCAGCCGTGCGAATGATGCTATTGCCAATCTGGGAAAAGCTCCCCTGGCGGAAGCTAAATATAATCGCCTGGTGTGCGAAAGTAAGTTTCTGCGTGCTTATGCCTACTATCGCCTGAATATGGTGTTCGATGGTGTTCCTGTTTATTTGGAACCGACTCTTGCCGAAGGTTTTACTAAAGGGCGTGAGACGGCGGAAAATGTGTGGAAAGCTATTGTGGCGGATTTAACCGATTGCATTGATAATCCGGACTTTCCCGGTCGTTATGCGGCGGATAATGTTAATTACGGACGAGTGACCAAAGGCGCCGCTTACGCACTCCGCGGCAAGGTTTATCTTTGGATGAAAGAGTGGGCGAAAGCGGAAAGCGATCTTAAGAAAGTGGGAGAACTGGGTTATGAACTTTTCCAGGGAAACTTTGGTGACCTTTTCACAGAAGAGAATGAGAGATGCCCTGAGATGATTTTTTCTATGCAATGTATCCGTACACAAGGGTTGGGGAATAGCATAAGCCGTTACTACGGTTCGCATATCACTCATGGTTGGTGCATTGCAGATATTACTCCTAATACGGATTTCGTTAATTCTTATGAGTGGGCAGACGGAAAATCGTTCGACTGGGAAGATGTGCTACCGGATTATAATAGTATGACCCCCGAAGAACGTATCGTTTATTTCTTGCGTGACGACCTGACGGAAGCCGAAAAACAAGCATTAATCCCGGATAAGGACAAGAATCCAGAGCTTCACGAAAAGGTGACTTCCGCTATGAAAAGATATCTTCCCGGAGCCAACGAGGAGCGCATATTGAAAGCTTATACTAACCGTGATTCACGTATGAATGCCTCTGTCATTACTCCGTACTCTACCTTTAATGGTGCTGTAGGCGGTGTTCCGAACACTTATACATTGCGTTGGCCTTATCGTTCTTACGGTGCGCCCAACTATGATATTGAATCCAACACCAAGACCAGTTTCTATTATCTCTACCGGAAGTTTGTCGGTACAGGTAGTGACCCGTATCTTGACCGTGACAATTCGCCGATTGATGTTCCTCTGATCCGTTATGCTGATGTCCTGTTAGGATTGGCTGATGCGCTGAATGAACAGGGAAAAGTAGATGAAGCACTCATCTATATTAATAAGGTACGTCAACGTGCAAAAATAGCGGACTTGAAGCGTGGGGGGAATGAACCCACCAGTGTGAGCGGACAAGATGACTTGCGGAAACGCATCCGTAAAGAGTATCGTTGGGAGTTCTGCGGTGAAGCGATCAGTTATTTTGAAGAAATACGTTGTGGAACCTATAAGGAGGCTAAATTCTTCTCTGGTGCAGGGTTGAAGAATATTGACGGTAGCATAGGGCGGAGTGCGCCGGCTCAGCAATTTGCCTGGGGCGACCGTATGTTGAGATGGCCTATTCCACCGGCAGAAAGGGAACGTAACCCAAATCTGACACAAAATACAGGTTGGGAAAACTAAGTTGTCAATTGATTACTTAACACAATGGGGATGATTCAAAAGCGGAAAACTTCAATTTCCGGACTTTTGCTCATCCCCATAATTATGTTTCAAGGTTCTGTGTATTTTTGAAGGGGTTACGGAAGGGAGGCTTCACTTCTTTTTGAGCTTTCTTCACTCCCTTTTGACTTTTCCTCCGTTTTCGGACGCTTGGCGGGGGAATGCTTCTTCCCGTATTTGCGTTCTTTTTCCCAAGCGGCTTTTCTTGCTTCGTATGCTTCGTATTGCTTTTCTAAATAGTTATCGGCCATGATTTTATTGTTTTAATGAGAGATTGTTCATCGTTGGGTGGGCAATGAAAACTCTTGCCAGTCATATTCCTCTCCGTTTTCGTCGGCTACGGCAATGCGGAAGATGACTTCTCCCGTCTTTATCCGTTCTCCGGCGCTGATGTTGGCGGTGTATTTCACGCCTTCGCGGGGAGCGATTTGTTCTATCATGACGGATGGCGAGATATAGATGTGCTTCATGCCCGTGACTTCCGCCACTACCGGCACCGCGTTGAAAGCGGTCCTGTTTCCCTCGTTCATAATTTCGAAGATGACTTTGCAATTCTCACCCGCATTGATTACGTGGTCGCGGCTATCGTCAATGAAACGTATATTGCGTATCTTCAGGTTGTTGATGGCGGAGGGGCGCGCTTCCGATCGGGGATTATAGGTGGGCTGGGTTCTCTCTACCCGGTAGCTGTATTCTTCCGTTTGTTTGGGGGCGGTGGCGGCATTGGCAATGGCGGCTCCGGCAATGGTTCCCACAATAGTGCCGATGGCAGAACCACGGTAACCTCCTCTCCATCCTCGGTTGTTCTCGCCTATCAGCCCGCCGATGGCGCCTCCTACATTGCCTCCGATGGCGGCTCCCGCCAATACGGCGCCCGGGTCACCCGCCGCCATGCGGTTGGTGCTACATCCGCTACACAATATGGCTAATGCCAATATCCCTATAAAATGCATGCTAATCAGTTTCTTCATATCAAAATCCTATTTAGTATGTATATGCGCATTAGAACTCTGTAAAGGTATGGATAAAATTTTGTTTGCTGAAGTGCGGCTTCTTAATATTTTGATTGATTTAGCTTAAACTTGATTTTAGCAATACTCAAGGTTTTATTGTTCCAACGAATTCACCGACAATTCTGAATTCTTCAGAGTTTTCTTCATTGATGATTATAGGGTTATAATTAGCATTTTTGGGTTCAAGTACAATTTCTTCGTGTGTCCAATTTTCTGGCCCTTCTTGTTTCTTTTTACTATGGTATGTTTTGATCGAATAGCCTCCTGTATAGTCAGCATCATAAAAGTTGTAATGTTGTGCCAGTACTATTTTGCCTTGCCGGCTACCTGCGGGGTTAGCTCTGAAGACACAGTAGTCCCCATCATTTATGATTGGTTCCATAGAATGCCCTGTGGCCTGCACTATATACATATTTCGATTCAGCTTCCCTATGCCTTCCACTCTTATCCAGCCAAGTTCATCTACAATTTCCCCTTCTCCAAAATAGCCGCAGGCTGCTTTTATGGAATAAAGAGGAAGGAAATCTATATACTTGACGTCATCATTAATTTCCGGTTCTATGCGTATTTCTTTCCTCTCTTCATGCAGAGGTTGTAGTTGGTTCATGAAATGTTGGGATAACGCAGAATCGCAAAAATACACGTAGCAACCTTTCATACCTCTTGTCATTAAGGTTCTATAAGTGTTTTTTATAATCTCATCAGCATCTTGTAAAGCCTGTTTCTTATTTTCTTTTAGCAGAGACTTGAAACCTTTTACAGATTGGTCATGTTTGGAACGCTGGGTTACATCTGTGCTTACCTTGTTATTTTCATATCTCATATCTTTGCCAACAATGACCCCGATATAATCCAGTTCTAATCCTTGGCAGGTATGGATACATCCGATTTCATTGACCGAATTGCTCCCGATAATCCAGAGATTTTTATCAGAACTGAGATTCCATCTTTTCTTGAAATTGAACTCTGGTATTACTATGTCAAAAGCATCAGGGTCTTTTTTACTATTCCAGTCCCAGCAATAACCCGCTACGACTCTTGCACGATTGTTTATTTTATTCTTTACTTTTATTGTGTCGAGTAATTCATTGGGGTCAGAAAAAATTCTGAAATCATAATCTTCTGATGAAAGGTGAATGTTAGCGGTCTCTTTTATTTGCAACGTGTTGTCCAGCCAACTGAGGTATCCGTCCGACCCGTTACAACGGAATTGAGAACTTAATTTGGCATAATGTGCAATGGCGCCACAACTTTCCGCAACTTTCTCAATAGCCTTTTTGGAACCGATGTCTTTAATATGTACTCTTTGCCTGTCGTCAACAAAGAATACAGAGAATTTAGCGGCACGTATGATTTCAAGAATCTGGTTCTCGCCAAGGTTGCCGTATAGACCACTTTTAAGGTTTAACCGATGGGCTTCATCAATAATTAGAGCATCGAAAACATTTGCCGGCGCATCTATAAAGCTACCGCTTCCAACAAATAAATTATTGATAAAACTCTTTTGATAACTACCGCTGAGTTTTACGGTGTACACATCTCTCGGTGCTGCATTTTTGGATACATACTGGGCTACCAACCCTTCTTTGGTCAGTTGTATCAGAAGATTTACGGCCACAACACTTTTACCTGTGCCGGGTCCTCCTTCCACAATTAAGACATGTTTCTTCCCGCTTGCGGTATTCCGTGCCAGTTCTAATGCCGTTTCGTAAACAATCTTTTGATCGTCCAATAAAACAAACTCCTGATTGCCATGTAACATGGAGAGTAAAGTGTCTGCTAATTGCTTGGAAGGTCTCAACTTCCCTTTATCAATAAGCCAGATGATATCGTCTTTAGCTCCGAATTTGATGCGTTTCTTAATGAAATCTTGTAACTTCTGGGCATCAGATTTAAAGAACACAGGTGCCTTTTCAATGTATTCCCGATAGCATGCATTGGCTATGATATTATCTGATTGATAATTGTGTAAGAAGGCACATGGAGAAAGTTCTATTTGTTGTTCTCTGATTGTCTCATTATAGTTTGTCAGCATATAAGCATAAGACCATGCCTGATATGATGGGTGGGTAACTTCGCTTTCTCCGTGTTGGAACCGGGTTTGAACCACTCCGGACTTACTTGATAATTTGGCCTGTTCCCATTGCTTAAGTTCAATGATGACTATATTTCCTTTCTGATTCTCATCTAATCCGGAAATAATAAAATCGACTCGTTTAGAAGTTAATGGTATCTGGTATTCAATTGCAATGCTGGAAGTGTCCGGTATGTCTGGCGTATCAATGACCTTATACATATACATCATTGAATTTCTCCATGACCTCACCTCGTTTGGAGAAGTATGTCTTCCGAGATGTGCCATAAATGCATGATCTATTTCATCTGCAATGTTTCCGTTGAAGACATCTCTTATGAATCCTTTTTTAGAAGCATGGTAAACAATCATAGTTCAGTATATTTTTTAGCGTTTCCTTTTGACTTGTCTACTGGATATTTCTCCGCATTCTTTGCAAGTTTTGTCAATATGATTTCTTTAAGGTCTAAATCATATTTATGTGCTATAAGAAATGCATAATTCATTATATCGGCCAGTTCCTCTTTTACTTTATCAATATTGACTTCTTGGGCATTTTTCCAAAGAAAAGCCTCATTTAGTTCTGAAGCTTCTATCGAAAGTGCTAAGGCTAAATCTTTTCCATTATGGAATTGATCCCAATCTCTTTCTTGTGTGAATGAGACGATTCTTTCCATAATTTCTTGCATTTCGGATTTGTTAGTCTTCATGGGCTTTCTATTTTTGTGAAGAATATGTTATAACTTGATTGTGTGACAAAGGTATAAAAGAATTTTCTAAAAATAAGAAAAACCCCGTCACTTATTGTGTTTTCTCTCGAATAACTTTACCTTTGTTTCATTAACTCAAAACCGGTAAGTCATGAAATACAAATTATTAGTTCTTGATGTGGACGGAACCCTGCTCGATAGTGAAAAGAAAATCAGTAAGCGCACGTTGGCCGCCTTGTTGAAGGTGCAACAGATGGGCGTGCGTATCGTGCTGGCTTCCGGCAGACCGACGTATGGCCTTATGCCTATTGCCAAAACTCTGGAACTGGGCAATTACGGAGGCTTCATCCTCTCCTATAACGGCGGGCAGATTATCAATGCCCAAAACGGAGAACTCCTGTTTGAGCGCCGGATAAACCCTGAAATGTTGCCTTATCTTGAAAAGAAATCCCGCAAAAACGGATTTGCCATCTTTACTTATCACGAAGATACCCTTATCACCGATACACCCGAAAATGAGCACATACGCCGCGAAGCAGAACTGAATGGACTGAAGATTGTGACGGAAACGGAGTTCTCGATAGCGGTGGACTTTGCCCCATGCAAGTGCATGCTCGTCAGCGATGACGAAGAAGCGCTGGTGGGCTTGGAAAACCACTGGCGCCGGAGATTGAACGGAGCGCTCGACGTGTTTCGCTCAGAACCCTATTTCCTCGAAGTGGTGCCCTGCTCCATTGATAAATCCAATACGCTGGGCGCTTTGCTTGAGAAACTGGGTGTCAGTCCGGAAGAAGTCATCGCCATTGGCGACGGAGTTTGCGATGTCTCCATGATACAATCCGCCGGGCTGGGCATTGCCATGGGAAACGCACAAGACTCTGTAAAGGTTTGTGCCGACCGGATTACCGCATCCAATGACGAAGACGGAGTGGCCGAGGCGGTAGAAAAGGCCATCCTTGCCGAAATCCGCCCCACCGACGTACCCTTGGAACAACTCAACCAGCGTGCACGCCATGCTCTGATGGGAAATCTGGGCATACAATATACTTACGCTTCCGAAGACAGGGTAGAGGCCACCATGCCGGTGGACGAACGCACCCGCCAACCTTTCGGCATCCTGCACGGAGGAGCCAGCCTGGCACTGGCGGAGACGGTTGCCGGACTGGGCTCGATGATACTTTGCAAGCCGGACGAAATAGTGGTCGGCATGCAAGTCAGCGGAAATCATATTTCTTCGGCTCACGAAGGAGACACGGTAAGGGCGGTGGCGACTATCGTGCATAAAGGCCGTTCCTCACACGTCTGGAATGTAGATGTGTTCACTTCGACGGCTAAACTGGTATCTTCGGTACGCGTGGTGAATAGCATATTGAAAAAAGGATAGGGATGGACGAATTAGTCAATGGACAACAAGAACAATTTCAGGAGCTACCACCTGAACCCGGGAAGAAGAAAAGCACCGGGAAAATAGTAAAAAGAACTTTCGTAGGGGCTGGCTTGGCCTTGGCGGTCTACTTTGTGTACTCCATGTTTTGTGTGTTCATCTTGCCCGACCGCAACATTCAGCAAATCTACCTGGTGCCCGAAGATGCGGCGTTCATCATTCAATCGTCCGCTCCGATTGATGATTGGGGAAAGTTCAGCAGGAGCGCCACGTGGCAATGCTTGAAGAATGCGAAAGCTTTTGAAGAGGTTGCAAAGAACGTCGAGACGCTTGACGAGGTGGTCCGTAGTAATAAAATGTTATTGTCGCTGGTTGGCAAGCGGGATATGCTGATTTCAATCCATAAGGTGCGTGCTACCGACTGGGATTTCCTGATTGTGCTGGATATGCAGAAAGCCTCCAAGTTGGATTTATTGAAAAGCCAGCTTGAAACGGTGCTGGTGATGGCTGGCAATCAGGTGACTAACCGCATGCATAGTGGCATAAATATCCTTGAGATGCATAATCCCGATACGCAGGATATTTTTTATTGTGCCTTTGTGGACAATCACTTTATAGGTTCCTATACCTCTTGGTTGGTGGAGTCCGCCATCAATTCGCGCAATACGCCTAAAATAGGGCTCGACCCCTCTTTTGTGGAAGCCCGGAAGTTGGTTTCCGGCAAAGGACTTGTCCGGGTATTTGTCAACTACGAATATCTGCCCCAGTTCATGACTATTTATCTGGGAGCCGGGAACGAATATTTGGATCTGTTTAGTAAGTCCATGAGCTTTGGCGGACTTTATTTCGATACGGACAGACACCGGATGGAGGTGAAAGGCTACACCTTGTGCAAGGACACCGCCGACCCGTATGTGGCGGCTTTGTTGAATTCCGGTAAACATAAAATGAAAGCGCACGAAATTCTCTCCGCACGAACCGCCCTTTACACCAATATCGGCTTTAGTAATCCGTTGACTTTCATGAAGGAACTGGAAAATGCACTTTCCCTCCATGACAAGCAATTGTATGATTCTTATGAAAGCTCACGGAAGAAGATTGAAGGGCTGTTCGGCATATCTCTGGAAGAGAATTTCCTGAGTTGGATGTCGGGAGAGTTTGCCATCACGCAATCTGAGCCCGGCTTGCTGGGGCATGACCCCGAACTTATCCTGGCTATTGGGGCTAAGAACATGAAAGATGCCCGTGAAAACATGGAGTTTATTGAAAAGAAAATCAGGCGCCGCACCCCGCTCCGGATTAAAACGGTTGATTATAAAGGCTTCGATATCAATTATGTAGAGATGAAAGGCTTCTTCCGTTTGTTCTTCGGCGGGTTGTTTGATAAATTCGAGAAGCCATACTATACGTATGTGGACGATTATGTGGTGTTTAGCAATAAGGCTTCATCCCTGCTCTCGTTTGTGGAAGATTATGAGCAGAAGAATTTGTTGAAGGACAATCCGGGATTTAAGAAAGCGTTTTCGTATTTGAATTCAAGTTCCACGGTTTTCTTGTATACGGATGTGCAGAAGTTTTACTCTCAGTTGAAGCCGATGGTGAATGCGCTCACTTGGAAGCAAATGCAGGCTGATAAGGAGATTTTGTATTCGTTTCCCTACTGGACCATGCAGATTACGGGAGAGGGCCGGTCGGCCTCCCTGCGATATGTGATGGATTATAGTCCGTACACCCCCCAAGCGGTTACGGAGGTTGATGCCGATGAAGAAGATGAAGCAACGGGGGAAGACTCCATACTGAATGAAGAAGCTGATACCGAGAAGGAAATGATGAGCGAACTGGAGCGTTTCTACGTCGAGAAGTTTGAAGGCAATGTCCTGAGGGAATTCTATCCGGAGGGCGCGTTGAAGAGTGAAGCGGAAGTGAAGGAAGGGAAGCGTCACGGGCGCTACCGCGAATATTATGAGAATGGTAAATTGAAACTCCGCGGCAAGTATTCCAAAAACCAGCCTAAGGGGACATGGAAATATTATACGGAAGAAGGGGAGTTTGAAAGGAAGGAAAAATATTGATAAAACTATGTTAGCATATACCTATATCGAACACGGAAAGTTCGGACTATTAGAGAAGCCGGTTCCCCGGCTCGAAGACGCCGGGGACGCCATCGTCCGCGTGACGCTCGGTAGCATCTGCACCAGCGACCTGCACATCAAGCACGGTAGCGTGCCTCGCGCCGTGCCCGGAACAACGGTTGGGCACGAAATGGTGGGCATTGTAGAGCAAGTAGGCCCCGACGTCACCTCCGTCCGCCCCGGCGACAGGGTCACGGTGAACGTGGAAACCTTCTGCGGCAAGTGCTTCTTTTGCCGGCACGGCTATGTGAACAATTGCACCGACCCCCACGGCGGTTGGGCATTGGGATGCCGCATCGACGGCGGTCAGGCGGAATACGTGCGCGTGCCCTATGCCAACCAAGGCCTGAATCGCATACCGGACACGGTGAGCGACGAACAGGCCTTGTTTGTAGGCGATGTGCTTGCCACGGGCTTTTGGGCTACCCGTATCTCGGAGATTACCGAAGAAGACACGGTGCTCATCATCGGCGCCGGGCCTACGGGAATCTGCACCTTGCTCTGCGCCCTCTTGAAACACCCCAAACGCTTGATTATCTGCGAAAAATCCCCTGAACGGATTCGTTTTGTCCGCCAACACTATCCGCACGTGCTGGTGACCGCCCCGGAAGATTGCCGAGAGTTTGTCCGTAGAAATAGCGACCACGGCGGAGCGGACGTGGTGCTGGAAGTGGCCGGAACCGAAGATACTTTTCGTCTGGCATGGGAGTGCGCCCGCCCCAATGCCATTGTTACTATCGTGGCCCTTTACGACCGCCCTCAGATATTTCCCCTGCCCGACATGTACGGAAAGAACCTGACATTCAAGACCGGCGGAGTGGATGGGTGCGATTGCGCCGAAATCCTTCGCCTCATTGAAGAGGGAAAGATTGATACCACCCCGCTCATCACGCACCGATTCCCGTTGAATGAAATAGAAGAGGCTTACCGCATCTTTGAAAACAAGCTGGAGGGAGTGGGAAAGATAATTATTAATATTTGAAATTTAAAAAGAATGTCTATTATTGAAATATCCTCTTTGACGCATCCCGGAGTAGAAGTGTTCAGCACCCTCACCGAAGCCCAGTTGCGCAATCGCCTTGAGCCCGACAAGGGACTCTTTATAGCCGAAAGCCCGAAAGTCATCAACGTAGCTTTGAATGCCGGATATGAACCTCTGGCCTTCTTGTGCGAGCAGAAACACATCACCGGTGATGCGGCCGATATAATCAGGCGTTGCGGCAACGTGCCCGTCTATACGGGCGACAGGGAACTGCTTGCCACGCTCACCGGTTACGTTCTGACGCGCGGCGTGCTCTGTGCCATGCGCCGCCCCGTGCTTCGGAGCGTGGAAGAAATCTGCCGGGATGCCCGGCGCATCGTGGTCATCGACGGCGTGGTAGATTCCACCAACATTGGCGCCATCTTCCGCTCGGCGGCGGCACTGGGGATGGACGCCGTATTGCTGACACGTAACTCTTGCGACCCTTTGAACCGCCGTGCGGTCCGGGTGTCCATGGGTTCGGTTTTCTTTGTGCCGTGGACTTGGCTGGATGGCCCTCTCACCACTTTGTCGCGCTACGGCTT
>NZ_CAJLKP010000044.1 GCF_905207245.1 uncultured Bacteroides sp. | reverse complement strand
TATATAGCAGCCAAATTCCCCAAACTGCAAATAAATAATTGATTTATATAAAAAAAAAAAGCGCGGGAATCTGTACCTGTTACTCGTCCCGCGCATAGAGGCCTTCGCATTGCCCATCGTAGCTGAACGAGCAACGCAGAAGCCCACGCCGATATGTATAGAGACTTAATATACGCTTATTTGTTTAATAAGGTACACTAAAAATATATAAACATATCCCGCAGACATCCACTGTTGCTCTGTCCCGGCTACGATTCAGAAGTTGCGAAGTTCCTATGCGCCAAAGACAAAACGTCAAGTAAACGTCTTTCTTTAATATATGTCCGCTCCCCACCCCATTCACCCTCATTCGAGGTATCGGCGTAGGAAACATCGCAAAACCACAAAAAAAAATTTATAAATGATAATGAATGGCAAAGTTTTTTTTGCAAACAGCGTGGACTTGTTTTCACTGACAAAGCCAAAGCCTTGCACCTGCTACGCAATATCAGTTAAGCCATCTGTTCAAGCCCGACAGTATGTTCAATGTCGCTTACAATATCTATAAGTTCGATAGCGAGCTTCGCAAGCTGATTATTACGGAACTGGGAATGGCATACGGCAGCTTTATTTCAAATAGTATTTTATTCCTATAAAAGCTACATTACAGGTAATAGATTAACAAAAATAAATCAGCAAACGCTTTTCGTACAATCAGTGTAAAGAGAAACTTATACTGTAAAAAAAACATCAAAACCAAAAGTATCCTGTTTCCACTACCGATCGACCACAAGCCCACCCCTCTCAGAACACCTTCTACAGTGGGGGTATCTCAGTATCATACTGAGGTACCCTAAGTATCATACTGAGACTACCTAAGTATGATACTTAGATACCCTCGATACAAGATCAAGATAACATCACTTCCGGAAAAAGTTCAAATACAAGGTTCCACCGCCCATTATTTGTCGGAATATTTCTAAAACAAACAACGATAAGATGTTACACATTCCCGGAATAGTCCAATCAATATAAATCAATGAGGGCTTTGTTCGCTACACGAAAAACGGTTTGATGCGTATGACGAATCAATGTTATTATCTGCTCAAAGTGAACAGACATCCAGTCTTTGTTTATGCTGCTATTCTCCATTGCTATTTCTTCCCTTTAACCTTTTTGTTCAAAATCTTTATATTATCCAAATAGGCTTTCTCTACGGGAGAGAGTGTACGGACATCAAACTGCCTATATTCCCTTTCTGCTTTTTCCATAGCTTGCTCATGACTGACAGTTCCACTACCATTCAAGAGTTGTTCTCCTGTAGAAGAGAGAATTGCATCAAGATGCTGAAATATGATTACGTCCAGATTGTAATATAATGTTTCGTATGACTTCCCCTCTGCGGCAGTTGTTCGGATTTTCCGAACAACTGAATCACGCCGTAACTCTCCTTCTTCAAATACGTTTTTAATATGTTCGCTAATGGTAGATTTTATTTGCAGACTGTTGCAGATTCATATATCTAATGTCTTAATTAAGGTTCCCTGAATAGTATCATATTTTAAAAGTATTACCCCGAAAAAGCTTTTCGATATTGTGCCCAAATCTCAATTCTTTATCCGTACAATCACACAAAGGTTTAATCTTATTTCCATTCAAGATAAAGTATATCTACATATCTTCCATTGAGAACAATCTGCTCTCTATCTCATACTTAAACAAGGCTTTCTTCCTCAATTCCTCTACTTTGAATGCAAACAAATCCGGCTTGAAATTCTTGGATTGCCTTTTCACCTCTGCCACCAAAGCTTTCTTCTCCTCCGCATATAGTCCTACAATATCAATTTCATCCTGATCTTTATTGTTTTTACCCTGCCACCATGAGCCTATGTCTGCAAATTCCTTACTCTCCATCATCTGTTGGCGAAAGTACATTTCCAATGCCAAACCGGAGAAAGTGGGGTAATCCTTTTTAATAATATCAGCCAAGCGTTCAAAATTCTGTATCTCTATATAATTTTGATACTTGATAAAATACCGGAACCAGAAACGCAAAAAAAGATCCGATACCTCATAACGGACTGTTTGAGAACTCTCTTTTGAAAGTATCGGCCGTTTCTTCTTTACCAGCCCATAGTCTTCTTCCAATCTTTTCAGTTGTCCGCCCAGACTGATCCCTCCCATAACCGTCTCCATCTCCGACAAAGTATTCCTGCCATTGGAAATTGCGGATAGAATAGAAAAGTAATTGCCGTACTTTTTACCGAATTCTTGCACCAGCAAAGCTTGCCCTTCTGTCAGAAAGGATGAATCAGGTTGTAGCATAAAGTCCACCATACTTTCCACATCCGTACATCCATTGTCCATAAACTGCTCGATATACTTCGGGACACCACCGGTAAAAGTATAAAGTCCCAATAAATCATCTTTAGTATAGTCCGGTTTATGATCCGACATGATTTCTTTCAACACCGAAGTAGTAAAAGGAGCCAATTTCATTATACTATCGGCACGACCGTACAACGGTTCCTTGGAGTCCCTGAAAATTGTATTCATAAGCGTATAAACCGAACCGCTGACAATAAGATTGACATGGCTCCGCTTCCTCAACCGATCCCAGGTATCTTGCATCAAACTGTATATTTCCGGGTTTATATAGTAGAACTCCTGAAACTCATCTATAATCAGATTGTATTCCATCCGTGTACCCAAATCCATCAAGAAGCGGAACATCTCTGCAAAATTAGTAAGTTCCGGCACGTAAATATTGAGTGACTGCCGGATTTCAGAAGTAAACCGCAAACAAAGATCTGTTTCATTACTTCGACTGACAAACAGATACACCGTAGGCGTACCTTCACAACTTTTGAAAATAAGACTGGTTTTACCAATGCGCCTCCGTCCGGTAAGTACAGTCATTTGTGAATGCACCGAAAAAGATACTCCGCGAATCTTTTCCAATGAGGCTAATTCTTTTTCTCTATTGTAAAATTTCATATTCTATCTTGATTATATCTGACTTTATAACAAGAAACATTACCATTGTAAAATTTACGACGGTAAATTTTAAACCCATAGCAAAATTAGTAATAAAATCGAGAATACAGCACTATTAAGACGTTGAAAATCAAGAAAAGAATAAATAATGATATAAAAAACAGACTCATACAAGGAGTTCAGCACCCTTCCACCACCGCATCCACCGTTTCACCGTTAGCAAACAACGCCTCGTCCATCTGCAACAGTCTCTTCTTCAGCCGGAACTTCTGCTGAGATACCGAAGCGGGCGACACGGCCGTCAACGTAGCAACCTGCGCGTTGGTAAAGCGCAACCGGATGAGCAGGCAAAGTTGAAGGTCGGCAGGCGTAAGTTTCGGGAAACGTCCGGCAAGGCGGGTGGTAAACCCTTCGTACACACGATCTGTAAGTGTTTGCAGGTATTTCCACTGTTCGTCCGTGAGGAACTTGGGATGGCTGCGCAGTTGTCCCACTACCCCGTCGCGGTCTATCAAGGCAGAAGTGAGTGCCTGTACCTGGCCATCCAGCACGTGCGCACGCTCCCCCTCCTTCCGCAGCACTTCCAGTTCGCGGGGTAAAGGGCGATTTTCATAATCCTTAAGACGTGTACGAAGAGACTCATTTTCATCACACAGCAGATTGCCGTGCACCATGAGATTGGTCAACGATCGGTGTATTTCTTCCCGTTCTTCATCCGTCAGCGACATCTCCTTCAGGCATTCCTGCAATTCATTCTTTTCAAGCTCGTTGTTGCGCAGACGTTGTTCATTCTCGCTCAATTCAATAAGATAGCGGCGGTGCTTACGGTCAGTCGAAAACTTGATATCTCTTATGGAGAGCCATACGTTCAGACCTATCATCAACGCAGTAAATGCTCCCAAGAAGAATTGCTTCCGTTTGTCGGCAGGCATCAGGCGGACGCGCTTTCCACCAGAGAGTTCTTTTACCCGGTCATATTCCCGGTGCAAATCCGCCAACAAACGTACGGCATGAGCACTGTCGGCTGCACCGGCATTCGCCAGCGAGTCGGCACGGACAAGGGATTGTTCATAATTCAACAGGATTGGATTGGCAGGACTTGAACAGGCTGTCAAAATCAGCAAGAGAATCAAGGAGGAGAAGAAATGCATAGGTTTCATCATGGTTCGATGTGTTTATTTTATTCGGGACACAAAGATAAAGCATTCTCCCCACAATAAAGACAGAATGCAAAGCTTTTACCCATAAAATTGTTTTATGTGATAAATTTGCATTTCTTTGTACAATCATATAAATCATGGCAACGAGCCCTCATCATTACTACTTATGAAAAACTACAAGATTTCTTTATTGGGAGCCAGCCTCCTGTGTGCCGCTACTGTGTTTGCACAGAACACAAGTCCGCAACCCTCTCCGCAAGAACTCATTACGCGGGACAACAACATCAGTCTGCCCGCCATCTACCAGATAGATGGCGAGAAAGAAGCAAACCCTCATGCAGTAAGGGTGTTGAAGGGCCTGCTCGCGGGTAAACAAAGCACCCGCGAAGGACTCCGTATTTACATAGGAGAAAAAGGGGATAAAAGCGTGCGCAAATACAGTCGCCTCATTCCCGATTACGACGAAGGTTACTACCTCTCTGTCAACGAAAAGGAAATCGTACTGGCAGGAGCCGATGAACGGGGCACCTATTATGCCCTGCAAACCTTTGCGCAACTGATAAAAGACGGCAGGCTGCCCGAAGTGGAAATAAAAGACTATCCTTCCGTGCGTCGCCGTGGTGTGGTAGAAGGTTTCTACGGAACTCCCTGGAGCCACCGGGCACGCCTCAGCCAACTCGAGTTCTACGGCAAGAACAAAATGAATACCTATATATACGGCCCGAAAGACGACCCGTATCATAGCGCCCCCAACTGGCGCATGCCCTATCCCGAAAAAGAAGCCGCCCAATTGCAGGAGCTGGTAACAGTGGCCCACGAAAACGAAGTCGACTTCGTATGGGCCATTCATCCGGGACAAGATATTAAGTGGAATCAGGAAGACCGCAACCTCCTGCTCTCCAAATTCGAGAAAATGTATCAGCTTGGTGTCCGTTCCTTTGCCGTATTCTTTGATGATATTTCCGGCGAAGGCACCAATCCCCAAAAGCAAGCGGAACTGCTGAACTACATTGACGAGCATTTTGTGCAGACCAAGCCCGATGTCACCCCACTCATCATGTGCCCCACGGAGTACAACAAAAGTTGGTCGAACCCTAATGGAAACTACCTCACTACGCTGGGCGAACAACTGAATCCCTCCATTCAGATTATGTGGACAGGAGACCGTGTAGTATCCGACATTACCCGCGACGGCATTGCCTGGATTAACGAACGCATCAAACGTCCCGCCTACATCTGGTGGAATTTCCCCGTGTCCGACTACGTGCGCGACCACTTACTTCTTGGTCCCGTCTATGGCAACGACACCACGATTGCCAAAGAGATGTCCGGCTTCGTAACCAATCCGATGGAACACGCCGAAGCATCTAAGATAGCCATTTACAGCGTAGCAAGCTATGCATGGAATCCGGCTAAATATGATGCCATGCAGACATGGAAAGATGCCATCCACGCCATTCTGCCGGATGCAGCCGAAGAACTGGAATGTTTTGCCACCCACAATGCCGACCTGGGTATCAACGGGCATAAATATCGCCGCGAAGAATCACAGAACATCCAACCTGTTGCCGAACGCTTCCTCCAAAGCTATATAAACGATGGCAGCTACGATAAAGCAGACATTGAAGCCTTACAAAAGACTTTCGAGCAAATGAAAGAATCCGCCGATATCCTGCTGGCGGATAAAGAAAACAAGCCCCTGATTACGGAAATCACTCCTTGGTTGCATCAGTTTAAACTGTTGGCCGAAACCGGAGAAGAAGTGTTGAAGATGGTAGAAAACCGGGAAGGCAACTCCCAATCTTATTTCATGCAGAAGTATAAGCATGTAAAGGCCTTGCAGCAACTGATGTTCAACGTAGACCAGAACTACAATCAGAATCCTTATCAGCCGGGAGTGAAGACTGCTACAAAAGTGATAAAACCATTGATAGACCAAACTTTTGCAACCGCTACCAAACGCTACAATCAAAAGAACGGAACCCGGCTGGATGCCACTGCCGACTACATGCCACACCGGTTAATCAGCAACGTAGAACAAATAAAGAATCTACCATTGCAGATAAAAGGCAATCGTATTCTCATTTCTCCTGCCAACGAAGTAGTGAAATGGGCAGCCGGAAACAGTGTTGAAATCGAACTGGACAATGATTATCCGGGAGAGAGCATACAAATCAACTTTGGCAAGGATGCCCCTTGTACATGGGGACATCTTGAAATCTCTACGGATGGCAAAGAATGGAAAACGGCAAATTTAAAACAAAAGGAGAATAAACTAACGGCTGACTTGCAAAATACTCCCGTGAAATTCATACGCTTCACCAATGTGAGTGCCGAAGAACAACAAGTTTATTTACGGCAATTTATGCTGACCATAGCAAAGGAATAAAGAAGAAGAAGAAGTAAAGTCAAAACACTGATAATCATATCATTCTGTCATCCTAAACGTAGTAAAGAATCTCCTCTCTGTGCATTCAGGCGAGTAGCTCCTTCACTGCGTTCAGGATGACAAAGCGATAAACTTATTTCTATTCTGATACAACCTCACATAACGATGTTTTTTAGAACTCGCTCGTGAAATGGAATTTAATATGTTTAAAGTCCATCTGCGCCATTTGCAGCACGTATCCGCTATCCGCCAGAAATACATCCCTACCCTCACGGTCTTTCGCCATATACTGATACTTACGTTTCTTAAATGCCTCCAGTTCTTCCTGGTCATCACTCTCTATCCAGCAAGCCTTATACAAACTCAACGGCTCCCAACGGCACTTCGCACTGTATTCATTCTCCAGACGATACTGGATAACCTCGAACTGCAACTGCCCTACCGTACCGATAATCTTACGCCCGTTGAACTGGTTAACAAACAACTGCGCCACACCTTCGTCCATCAACTGGTCGACACCTTTAGCGAGCTGTTTCTGCTTCATCGGATCGGCATTCTCTATATACTTAAACATCTCCGGCGAGAAACTCGGTAAGCCACGGAAATGAAGCATCTCCCCTTCCGTCAGCGTATCACCAATCTTAAAACTTCCGTTGTCCGGCAAGCCGATAATATCACCTGCCCAAGCCTCGTCGACAGTCGTCTTACGCTGTGCCATGAACTGTGTGGGCGAAGAAAAACGCATTGTTTTTCCGTGACGCACATGCAGATACGGTGCATTACGCGTGAATTTACCTGAGCAAATCTTGCAGAATGCAATACAGGAACGATGATTCGGGTCGATATTAGCCGTTATCTTAAAGATAAATCCTGTGAACTTCGGTTCCTCCGGTTCCACCTCACGCTCCTCCGCCTGTACGGGACGGGGACTTGGGGCTACTTCCACAAAGCAATCCAGTAATTCCTGCACACCAAAGTTATTCAGTGCCGAACCGAAAAATACAGGTGCCAACTCTCCTTTCAGATAGTCTTCTTTATCAAATTCAGGATAAACCCCGTCTATCAGTTCCAACTCACCACGCAGTTTATCCGCCAACTGAGCACCAATCTGCTTATCCAGTTCTTCGGTATTGATATCTACTTCCACCTTCTCCGTAACCACCTGCTTGGAAGGTTGGAAGAGATTCAGATTTTGCTCATAGATATTATAAACCCCCTTGAAACGGATACCGCTCTCAATAGGCCACGTCAGCGGACGCACATGAATGGAAAGTTCTTCCTCCAATTCATCCAGCAAATCGAAAGGGTCCTTTGCTTCACGGTCCATCTTGTTGACGAAGATGATTACCGGCGTATTACGCATACGACAGACTTCCATCAGCTTACGCGTCTGCGTTTCCACACCCTTTGCACCATCCACTACGATGATAACGCTATCTACAGCGGTCAGCGTGCGGTAAGTATCTTCGGCAAAGTCCTGGTGACCGGGTGTGTCGAGGATATTAATCTTATAATCTTTGTAATCGAACTCCATCACAGAGGTGGTTACAGAGATACCACGTTGTTTCTCTATATCCATCCAGTCGGATGTAGCCGTTTTCTTTATCTTATTGCTCTTTACGGCACCAGCCACCTGAATCTGCCCACCGAAAAGCAATAGCTTTTCAGTCAATGACGTCTTACCGGCATCCGGATGCGCGATAATCGCAAAGGTTCGTCTTCTCTGAATTTCTTGGTTCATTCGTCGTTATCGTTATTACTATTTTTATTTTTACTAATTGTTTTGGCGTTGAGTGCAGCACTTAAGGCTACCCAAAAGCTTTCTTCGAACTCATACCTCAAGCTTCTTAATACAGTCTGCAAGACTCTCTTCCCAATGCGGAATGTCAATGCCGAATGTTTTCTTTATCTTTGTCTTATCCAAAACCGAATAATGCGGACGTGGAGCCTTTGCCGGATATTCATCCGTATGCAACGGATTTACTTTACAAGTCGTAATGCCTGCAATGCGGTGAATAGCAACTGTAAAGTCATACCAGGAACATACGCCCTCATCACTGAAATGATAAATACCCGGTACAATTCCCTGATTGATGGCTGCATAGATGGCAACTGCCAGGTCTTTCGCATACGTTGGCGTACCAATCTGGTCAAAAACAACTCCCAAAGAATCACGTTCACGTCCCAAACGAATCATCGTTTTCACAAAGTTGTTTCCATAAATAGAATATAACCAGGCAGTACGAATCACCATCGCCTTCTCACAGTTCTGCATGACTTCCTTCTCCCCGCCTAGCTTGGTGAAACCATAAACGGAATTAGGACACGGCGTGCAATCTTCTTTATAAGGTATATGCGCCGTACCGTCGAATACATAGTCTGTAGAGACTTGTATCATTGCCGCACCATTGGCCTGTGCAGCACGTGCCAGTATTCCCGGAGCTTCCTCATTCAGTTTGCGGCATAGTTCTTCATTGTCTTCCGCCTTATCAACTGCCGTAAAAGCAGCACAATTCACTACGACATCAATCTGATTGTCAGCAATACATGCCCGTACAGCTTGTTCGTCACAGATATCCAATTCCTGTACATCAGTAAAAAAATAAGTGTGTTGCGGATTCTCTTTTGCAAGAACTTGCATCTCGTTGCCAAGTTGTCCGTTGGCTCCGGTTACTAATATTCTCATCTCTATATTTAGATTCAATTAATTACAATTCACGACTGAAATTACCACACTTCATCACTCTTCCAGCTTCAACTCCCCCTTCTTATCCTTCTCATTATAGTTGGCAAGCAAAGATATGAAACTGCTGATAGCCTCTATCGCCTTCGCCGTTCCCGGCGTGATTTCCTTCTTCTGCAAACGCAGCAGCAGAACACCATACAAAGCTTCGAAACATGTTTCCAATTCCGGTTCATCCTTCTTGCCATTCTTTTGGCGCAACTCTACGATAAAGGGCAGTGCTTTGAAATAAGCTGCACTATAATAAGGGTATTTAGGTGATGCCAGCAATTCACCATGCAACTCCGTCAGGTTTATCACTACGTTACGGTTGATTTGCAGATGTCCTTTCTCCTTCACCCCTTCAATACGCATCATATCAATCAGATTACCGTACCATTCTTCAAGTGCAGGGCGTTCCTCTTCGGGATAACGGGAGATAATGCTTTCGCGGATTTTATCTATATCACAACCGTTGGCACGTATCAAGTCTTCCACCTGCCACATATATATAAGGTATTCTGCGATATTCTTCGCTTTCAATTGTTGTGCTATCTTCATGATTTTATATTTCTTGTCAGTAAAGTGATTCGCCCATCAGCGTAAACACCAATCCAAACACAGACACAACAATGACAATGCCTCCGATGATACGGTTCAATATCCAGATGCCGCGCAGGTTGAATTGTGTACGGACTTTATTCACAAAGAAAGTAATGCCGAACCACCACGCCAATGCTCCCAATGCAATAGCCAGGTATCCGGTGACCGCCTCAAACACCAATACCCCTTCGCTGACAAAGGCAAAGCGTGCAAAGAGTCCGATAAAGAGGAATATAATAAGTGGATTGGATAGTGTGACGGCGAATGCCGTTATGAAGTTATGAAAATAAGAACCTTTATTGGTAGAAACAGGACGAATGGACGAGACGGGATTACTGCGAAACGTATAAATGCCAAATGCCAACAGCATAATGCTTCCGAACAACTGCAAATAAAAAATATTTTTATTGACGTAATCAAATACGAAACTCATTCCGTATCCTGTCAGCAAGGCGTAGGCAATGTCACTCAACGAAGCTCCCAGTCCCGTTATAAAACCATACCAACGCCCCTTGTTCAGCGTACGCTGAATGCACAGCACGCCGACAGGCCCCAGCGGTGCAGACACAACTACCCCGATAATAAAGCCCTTCCATAATATATCGAATATGGTCCTTATTTCAATCATGGCTGCAAATATCGTACTTTTTTGTGAGACGAACCAATTGTGTTAACGTTTTTTCGACTGATTATCATAAAACGCCTAAGTCAAGTACAAAATAATTCAGTATAACTCCTATCAATACACCAACTTAAAAGAACAAAAAAAGCAAGTTACCGTAGTTTTATATCAAGATTTTCATTATCTTTGTATCGTTAATTAATACAAACAGAAAAAACATGCTTATGAAAACAACTCATCAATTAAAGAATCTTTTATTCATTACACTACTTGCACTTATCGGCTGTATGGACAATGATGTATATAATCCTGACAGCAAGCCAGACAAAGAACCAGACAACGGAAATGTCACCGACCTGACTATCCCCTCCGATTTCCCGTGGTCTACTACTGCACAGGTTGCCGTTCATGCAGCTATCGGTAATAATACGCCCCACACTTACACTATCTCCGTCTATCCACAAGGAGCTGATGAAGAAAGCTTGCCTGTAGCTATTGGCACAGCCAACTCCAACCATCCTTATAACAAAGAAATCACACTACCTGCCAGTGATACAATAGTGACCGTAATTCAAACATTGCGCTACACAGATGGTAGCCAAATGACATTGGAATGCAACGTCCCGATAGTCAATAAAAAAGCAACAGTACATCTGGGAGAATCCGACAATACAGCCATCCCCACCCGGGTTACCAGCACAACTACACGTGGTAACGACGACCTAAAAGATTGGAATAAAGCGAAAGAGCTAACAGCGGACATCACCAAGATAAATAAGGATGAAAAGTACAAAGTTTCTGCCGGAAACATGGTTAATTTGAATGACAATATTAATATCATGGAAGGCGGTCAAATTTATATTGCAGGAATATTAAACATTTCAGCGAAAAATGCATTTCAGAACCACAAAAATGCCAAATTTATCATCTTAAGTAAGGAACAGTCCAAGGGAGAAACAGCAGGAGGACTTCAATGCTTAGGCGACTTCACTGTTAAAGATGAATTTGAAATAGAGAATTACGGCACTATGACAGTGAGCGGAACACTCGCCATTAAAAATGGCGGTGAAATTGACAACTACGGATGCCTTCACGCCAAAAGAATAGAATTAGATGGTAACGGAAAAGATGATTCACCACTTGAAATAAAAGAGAAGGGATACGTTTTCTCCAAAACGATGTGGATGCAAAAAGCCACTTTAGAGATGGAAAAGAACTCTCTTTTAGAGGTTGAAGAAACTTTAGAGTTTAAAAATGACTGTAAAATAGAAGGAGATGATGATGGCAAATGGGCCGTGGTCAAACTAACGAATGCAACAGTAATAAACGAACACAATGGTAAGACTCCCCAAATTGAAGACCGGGTATTTATCGTATGCGACCATAACAATGGGGAAAAGCCAAAGAACATCCATCTGGAAGATGACGCCCGATGGGGTAATACAAAAGCTGCCGCCAACACGGGTGTGAAGACAACAGGATCTGATTGCGCTCCCGCCTACAACCCAGAAGAAGGGGGTACCCCGGAAGAGCCCGGCAAAGACAAAGAATATACTTTAGGTCAGTATACCTACGCCTTTGAAGACCTGTGGCCTAACTTTGGCGATTACGACATGAATGACATTGTATTGGTTACCGAAGCTACACTAAAGGTCACAGGTAACTATGCAACCCAAGCCACCCTCAAGTGCAAACTTGCCGCCATCGGAGCGAGTAAACGCATTTCTGCAGCAGTACAGTTGGACGAACTCACTGCCGACAACATTAGCAGTATCCAATATGATACGAGTAATAATTTCACAGAAAATATGTTCAAAACCAATGCCAATGGCACAGAACAAGAACAAACTTTTGCAGTTGTGCCTCTATTCGACCATGCGCACGCTTTTGCAGGCTATACCGGCACTCCCATCGTAGGTACCTATAAGAACGCTGAATTCAATCCTAAAGTATTCACCGTAACCATTCATTTCAAAGAGAACAGCGTGGAAGAGTCCAAATTAACTTTAGACAATTTGAACTTCTTCATCACTTGTAACGCATCACAAGGCAAACGTATGGAAATCCACCAGATCAATGAAAAAGCAACCAACTTGTTTGACACATCCACCATTGGCGGAGTGGTTGCATCCCCCAATACCCCATTCAGGGCAGAAGGCAATTTCTGCTGGGTTATGAGAATTCCCGGCGAATTCAGTTTCCCTTTAGAGGGTAACAATCTTCGCCAGTCTTTTGAGAATTTCGAACTATGGATAACCAAGCCGGATTACGATTGGTATAACCACCCCTTCCCGGATAAAGTAAAGTAAAACAATAAGGATTCCCGATAAAAACGCATGCAAGCAAATCTGCATGCGTTTTTTATTTCCTTTTCTTTCTCTCCCCAACGATTTTATGTATCTTTGCGCCAAAGAAAAAAAGCCGGTACTTCCGTAAGCACTTCCCAGTCTTTTCCGGAGTACCCCAAGCATAAATCATAAATCATAAATCATAAATATTCAGTATGATTCTTTTTTTCAAGACCCCATCCAAGAGCGTGATAGCCGTAGACTGCGACCACGTACTTTCCCAGGCAGACATCGACAAACTCTGCTGGCTTTTTGGAGAAGCCACCCCCGAAAGTGAAGACAACCTGAAAGGACATTTCGTAGGTCCACGCCGCGAAATGATTACTCCATGGAGTACGAACGCTGTAGAAATCACCCAGAATATGGGACTGAACGGCATTATCCGTATTGAGGAGTATTTCCCCGTAAAAGATGAAAACGCTGACCGCGATCCGATGCTGCAACGCATGTATAAGGGTCTGGATCAGGAAGTATTCACCACCAACCGTAAGCCGGAACCAATCATCCATATCGAAGATTTGGAAGCTTACAACGAGAAAGAAGGCCTGGCACTCTCTAAAGAAGAGATGGACTACCTCAAAAAAGTAGAACAAGACCTTGGACGTAAGTTGACAGACTCCGAAGTATTCGGTTTCGCCCAAATCAACTCCGAACACTGCCGCCACAAAATCTTCGGTGGAACATTCATCATCGACGGTGTAGAACAAGAGTCTTCCCTCTTCCAGATGATTAAAAAGACTACTCAGGAAAATCCCAATAAGATTATTTCAGCATACAAAGATAATGTAGCCTTTGCCGAAGGTCCGGTGATTGAACAGTTTGCTCCGGCAGACCACTCCAAGCCCGATTACTTCCAGGTGAAAGACATCAAGAGCGTTATCTCACTGAAAGCAGAAACACACAATTTCCCCACAACCGTAGAACCGTTCAACGGTGCATCCACCGGTACAGGCGGTGAAATCCGCGACCGTATGGGTGGTGGTAAAGGTTCATGGCCCATTGCCGGAACTGCTGTCTACATGACTTCATATCCCCGCACCGATGAAGGGCGTCCCTGGGAAGAAATCCTGCCTGTACGCCAATGGCTGTACCAGACTCCGGAACAGATTCTAATTAAAGCATCCAATGGTGCCAGTGACTTCGGTAACAAATTCGGCCAGCCGCTAATCTGCGGTTCTGTGCTGACCTTCGAACACCGTGAAGAAGGAAACAAGGAAACAAGGGGACAAGGGGACAAGGCAGACCTTGTCAACTCGCCAACTGAAACCTCGCCAACTTTCTACGGTTACGACAAAGTTATCATGCTTGCCGGTGGTGTGGGTTATGGTACCAAACGTGACTGCTTGAAAGGTGCCCCCGAAGCCGGAAACAAAGTAGTCGTTATCGGTGGTGATAATTACCGCATCGGTTTGGGCGGTGGTTCCGTATCTTCTGTAGATACCGGACGCTACAGTAGTGGCATTGAGCTGAACGCTGTGCAGCGCGCCAATGCTGAAATGCAGAAACGTGCCTATAATGTGGTGCGCGCCCTCTGCGAAGAAGAAACAAACCCAGTGGTATCCATTCACGACCACGGTTCGGCAGGACATGTGAACTGCCTTTCTGAATTGGTGGAAGAATGTGGTGGTGTAATTGACATGAGCAAGTTGCCTATTGGCGACAAAACCCTCTCCGCCAAAGAAATCATTGCCAACGAAAGTCAGGAACGCATGGGCTTGCTCATTCAGGAAGAAGCCATTGAGCACGTGCGCAAAGTGGCTGAACGCGAACGCGCCCCGATGTACGTAGTAGGTGAAACTACCGGCGACCATCGCTTCGCTTTCCAGCAGGCTGACGGTGTACGTCTGTTCGACCTTGCCGTTGAACAGATGTTCGGTTCGTCTCCCAAGACTTACATGATAGATAAGACCGTAGAACGTCACTATGAAATGCCTAAATACGAGCAAGCCAAGTTGCACGAATACCTGACGAACGTATTGCAACTGGAAGCAGTTGCCTGCAAGGACTGGTTGACCAACAAAGTAGACCGTTCCGTAACAGGTAAGATTGCCCGCCAACAATGCCAGGGCGAATTACAATTGCCGTTGAGTGACTGCGGTGTGGTAGCCCTCGACTATCGTGGCGAGAAAGGTATTGCCACTTCACTGGGACACGCCCCACAGGCTGCGCTTGCCGACCCGGCTGCCGGTTCTGTACTTTCCGTGAGCGAAGCATTGACTAACCTTGTATGGGCTCCGCTTGCCGAAGGACTGGACAGCGTATCACTCTCTGCAAACTGGATGTGGCCTTGCCGCTCACAAGAAGGTGAAGATGCGCGTCTCTACACTGCTGTGAAGGCTTTGAGTGATTTCTGTTGTTCCCTGCAAATCAACGTGCCTACCGGAAAAGACTCTCTATCCATGACACAGAAATACCCCGACGGCAGCAAAGTGATTTCTCCGGGAACAGTAATTGTTTCAGCAGGTGGCGAAGTTTCAGACGTAAAGAAAGTGGTTTCTCCCGTTCTTGTTAATGATGAAAAGACTACGATTTATCACATCGACTTTAGTTTCGATACATTGAAACTGGGTGGCTCCGCCTTTGCACAATCATTGGGCAAGGTAGGCGATGAAGTACCTACAGTGCAGGATGCCGAATATTTCCGCGACGCTTTCCTTGCCGTACAGGAACTGGTGGACAAAGGCCTGATTCTTGCCGGCCACGACATATCAGCCGGTGGCCTCATTACTACCCTGCTGGAAATGTGCTTCGCCAACGTAGAAGGCGGTATGGAAATCAGCCTCGACAAAATGAAGGAACATGATCTCGTGAAACTTCTGTTTGCCGAGAATCCGGGTATTGTTATCCAGGTGAGCGACAAGCATAAAGACCAGGTGAAACAAATACTGGAAGATGCCGGTGTAGGTTTCGTGAAGATTGGTAAGCCGACCGACGAACGCCACATCCTCATCACTAAAGATGATGCCACTTATCAGTTCGGCATCGACTATATGCGCGATGTATGGTATTCTACTTCTTACCTTCTCGACCGCAAACAGTCTATGAACGGCTGTGCCAAGAAACGTTTTGAGAATTATAAGATGCAGCCACTTGAATTCGCTTTCATGCCGGGCTTCAAAGGCAAATTCTCACAATATGGCATCGACCCGAACCGCCGTACACCCTCCGGTATCCGCGCAGCCATCATCCGCGAGAAAGGTACGAACGGTGAACGCGAAATGGCCTACTCCCTTTATCTGGCAGGCTTCGATGTGAAAGACGTGACCATGACCGACCTCATCAGCGGACGTGAAACACTGGAAGATGTGAACATGATTGTTTACTGTGGTGGTTTCTCTAACTCCGACGTATTGGGTTCGGCCAAAGGTTGGGCAGGTGCATTCCTCTTCAACCCGAAAGCGAAAGAGGCACTCGACAAATATTATGCACGCGAAGACACGCTCTCACTGGGTGTCTGCAACGGTTGCCAGTTGATGATGGAACTCAACCTTATCACTCCGGAACATAAGAAACAAGGCAAGATGTTGCACAACGAGTCCCACAAGTTCGAGTCCAGATTCCTCGGCCTCACCATCCCAACTAACCGCAGCGTAATGTTCGGTTCGTTGAGTGGCAGCAAACTCGGTATCTGGGTAGCTCATGGAGAAGGTAAATTCTCTTTGCCGTATGATGAAGACAGATATAATGTGGTGGCTAAATATAGCTATGATGAGTATCCCGCCAACCCGAATGGTTCGGACTTCTCAGCAGCAGGTATAGCCAGCGCCGACGGACGCCATCTGGCAATCATGCCCCACTTGGAACGTGCCATTTTCCCATGGCAGAATGGTTGTTACCCGGCAGAACGTCTGCACAGTGATCAAATCACTCCGTGGATGGAAGCCTTCGTCAATGCTCGCAAATGGATAGAAGAGAAAGTTAAGTAGAGTTCTCCGATTATTCAAGTAATAGATTAGGCGCAGGTTACATTTTACAACTTGCGCCTTTTTCATGCAAACTATCAGAGAAATAGACCATTATTATTCTACTTTCATTTTGCTTTTATCAAACAAAATGCATATTTTTGCGTTAATTTCACAAATGCCCCCAATAACAAAACGACCGTAACTGTTATGAGAAAATTTGTTCTTTTCTTTTTATTCATATATATATCTTCCCTCTGCATCGCCCAAACATATAAATATCTTGGCGTAGAAGATGGATTGAGCAATCGCAGGGTATATGCCATCCAAAAAGGTCCGAAGGGTTATATGTGGTTTCTTACACATAATGGCATCGACCGTTATGACGGAAAAGACTTCAAACAATACCGCCTAATAGACAGCGAGATAGAAGTTAACTCAATGCTGAATCTGAGTTGGCTCTATGTAGGCGTAGACGGAACTCTGTGGGAAATAGGCAAAAAGGGAAGAGTATTCCGCTATGATAGTACGCACGACCGCTTCCAGTTCGTATACAAGTTGCCGGACGAGGTAGTGAAAGGGAATCCTTCTCCCGTAAGCTATGGCTTCATTGACACCAACAACGTAGTATGGTTGTGCAATGAAGAAGCGTTGTACCTCTATGATACCAAAACCGGAAAGACTACCGTCATCCAGAATCTGATTGGCGAAAGCATTACAGACGTCGAACAGATTGACCCTGAACACTATTTCATCGGTACGGATGACGGCATACATCATGCTGAGTTAAAAGATAATGTCCTCAGCCTTTCTCCTTGCGAAAAGCTCGATAATCTGAAGATGCAGGTCAATGAGTTATTCCTTCACAAAGGAAGCCGCAAGCTTTTCGTAGGGACCTTTCAGAGAGGTGTCTATGCATATGACATGAACCTCCATCAGACCATCAAACTCAATGCTGGTCTGGAAGACGTCAGCATCACACGTATCAAAGCTTTCAATGACAAAGAAATATTGATAGCAACGGATGGTGCCGGTATTTATAAAATGGATGTGGAGACGTATAAATGCGAGCCTTATATCATGGCCGATTACAACAGTTATAATGCCATGAACGGCAACAGTATCTATGATTTCTATGTAGACGGTGACCGTATCTGGATGGCAAATTATCCTATTGGAATCACGATACGAAACAATCAATATACCAGTTACCAATGGATTAAACATTCCATTGGCAACAAGCAATCGCTCATCAATGACCAGGTGAATGCCATCGTTGAAGACCATGATGGTGATTTATGGTTCGCCACCAACAACGGCATCAGCCTTTATGTTACCAAAACCCAACAATGGCACTCATTCCTCAGCGTATTCGACAATACAAGTCTGACAAAGAATCATGTATTCATTTCTTTGTGTGAAGTTTCACCGGGCGTCATTTGGGCAGGGGGATACAGTTCCGGTATTTACCAGATAGACAAAAACCGGATGAAGGCTGAGTTTTTCACTCCTACAACTTTTAGCGGTAGCAATATCCGACCGGATAAGTATATACGTTCCATTATGAAATCATCCGACGGTAGCATCTGGTCGGGTGGCTATTACAACTTAAAGCAGATTAATTTCAAAACTAAAGAAATTCGGCTATATCCCGGTTTGAGCGGCATCACGGATATCAAAGAAAAGGATGAACAACACATGTGGATAGGCACTGTCACAGGCTTGAATCTGCTGGATAAAGAAACCGGTGAGTATCAATATATAGAGATGCCAATAGAATCTTTCTATATTAATGCACTTTATCAGGATAAAGACGGTCTGCTGTATATAGGAACCAGCAATTCCGGACTACTTATCTATAATCATAATAACAAGTCGTTCGAGCATTTCCACAAAGATAATTGTGCCCTTATCTCCAATAATATATATACCATTCTTTCAGACGGAGACAAAAACATCCTCCTAAGTACCGAAAACAGTCTGACCAGTTACTATCCGACAGCAAAGGTATTCCATAACTGGACAAAGGAACAGGGATTGAAAAGCGATCATTTCAACGCAACATCGGGGACACTTCGCAAGAACGGGAACTTTATCCTCGGAAGTACAGACGGAGCAATAGAGTTTGATAAAGACATGATGATCCCACGCGACTATAAGTTTCAGATGGTATTCAGTGATTTGAGGGTATTCTACCAAACCGTTTATCCGGGCGATGAGAGTTCACCACTGGAAATGGATATAGATGAAACAAAAACGCTGAGACTAAAATATAATCAAAATATATTTTCTCTAAAAGTATCTTCTATCAATTACGACTATCCGTCACTACTCCTTTATTCATGGAAACTGGATGGTTTTTACGATGGATGGAGTCGCCCGGAAAAGGATTGTCTGATCCGGTTCACCAACCTGAACCCAGGAAAATACACATTACGGGTGCGTACCATCTCCAGTGAAGACCGACGGGTTGTTCTCGAAGAACGCAGTATGGATATTGTGATAGAACAACCCGTCTGGCTCAGCTTGTGGGCATTACTGGTTTATGCGGCAGTCATTGCGGCGATTGCCATTATCGCATTACGCATCATCATTTTGCGTAAACAGCGAAAAGCTTCGGACGAAAAGATACGCTTCTTTATTAATACGGCGCATGACATCCGTACTCCGCTGACACTGATAAAAGCACCGCTGGAAGATCTTTATGAAAAAGAAAACCTGACTCCGGACGGACGCAGCAACATGAATACCGCCATAAGAAACGTGAATGCTTTGCTGAGATTGACCACCAATCTAATTAATTTTGAACGTGCAGACACATATTCCGGTTCACTGTATGTATCAGAATACGAACTGAGTACGTATATGGAGGAGATGATAAATGCTTTCCGCGCATACGCTGATGTGAAGCGGGTCAGTCTGACTTATGAAAGTAATTTCCGATACATGAATATCTGGCTCGACAAGGACAAAATGGACTCTATTCTGAAAAATATAATATCCAATGCCCTGAAATATACGCCGGAGGGTGGTAGCGTACATATCTTTACTGCCGAAACAGAAGACAGTTGGAGTGTGGAGGTAAAAGATACGGGTATCGGTATTCCGGCTTCCGAACAAAAGAAGCTATTTAAAATACACTTCCGGGGCAGCAATGCCATTAATTCGAAAGTCACAGGTAGTGGCATCGGCTTGTTACTGGTATGGAAGCTCGTCCACCTGCATAAGGGAAAAATAAACTTCAGCAGTACGGAAGGTAAGGGTTCCTGTATCAAGGTTACCTTCCCGAAGGGAGAGAAGTATTATCGCAAAGCTATTCACACTCCGAAACCGGGAAGTGAAAAGGTGGTTTATGCAGAGTCGGGGGTACCTAAAAATATGCCATCCAACACCGTTTACGAAAGTACCCAACAGAAGCAACAGAATGGTGACCTTCCGAAAATCCTCATTGTTGAAGATAACGATGAGTTGAGGGAGTATCTGCGCAATACGCTATCGGATAATTACAACATACAAGTATGCAATGATGGCAAACCGGCTCTTGATATAGTTAAAGAATACATGCCCGACATGATTATTTCGGATATCATGATGCCTGAAATGCGCGGAGACGAATTGTGCCACATATTGAAAAATGATATTGAAACGTCACATATTCCCATCATACTGCTTACGGCACTGAACAATGACCGGAACATCATTGAAGGGTTGAAGACCGGGGCGGACGAGTACATTGTGAAGCCTTTCAATATAGGTATTCTGCGTGCCACAATTGCCAATATACTCACCAATCGTTCCTTGTTACGGCACAAATATGCCAACCTGGAAGATGAGGAGGACGATGCTACTTGCCTCAACTGCTCCACCGACCTCGACTGGAAATTCATATCTTCCGTCAAAAAGAATGTAGAGGAGAATATAGACAACGCCGCTCTCAATGTAGAAATGCTCTGTGCTTTGCTGAATATGAGCCGTACAAGTTTCTATAATAAAATAAAAGCTCTGACCGACCAGGCCCCGGCGGATTATATCCGACTGATTCGCCTGAAACGTGCAGCACAGTTACTGAAAGAGCAGCAGTACAGCATAACAGAAGTTGCAGAAATGACAGGATTCAGTGACGCGAAGTACTTCCGTGAAGTATTCAAGAAACACTTCAATGTCAGTCCGAGCCAGTATGCAAAACAGAAAGAAGATAATAATGACGATAAATAAGAGAACATGAATATTTACCTTGAGGCATTCGGCCTCTTTTCTAAAATAGGAGTTTTCACTATCGGAGGCGGTTATGCGATGGTTCCACTGATAGAAGAAGAAATTGTAGATAAACGGAAATGGATTGCCAAAGACGACTTTATTGATTTACTCGCTATTTCTCAATCAACACCTGGTATCCTTGCAGTCAATATTTCCATTTTTATCGGCTATAAGTTACGGGGCTTTCGTGGAAGTTTAGTCACTACTTTGGGCACAATTCTGCCTTCATTCTTCATTATACTTGCTATAGCGATGTTCTTTCATAACTTCAAGGATAATGTAATTGTAGAGCGTATCTTCAAAGGGATTCGTCCGGCAGTAGTTGCGCTTATAGCAGCCCCTACATTCAGTATGGCGAAATCTGCTAAAATTAGCCGCTACAACATCTGGATACCTGTGGTATCTGCTTTGATTATCTGGTTGTTCGGTTTCTCTCCTATTTGGGTCATCATTATTGCCGGAGTGGGAGGATACTTGTACGGACGGCTACGACGTTCGTAAATTAAAAATTGAGAATTGAAAATTAAAAATGAGCTGCACATTCATAACTAATAACTAATAACTGTTTCCATGCTTTATTTCCAGTTGTTTTATACCTTCTTCAAAATAGGACTGTTTGGCTTTGGCGGTGGATACGCCATGCTTTCAATGATACAAGGTGAAGTAGTCACTCGCTACGGGTGGCTGTCACCGCAAGAGTTTACGGATATTGTGGCTATCAGCCAGATGACACCGGGACCTATCGGAATCAATTCGGCAACATATGTAGGCTTCACGGCTACGGGAAATGTCTGGGGGTCTATTATAGCTACTGTTGCCGTAGTATTTCCCTCGTTTATATTGATGCTGGCTATCAGCAAGTTCTTCCTGAAATATCAGAAACATCCCGCAGTAGAGGCGGTATTCAGTGGATTGCGCCCGGCAGTCGTGGGTCTTTTGGCTTCGGCGGCATTGGTGCTGATGAATACGGAAAACTTCAGTTCGCCCAAAGAAGATATATATGCGTTTATTGTCAGTTGTATTATATTCCTGGTGGCATTTGTGGGAACCAGAAAATATAAAATCAATCCGATTGTGATGATTGTGGCCTGCGGAGTAGCGGGACTGATACTGTATTAAAAGAGTGTTGCTTTATTCGGACAAATAACTATTCGCCCGAATAAAGCAACATCTCAATATATCTTCCTTATAATTTCACCTTTTTAGCCGCTGTTTTTGATTCATTATGTAGTCGGTCGAGTGCCGTCACTACATAGCGGTATTTAGTCTTGCCATCCTCATAGGGCAACTTATAGAAATTATCCCGTGTGATGGCTATGATATGAGCAGGATTACTGATATCCACTTTCTCTTTAGCATCAAAACGATAGACTACATATTGTACGGCACGATTCATTTCATCTTTATACTTCGGCTCTGTCCAGAACAGGATATATCCGTCGGCCGTCCATACAGGTTTCACCTTACGCACTTTGCCCGGTGCTTCATTATCCATAAATTCAAAAACAGGCGGCAGAGCAGGATACTTATGATATTCCGCAATCAAAGCGTCGCGATACTTCCCGGCATTCTCCACCACAGCACTGGCAGGCCATTGGCAACTTCCGCCAATCGTCTGATAAGCACGCTGCAACGCCATTTTACGGGGTAATTGATTTATGGATGGATTCTGCGGATCAGCATTCTGCACTGTGTTCATTACAGATTGTCCGATGAATAAAGGGCGGTTCTCCGTATTCTTCGCCCACCACTTCACCAATGTCTCATAATCAGCCGCCGGGTGACCGATATGCCAATATATTTGCGGAATATTATAGTCTATCCAACCTTCGCGAGCCCAAAGGAGTACATCGGCATAAAGGTCGTCATAGTTCTGCAATCCATTGGTCTTACTACCCAACGGGTCACTCTTCTCATTGCGATAGATACCAAATGGAGAAACACCGAACTTAACCCACGGCTTCAATTCACGCACCGTCTCATGTATTTTCTTTATCAATACATTGACATTGCTGCGCCGCCAGTCTGCTTTATTGGAGAAACCACCGCCATAGCGGGTAAAGCTGGCATCATCCGGAAAGTCCACTCCCGGTTTAGGATAGGGATAAAAATAATCATCCATATGGATAGCATCCACATCATAACGGGAAACAATATCAGTCACCACCTTGCAGATATGATTGCGGCTTTCGGGCAATGCCGGATCAAAATAAAGCTGATCGCCATAAGTAACAAACCATTCGGGATGCTTCCTGTAAATATGAATAGGAGAAAGTTCATTTTTCAGAGAAGTCTTCACTCGATAAGGATTAATCCAGGCATGAAACTCCATACACCGCTTATGACATTCTTCAATCATAAATTGCATCGGATCCCAGTAAGGCTTTGGAGCCTCGCCTTGCACACCTGTCAGAAAACGGCTCCAGGGTTCATATTGCGAAGCGTACAATGCGTCTGCCTCGGGGCGCACCTGAAAGATTATGGCATTAATGCCGGCTTCTTGTAAGGAATTCAACTGATTTATCAGAATTTGCTTCAGCTTTTCGGTAGGAACTCCACGGAATTGTCCGTTGACGGCTTGTATCCATGCTGCACGGAATTCACGTTTGGGATATCTCTCAGGTTGTAATTGCGCAGCAACTCCCAAAGAAAGGAGTAAGGCGCATACGCATAAAAAGGTTCTCAGTTTCATTCTTATAAGTCCATTATTTTTAGTGATTGCTATTAATAGGCCATTCCACAATGACGCGGGTACCTTGGGTATAGTCAGCATCCAGATATATTTTCCCGTCTACAATATCCATTACCTGACGAGCGATGGAAAGTCCCAGTCCGGTACCGGGCGTAAAAGTATCCACTTTAAAAAAGCGCTCGAACACAGTATCTCTATATTGCGAATCGATACCGATACCTGTATCTTCTAAAATAAAGCGTACAACGCCATGGGCTTTGTCTTCCTCACACCGCAAACAAATTACGCCTTTCTCCGTAAACTTCGCTGCATTATCCAGCAAAAGAGAAAGCACACGCTTCATCCAAGCGCGAACAGTCAGCACCACAGGAGTCTCCGGAGATGGTATCCACTGAATTTCCACCCCTTCTTTCTGTTTACCACCGAATGCATCTATACATTCAAGACAGCAGGCATTGACATCAATCGCTTCTTTAGGCATATCCGCCGTCTGTGAATCCATATCAGCTATATCAATGATATTATCTATCAGTCCCAACAAATATGAACTATTCTTCTCCACCTGATCGGAATATTCACGCGCTTCTTCGGCATTTAATCCCTCTTCGGCAAGCAAGGCCGAGAAACCGACCACAGAGTTGAGCGGAGTACGCAATTCATGCGTAACATGTTGAATGAAGGAACTTTTGATACGGCTCATCTTCTGTATTTCTTTATGGGCACTATCCAGTTTCCTATTCATGGAAAGGGTGCGAACGTAAAGGTAAGTGACCAGTAAAAGCAGGATCAGAATTACGCAGCCTGCTGTAAATACAATGATCAGGCGTTCACGGTTCATCTTATCGCTCAGTTCCAACTTTTCCATCTTCAGACGGTCTACTTCAAACTGAGCGGTATATTTGTTCAATTGCTCATCCATTTCTGCTGTACGGATAGAATCATTCAACTGAGCATACTCGGCAAAAGCATGGCAAGCCTCCTTGTAATTTCCAATCTGTTCCAGCATAATAGCCTTCTGGCGATAATTGCCCGGATAATAATTCCCCAATGAATTCTGATAATCAATCAGCGAATCCATGTAAGATACGGCAGTACGTATATCTCCCAATATCTGGCTGCACATAAGTTTGTAACCAAACCAGCCTTCCGGAGAAATATCCTCTTTATGCTTACGATAATAAGCATCAGCCTCTTTCACATAAGATTCTGCGGCTGCTTTACCCTTTGTTCCTAAAGCGCCGATCACACGAAACTGATAATAACGCATGTGCAGAGCCGCCCCTATTCCATAATTTTTATTTTCAGTGGCCTTCTTCAACTGTTCCAGTCTATCCAGATAAGGGAGGGCATCAGCATAAGCCTGACGTGCCAAATAAGTTTGAATAATATTGAGAGATACAACATAAGCATCACGATAGTATTTGCCCTCCTCGAAGTGTTTCAAGGCATTATCATAATATTCCAGACAAAGTTTCACATTCTGGCCGAATATGCGGTGATTATAGCCTATACACATCTCTCCGGATGCCATACCATATTTATCTTTCCGCTTCTCGGCATCCTTAGACAGCAATTCCGTTTCCCGCATTGCCTCCTCCTGCATACCTTTCTCCGTCATTCGCTGAATGTACTGCCGCCATGCCTGATAGCGGTCAGTATTACGGTGGCAACGGTCGGCCCAGTCCATATATTCGTAGGTAATCAGGCGCAAACTGTCAATATTGCCCAAATCATAATAGTGGCTTGCAATGCAAGCATAAGCATCAGCAATTTGTGTCGTGTCTTTCTGTTCTTTCGCCAGTTCCAGAAAGCGCGTGCCCAAAGGAAGGAAATCCGGTTTGCCAGCAGCTTTCCGTGCACTGTCGGCAAATGATTTCAAATCAATGGTCTCTTGTCCGGTGATTGTCTCGAAACAATAGAACAAGCATACCAAAGTTGCATAGAAGCATAATCGGGGGTATCGCATAAGGATGTTTGTTTTAAAAAAATCGCATAAAAATAATGCTTTTCCTGCTTGTATATCAGTAACTATTTAAAAGTATAACAAATCTTAACCTGCCAATCATTGTACATATTTGAACGACAGTGATTATCTTTGTAGCTTGTAATTCACTTTAGTGACTCTGATTATGACAAAAAACAACTCCATACTTATCAAAGGCGCACGCGTCAACAACCTGAAAAATATAGACGTAGAAATTCCCCGCAACAAGCTTGTCGTCATCACCGGTCTATCCGGTTCGGGTAAATCATCCCTGGCATTCGACACGCTGTATGCCGAGGGGCAACGCCGTTATGTAGAGAGCCTGAGCAGCTATGCACGCCAGTTCCTGGGACGTATGAGTAAGCCGGAATGCGACTTTATAAAGGGAATTCCGCCTGCCATCGCCATTGAGCAGAAGGTGAGCAGCCGCAATCCGCGCTCCACAGTCGGCACCTCTACCGAAATCTACGAATACCTGCGTTTGCTGTATGCCCGCATCGGACGGACATTCAGTCCCGTAAGCGGTGAGGAAGTAAAAAAACATTCCACTGAAGATATCGTAAACTGTATGCTGGGTTATCCGGAAGGAACAAGGTATACTGTGCTTACTCCAATATTGCTGCGCGAAGGGCGCACGATGAAACAGCAATTGGATATTGATATGAAGCAAGGCTTCAACCGCCTCGAAGTGAATGGAGAGATGGTACGCATCGATGAATACCAGCCGGAAGAGAAAGATACGGTTTTCTTGCTGATAGACCGTATGGTGGCATCTAAAGAGAAGGACGCAATCAGCCGTCTGACAGACTCTGCCGAGACAGCGATGTACGAGGGAGATGGTGCCTGCCTGCTGCGTTTCTATCAGGCCGATGGAACGACCAGTCTCTACCGTTTCAGCACAAAATTTGAAGCCGACGGCATCACTTTTGAAGAACCGAACGACCAGATGTTCTCTTTCAACTCTCCCATCGGAGCCTGCCCTGAGTGCGAAGGTTTCGGTAAGGTTATCGGCATTGACGAGCATCTGGTGGTGCCCAACCGTTCACTATCTGTTTACGACGGCGCCGTGGTGTGCTGGCGTGGCGAAGTAATGGGCGAATGGAAAGACATGGTGATACGTGGTGCCGAGAAAGCCGGCTTCCCGATTTTCACCCCTTACTTTGAGTTGACGGACGAACAACGCCGGATGCTGTGGGAAGGCACTCCCTATTTTCAGGGTATCAATGCTTTCTTCAAGATGGTGCAAGAAAATCAGTATAAGATACAATATCGTGTGATGCTGGCTCGCTATCGTGGTAAAACAATCTGTCCGAAATGTCACGGCACTCGCCTGAAACCCGAAGCCGGTTATGTACGGGTGGGTGGACGCAACATTTCCGAGCTTGTGGACTTGCCCATTACAGAATTAAAGACGTTCTTCGATAATCTGAAACTGGATAAACACGATACGGAAGTTGCCACCCGCATTCTAACAGAAATCAATAGTCGCATCCGTTTCCTGCTCGATGTAGGTTTGGGATACCTGACACTGAATCGCCTCAGCAATTCGCTCTCGGGTGGTGAAAGCCAGCGTATCAATCTTGCAACATCATTAGGTAACAGCCTGGTGGGATCGCTCTATATCCTCGATGAACCGAGTATCGGACTGCATAGCCGTGATACCGACAAGCTGATACATGTGCTGCGCCAGTTGCAACAACTGGGCAACACGGTGGTCATTGTGGAACATGATGAAGAGATTATCCGTGCAGCGGACTACATTATAGATATCGGTCCGAAAGCCGGACGCCTGGGCGGACAAGTGGTCTACCAGGGAGACATGAAGGATTTGCAGTCGGGCAGTGACAGTTATACTGTCCGCTACCTGCTGGGCGAGGAAGAAATTCCCGTTCCGGAACACCGTCGTCCGTGGAATAACTACATAGAACTGACCGGAGCGAGAGAGAACAATCTGAAAGGGGTAAATGTACGTTTCCCACTGAATGTGATGACTGTGGTGACCGGTGTCAGTGGTTCAGGAAAGAGTACGCTGGTACGCGACATCTTTTTCCGCGCTCTGAAACGCGAACTGGATGAATGTAGCGAGCGCCCGGGCGAATTTGCCTCTATCGGCGGCGACCTTCAGAATCTGCGGAATGTGGAGTTCGTAGACCAGAACCCCATCGGCAAATCGAGTCGTTCAAACCCGGTGACTTATCTTAAGGCTTATGACGAGATACGCAAACTGTGGGCAGAACAGCCGCTTGCCAAACAGATGGGCTATAGTGCCGGACACTTTTCATTCAACAGTGAAGGTGGACGTTGCGAAGAGTGCAAAGGAGACGGAACCATCACCGTAGAGATGCAGTTCATGGCCGACCTCGTGCTGGAGTGTGAGACGTGTCACGGCAAACGTTTCAAAGCAGACACACTGGAAGTAAAATTCCACGATGTCAACATATATGATGTGCTGGAAATGACCGTCAATCAAGCTGTGGAGTTCTTCACCAAGCATGGACAGAAGAAAATCGTGAAGAAACTCGCTCCACTGCAGGATGTGGGATTGGGTTATATCAAACTCGGCCAGTCCTCTTCTACCCTTTCCGGCGGTGAGAACCAACGCGTAAAGCTGGCTTACTATCTCAGTCAGGAAAAGGCGGATCCTACCATGTTCATCTTCGACGAGCCAACCACGGGATTACACTTCCACGACATACGCAAACTGCTGGAAGCATTCGATGCCTTGATACTTCGTGGGCACTCTATCGTCATCATCGAGCATAATATGGATGTCATCAAATGTGCCGACTATGTGATAGACCTTGGTCCGGAAGGTGGCGACAAAGGTGGAAACCTTGTTGCAGCAGGTACACCGGAAGAAGTGGCGAAATGTGCGGCAAGCTATACGGGACAGTTTCTGCAAGAGAAGTTGCACGAACAATAATATCATACGAATATTGCCCATTGGCGGAGTTAATCTCCTTCCTTGCAGGCTGTGAGCCAAAGAAGAAACCGATAATGATACATATTGCTTACAAACAGCACATACTTCAGGAATAGTCGTATACTGAACCTAATTCAGTCGTATACTGAATGCCATTCAATCGTATACTGAATAGGGTTCTGTCGTATACTGAATACAGCACCGTTCAACAACATTGATAATCAAAAAGTTACAAAACGCTGTACCGACATCAATAAATTCCGACAAATAATCAATGTATCATTGTGTTCATAACAGAGCGCATCTGAATCAAAATCAAGATGCCACAATGAAACAATTCAATAAAAAACTTCCCTTGCGACAGAGATGTCCACAAGGGAAGTTTCTTTTATTTCATTTACTGCGGAAAGCAGCAAAAGTTTTAGAAGTAAAAGCCGAAACCTACTTTCAACCCGAATACCGAACGGTCACTGTTCACATTCCAATACACAGCAGGCTCAAGCGTCACCGTCTTCGTCAGGAAAAAAGCGTAGCCTGCTTCTGCTCCAAATGAAAACTTGGTGTCGTCGCTTGTTCCCCAGTCCCAACGGTCCACATTGACGTCGGCACCCAGATATACACCTATATTGCTGAAATAATAACGACCACCTACACCAAGGGTATAGACATCCGTATCCGAACCTCCATTATTCCAGGCAGCACCTGCATGTATCAGCAATGCCACATTATCCAGCAAGAACGCACCGCCTTTGGCTTCAATGCCGAAAGAAGTCTTGTCCGTCCCTGTATTATGCGACAGACCTAAACCTGAAATTGAGGGATTCAAAATCCACTTTCCTTTTTCAAACTGCGCCTGAGCAGCCATTGTGGCCACAAGCAGACATACGAGTAATGCTAATCTTTTCATTGTTACTTATCGTTTTTGGTGTTATTGTACTGTTCTTCTTCTTCACGACGTTTCCGCTGCAACTCTTCCTTTTTGCGTAACACAAGCCAGAGGATAAACACGATAACGTAGGACGCCGCAACTGTGACGTACTTTTCCGTATTGCTGATGACCGTGTTACGCGGCAGGAAGTAGGCTGCCGTGGCACTCACATAAATAAGCAAGGCAAGCGTGATGCTTGTAGATTTCTTGAATTTCTTCATTATCAAAGTTTTTTAGTTGTCTTGAAATACCAGATATTGAACCAGATTACAGCTATTGAGCCAGACAGTATAGCAATGCAGGAAGCGAATCCAGCCCTCATCCCGAATCCTTCGGGAGCTATACAAATGTATGTTGTACAAACAGCCGTCATAAATATAGCCGGAAGATAGGTCACATAATAATAGCGTCCTTTCTTCTCACGCACCAGATAGACCGTTATCGCCCAAAGCGTAAATACGGACAACGTCTGGTTGGTCCATGCGAAGTAACGCCAAATCATGTCAAAGCCCTCTTTGTCGCGCAGACTGTAAAGCAACAGACCGATAGCGACGAGAAACATCGGAATACATATATATAAACGGCGGCGCATAGACTTTTGTTCCATCCCCAGGAAGTCCGCCACAATGAGACGGGCGGAGCGGAAAGCGGTGTCACCACTGGTGATGGGCGCAGCAATCACACCCAGTATGGCAAGCACACCGCCCACAGTTCCGAGCCAGTTTTTGGTGATGGCATCTACCACTACGGCAGCATTATTTTCACCCATCCCATTCTCATGGAAGAAGTAAGTGGCAGCAGCAGCCCATATCAGGGCAACGATGCCCTCGGTAATCATGGCACCATAGAACACGGGACGACCGTGGCGTTCGCTCGTCATGCAACGTGCCATCAACGGGCTTTGCGTAGCATGGAAACCACTGATAGCACCACAGGCAATACTGACGAACATCATAGGAAAGATGGGAAGTGCGGCAGCATCGGGGTGCGTATTCTGCAATCCGTCCCAGATTTCCGGCAAGACGGGGTGCTTCACATAGAGCATCACCAATATGCCCACAGCCATAAACAGCAGTGCGGCAGCAAAAAGCGGATATATCTTGCCAATAATCTTATCGACAGGCAACAGGGTGGCAAGAATATAGTAGACGAACACTACAATAATCCAAAAAGTAGCATCCATATAAGCAGGTGTCAACTTAGCCAGTAATCCAGCAGGACCGGCTACGAAAACAGCTCCCACCAATATCATCAACAGCACGGTGAAACCACGCATCACCTGTTTGGTAGTCATCCCCAGATAGCGACCTATTATCTCCGGCAGGCTTTCGCCACCATTACGCAGGGAGAGCATACCCGCCAGATAATCATGAACAGCACCGGCAAAGATACTACCAAGTACAATCCACAAATAAGATGCAGTTCCAAATTTGGCCCCCATGATAGCACCGAAAATCGGTCCCAGTCCGGCAATATTGAGAAATTGTATCATGAAGATCTTCCAAGTGGGCAGAGGAATATAGTCCACTCCGTCAGCCTTAGTCAGAGCAGGTGTCTTGCGATCGTCCGGACCGAAAATCCGTTCAACAAAACGCCCGTAAAGAAAATAGCCGGCTATCAACGCCAGCAGGCAGAGCGTAAATGTAATCATGGCGTGTCAATTGATTAATTTTAATGGTCACAAATGTAACAGTTTCTTAGGAAACTGCACAACTTTCTCGAGTGTTTTACTTATCTTCGCCGCTAAAAATAACAGAAAAAAAGAAGTAAATGACAGATATATAAATCCATCATATCATGAAACAGCTATTACTTACTATACTATTCATAACATTTATCCTGCCCCTTGCTGCGCAATCCGCCGGTGAAACACCTGCCCATCCGCCCAAATACGAGGTACGCGCCGCCTGGGTGACTGCCGTCTATGGACTGGACTGGCCCCGCTCCCGCGCCACTACCCCCGAAGGCATCCGAAAGCAGCAAGCAGAGCTTATCGAGATACTGGATCGGCTGAAAGCCGCCAACTTCAACACTGTTCTGTTTCAGACACGTACACGCGGTGACGTGCTCTACCGTTCAAAGATAGAGCCTTTCAACTCCATCCTGACCGGAAAAGCCGGTGGAGACCCCGGATACGACCCGTTGACCTTCGCCGTAGAAGAATGCCATAAACGCGGTATGGAATGCCATGCCTGGATGGTGGCTATTCCACTGGGTAACCGCAAACATGTCACTGCCTTGGGCAAAGAATCCGTTACCAAAAAGAAAGCATCTATCTGTGTGCCTTATAAACGGGAATATTTTCTCAATCCCGGACATCCGGACACGAAAGAATACCTGATGGGCCTTGTTCGTGAAGTAGTGACGAACTACGATGTGGATGGTGTTCACTTCGACTACCTGCGCTATCCGGAGAATGCTCCGCGCTTTCCCGACAGTTACGATTTCCGCAAATATGGTAAAGGCCGCGACCTTGCCCAATGGCGTCGTGACAACATTACTGAAATAGTCCGCCACCTCTATAAAGGTGTGAAAGCACTGAAACCTTGGGTAAAAGTAAGCACCTGCCCCGTAGGCAAATATCGTGATACTTCCCGCTATCCCTCCCGAGGTTGGAATGCTTTCCACGCTGTTTATCAAGATGCGCAAGGTTGGTTGGGCGAGGGCATTCAAGACCAGATATACCCAATGCTCTACTTCCGTGGCAATCATTTTTATCCTTTCGTTCTCGACTGGCAGGAACAGAGCAACGGACGTCAAATCATTCCCGGTCTGGGCATCTATTTCCTCGACCCCAGCGAAGGCAACTGGACGCTGGACGAGGTGGAACGTCAGATGAACTTTATCCGTGCCCATAAACTGGCAGGACAAGCTCACTATCGCACGAAATACCTGATGGACAACACACAAGGATTGTACGACGCACTGGAAGAGGACTTCTACACCGCCCCTGCCATGCAACCCGCCATGCCCTGGATAGACAATGTACCACCTACAGCTCCCACTCACCTCATTGTCACCCGTCAACCGGATGGATATACCCATTTGAGTTGGATGCCGTCCACGGATAATGATAAGCGCAATGTGCCGACTTACGTCATCTACGGCTCAGATACCCATCCGGTAGACACATCTAACCCGGAAAATATCATTGCTCAGCGTGTACAGGGAACAGAATATACCTATGCTCCCATTCGTTTGTGGACTGCAAAGAAATACTTTGCAGTCACCGCCGTGGACCGTTGCGGCAACGAGAGCGAAGCGTGCAGATAAATCTTAAAGTTCCGGCTATATCCGCATGTAAGCTCTATACCTGCTTTGAGGAGTAACCGGCGTCAAAGCCAGATAACCGGAAACCACTCTGCCGTTCTCCACTATCAGAGGATAATCCTTTGTATCCTGCTCATGCTGTACCCGTAGCGCTTCATTAGAAGGGTAATAATCAATAGAAAAAAAGCCCTCGCTGCCTGGAGCAACGAAATTTTTGTAAAGTTGGTGCGCAACAATTCCCATCGTCATGCGCACGTTGACTTCAACATGTGGATGGATGGCATATGGATGTTCGCCTTCCTGTCGGCAAACCATCATATCCACACCCAAAGGTCCAGTGTACGATTCAGCATAAATAGTCTCAAGCCCTTTCTGCAGGCACTCGCGTATATTTACCACTGCCTGCAAAGGAACATATTGTTGTAACCACTGTTCTACCTCCGCATCCGAAATCAGGATATTGCCATGGTAAGCACCTTGCTCATTGGTAATGAACCGTGAATAACCGGTGAAAAGTATCTTTCCCTGGCCGTTGGAATAGAATTCCATAGCAAAATCCCCCACCTTATTATATACAGGCTCCACAATGATAGCCCCATGCTCATCCAATTCACGTTTACACCAATCGGTGGTAGCTTTTGTAAGTCCACGGCGACACCAGCGCAATCCTTTTCCGCTACCCGACCACACCGACTTAAAGACATAACTTTCACCGAAGCCTTTAGCTACCGCATCAGAGAACTCCTCCTTTCCATTCCTTTCCACCAGACGGTGTTTCCCACAAACATAGTCCACTTTATGAACATCAAAAATAAGACAAAGGAATATTGTGTGGATACGGGAAGACAACCCACGATACTCACAAAGTTCATCCGCCGTCGGTAGTTTCCACTCTACAATGCCACCCTTCAGCATACGCTTACGAAAAGCCGGATTCCATCCCCACGGCATAATCTGAGATTCTGCGTAATCAGGCAACTCCGGTTCGGTAACCAACTGTACAGAGAGCGAAAACACATTCTTCATCATCTTCAGGAAATCAGCATTATAAGCTGAAGGGGCAAGTACTGCACTGCCGGGCTGAGCATACCAGATAGGTAATATAGCAAGATCCTGAGCCATACGGCGGGCAGAAGCGGGAGCCATATAGTTTTCTTCATTGTTAGCCATTGCCATGTCTGTGTCAGGGTTAAATACGTAGAGTTTCATACAATATATTGTTCTTAATTAGATTTGAGGGTGCAAATTTACATAATATTTGCCATCTCTACTTTGCAATTCTATAAAAAAGACGTATATTTGTCGCCCGATAAACCGAATTTAACAGCATGGAAGCATTCTACCGCACACACGCCTATCTTGTTGAGCATACCAATGCCCCTGTTCGCCGTGACCTCATGGATGAGATTAACTGGAACGACCGTCTTATCGGTATTAAAGGAACGCGTGGTGTAGGTAAAACCACGTTTCTGCTGCAATACGCTAAAGAGAAATTCGGCACCGACCGCTCCTGCCTTTTCATCAACATGAACAACTTTTATTTTTCCTATTTCAGCATCGTTGACTTCGCCTATGAATTTCAGCGCCGCGGTGGAAAAGTATTGTTGATAGACCAGGTATTCAAGCATCCGGACTGGAGCCGGGAGTTGCGTATGTGCTACGACCGTTTTCCAAATCTCAAAATCGTATTCACCGGTTCGTCCGTAATGCGACTGAAAGAAGAGAATCTGGAACTGCGGGACATTGTGAAGAGCTACAACCTGCGTGGTTTCTCTTTCCGTGAATATCTGAACCTGCAAACCGGAATGAAGTTCCGCGCTTATACACTGGAAGAGATTCTGAGTAATCACGAACAGATAGCCAAAGGCATCCTCTCTAAGGTGCGCCCGTTGGATCATTTGCAGGATTACCTGCATCATGGTTTCTATCCTTTCTTTCTGGAGAAGCGCAACTTCTCGGAAAATCTGCTGAAAACCATGAATATGATGGTAGAAGTAGACATCCTGCTTGTTAAACAAATAGAGCTGAAATACCTTCCGAAAATAAAGAAGTTGCTCTATATGCTGGCAGTGGACGGACCAAAAGCTCCGAACGTAAGCCAATTGGCAAACGATATACAGACTTCCCGCGCTACGGTGATGAACTACATCAAATATCTGGCAGATGCACGTCTTATTAATATGGTATATCCCAAGGGAGAAGAATTCCCCAAGAAACCATCGAAGATAATGATGCACAACTCCAACCTGATGTATTCCATCTATCCCGTGAAAGTGGAAGAACAGGACGTACTGGACACTTTCTTCGTCAACACCTTGTGGAAAGACCATAAAGTGAACAAAGGCGACAAGAATATGTCGTTCCTGGTGGACGATGTGATGCCTTTCAAGATCTGTCCGGAAGGAATGAAGATTAAGAACAATCCCAGCGTCACCTACGCCCTGCACAAAGCAGAAATAGGAAGAGGGAATCAGATTCCACTCTGGATGTTCGGCTTTTTATATTGAGATTTATTCACTTAATAATAATTCAATTTAGTTATGACTAAACAGAAGAAATTCATTACTTGTGATGGTAACCAGGCTGCTGCGCATATTTCGTATATGTTCTCAGAAGTAGCTGCTATCTACCCCATCACTCCCTCTTCTACGATGGCTGAGTACGTAGACGAATGGTCTGCCGCAGGACGCAAAAACATCTTCGGCGAAACAGTATTGGTACAGGAAATGCAATCGGAAGGCGGCGCTGCAGGTGCTGTTCACGGTTCATTGCAAGCCGGTGCACTGACAACTACTTACACTGCATCTCAAGGTCTGTTGCTGATGATTCCGAATATGTACAAGATTGCCGGTGAATTCCTGCCTTGCGTATTCCACGTATCAGCCCGTACACTGGCTTCTCACGCTTTGTGTATCTTCGGTGACCACCAGGACGTTATGTCAACCCGCATGACTGGTTTCGCTATGTTGGCAGAAGGTTCTGTACAGGAAGTTATGGACCTGTCAGGTGTTGCTCATCTGGCAACAATCAAAGCTCGTGTACCATTCGTCAACTTCTTCGACGGTTTCCGTACTTCTCACGAAATCCAGAAAATTGAAATGCTGGAGAACGAAGATCTCGCTCCGCTGATCGACCAGAAAGCTTTGGCTGAATTCCGTGCCCGTGCATTGAATCCGACGAATCCGGTTGCCCGTGGTATGGCTGAAAATCCCGACCACTTCTTCCAGCACCGTGAATCATGCAACAACTACTACGAAGCAGTTCCTGCTATTGTAGAAGAATACATGAATGAAATTTCTAAAATCACAGGACGTAAATACGGCTTGTTCGATTACTATGGTGCTGAAGACGCAGAACGCGTTATCATCGCTATGGGTTCTGTAACTGAGGCTGCCCGCGAAGCTATCGACCACTTGGTAGCTAATGGCGAAAAGGTAGGTATGGTTGCCGTACACCTGTATCGTCCGTTCTCTGCTAAGCACTTCCTGGCTGCTGTGCCTAAGACTGCTAAGACTATTGCAGTTCTTGACCGTACGAAGGAACCGGGTGCCAACGGCGAACCGTTGTACCTCGATGTAAAAGACTGTTACTATGGTGCAGCGGATGCTCCGGTAATCGTAGGCGGTCGTTACGGTTTGGGTTCTAAGGATACCACTCCTGCTCAGATCATTGCCGTATTCAAGAATCTGGCTATGCCGATGCCGAAGAACCACTTCACTATCGGTATCGTAGACGACGTAACTTTCACTTCACTTCCTCAGGAAGAAGAAATCGCATTGGGCGGCGCAAGCATGTTCGAAGCTAAATTCTACGGACTGGGTGCTGACGGTACGGTAGGTGCTAACAAGAACTCTGTAAAAATCATCGGTGACAACACCGACAAACACTGCCAAGCTTATTTCTCTTATGACTCTAAGAAGTCAGGTGGTTTCACTTGTTCTCACTTGCGTTTCGGTGATACTCCGATCCGTTCTACATACTTGGTAAACACTCCGAACTTTGTGGCTTGCCACGTTCAGGCTTACCTGCACATGTATGATGTAACCCGTGGTTTGCGCAAGAACGGTACATTCCTGCTGAATACAATCTGGGAAGGCGAAGAACTGGCTAAGAACCTGCCTACCCGCGTGAAGAAGTATTTTGCTAAGAACAATATCTCTGTATACTATATCAACGCAACTCAGATTGCACAGGAAATCGGTTTGGGTAACCGTACCAATACAATCCTGCAATCCGCATTCTTCCGTATCACAGGTGTAATTCCTGTTGACCTGGCTGTAGAACAGATGAAGAAATTCATCCAGAAGTCTTACGGTAAGAAGGGTGAAGATATCGTAAACAAGAACTATGCTGCCGTTGACCGTGGTGGTGAATACAAGCAATTGACTGTTGATCCTGCTTGGGTTAATCTGGCTGACGACGCTAAGACTGAAAACAACGATCCTGCATTCATCAACGAAGTAGTTCGTCCGATCAACGCACAAGATGGTGACTTGCTGCCGGTATCTGCATTCAAGGGCATCGAAGACGGTACTTGGTATCAAGGTACAGCTAAATACGAAAAACGTGGTGTAGCTGCTTTCGTTCCCGAATGGAATGCTGAAAACTGTATCCAGTGTAACAAGTGTGCTTATGTTTGTCCTCACGCTTCTATCCGTCCGTTCGTTCTGGATGCTGAAGAGCAGAAGGGTGCAAACTTCGAGATGCTGAAAGCTGTAGGTAAAGTATTCGACGGTATGACATTCCGTATCCAGGTTGATGTTCTCGACTGTCTGGGTTGCGGTAACTGTGCCGACATCTGTCCGGGTAATCCGAAGAAGGGTGGCAAGGCTTTGACTATGAAACATCTGGAAAGCCAGTTGAACCAAGTTCCTAACTGGGATTACTGCGCTGAAAAGGTAGCAAGCAAGCAACATCTGGTTGACGTTAAGGCTAACGTAAAGAACTCTCAGTTCGCTACTCCGTTGTTTGAATTCTCAGGCGCTTGCTCCGGTTGTGGTGAAACTCCGTATGTGAAGTTGATCACTCAGTTGTTCGGTGACCGCGAAATGGTAGCTAATGCAACAGGATGTTCTTCTATCTACTCTGGTTCAGTACCTTCTACTCCTTATACTAAGAACGAAAAAGGTCAAGGTCCTGCATGGGCTAACTCACTGTTCGAAGACTTCTGTGAATTCGGTTTGGGTATGGAACTCGCTAACGAAAAGATGCGTGACCGTATTGTGAAACTGTTCAACCAGATCCTTGAAGGCGAAAATGCTCCTGCTGAAGCTAAGGAAGTATTGAAAGCATGGATTGAAAACATGTACGATGCAGACAAGACTAAAGAACTTGCACCTCAGATCGAGGCTATCATCGAGCAAGGCATCGCTGCCGGCTGCCCGATCAGCAAGGAACTGAAAGGCTTGACTCAATATTTAGTAAAACGCAGCCAGTGGATCATCGGTGGTGACGGTGCTTCTTACGATATCGGTTACGGTGGTCTCGACCATGTAATCGCCAGCGGTAAGGACGTTAACATCCTGGTTCTGGATACTGAGGTTTACTCTAACACAGGTGGTCAGTCTTCTAAGGCTACTCCGGTGGGTGCTATCGCTAAGTTCGCTGCTGCCGGTAAGCGTGTACGTAAGAAAGACCTCGGTTTGATGGCTACTACTTACGGTTACGTTTACGTAGCTCAGATTGCTATGGGTGCTGACCAGGCTCAGACTCTGAAAGCAATCCGCGAAGCTGAAGCATATCCCGGACCGTCACTCATCATCGCTTACGCTCCGTGTATCAACCACGGTTTGAAGGCAGGTATGGGTAAGAGCCAGGCTGAGGAAGAAAAGGCTGTTAAGTGCGGTTACTGGCACTTGTGGCGTTACAACCCGGCTTTGGAAGCTGAAGGCAAGAATCCGTTCCAGTTGGATAGCAAAGAACCGGATTGGGCTGGCTTCCAGGACTTCCTGAAGAGCGAGGTTCGTTACTCTTCTGTAATGAAACAATATCCTACGGAAGCCGCTGAACTGTTCCAGGCTGCCGAAGACAATGCTAAATGGCGTTATAACAGCTACAAGCGTCTGTCTAAAGGAAACTGGGGTGCAGATGCCGAATAATTTCAATTATTGAAATAAGAAATAATAAACTCTAAGAAATAAAGGCTGCACCGCGAACCGGTTGTAGCCTTTATTTGTTTCTAAATCAAATTTAAACAACGAACATTATGATTGGATTTATCATTTGGGTCATCGGTGTAGTACTTGCCATAAAGGCTGTACTCGAAATTATGAGATGGAATGTGGATGGAGTGAAAAAACTATTGGTTGCCATCCTTGTATTGCTGACTAGCTGGATAGGTCTGGCTGTCTATTACTTCTGGGGAAGGGAAAACTTGCCGCAGATGTTGAAATAAGCAAGTATTGTTGTAAACTGTAGTATCTCAAATTTCCCTCCTCTCCGGGAGAAGGAATTTGAGATACTATTTGATTGATATTATTGACTGATAACTGTTCCTATCAGTTCCAGAACTTCCTCTTCCGTTCCACTGAACGGACCATAGCTTTGCAACTTCACCGAACACATAGCGGCAGCAAAGCAACCGGCCTCCTGATAAGAAGCACCTTTATTACGCATATACAAATAACCAGCCATATACGTATCCCCACAACCGGTGGCATCCGCCACGTTCTCTACCGGATAGGCAGGAATTTCATAAAAACGATTGTCCACGTAAATAAGCGAGCCTTTATCTCCCAAAGTCAATAAAACTTCCTTCACCCCCCAAGCAGCCAGTTTGAGTGCAGCATCATAAGGGTCTGCGCACTGCGTAAGCATTTCCATCTCATGTTCATTAGCTTTCAGGATATGGATATACTTCAGAGCTTCCTCCTTTTCAGTCCAATCCACCGCCAGCACTTCTTCCCCCTGCACTTCACGCAAGTAGCCTTGCACATCAAGAGAGAGCAAACCTTTACCTGCAAGAGATTTAATGACCTCCAACGAGAAATCATCCGCCAACAGACTACCCAAGTGGTAAATGTGGGCATTCACATCCTGCAGACTTTCAACCGTGAAAGGATCCGCTTTTGCTGTCACCCGTTGTTTCCGTTCGTTGGTATCCTCACCATAGATATTCTCAAAGCAGATGGAACGGGCACTGGGAAGCACTTTCACTTCGATGTTTTGCTTCCTCAAATCGTCCACCACCGACATCTCGCTATCCGCCAGGGCAGTGACAAGTTGGAATCCTTCCGTACTCAGATGTTTGATGGCATGTGCAAAATAGAAAGATGTTCCCCCCGGCATGTGCACTGTCTTTTTCGGAGTAACTACTTTATCCAAAGTAATATATCCAATGCAACAAAGATTGTATTTCATAAAATATCTATTCCTGTTTCAGACTACAAAAGTAGGCAATTATTATTGTTTCCTCCCCCTGTAAAGCTATAAATTCTTTCTCTTTAAGAAATCCGTAGGACTTTCACCGAATTGCTCCTTATAACACTTCGTGAAATAAGAGGGAGAAGAGAAACCAACCTCATAGGCAATCTCCGCAATCGTCATCTCCGAAGAAGCAAGCAGAGAAGCCGCCTTTTTAAGGCGTGCCTGACGCAGCAGTTCATTGGGCGCATAGTTGGTGAGTGACTTCAACTTACGGTAAAGTTGTACGCGGCTCAATCCCATATCCTTACCCAAGTCCTCTACATTCAGTTCCGCGTCTCTCATCTTCTCTTCCACAAGAGCCTTGAAACGGGAAACGAAATCCTTATCCATATCGCTGATATTCTCTTTCGCCAACGTCTGGTTATCACCGAAGAACTGTCGAAGCTGACGACGGGAATCTATCAGATTACGGATGCGGGACAAGAGCAACTGCGAATTGAAAGGCTTGGAGATATAAGAGTCCGCACCTCCATTGTACCCCTGTATGCGTTGCTCGTCGAGCGAACAGGCAGTGAGAAGAATGACAGGGATATGGCAAGTCTGCAATTCCGTTTTCAGGCGGCGGCAACACTCCACGCCATCCATACCGGGCATCATTACATCGGAAACAATCACATCGGGGACGTACTTCATGGCAAGGCGTATGCCTGTTGCCGCTTCCGGTGCATCCAGTACCTGATATTCTTCGGCGAGCAGCGTCTTTACATAATGACGGATATCGGCATTATCATCAATAACCAATACTGTGGGACGTCCCGTTGCTCCTGCCTCCTCTTCATCAGCCGATAACTCGCTTTCTACTAACGTAGCGGAAACTTCCGTCTCTCCGGCAGGCAGTGTCACCACGGTAGGATGATATTGGGAAATGCTCTGAGCCGGAAGAAGGACGGTAAATGTCGTTCCCTTTTCATCACTCTGAGCAGTGATTTGCCCGCCATGCATCTCCACAAAGGCGCGTACAAGAGCCAGTCCGATGCCTGTGCCCGCCTGATGACCATCTATCTGATAAAAACGCTCAAAGATGGCATCCACTTCTTTGGAAGAAATATGACTGCCGGAATTGAAGACGGAGAAGCGCAGGCTCGTAGCATCGCCTTCCAGTTTCACGGTTATCTTTCCATTCTCAGGAGTATATTTCACAGCATTGGACAAGAGGTTGAAATAGATACGTTCCATCTTCTCACAGTCTGCCATGATGCGGAAGTCTTTGTTGGGCATGGCCTCAAAGGAGAAAGAGATATGCTTTTTCAGCAGGGCCATGCGGAAGGAATCGTTCCAGCTACGAAAATTACTTAACAGGTCGAAAGGCTCCAGATGGAGTTCCATACGCCCGTTCTCTACTTTACGGAAATCGAGGATTTGATTGACGAGACGAAGAAGGATATTAACGTTCTTCTTCATCAGTTCCAATAACTGACGGGAATGTTCCCCGAGGGATTTATCAGCAAGAAGCTGGTTAATGGGGTCAGCAATCAGCGTCAGCGGAGTACGGAAATCATGAGAAACATTGGTAAAGAACACCAGCTTGGCGTGAGTGGCTGCTTCCAATTCATGGGATAATTGTTCCAACTGCTCCTTTTGCTGGATAAGTTGCTCCTTCTGTTGCGTCAACTGTTGCTTCTGTTCTTCGAGTTTCTCCTTCTGCCGGGAGAGTTCCCGATTCAGGCGGTTCTTGGTGCGCAGCGAAAGGTAAACGGCAACCAACAGACCAACAACCAACAGGAGCACTAACAGACTACCAAACAGCACCACCTGCTGTGTGGCATAGCGGTCAAGATAATGATTCATCTTTCCGTTCAGCGTCTCTATTTTTCCGTCAAGGGTGGCAATATGCGTGGTCTGCATCTGCATAATCTGGGCATTGGTACTGTCCACAACAGAGGTATTTAATATCGTTTCGCGCGGGAAGTCGCGTTTATTCAGAATGTCCATTGCTATCTGTATCACCCGGTCGCCACCGGTGGGGTAAATAAATGTGGCATCCAGTTCGCCCTTCAACACCTGTTCCACACCATATCCTTCGCCGGACAGGGCATCCGTACCAATGAAACGCATCTCCCCCGCCCTGCCTTTCTGCCGGGCAACAGCGTAAGCCCCTGCCGCCATCCGGTCATTCTGCGCATACACCACATCTATCTGAGGGAAGTGCGACAGCAGCGTATCCATCTTCTGTCCAGCCTCAGAACGTAACCATCCGGCATCTTCGCGCCCCAGAAGCTTGATGCCGGGGTAAGGGGAAATGGCAGAGACAAAGCCCTTATGTGGGTCTATCGCCGATGTGGAACCGGTCAAGCCTGATATTTCCACTACATTTCCTTTTCCCTGGAGCATATTAACCACGTAGCGGCCTATCGCTTTTCCTATCTCATAATTGTCTGCACCGATGTAGGCGGTATATTTATCGGAAAGTATCTTGCGGTCGAAGACAATAACGGGAATGCCGCGGTCGTATGCTTCTTCCACTACCGGGGTGATGGGGGCGGCTTCGTTGGGAGCAATGACTAATAAGTCCACCCCTTCCTCAATGAAATTGCGGATGTCCTCTATCTGACGGGCATTATCATCCTTCACGGTGCGGATGTCGATTTCCACTTCATCATAGAAGAGTGCTTCGCGCAGCATCTCGTTATTCATCTGGTGGCGCCACTCATCGTCGCTGCACTGGGATACCCCGATACGGAAACGGGGTTCATGCCGGGCGCACGAAGCTGCCAGCCCGAAGAGGGAAAGTAAAGTTAGCAACAAGTAAACATTGTATCCTTTCTCCTTAAAAGCTCTCAGAACACCATGCGTGAACACATTTTTATATCCACCCGACATACAATATATAGCGATATCATCCATATTTTTTAGGGCATTAGTATCGCAAATATAAAAATAAATTGCACTATAACAGTGCAATTTATTGAATATTCTGCACTATGACAGTGCAAATCAAGATAATGAAAGAAAAACTTTGTCAGCCGCCTATCATTGAGCAGTCAGCTCAACAACACGGCTTTGAGTTTGCCCTAAACCAAATACATCCAACCCGATTTTCATCAGATAATCACCGGAATATACTTTCCCATTAGCTGCCAACCCGGAACTTGCAGCAGGCATCAGGTTGATTTCCTCCACTTTATACTGTTTGTTCGGGTCCAGACCTTGCAACTTCACCGCCAACAGCTTTTCCTGAAAGCGCGGATGAATGTCATAAGCAAACAGAACCGCCTTATTTGTATCTTTACTTACATAGTTCAGCGCCATATGATTCCCTTCGTACGGAGAAACCAAACGATACTGGTCACCATCCATTATGGCGTTCTGCAGACGCTTCCAGTTGGCTACCGCTGTCTGGCAATAAGTCAGTTCATCGGCAGTAAGTTCTTTCAGACCAATATCGAAGCCAAGTTTGCACATAGAGGCCACGTCGGTGCGGAACTTTACAGAAGTCGCCTTGTTCCAACTCGTCACATGGGCATCCATAGCCTTTGCCGGAAAGAACTGGGAGAAACCCCATTGGATATAAACACGTTCCACCGGATCGGTATTGTCACTGCACCAAAATTCCGTGAAGTACTTCAATGCTTCGTAATCGCAACGCGCACCGCCACCGGAGCAAAGCATCATCGGTACATTGGGATAATTCGCCTTTACACGTTTCAGAACGTTGTATATACCACGCACATGGTCTATATAAAGTTGTCCCTGCTTGTCTTTCAGATAAGCGGAATAGATATTGGTGATGGGGCTGTTGCAATCCCACTTGAAGAAAGCGACATCGGGATTTTCCTGCATAATGTTTTCGACAACACCATATACATAATCCTGCACTTTGGGGTTGCTAAGATCCAGTACCAACTGATTGCGGTAATAATACGTTTCACGGTTAGGCAAATGAATGGCCCAGTCCGGATGTTTCTCAAAGAGTTCGCTCTTGGGGTTCACCATTTCCGGTTCAATCCAGATGCCGAACTTCACATCCGCATCCTTGGCAGCTTTTACTAAGGCAGGAATACCACCGGGCAATTTATCGTGGGTCACTTCCCAATCGCCCAAACCGGCATGGTCATTCTTACGCGGGTATTTATTGGCAAACCAGCCGTCGTCCAGCAGAAACATATCCACTCCCAGATGCTTGGCTTCCTTCATCAGTTCGGCAAGTATCTCCTGATTGAAATTGAAACCTGTATTTTCCCAGTTATTCAAAAGAGTCAGGCGGCTGCCTTTACCATCTTTCAGACTATAGTTGCGCGCCCATTCATGCAGATTGCGACTGCCTTGCGAGGCACCATCATAACTTAAAGTGAAGATGAATTCGGGGGTGATGAACACTTCATTCGGTTTCAGTTCGTAGTTCGATGCATAAGGATTGATGGCAGGGATTACGCGGAGATTACCCACATTGTCCACTTCGAAAGTGAAACGGAAGTTGCCCGTCCAGCCCAATGTACCCATCAAGACATCGCCCTGGTGTTCGTTCACCGGTTGGTCCAGTCCCACTTCAAAGAATGGATGAGTGTGCATGGCAGCACGGCTTCCCAGCTTCGTGTCAATCACTTTCTTGCCAAACTGCAATTGCTGACTGCTCATCTGCGCTTCTTTCGCCCAGTCACTGCTAAACTCGGTCAGGTAATAGCTGGAATTATTGAAGTAAAGCATGGTAGAGGCATAGGTGGAGAGCATGACAGGTTTCTTCTCCTGATGCTTTATCTCGCTCCACGTCTTGATGACGTTCTCTTTGGGATAGGCCACATAATGCAGTGCCACGTCTACCGGATACTGGTTATCGCGCAGGTTTATCACGGTTTCCGTGCCACCTTCTACAGACTTGGATGAGGAAGAAACGTAATAAAGAATCGTCGACGGATTGCCATCATTATGAGTGATGGCGATGGCAGGTTCAAAATAATCTTCATTACCGGAGCCGCTATATACTTCCCAGCCGCGCTTGCTCACACTGCCGTCCGACCCGGCATGTATATTCCAACGGAAGTTCTGCAAATCCTGCTGATGCAAGAGTTTCTCGCCCAAGTACGTTTGATACAAGCGACCGTTTTCGCCTACCTGGAGCACCAGGTCGGTGTTGTCCGTAGAAATGCGGATAGTTTCTTTTTCCGCTGCATCGGCATACGTAAGGGATGCGAATGCAAAGAGAGTTACAAGTAAATTTTTCATGGTGTACGATGAATTTAGTTACAAAAATAGATTAAATATAATTTAGAATGAAAGACTTGCGCTGAATTCCAGAGTGAGCGGACGCAAATAATTACCGCTCATATAGTGATCCTTGAACTTTCCGGCTTCTTCCTTGCTCAACAACTCAGCGCCGTTGATAGTACCGCTGGCTCCCTTCTGATTCAGGAAGTTCACAATCGTAGCTCCTAATGCGAGATGCTTGTTCACCTTCCAGTTCACGCCGCCGAAGGTTTCCCAACGACCGTTGAAGTAGAGGGCATTGGTCAGATTGGCATATGTCTTTCCGAAATAACGGAAGCTGAGCCATACACGCAGATCGGGAGTAATGTTGTAGCTGGGATCTATTTCAGCAAGTACCTGCGGAATTTCTTTCACGATGTTGCCATTGGCATTTAAGTCGGGCACTCCTTCAAAGGGAGATTTGATGAAGTAGTTGTTATAAGTCGGCTTCTGGTAAGTGAACAGGGCGTGCAGGTGGAAACCTTTGAACGGATTAATTTCCGCCGAGGTGGTCCAACCCAGAGTCTTGATATCATATATCAGCAAGGTGGTTTTAGATTGCGTCGTACCGGGTTTCGTTACGTTCTGCTGGTCGATGTTGTTCGACTTGGATATATATGTAATCATGGAAGTCAAATTCATCCAGTTGTTATGATAAAACAATCCGCCACGCAGCAAAGGGATGGTGACACGCTTGTACTGCTCCTCAGTAGGTCCCGTTCCGGCATATTCATTGATGCGGGGGAAGCGGGTGGCAACGGTTCCATCGGCTGTAAGTCCGAAGTTCTTTGATATCTTATAAGTGAATTGTGCGGTTGCTGCATAATTCAGCTTATCTTTCACCACTTTATGCGGTTCTATCTTTTCTGTGGAGAGGACGTTGCCTTCATTATCTGTATATTGGTGGGTATCGCCGATATGGAAACCTGCATAACGTCCGTAAGGTATCTGGTCGGCAGACATGCGGTAGTATTCCAGACGGGCACCGTAATAAACATTAAACTTCGGAGTGACCTGCCAGTTGTCCGTGAAGTAGGCAGCCAGTTTATTTTCAGTTCCTTTGGTATATTCCGGACTTAGTTCATTGAAGCCTCTGAACTTATCGGTACTTCCGTCGGCTTCCCGACGGTCCAGTATCTGCGGGTATTCGGTGACGGTGCCTATCCATTGGAAAGAGGAAGAATGATAATCCAAATGATAGTACCATTCGTTCAATCCTAATCTCATATCGTGATTGCCCACTTTCTTTTTCAGTTCGGAAGTAAGCAGGACGTTCTTCACTTTTCCGAAGTGCAACCAAGTGCGTCTTCCTTCCACCAATCCGGTGTAAGCACCTTTAGAACCGTCCATAAAAAGACCGTCTGCCACCGTTACTTCGCTGATATTGCTACCGCCGAAGTCTACATAATTGGCTTCGGGAGCATTCATAAACTTGGCATTAAGTGTCCAGTTCAGGTTGTTGCGGAAGGTATAGTCGAACAACATAGCTACTTCGTGCGCCTTATTATCGGTGAAATCGCCGAAGCGTCCGCTCTTCATCTTACCATCCATCACGTCCATGTACTGAAAGCGTCCACCTTCGGGAGCATACGAGGAAGTACCCAGCTTGAAGCCCGGAATTTCTTTCACACTGCCATCTCCCACATAAATAAAGGGAGCTGCGTTAATCATCGAACCGAGCGCATTGCTTTTCGAGAATTTATAGATGACGGAGAATTTGCCACGGTTGTTATTGAACAACCGGGTCAGTCCGGCATGATAGAGTTGGGTGCGGTCGCTGAAGTTCTCAAACTTAGGGGCGAAGCTGCCCGGATCGAAGTTCTGATAAATGCTGGCGGTATATAACCAGCGATCGCCAATGCCACCGGATACATTCATATCCACATTTTGCCAACCGAAGTGGTTGGTGTGGTAATTCAGTACTCCTTTAAATTCTTTCTGCCCCAACTTGGAGAAAGCGTTCACCGAGTAAGCGATGTTTCCGGTAGTGATGGCAGATTCGGACGGGTTCATCAGTCCCACTTCTCCCAGACTGGCATCACTGCGCCAATGAGTAGCCAATTTGTGTACAGCCGAAGAATATACGGCAGGTAGTCCGTTCTCATATACATTCACATCCTCACTGGGGAGTCCGATTTGAATTTCACGGGGTTTGTTGGCATCCGAAGCGTTCAGCATCACATTTCGTTCGCTACCTTCCGATTTCTTTGTACTAATGGTGTCGTTTACTTCCACCGGATTGCTTGCCATTGCAGAAGAAGCGAATGAGAGTATCGCCGACATGACGCAAGAAAAGAGATTGACTTTCATAATATTCATTGATTTAAAATTAAACATTCTGAAGAAGGAACCGGAGAGGATTTCACTCCTTGTCTTTCAACGAGGGCAAAGTTAGGGGGTATAATAACGCACTGTTTCTGCAAGTAGCCGCCAGGTAGATTGACAGGAGAGGAACACAAAGGATAAACTGCTTATAATTAATTATTTGCCAGCACCCATTTTAGAAAAGCAAGTAGATGTACCCGTTTACCGGAAACTTTTAATATCTTTGTGTTTGTCTACTTTTAATGAATATACCCTATGAAGAAATGCTTATTATCGGGATTATTTCTGTTATTCGTACTCCTGCCTTTCCGTGCTGCGAACAAAGTTGACTTGTCCGGAGAGCTGGAAGCTGCCTTGAAACTGCGCAGTCAATATTCACATCAGAAGGAGGCACGGATTGACAGTCTCAAGCATTTACTCTATCCGGCTATGGGAGATGATGAGCGTTTCCGGCTGTACAATGCCATTTATGAAGAATATTATACTTACCGGTTCGATTCGGCGATGCTCTACGTAGACCGGGAAGAAGAAGTGGCTATGAAACTTTCCAATCCTGCCTATCGTAACCTGAGCATCATCCACCGTTCCATACTCCTCTCCACTTCGGGATATTTCAGTGAATCCATTCAAAACCTGGAACAGATAGACAGCCGTACACTGGACAACGCACTGCGGATAGAATATTATGCCGCTTATGAGTGGGCTTACAGTATGTGGGCCGAATATTCCAACGATAAAGTTTATGCTCCCCGCTATTATGAAAAGGAGATGCTTTATCAGGATTCACTTATCAGTGTGCTGCCTGCCGGTTCACCGTTGCATCATTACTGGAAAGGAGAAAGTCTCTATCGCCACCGCAGGTATGCCGAAGCGGAAGATTGCTATAAAAAGGCATTGGAGGGATTGCCTGTCAATGTCCGGTTGTATGCTATGGTGACTTACGGACTGGCATTGGTATATTCACAAACCAATAATTGGGAAGAATATGAAAATTACCTGATAATGGCAGCCATCTCCGACCAGGTGTGCCCGTTGAAAGAGAATCTGGCTTTACAGGAACTGGCTCTATACATCTTCAAGAACAGAAGTGGAGAAGTTTCACGCGCTAACCGCTATTTAAACCATTCTCTGGAAGATGCCATGTTCTACAACAACCGCCTCCGTATGCTCGAAATAGCAAGGAAGTTCCCTTCCATCGTGCTTTCCTATCAGGAACAAAATCTTATCAAAAGCCGGCGGTTGCAAGGATCGTTGATATGTATCAGTCTCTTGTCTATCGGACTGGTGGTTTCTCTGGTTTATATTTACCGGCAGATGAACCAGTTGCATAAGCGAAGAAAGATATTGGCGGATATGAACCAGGAACTACAACATCTGAATAAAGCGTTGGTAGATACGAATCATACGCGCGAAGAGTATGTGAGTCTGTTTATGGATTTATGTGCCGCCTATATAGATAAACTGAATAAATATCAGGATTTAGTGAAGCGCAAAGTAAAGGCAAAGCAAACGGATGATTTACTGAGACTGGCCAATGCAACCAAACTTTCGGACACGGATGCCAAGGAGTTCTTTATGAACTTCGATACGGCTTTCCTGAATCTGTATCCTAACTTTATAAAGGAATTCAATTCCCTGTTGCGCGAAGGAGAAGAGATTATGCCCAAGCGGGGGGAAATACTGACTACGGAACTTCGGATATTTGCTTTAATACGGATGGGGATTAAGGATAGTTCCAGGATAGCAACCCTCCTGTTCTATTCTCCGCAGACGATTTATAATCACCGGAGTGTGGTGAAGAATAAGGCAAAGATGAGGGATAGCTTTGAGAAACAGGTGGAGGAGCTTTGTGCGGTTATGAATTAGTTACGAGCTACGGGCTACAAGCTACAAGTACCTTTCGGAACATAGCGCAGCTACTTGTAGCTTG